>DATEUJ010000168.1:0-19301 GCA_035283185.1 Anaerolineae bacterium | reverse complement strand
ACCCCGGCCCTCCCCTCCCTCTCCTGAAGAAAGCTCAGGAGAGGGAGGGGAGGGAGGGCAGGTAAACAAAAAGGACACGCCGGGCGTGCCCCATTCAAACAAGACTATGGCTCAGGCAAGCCCCTCCGCATAGCATCCGTGAGCAGACACAATACACCGCCGCACTGCGGTCTGCTCGCCACCGTGCCACGCTCTGTCGGCGGGTTGCCCGCGCCGGTTTACCGCGACACTTTCATCGGAGGGACTGGACGGGGCATGGCGGCCCCGGAAGGCATCCGCTGATCTCTCGATTTTCCCCGGCGTTGTGGGCGACCGCACACCGCTCCGCTGCGCTTCGGGTGCGCTTCGCGGGGTCGCCCCTACGACCAGGTTAACCTCCCCTCGCGGGGAGGAACCTTCACCTCGTCACCCACGCATGGCGTGGGCCTTGCGCTACGTCCCTGTATTCGGTTGTAATGTTTACTACCCCTACTGAGGCAGATTGTATCACAGAGGCCAGGCATAAGTCAATATATGGATCGCCTGTTGTAACGCATTTACTACGGTTTTCATACCGGCACGTCATCGACAGGTTTATTTGGCCGCCTTGAAACGTATACCATCAGCCCCCCAAGCACTCCCAACACATCCACTGCCAGATCAAAGACACTCGCGTCCCGCCCTGGCACAAAACTCTGGTGCCACTCGTCGCTGAGGGCATATGCGGCGCACCATCCGATAACGAGGATCTTGCTCCATTTCGAGAGATGGCCATCCGGCGCGGTGGCGCGCGACACGAGCAGCGCCAGCACGACGTAGACCGTGAAGTGACCGGCGATGTTGAGTAGCTCTTCAAGCCAGTCTTCCTCCGGTGACGGCAGCCATGGCTGTGCGGACAGGAAGAAGATGAACGCCATCCAAGCTGCGACGGGAAGCCATCGCCCCAGCCAACCATTGATCACCTTGCCGCGTACGATCATTCCACTCTCTTTCATCCCGCGAAGCGATCCCTCATCCTTCATCCTTATCCGACCGCGTAGGCCCGTTCGACGCTTTCGACCAGTCGATCCCACCCGAACCTCTCGCGCACGTCCTTCGCCGCCGCCGCGCCCAGGATGCGAGCGCGCCGGCGCTCGTTCAGCAGCTCGACAACAGCGCCTGCCATCGCGCCTACGTCGCCGCTCGGCGCCAGGGCACCCGTCTCGTTGTGGCGGATGTACTCCACGTTCTGCCCGACGGCGTCGGCGACGACCGGCACGCCCGCCGCGAGCAGGTCGATCAGCTTCACGGCGCATTTCGTCCGGTTGAGCAGCGTATCGTCGAACGGATAGATCGCCGCGCTGGCGCGTGCAAATACATCCGGCAGCTCAGTCGGCTCGACCCAGCCCAGATACTCGATTCGATCGCCCCACCCTCGCTGGCGCGCCCCGTCGATCAGCGACTGCTCCTCGCCAAATAGGCCCTTCCCGACGACGAGCAACCTGACTTGGGGCATCGATTGCAAGACCCGCCCAAACACATCCAGAACACGTTCAACTCTGTATTCGACAAATCGTGTGTATAAGAGGATGGCTGGGGATTGGAAATTGGAGATTGGAGGTTGGAGCGTGGAAGCTGGAGTTTGAAGTTTGAAGTTTGAAGTTTGAAGTTTGGATGACTCTACTCCATTCGGGACGTAGAACACGCGAGACGGAGAAATACCCATCGACCAGACAATCGACTCCAGCGCGCGGCTGGCGACGGTCAGCGCATCGCAGTGACGCAGACCCCACTGCTCCTGCCAGGCGAATAGCCACTTCTGCGCCCAGGAATAGTTCTCGCGATCGTTCCAGCCGCCCGCGCCTTCCCAATCATCCGTGTCGACGACGAGTCGAACTCTCGACCGGCCGAGGCGCTTCAACTGCCAGATCCACCAGGCGGACAGCCCCGCGTATGCCTTCGGCTTGAAGCAGTGAACGACATCAGACTCCAGCGTCAGCGCGCGCCCGACCAGGCGGCGCGCCGTCCGAACGTGGAATAGCAGCGGCAGGTGGGGCGGTAACTCAATATTCTCGATTCGCACGCCGCTATCTTCGTCGATGCGGCCGCTCTCCTCAGGATTTGCCCACGGCGGGAGAATCATCGTCACGGCATGGCCTCGCGCGGCGAGCGCCCTCGCCATGGGGAGCGCGCGGACAGCCATGGTGCCTTTCGGTTTGAGCCCGAACGGGCCGATCATGACAATTCGCATATCGCTGATGGCTTATCGCCTATCCGAAAACCCCGGAGTGCGGGGCCTTAGCCCGCTTTGGCCATGCAGACTGAAGTCTGCACTCCACTTTTCCGATTGGCCCTATCGCGTATGGCTGATAGCGTATTGCGAATGGCCTATCGCCTGGAATCCATCGCGATCACGTGTGTGCATTATAGCAGCCATCCCACCCCATACTCTAACTCCCCCAATTGCCTCGCCGTACCGAAAAGACTATAATATCGCCCGTAACCTACTTCCAGCCAGAACGGGAGAACCGATTATGCCATACACGTACGCCGGCAAGTTCATCCGCATCGATCTGACCACCGGCCAATACACGATCGAGCCGATTTCGGACGACGACGTGAAGAACTACCTGCTCGGCAGCGGCTACGCAGCCAAGTTGTTCTACGAGGAGATGGATCCGTCAATCGACCCACTCGACCCGCGCGCGACGCTGTATGTCTTCAACGGCCTGCTGTCCGGCACGTTCGCGCCGACCGGCTGCCGATCGTCGTGGTGCGGGCGGTCGCCGCTCACCGGCATCTGGAATGAGGCCAACCTCGGCGGGCATTTTGGAGCAGAACTGCGCTTCGCCGGATACGATGGCATCGTCATCACCGGCAAAGCGCCCCGACCTTCGTATCTGTACATCAACGGACCCACGAACACGATCGAGGTGCGTGACGCGGCGCACTTGTGGGGCAAAGACACGTTTGAAGTCCACGACCAGTTGCTCAAAGAAACCGACGAGAAAGCCCGCCCGGCCGTGATCGGCGTCGCGGGCGAGAAACTGGTCAAGATCGCGGGCGTGGCGACGGGCGGCCATTCGCACACGCGCATGGCGGCGCGCGGCGGCATGGGCGCGCTGATGGGATCGAAGAACCTCAAGGCGATCGTCGCGCGCGGCAAGGACAAGCCGCTGTACGCCGACGCGAAAGGCTTCCACGCGACGGTCAAAGAGAGCAACCACGCCATCATGGCGCACGGGCCGGCCGAGGCGCTGCACCTGGTCGGCACGGCGGGCGGCCATCCGACGACCGACAAGTTCGGCGACAACGCGATCATGAATTGGCGCGGCGGCAACTGGTACGACGGCACCGTCAAGACCTCCGGCAAGGCGATCGCCGAGACGATCTTCACCAAGCACACCTTTTGCCACGCCTGCCCGATCGGGTGCGGCAAGGCGGTCGAGGTGAAGGACGGCAAATACGCCGGCGTATGGGGCGAAGGCCCGGAGTACGAGACGCTGTGCGGCTTCGGGTCGAACCTGCAGTGCGACGATCTGACCGCCGTCGCCGCAATGAACGACCTGTGCAACCGTTACGCCATCGATACGATCTCGACGTCGGGTGTCCTGGCGTTCGCCTTCGAAGCCTACGAGAAGGGCGCGCTCACGAAGGACGATACGGGAGGCGTCGAGCTGAGGTGGGGCGACGCCGACGCGATCATCGCCATGATTCACAAGATTGGGCGGCGCGAAGACGTCGGCGACGCACTGGCCGAGGGCGTGCGCGAAGCGGCGCGACGCGTCGGCCAGGGCAGCGACGCGTACGCCGTCCACGTCAAGGGTCTGGAGGTGCCTTATCACGACCCGCGCGGCTTCGTCAGCATGGCCGCCAACTACGCGACGGCGAGCCGGGGCGCATGCCACCTCGAGGCGCTCACTTACTGGCGCGGCGTCGGCATCGAATGGCCGGGCTGGGAGGAAGGCGAAGCGCAGGAATGGATCGAGCGCAAACGCTTCGATTCGGGCATCGGCGCCCAAACTGCGATTTCGTTCCAGAACTATATGACGACCTACAACCCACTCGGCTTGTGCAAGTTCATCACCAAGGGATCGTTCACGCCGGCCCAGACCGCCGAGCTGGTCAACAAGGCGATGGGCTGGAGCTGGACGGGGCAGGACGTGCTCGACGTGGGCGCGCGGCTATTCAACTTTAAGCGCGTCATCAACAACCGCCTCGGTATCGATCGCAAGGACGACGTGCTCCCGGTTCGGCTCACGACAGAGCCGCGTCCGACCGGCTCGGCGGCGGGCGTGCTGCCGGACATGGACGTGATGCTGCCGGAATACTATCGCCTGCGGAATTGGGACGAGAATGGTATCCCGACCGAGCACGCGCTGATGTCTGCGGCGTAATGGGAAAAGCCCGCCTCACTGACTGAAAAGAACACGGACAGGTTCCTCAGAACGGCGAAAAGTCCGTGTTCGCTTCAGTCCGTGAGTTAAAACCGCACTAAATCGGAAGACCCGTTTTACTTTGGCACAGGAGCGCAAGCATGGCCACCACAACTATTCCCACTCCAACGACCGTTTATCCCACCCTCCCTGCCGATCAGACGTGGCCGGAGCAGGGTCAGTGGACTTACGATGACTTCCTGCGCCTGCCCGACGACGGCGTCCGTTACGAGATCATCGACGGAGTGCTCTACATGACGAATGCGCCCGATCCGGAACACCAGCACGCTGTAGTTCAAATCGTCGTCGCCATTGAAAACTTTGTCAGAGCCGGTAACCTCGGCGTCGTCTACACGGCTCCGATCGAAGTCCACCTGCCGGGCATCGCCCAGCCCGTCCAGCCGGATGTGTTGTTCATCGCGCAGGCGCGGCGAGAGATCGTCAAGGCGAAGTTCATCGAGGGCGCACCCGATCTGATCGTCGAAGTCCTCTCTCCCTCGACCAACCGCCTGGACCGAAGGATCAAGTTCGACGCCTACGAGCGGGCCGGCGTGCGGGAATACTGGATCGTCAACCCGAAACTGCGTTCGGTCGAAGTCTACACCCTGGTTCGCGGCGAGTACGCGCTGCACGGCGAATACGGACCGGGCGAACAGGTGGCGTCTGAGGTGCTGCCAGGAGTGGAACTGCTCACAGATACCGTATTCACGGCCTGATCTAGACCGAGTTAGTTCCCTTAGTTCCTCGAGTTCCTTCGTTCAGCGCTCGAGGGACGGGCGGAATGAAACCCAATGGCCATCGACAAAGAACTGTATCGCAAAGCCTACGAGTCGCTTCGACAGTGGAGCGAGATCGAGAAGGTCGAACGCGCTCGCGAGGCGGGAAGGCTGTCGCCAGAAGAGAAATGGCGGCAGTTTGTCGATCTCTTCGAGTTCTGCTGGCGAATCGCCCCGCCACAGAGCGAAGGGGAGCGGAAGCAGAAACTGGCCAGCCTGGATCGCTACTACGAACGGGTGCGAAAGCTTGAAGCGTGGAGACGTGCGCATGGAAAAGCCGCTTGAGGCGCCACTCCGCGCGGCTATCACGTTTCTCGAAGAACATGGCTATCGCTATGCCGTCATCGGAGGTGTGGCGTTGCCCGTGTGGGGTATCGTGCGCGCCACTCGCGACATTGACATCAAAGTCCTCGTTCCCGAGACAAATTACGACACCATCCGAACCGCGCTTCGAGCAGCCTTTCCCCGGCGCGGGCGCCAGCACGTGCCTGAAAACCCACTCATCGTCGCCGTCGACATCGACGACGTGATCGTCGATTTCTTGCTCGCATTGCCGGGTTACGAGGAACTGATCGTCGAACGAGCGGCGCGGCGCGATCTCGGCGGCTGGTCGGCATGGATTTGCTCGGCGGAAGACCTGATCATTCAGAAAGCGGTCGCCGGACGCGGCAAAGACTGGGTAGACATCGAAGGAATTCTGCTTGCACAGCACGGCAAGCTCGACGAGGCTTACATCGAGGATTGGCTGGCACAGTTCGTCGAGGCGCTCGACAAGCCGGAGCTGCTTACGGAGTACAAACGCCTGCAGGGGCAGTCAAGAGCCTTAGTTGGAGATTAGAGATTGGAGATTGGAAGTTGGAAGTTGGAGATTGAAGGCTCGCTTGGGAGCCGCCTGGAATAACCGGTAACGTCATCGGTGAGGCGATGCAAGCAAAGTCGCCGGTTCTGGTCGCCATTCTGAACAAGGTACGGGATTTTCGCATTGCGCGCGATCACGGATGGTATCGCATTCCTGTGAAGAGCGCGCCGCGTCTCACGCATCCGCGCGTACTGGCCTTTTACCAGACCAAAGCCTTTGGCTCAGATCGTTGGTCGATCAGTTGGTACGCCGAAGTGCGACGCGTCGAGCGGCTGATCCGCCGGGAGCTTCTGCCCGAACAGGCCGAGCATCCTCGCGCCGCCGACGAGTATTATTGTCTGCGACTCGACCCGCTTCAGCGCCGAAAGCAACCGATCCCCAGTCGGGCATTGCGCAGAGTGACTTTCATCCCGACGACCTGGCAAAAGTTTCAGGATGCCGAGGAAATCAACGACCTGTGGAACGAAAGTTCGCTGGAAGACACACTTTGGGCAGCCTTCAAGCAGGAGGGTATCGTAGCTGAAAGGCAGTTTCGGATCCGCGAGGCGAACACCTCTTACAGCTTGGATTTTGCTATCGCCTGCGATCGCGGGCAGTTAGACGTAGAGTGCGACGGAGATACCTGGCACCTCCAACCCGATGCTGTTCGCTACGACAAGCGACGAGGTAATTGGCTGGGAAGTCGGGGCTGGAGTGTGATGCGGTTTGACGGTCAAGAAATCAATCAGGAGATGCCGAAGTGCCTGACCCAGGTGAAATCGGCCATCAACGAGCTAGGCGGGATGAAGCGTCCCGGGACCATTCCGCGTATCTTTCGGACAAATGCCGAGGATTATCCTGCCCAGCTCGAACTCTGGTGACTTGATGTGTGAAATCGAAGCAAAGGATTAACCGAATGCCCAACACGATGTCTGCCGAAGAAATGGTACGCCTGAGTAAGGAATATACGCTGTGGTCGTGGTCGGCGCAGGCGGCCGTCAACCCGATCCCGATGGTGCGCGGCGAGGGCATCTACTTCTGGGACGCCGACGGCAAGCGCTACGTCGACTTCAACTCGCAGTTGATGTGCGTCAACATCGGCCACGGCGATCGGCGCGTGATCGAAGCCATCAAGCAGCAGGCGGAGGAATTGCCCTATGCCGGCCCCGGCATGGCGACGCGCGTGCGCGCCGAGTTCGGGCCGCTGCTGGCGAAGCACACGCCGGGCGACCTGAACAAGTTCTTCTTCACGCTCGGCGGCGCGGAGGCCAACGAAAACGCGATCAAGTTCGCGCGCTTTTACACCGGCCGGCACAAGATCATCACGCGCTACCGCTCGTACCACGGCGCGACGCACGGCGCGATCACGCTCACCGGCGACCCGCGCCGCTGGCCGAACGAGCCGGGCATGGGCGGCGTCGTGCGCGTGTTCGATCCTCACAAATATCGGAGCCTGCTCTACCGGGAAGGCGACAGCGACGAGGTCTTCGCGCAGAAGTGCCTCGACCAGATCGAGGAAGTGATGATGTACGAGGGGCCGCACAACATCGCCGCCGTGTTCATTGAGACGGTCACCGGCACGAACGGGCTGATCGTTCCGCCGAATGGCTACCTGCAGGGCCTGCGCGCGCTGTGCGACAAATACGGCATCCTGCTGATCTGCGACGAGGTGATGTGCGGGCTGGGCCGGGCAGGCGCGTGGTTCGCCGTCGATCACTGGGCCGTCGTGCCCGACATCATCACGATGGCGAAGGGGCTGACCTCGGCGTACATGCCGCTCGGCTGCGTCGCGTTGAGCGAGAAGATCGCGCGCCACTTCGACGACCGCGTGTTCTCCGGCGGGCTCACGTACAACGGGCACCCGATGTGCCTGGCAGCGGCCATCGCCAATCTCAAAGTGCTGGAAGATGACGATTTGGTGGGCAATGCCCGGCGCATGGGCAACGTGATGGCCGGCCTGCTCGACGATTTGAAGGCCGAGCATCCGTCGGTCGGCGACGTGCGCTCGATCGGCCTGTTCGGGATCGTCGAGCTGGTGAAGAGCCGGAACACGAAGGAACCGCTCGCGCCATTCAATGGCACGTCGGAGCCGATGCAGAAGCTGGCCGCGTTCTTCAAGCAGAAGGGGCTTTACATCTTCACCTACAGCAACACCTTCTTCACCAACCCACCGCTGTGCATCACCGAGACGCAGTTGAAGGAAGCCTTCGAGATCATCAACGAGGGTCTGGCGATCGCCGACGGCGCGGTCGTCGAATAGCAAGCAGGAAGCTCACCACACTACCCGGTAAGTCACTCACGAGGGACCGTGCGGTAAACGACGAAAGCAGTTCGTCCGAGGCGATCGGCAGACTTCATGACAGGCGCGATCCTGAATCCTGCATCGGCAACCGCGCGCTCGATCTTGCCCCGGGACTCACTCGCAGGGACGACGATGTAGCGCGTCGACGACCGGCCAAAGACGCGCAAATCGCGCGCCAGGTCGGCCGGCGTGTCGAAGTACGCGCGATAAAGCGGCGCCTCCCACAAATAGTAATCGAACTCCCAGCTCAGCCAGTGATCGTACACGACCGTTCCCACGGGCAATTCGCGCAGATACGCGGCGACGCGATCGATCCCGTCGTGCGGGCCGTGATCGCCGCCGATCGGGATCTCGCTGCGCGCAGCCTGGAGCGCGAAGGGCAGCGCGATCAGGCCGATTGCAGCTACCATGGCACAGGCCTGGCAGGTCTTGTCCGCCCGTGTCAGCCGTAGGCTGGCTCGCGAAGACCTGCCAGGTCTACCTGGATTCGGGCTATGCGAAGATAACCAGCCGAGCATCACAGCCACGCTTCGATCCAACAGCACCGCCGCGACCGGCACGAGGAGCAGCAGGTAACGATCCCATACCGGGAATGCCAGCAGCCAGTGCAGCGCAAAGAACCCCACCATATATGCGACGAGCAGTAAATCGATCGCCGCGCCGCTCGTTCCTTTGCCGCGCGTGAAGACATGGATGAGCAGAACGATCAGGCCGCTGACGAAGATACCTCCCAGCATTGGCCCGAAGAAATACGGCAGAAACCCCAACCAGCCAATCAGCCTCGGCCCAAGCTCGGCGGCGAACGCGAAACGGAGGCCGCCGTAGTTGATCGCCTGCTGCTCCCAGAACGGCGTCCCACAGCGCATGAGCGACCAGGCGATCACAAGCCCAGCAGCGACGCCGAAGCCGAGGCCAATGACGCATAGTCGCTGCAGTAACCACCAAGGCACCAAGCCTGCCCTGAGCGGAGCCGAAGGGACACCAAGTATCTTAGGGCTTTTCTTCGTGCCTTGGTGTCTTGGTGGTGAGTCTTCAGACAGCTTCTTGGCGAACTCTGCGGTGATCACAACCAACGGGGTGAACAGCAGCCCTTGCACCTTCGTCGCGAAAGACAGGCCGAGGAAGATGCCGGCCCACCCCAGCCGGCTGCGCGACGCGGCGACGCAAGCCGCGAGTCCCCACGTCACCATCAGAGGGTCGAGAAATGCCGTGCCGCCGAAGGCAATGGTGAACGGCGAGAGCGCCATGGCCAGGGCGGCGACGACACCCCCACCCTCCTCCCCCGCCCGCGAGCGCGCCGGATATAACGCTTTGGCCCACCGCCATGCCAGCGCGACGGTGAGCGTGGCGGCCATCAGGCTCGGCAACCGCGCCGCGATCTCGCCGCGCCCGAGCGCCCACAGGCTGGCCGCCATGATATACATCGACAGCGGCGGCTTATCGACGGGCGCGCCGAAGAGGAGCGTGTCACGCCCGCTCGCAATCTGCAGCGCCCAGGCGCTGTATAGCGCCTCGTCGGGATGAAAGCGGTTCTGCACAGCCGGGCCGAGCTGAAGCGCGAAGGCAACCGCGCATAACGTGGCAACGATCCATCTATGAGATTTCACCACGCTCTGCGTAGCGCGCATAGCGCACGTGAGTGCAGACCTGGCAGGTCTTCTTCGTAGTGACGACTTCAGTCGTCCCGGCAAATCAGCGACTAAAGTCGCTACTACGAGTCAGATCCGCGATCTACCGGGTCTTTCAAACCCTCTCTATAATCGTCGCCGTTGCCATGCCGTGGCCGATGCACATCGTCTGCAGGCCGTAGCGGCCGCCCGCCCGTTCGAGGTGATGCAGCAGCTTCGTCATCAGGATCGCTCCGGTCGCGCCGAGTGGATGCCCCATCGCGATCGCGCCGCCGTTCGGATTGACGCGCGCCGGATCGGCTTGCAGCTCCTTCTGCCAGGCGAGCGCGACCGAGGCGAACGCCTCGTTGATCTCGACCGCCGCGATGTCGTCGAGGCGCAGGCCCGCGCGCTCGAGCGCGGCGCGCGTGGCGGGGATCGGCGCGGAGAGCATGAGCACCGGGTCGTCGCCGATCACGTAGCGAGCGACGATCCGCGCGCGGGGCTTGAGCCTGAGCTTGTTGGCCTTGTCCGCCGACATGAGCAGCACCGCCGCCGCGCCGTCGCTGATCTGGCTGGAGTTGGCGGCAGTGATGACACCGCCCTCCTTGAAGACGGGCTGGAGCTTGCTCATTTTGCCCAGGTCCGGCTCGAAGCGGATGCCTTCGTCGTAGTTGAGCGTGTTGGTTGTGCCGTCGGGCAATGTCACTTCGATCGGCACGATCTCGCGCGCGAAGTCGCCGCGCCTCGTCGCAGCCGCCGCCTTGACGTGGCTCTCGTACGCGAAGCAGTCGAGTTCTTCGCGCGTGAGGCGCCACTTCTCGGCCATCATCTCGGCGGAGATACCCTGGCCGACGAGCGCGTACGGAAAGTCGGGCGGCCACTCCTTCGGCCAGTCCGAGCCGAGCGGCACGCGGCTCATGACCTCGATACCGCCAGCGATGACGACGTCCATGTCGCCCGCCGCGATGGCCTGCGCGGCGAAGTGAATCGCCTGCTGGCCTGAGCCGCACATGCGATTGAGCGATACCGCCGGCACCTGCATTGGCAGGCCCGCTTCCAAGACGGCCAGCCGCGCGATGTTCGCGCCCTGCTCGCCGATCGGCGTCACGCAGCCGAGGATGGCATCTTCGACGAGAGCCGGCTCGATAGCGGAACGCGCGAGCAGCGCCTGCAGCACGCGCGCCATCAGGTGAACCGGCAGCATGGAACTGAGCTTGCCGTCACGCTTGCCGACGGGCGAGCGCACGGCTTCGATGATGAAAACGTCTCTCATGGGCTACCTCTTTCAGACAGAATAGATGTAGGTCGGCTCCGACCGGCGATCAATCGCCGGTCTGCGTGGCAGCACTCCCTGAGTAGTGAAAGTACGCCGCGTCGTCGTCGCGCAGCGGCGCGTCGTGCATCACCTTCGGCGTCTCGAATTCGCGGCTCGACGTGTCGTCCATCTGACTACCTCCCGGCAAGCGACGCTTCGATTTCTACATTCCACATTCTACATTCTGCATTCATCAGTCAACGAACCGGTATTTGATTAAGGTCCATATCGCCTTCGGCCCCTCCCGCCAGGTGATCTTCTTGCCTTCGTCGTACTCGCGGCCGTAGTACGAGATCGGCACTTCGAAGATACGGTGGCCGCGCTTGAGCACCTTGGCCGTGATCTCCGGCTCGAACTCGAAACGCTTCGACTTGAGCGGGATGCCCTTGATCACATCGGCCCGGAACACCTTGTAGCCGGTCTCCATGTCGCTGAGAATCGCGTTGTAGAGGATGTTCGTGATCAGCGTCAGCGTCTTGTTGCCGAGCATGTGCCAGAAGAGCATCGCCTTGCGGGGGCCGAGGAAGCGCGAGCCGTACACGACCTTGACGCGGCCCTCCTCGATGGGGCGGATCAGCGCCGGATAGTCGCGCGGGTCGTATTCCAGATCGGCGTCCTGGATGAGGATGATGTCGCCCGTCGCGCGCTCCAGCCCTGCCCGCACGGCCGCGCCCTTGCCGCGATTCTGATCGTGATACACGACGATCGTGTTCGGCGCGGACTCCTCGCCTTTCAGGATGTCGCGCGTGCCATCCGCCGAGCCATCGTCGACGACGATGATCTCGGACGCCAGCCCGACGGCGCGCACCTGGCGCAGTATCTCCGCAATCGTGGCGTTCTCGTTGTAGACCGGGATGATGACGGACAGGCGCATGGCTCTCCTCAGCTCGCGCTCACATCAGATAGGTATGTCTCTACCACGGAGGCACAAAGACACCAAGTTTCTTGGTAGCGAATCTTCCTCACGCACCACGCACCACGCATCACGCATCACGCACCACGTAGTCACGCTCCCCTCATCACTTCTCTATGCCTGAAACAAGACACCAGATGATCATTCACCATGCCCGTCGCCTGCATGTGTGCATAGACGATGGTCGATCCGACGAATTTGAAGCCGCGCTGCTTCAGGTCTTTGCTGATCGCGTCGGACAACGCCGTCTTCGGCGGAAGCTCGGACAGCGACTTGAACCGGTTTCGGATCGGCTTGCCGCCGACGAATTGCCAGATGTAGCGGTCGAACGAGCCGAACTCTTTCTGGATTTCGACAAACCGCTGCGCGTTGTTGATCGCGGCCTCGATCTTCGCCCGGTTGCGGACGATGCCTGCGTCGGCCAGCAGGCGCTTCACGTCCTTCGCGGTGTAACGCGCCACTTTCTTTGGATCGAAGCCGTCGAAGGCTCTGCGAAAATTCTCGCGCTTGTTGAGAATCGTCGACCAGCTTAGCCCGGCCTGCATGCCCTCCAGCACCAGGAATTCGAACAGCTTCCAGTCGTCGTGCACGGGCACGCCCCACTCGCGGTCGTGATATTCGATCATGCGCGGGTCGTCGGCAGGCCACGGGCATCGATTCACAGTCTTCGACACGTTCTCCTCCTGGCAAGCATTACCTCACCACCAAGGCACAAAGACACTAAGTTTTCTTGGTGTCTTGGTGTCTTCGTGGTTAAGATCATCTCCGATCAATAGGAATGACCAGCCTGAGCGACGTGTGCGTGTCTGAGAACCCGACCACCTTGTTGTCGACGAGGCCGGCTGCCTGGGCCGCGGCGATGACGTCGACGTCCTTGAGGCGCGCCGCCTTGCCCTTGAGCGACACGACCCAGATCGCGCCGTCAGCCTTCAAGAACGCCTTCAGGCGGCTCAGTTTCCCCAACTCGGTCTGGCTGTCCGCCGCGAAGAAGATCAGATCGAGATTCCGGCGCAGCCGGTTCGACACGTCCGGCGCGCGTTCTCGCAACTGTCTCAGGAACAACTCGTCCTTAACGCCCAGCACGGCGACGCGCGAATCCGGCTTCACGCCGAGCTTGTCGATCACGCTCTTGTCGTAGACCCTGTGTCCCATAGCGCGACTCCCGGCTGCAACCAACAGATCAACCACGGATGACACGGATTACACAGATGTTCAGAAGGCGATAACGATTTGCCATAGCCACAGCGTGACCATGCCGGCGGCGATCGTCAGCAGCACGTTCCGGGTGCGCCAGGCGACGATGGCCGCGACGACGCCGGCGACGAGGCGCGTGTTGCCCGGCGAAACTGCCAGCGCCCCATCGCGCATGAGAAGCTCCGGGAAGATGATCGCCGAGAGCACGGCAGGCGGCACGTAGGTCAAGGCCCGTCGCGCGCGCAGCGGCATGCCGAGTCGCTCCAGCAGCAGGATTGGCCCGAGCCGTATGGCGTAGGTCACTACGCCCATCGCGACGACGGTCAGCCAGAGCACTGGTTCAGACATGGGCAGGAGCTAAAAATCCAAATTCCAAAATTCAAACTCCAAAGGCAGAAGGGGGCAGAGACGGTCTGGGTTTAATCAGGATCGGGATCTTCGAGTCGGGATGGCCGCAGGCGCAGGGCGCCGGATTGGCGCGTCTCGAGCCACAGGCCGACTGCGATGCCGGTCAGCGCGGCCAGCATCAGACCCAGCTTGTACGGCAGATTGAAGGCGACGACGGCGACCAGCCCGGCCGACACGGCCGATGCGATGCTCGGCCGATCCCTCAGCGCCGGGATGACAAGCCCGACGAACGTCAGCGCCAGCGTGAAATCGAGCGACCAGGACGGGTCCACCCGCGCGCCGAGGAAGATGCCGGCGGCGGTGCTGGCCTGCCACGTCGTCCACAGCGTCACCCCGGCGCCCAAGAAGAACCAGTGCTTGTGCAGGCTCCCGTCCGGCCGGTTGTAACGGGTAATCGTCACGGCGTACGCCTCGTCGGTCAGCAGGTAGGCCAGCAGCCATTTCCACCCGGCGCGCAAGCGCTGGACATGCGGCGCAACCGAGGCGCTGTACAGCATGTGCCGCAGGTTGACGACGAGCGTCGTCGCGACGATGACCGCGCCGAGCACGCCGGCCTTGATCAACTGCGCGCCGATAAACTGCGCCGAGCCGGCGAAGACGATCGACGACATCGCCAGGGCGAGCGCGGGCGGCAGCCCGGCATCGATCGCCAGCACGCCGTAGATCAGGCCGAACGGGATCACGCCGAGCGCGATCGGCAGCTCGGATCTCACGCCATAGAGGAACTCGGAACGCGGCGTCGACATGAGTCATTGCCCGGCGACGAGCGTCAGCGCGGCGACGCCCAGCCGGGCGCGTATGGTGATCTTCGGCCTGCCGCCGTCGCCCCACTCGGGCGAGCGATAGGTGTCCTCGTCGATTTCTGCCCATCCCCGGTTGTCGATTGCCTTCAGCGGGCCTTCGAATTTGATCTCGATCGGGTTGCCGCCCGAGTAGATGGCGATCGACGATACACCGCCGTCGAGAACGACGTCCATGTCTTCGCGCAGCGATCCGTCGAAATACAGGCTCATCGCGCCTGCGCCGGCGGTGAGGTTCGCGGCGCGCGCGTTCGCATTCGCCAGGCCGCGCGCAGTCAGGGAGGCTGCTCCGCCGTTGATGCGCAGGTGGTCCATGGTGTCGGGGTTGGGTTGGCCGAACGTCATCGTCGCGCC
The DNA here is from genome assembly GCA_035283185.1 of Anaerolineae bacterium. GTDB lineage: Bacteria > Chloroflexota > Anaerolineae > Fen-1058 > Fen-1058 > DASSFZ01. Next base: position 4,397 of record DATEUJ010000168.1, on the reverse strand, counting down.
GGCGGCCCCTTGCGTCCAGCCCAGGCGGCGCAGCGACAGGCCGCCCAGCTCCCACTCGCCGCTCGACGCGCCGGTGTTCACCGTCAGGCTCATCGGCACACCCCGACCCAGCTTCAACTGCCAGTCGTTGCGGGCATTGAGCGGCAGGACGCCCGTGAAGTCCTGGCCGACCACGACGCTCTGCGACGTGACGGTCACCTTAGGCGCGAGAGCCTCGACGTTGTACTCGATCAGCCCCGACACCAACCCTTCGCCTTCCGCATCGACGCGCACGGACGCCGCGCCGAGGTTCAGCTCGACGTCCCACACCTGCGAGGGATCGTCCGGCTTCGGCACGTTGATGATCGCGCTCTGAGTGGGGCCGACCTCGCCGGCGCAGCCGACCAGCGCAAGAGCGAAGAGAGCGGCGAGGATCAGCGATCGAACTCGAACCGTCTTCATGTCAATCTCTACTCGCCCACAGCTCATTCATTTTCTCGTAGTGAGCCGGAAACTGGCCGGTGTAGCGCAAGTAGGCGGGAATCGGATAGCGCACGCCGCCCTGGTGGGTGCCGTTCAACCCTTCGACGATGCGCCCGGCCCACGAAAAGGGAAAGCTGAACGCCATCTCGTGATCCTGTGTCTGCGCGAAAACCCGGTCGCCGTAGCAGGGGAGGATCACTTCGGGCTTCTGCGAGCGCAGAGGGACAATGATCTCGTCCGAGCAGTCGATGCGGCCGGAAAAACTGGAGGTGAGACGCCCACCCTCGCGCCACAGCGCGGCGACGGTCAGGCGCATCACCTGCGCCGCATTGCCATATACGACAATGACGTCCGGCTCGAAGGAGGCGCGCTGCAGCGGCGCGCTGAGCACGTACTCGAAGCTCTTGTACGGCAGTTTCTCGACTGCTGCTTCGGTCGTGCCGCCTGCCTCCAGCGTCTGCGTGTACATCTGGTAACAGGCGTGCCCGGTCGCCATGTAGTCGAGCATCGGCTTGAAGCCGAACACGGCGGCTGCCAGCGGGCACGAGAGATCGTCGGCGCCCACGGCCATCACCCAGCCGTAGCGGCGCGAGTACGCGATGCCCTGGCAGATGGTCACCTGCACGCTCAGGTCACGGCTTGGGCGCTTCGTCTTGGGCGGCAGCGCCTCGCCGGGAGGCGCCAGGCGCACCGCAACCGGGAAGGTTTCGGGACGAACATGCTCCGTGAGCGCGGCATTGAGAGTTTTGAGATCCATAAGTCACCTCGCTGTCATCGTACTCGCGTATCGCATATCGCATATCGCTTATCGCTTATCGCATATCGCGTATCGCTTATCGTCGATTGCCTCGAGATCCATTGTCACCTGACCGTCGACATAGTGCTCCGCGAACGATGAGCGATCATACCACTCGCGTGCTACAGGCCTACATCGGCCGGCTGTGGAAGCGGGGCCACCAGCGCCGGCCCTTCACGCCGATAATGTCGCAGTTGCGGCGTCTTCGCGGCGATCCAGCCGGTGGCAATCAGGCAGCCGATCCCGCCGGTGACGACGGAGACCGGCGCGCCGAACGCCTGCGCAACCAGACCGGCCTCCAGCTCGCCTAACTGCGGCCCGCCCAGGAAGAAGATCATGTTCACGCTGGTCATCCGCCCGCGCAGATGATCGGGCGTCGCCAATTGCCGGGTGAGGTTGCGCAGCACGACGCTGACCGTATCGGTCGCGCCGGCGAGCGCCAGGCAGGTGAACGTCAACCAGAAGCTCTGTGACAGTCCGAACACGACGGTCGCCAGCCCGTAGCCGGCGACCGCCCACAGCAAGACACGGCCGCGATGCACGATCCGGTCGACCAGGCGCACCATCGCCGCGCTCGTCGCCAGCGCGCCGATCGACGGCGCGGCGACGAGGAGACCGTATGCCGCCGGGCCGACTTGCAGGATATCCTGTGCGAAAATTGGCAGCAGCGCAGTCGCCGAGGAGAAGAACGTCGCGAAGAAGTCGAGCAGCATGGAAGAGCGAATCAGCGGCTCGGAAAACACGTAGCGCAAGCCTTCGGCGGCGGCGCGCAGGCTGACTTCGCGCTTCTCCGCGCCGTCGCGGCGCGGGGCGCCGCGCATCAGCAGGAGCGCGACGATCACCCCCAGGAACGAGATCGCGTTCACGAGATAGACCCAGCCGACGCCCGCGCCGGCGATCAGCAGGCCGGCCAACGCTGGGCCGAGCACTGATCCGAACTGGAAGATGATCGTGTTTAAGCTGATCGCATTCGGCAGGTGCTGGCGCGGCACGAGGCTGGGAAAGAACGATTGGCGCGCCGGCCCGTCGAACGAGGCGACGGCCGCGCTCAGCGCCGACAGCACGTAGATCGGCCACACCGTGTCAAGCCCGCCGAACGTGATCAGCGCAAGCACGAGCGCGGTGAGCGCGAGCGTGGACTGGGTCAGGAGCAGCACTTTGCGACGATCGAGCGCGTCGGCGACCACGCCGCTGAACAGTGAGAAGAGGAGGATGGGCACGACGCGCGCCAATCCGACCAGGCCGAGCGCCAGGCCGCGCTGGTCGCTCGGGACGAGCAGCGACACGTGCCACAGCACGGCCGCCGACTGCATCATCGTGCCGGCGATGGAGATGCCCTGGCCGGCCCACAGCAGGCGGAAATTGCGGTGCTGCAAAGCGAGGAAAGGGGATGGCTGATCAGACATGTGCGCGCATGCTCACGGGGCATTGCGATTGAGCCGCTCGCGGCGGATGCGTCATCCGCCGCGAGCGATCGCCTACATCTCCTTCATCCCGAACGGGAAATCGTACTCGCGCATCTTGGCGAGGAACGGATCCGGGTCGAACGCCTCTGGCCCGAGCACGCCTTTGCCCTGCCACGCCCCGCTGGCGAGCAAATCCATGGCGATCACAGGGTTGACAGCCGTCTGCGACACGACGGCCTGCACCCCGTATTTCTCCATGCAGCGCTGGTTGTCGGTAACCTGATATAGATAGACCTGCCGGGGCCTGCCGTTCTTCATACCCGTGACCCACGTGCCCGCGCACGTCTTACCGATCATCCTGTCGCCTAGATGGGCCGGATCGGGCAGGCACGCCGCCACCACGTCGCGCGGTGCGACCTCGACACCCTTGACCTTGATCCGCTCCTTGTTATCGAGTCCGAGCATCTTGAGCGTCTTGAGCACGTTGATGAATTGCTCACCCAGTCCGTACTTGAAGGTGACACGCCCGCATTTCACCCAGCGCGGGATGAGCAGCACCTCTTCGTGCTCGACGTTCACACATTCCACGGGGCCGATCCCTTCCGGGAACTCGAACACCTCCGGCTCGGAGAACGGCTCCGTCGTGTACCACCCCCGGCCATCTTCCCAGATCACCGGCGGGTTGAGGCATTCTTCGATCGTCGTCCATATCGAGAACGTGGGCGCGAACGCGTAACCGCGTACTTCCAGATTGGATCCGTCGCGCACGCCGATCTCGTCTATCTCGTCGAACAGGTGCTTCTCGGCGTAGCGGGCGAACACGTCCGACAGGCCCGGCTCGACGCCCATGCCGACCAGGGCGAGCAGGCCCTTCTTTTCCCATTTCTCGGACTGCTCGAACTGATAATCGCCGAGCTTCACGCCGGCCTGCCGATACGGCTGAGCCGGATGCGGTCTGGACAGGGTCATCGCCATGTCCAGGTACGTGCAGCCCGCCTCGTAGGCCGCCTCGAAGATCGGCTCGTCGAATACCGGATCGACGGCGTTTAAGATCAACTCGACGCCGTGTTTCCTGGCGAGCGCCACGATCTGCTCCTTGTCGCCGGCGTCGATCCATTCGAGCGGGCACTTGCTCGCCGCAGTCTCGCCGAGCTTCGCCCTCACCTCCTCGACGCGCGCGACATCGTAGTCTGCCAGGACCATCTTTTCAAGCCAGGGACGGCATTGGACCGTGACGGCGATCGCTTCCCCGACGCCGCCCATGCCAATCAGTAGAACTTTCATGGTGGGTCTCCTCTAATCGGTGGATGGTGGTCAGTGTACGATAGGGTGTATTAGAGGTTCGATTGTGCTGGGGAATTGGAAGCGAGAAGTTGGAGGCTGGAGGTCTCACCTGCCAATTGTCTATCACCACCCTTCTATAAGCCCACCCGCCTAAGCGCACATTAATTGTAAGCGAGTTTCTGCAATCGCACAATGGCACGCGGACGCCAGGGCGACAGCCGTAAAGAGCCTTGCCGCCATCCCACGCTAATGTCGATCTAATGCGCGTCTAACGGTGATCTAATGCCCGAATATTAGAATACAGGCGACTACTCAGGCGTCATTGCGAGATAGCCATCACCTCAAGCGTGATGCATGAGGGCAGAAACTTGAGCGCGCGGATGGGCTATAATCGCAGGACGGATTCAGACAAGCTAAGACCACGCGCTCAGTGGTGTGTGAGAGCCCGT
>DATEUJ010000167.1:0-28449 GCA_035283185.1 Anaerolineae bacterium | reverse complement strand
GGCTTGTCGCTTGGCCTTCTTGGATTTACACTGCATGGGAGCCCTCCGAGTCCTCTTGGTTTAGCGTGGTCGCTTCCAAGAATACTCGTGGGGCTCGCTTTGGGCAATCGCCCGCCGTCCGCTTATGGTGCAATTTCAGTGAGACGGTGGATAAGATGACAGATCGCCAGATTGCGGCGAAAGTTCGACAGCGCTTTCTAAAATAGGGTGAGTTGCGCCCACACATCTCCGTCAGGCATAAGGAGTAACAATATGCTGCTCGCTGAATGGCAATCAAAGAAGCTTCAAACCAAATAATCTCCCCCAACTGGCGGAGCCAAAGACTCCCCGGCCGATGGATGTGGCTGGGGCGTATTCGTTGTAGCATGAATTCATGACCCGTGTCTATCTGGCCGATGCTCAGCGCGCAGAGCGTTCGGCCCTACGTCTGTTACTGCTGGATCTCAATATGGAAGTAGTCGGCGAAGCCGCCGACTGGCCTGACACGTTGGCCCAGGCTCCAGCAACCCACCCAGACATGTTGCTGGTGGATTGGGACTTACTCGCTAATCGGTCCGGCGCGGATCTGGCCGAACTGCGCGTGGCCTGCGCGGCCGCGGTCGTCATTGTCCTCATCAGCCATCTGGATGCCCGTCAGCAGGCGGCGCTCTCCGCCGGGGCCGATGCCTTTATCAGCAAAGGTGAGGCACCCGACCGTGTGGTGGAACGCCTGCGAGCCGCGGCCGAGAGCGTTGGTTCTTGATGACATCACCAGGCGGGTCTCAAGGCGGAGGAGCGGTCTGAAAATCGGCCGCACTACGCTGCGCTCCGCGGCGGGCCGGCGTGAACTGGGCAGCTTATCCGAAGGTTGGACGGCGCACAGGGATTCATCCCGGGCCGCGCACTTCGTAGCAACATGTCATTGAGAGCGAGGTACATCGTGAGCAACAAACGTCGGATTAGCGCAGAAGAAGTCCAGCAAGTCGGCGCCACGCTTGGCCTAGACTGGCAGAAGATCGATCTCGAGCAGTTCCGCCGCGGCCTTGAAGTTGAGTTGGAACGTGGTGTGCGGGACCCGGAGACGAACGTCACGAACGATGACCTGGCTCTTACGGGGAATATCGCCTGGGCGCATCTCAAGGAATTCCCGGACTACTACACGCGCCTGGACCGGCTCGAGGCAAGGCGGACGGCTATTGGGCGTCGCGCTGCTGACGCCCACCACCGGCTGAGATCGAGGCCGATTAGATACGACAAGAATCGAGCATCACCATAATTCGGCGGGCTGAAGGCCAGGCTTATACCCGAGCTGGCACATAGCCCCTTCTCGATGGGGTTAGCACTCTCGCGGATAGAGTGCTAACCAGTTCTGATGTATCGACCCGGCCAAGACGAATGGTCGAGAAACCCAATACTATATACCTATGGGAGGTCTGCAACATGGCTAAGTTGAAGATGAATCTGAAGCCGCTGGGTGATCGCGTGGTCGTCGAACCCCTCGAGAAAGAGGAGAAGACGGCCAGCGGCATCATCCTGCCGGAGACGGCGAAAGAGAAGCCGCAGGAAGGCGCGATCCTCGCCGTCGGCCCCGGGCGCACCGACGACGACGGCAAGCGCGTCCCGATGGACGTGAAGAAGGGCGACATCGTGCTGTTTGCCAAATACGCCGGCACCGAAATCAAGATCGACGACAAGAAGCTCCTCATCCTCAAAGAATCCGACATTCTCGCAATCGTCGAGAAGTAAAGGGAGAGATACATGGCTAAGCAACTCACATTCGGCGAAGACGCGCGGCGATCATTGAAGGCGGGCATGGATATGCTGGCGACCGCCGTGGCCACCACCCTCGGCCCCAAGGGTCGCAACGTCGCGATCGACAAGAAGTTCGGCGCGCCGACGATCACCCACGACGGCGTGACCGTCGCCAAGGAGATCGAGCTGAGCGACCCGTACGAGAACATGGGCGCGCAGCTCCTCAAGGAAGCCGCCACCAAGACGAACGATGTGGCCGGCGACGGCACCACTACCGCCACCGTGCTGGCGCACTCCATGGTCACCGAGGGTCTGAAAATGGTCGCCGCCGGCGCCAACCCGATGCTGCTCAAGCGCGGCATCGAGCAGGCCCGCGAGGCGATCGTCGAAGCGATCAAGAAGATGTCGCTCGACGTCAAGACCAGGGACGACATTGCCCACATCGCCACGATCTCCGCCGCCGACGAGGAAATCGGCGACCTGATCGCCGAGGTGATGGACAAGGTCGGCAAAGACGGCGTGATCACCGTCGAAGAGAGCAAGGGTCTGGCCTTCGAGACGGAGTACGTCGAGGGCATGCAGTTCGACCGCGGCTACATCAGCCCGTACTTCATTACCAGCGTCGAGTCGATGGAAGCCGTTCTCGAGAATCCGTACATCCTGATCCATGACAAGAAGATCTCCGCCGCTTCAGACATGGTGCCGCTGCTGGAGAAGCTGATCCAGCGCGGCAAGCGCGAGCTGGTCGTCATCGCCGAGGACGTCGACGGCGAGGCGCTGGCGACGCTGGTGCTCAACAAGCTGCGCGGCGTGCTGAACATGCTGGCCATCAAGGCCCCTGGCTTCGGCGACCGCCGCAAGGCCATGCTGCAGGACATCGCCGTGCTGACCGGCGGCACGGTCATCACCGAGGAGCTGGGCCGCAAGCTGGAGAGCGTCACGCTCGACGATCTGGGTCAGGCTGCCAAGGTGACTGCCGACAAGGACAACACGACCATCATCGAAGGCAAAGGCACGACCAAGGAAATCAAGGGGCGCATCGAGCAGATCAAGGTCGAGATCGAGAACACCACTTCGGACTATGACAAAGAGAAGCTACAGGAACGCCTGGCCAAGCTGGCCGGCGGCGTGGCCATCATTCGCGTCGGCGCCGGCACCGAGGTGGAGTTGAAGGAAAAGAAGCATCGCGTCGAGGACGCGCTGTCGGCGGCCCGCGCAGGCGTCGAAGAGGGCATGGTGCCTGGCGGCGGTGTGGCTCTGATCAACGCGATGCCGGCGCTGGATAAGGTGAAGCCCGAGCTCGACGACGAGGTCACCGGTGTGGCGATCGTGCGCCGCGCGCTCGAAGAGCCGATGCGCCGGCTCGCTCACAATGCCGGCATGGACGGCGCGGTGGTCATCGACAATGTTCGCCGCCAGCAGAAGGAAACCAAGAACAGGAACATTGCCTACAACGTCATGACCGGCGAGTACGCGGACATGATCAAGGGCGGTATCATGGACCCGGCCAAGGTCACGCGCAGCGCGGTGGAGAACGCCACCAGCATCGCGGCGATGATCCTCACGACCGAAGCCCTGATTGCCGACAAGCCCGAGAAGAAGGAAGCTGCCATGATGCCGCCCGGTGGTGGCATGGGCGACTTCTAGTCCTCAAAGCCGGCCACTGTTTGGAAACCCGGTTTCCCGAAAGGGAGCCGGGTTTCTTTGTTGGGCGCGCTCGTCGCGTTGGCCGCCGTGGCTGCCGACTAATTCCTCAAAGGCCGCCACCGGCGTGGGCCACATCGTGGCGATCAGCGGGTGCAATTTCGCCGTCTTGATCGCGCTGGTGTCCGTGCCGGCGGTGCGGCTGTTCGGACGCCGGCGCGCGTTTCCCATCCTGCTGCTGCTGATCGTCGCCTACACCGCGTTCGTCAGCGCGAGCGCGTCCGTCGTGCGCGCGGCGATCATGGGCGCACGGGTAAGGACACGGCGCGTAAAATCGTCGGCGTGTTGGGTGATGCCGTCCTCGTCACGCTCGCCGCGCAGATCACCACGCTGCCGATCCTGTGGAGATTGGAGATTCGAGATCGGGTCGCGAGTGGCTGGACGCGCTTGAGGCGAAGTTGGTGGAGGTGATCGAGGCCGGAACGGGATTAGAGCGCGCTCCCGCTGGATTGACAAATCCAGCGGAAAAGGCGTGGATTTGCCAATCCACGCCGAGCAATTGTGTATGGACTCTAAACTCCAGTCAGTCAGGCTCGACTCAAGGCGTCTGGTAGAGAATCGGTAGATAAACACGCGGACATGGCCTGTCGGTCCAGGATAGGCGCACCCGGCTTGGCCCGCTGGCGTCGTTGTACTCCAGACGCACCCGGTGATCACCCGCCAGCAGGGAAGCCGTCGTCGCGAATTGTATGTGTACCGGATCATCCCATTGGTCCACCAGCAGCTCCCCGTCCACCCAGAGCCGCACGCCGCCTTCAGCCTGGACGGTGAAACAGGTGCGCCCTGCGGACAGCGGGAGGTAGCGCTGAAAGCGGGCGGAGAAACCATCGGCCGGGAGAGCAGGGTCCGGTGCGTCCATGCCCCAGTTAAAGTCCACCTGAGCTGTCGAGGTGATGACCAGCGGCCGCTCCGACAGCCAGCGGTTGGCGAAAAATTCGTCTCGCCAGGTGGATGGGTATGACGTACCGAAGGCCTGGATGCGGTGATTGAACCACTCCGCTACGTAGACCATGCCACCAGGCGGTACTGCCACAACTCCGGGATACTGGAACTGTCCGTCGCCACTGCCTGGGGATCCCCACTGGTCCAAGAATTCACCCGTGGCGCTGAAGCGCTGGATACGGTGGTTGCCTGTGTCTGCCACGTACACCGTGCCGTCAGGGGCCACCGCTACGCCCTCGGGCACGCTGAACTGCCCGTCGCCGCTGCCCCATGAGCCCCACTTGCCCAGGAACTCGCCCGTGGCGCTGAAGCGCTGGATACGGTAGTTCAACCTTTCCGCCACGTACACCGTGCCGTCGGGCGCTATGGCCACGCCCTCGGGAGAGTTGAACTGCCTGTCGCCGCTGCCCGGAGAGCCCCACTTTCCCAGAAACTCGCCTGTCGCGCTGAAGCGCTGGATGCGGTGGTTGCCCGTGTCTGCCACGTAGACCGTGCCGTCAGGGGCCACTGCCACGCTCTTGGGACGGTTGAACTGCCCGTCGCCGCTACCCTGGGAGCCCCACTTGCCCAGGAACTGACCCGTAGCACTGAAGCGCTGGATGCGGTCGTTGCCCGTGTCTGCCACGTACACCGTGCCGTCAGGGGCTACCGCTATGCCCTGAGGAGACCAGAGCTGCCCGTCGCCGCTGCCCCATGAGCCCCACTTCCCCAAGAACTGACCTGTGGCGCTGAAGCGTTGGATGCGGTTGTTGCCCGTGTCTGCCACGTAGACCGTGCCGTCGGCAGCCACGGCCACGCCGTGAGGAGAGGCGAACTGCCCGTCGCCGCTGCCCCAGGAACCCCACTTGCCCAGGAACTCGCCTGTCGCGCTGAAGCGCTGGATGCGGTGGTTGCCCGTGTCTGCCACGTACACCGTGCCGTCAGGGGCCGCCGCTACGCCAAAGGGTTGAACAAGCTGCCCGTCGCCTCTACCCTGGGAGCCCCATTTGCCCAGGAACTCGCCTGTCGCGTTGAAGCGCTGGATGCGGTTGTTGTCCGAGTCCGCCACGTACACCGTGCCGTCGGCGGCCACTGCCACGCTCTCGGGATAATAGAACTGCCCGTCGCCGCTGCCCCAGGAACCCCACTTGCCCAGGAACTCGCCCGTAGCGCTGAAGCGCTGGATGCGGTGATTCAACCAGTCCACCACGTAGACTGTGCCGTCGCGCGCCACGCCCACGCCTTGGGGAAAGGAGAACTGCCCGTCGCCGCTGCCCTGGGAGCCCCACTTGCCTAGGAACTCGCCTGTCGCGCTGAAGCGCTGGATGCGGTGTTGCCCGCGTCTGCCACGTACACCGTGCCTTCAGGGGCCGCCGCTACGCCCTGAGGATACCAGAACTGCCCGTCGCCGCTGCCCGGAGAGCCCCACTTCCCAAGGAACTGACCCGTAGCGCTGAAGCGCTCTATGCGGTCGTTGCCCGTGTCTGCCACGTAGACCGTGCCGTCGGGAGCAGCAGCCACATCCCAGGGCTGTTTGAACTGCCCGTCGCTGACACCCAGGGAGCCCCACTTCCCCAAGAACTGACCCGTAGCGCTGAAGCGCTGGATGCGGTCGTTGTCTCTATCCGCCACGTAAACCGTGCCGTTAGAGGCCACGGCTACGCCAGAGGGCCCCCAGAACCACCCCACAGGCGCCTGAGCGCCGATGGCGAAGAGGAACTTGTCGGGCAGGGGGTCCTCCCGGCCATCCTGGATCACTGTGACCGTGTCGTCATTTCGATTGGCGACGTACACTTTTGCCGTATTCGGATTGACCGCCACCCCTTGTGGTCCATCGCCGACGCTCAGGGTCTGGATCACCGTGTTGGTGGCGCCGTCTATGATGGTTAACGTGTCGGCAAGGTAGTTGGTGACGTAGACGTGGTTGTTCAACTCGTTGACCGCGACGCCGGAGGGATGGTCACCTGTGGCAATTTGGGTGATGATGCTGTTGGTCGCGCCATTGATAACGGTGAGTTTGTCTTCGTCTCCGTGCGTGACGTAGACGCGATCGGTCGTCTCGTTGAGCGCAATTCCAAAACCGCTGATGAAGCCGTTAAACGGGATGTGCGTCAGGGTGGTGTGGTTGTCCATGTCTAGTACGGCGACCGAGGCGGGTGAGCCGCTGAGACTGACGTAGCCGCGCTGCGTCTTTTCGTTGACCACCATCAGATGGTTGTATGGATTGGTCCAGATGGTGCCGACCACACTGCCACCCGCGGTTTGGTCCGAGATGACCGAGACCTGGTTAGCGCTGTGGGGGACGTAGAGCAGGTTTTTGCGTGTGTTGAATGCCAGACCCTCGGGTGTCGAACCCACACCTGAAGTGATGGTGTTGATGACGCTCGACGTATCGGGGTCGATGACCGAGACGCTGTTGCTGCCGTTGTTGACGACGTAGACGTAGCCGGTGCTGCGGCTGATACCGACGCCCCAGTAGGGACGCGCGCCGACCGGGATCGTGGCAGTGACGGTGTCTGTTTGCCCGTCGATGACGGAGACGTCGTTGCTGCCGTAGTTGTTGACGTAGACGCGGTTGGCGTTGGGACTGACCGCGATGCCGATAGGCGCGGAACCGACAGGGATGGCGCCGATGACGCTGGCGCCCGGAGACTGCCTGACCGTTGCCATCGGCATTTCCGGCAACGGAGCCTGCTCTGGCGCCGGCGCCTGAAACCCTGCAACGGTAGCTGCCGGCAGAACAAACAAGATTGCCAGCAGAATCGCACTAACTCGTTTCAGTGCGTTGAACGCCATCGCAAACACGTTTCGTGGAAACATTGTATCCTCCTGGATCGAGAATGAATGGATTTGACTACAGTGGCACTGTCAATCCAAGTGGGGAAGGTGTCAAAAACTGTCAGTCACCGGTTGCGCAGGATGAGAGGCAGGAAAAATCTTAACTCTAAGTAGCGCAGGATGACCAATCCGCCGTAGTAATCGGCGACGTAGGCGTAGTTGCCCGCCACCGCCACATACCAGGCATACCCCAGTGTGTCGTAGAAGCCGACCTCGGTCGGGGTCGCCGGGTTGGACACGTCGACGATGCGCAGGCCCGCATTCCAATCGGCGACGTAGGCGTAGTTGCCCGCCACCGCCACGTCCTGTGCAAACCCTGGCGTATAATAGAAGCCGACCTCGGTCGGGATGGCCGGGTTGGACACGTCGATGATGCGCAGGCCGCCGTAGTCATCGGCGACGTAGGCGTAGTTGCCCGCCACCGCCACGCCCTGTGCATACCCCGGCGTGTCATAGAAGCCGACCTCGGTCGGAGCGGCCGGGTTGGACACGTTGACGATGCGCAGGCCATCTACCTCATCGGCGACGTAGGCGTAGTGGCCCGCCACCGCCACGCCCACGGCAGACCCCGGCGTGCCATAGGAGCCGACCTCGGTCGGTATGGCCGGGTTGGCGACGTTGATGATGCGCAGGCCGTCACCACCATCGGCGACGTAGGCGTAGTTGCCCGCCACCGCCACGCCCCAAGCCAGCCCCGACGTGCCGTAGAAGCCGACCTCGGTCGGGGCGACCGGGTTGGAGACACTGATGATGCGCAGGCCCGCATTCCAATCGGCGACGTAGGCATGAATGCCCGCCACCGCCACGCCCATGGCAGACCCCGGCGTGTCATAGAAGCCGACTTCGGTCGGGGCGGCCGGGTTAGACACGTCGATGATGCGCAGGCCATCTACATCATCGGCGACGTAAGCGTAGTTGCCCGCCAGTGCCACGTCCCGTGCAAGCGCCAGTGTGTCGTAGAAGCCGACCTCGGTCGGGGCGGCCGGGTTGGACACGATGACGATGCGCAGGCCCGCATTCCAATCAGCGACGTAGGCATAGTTGCCCGCCACCGCCACGTCCTGTGCATACCCCGGCGTGTCGTAGAAGCCGACTTCGGTCGGGATGGCCGGGTTCGACACGTTGACGATTCGCAGGCCATACCCACCATTGGTGACGTAAGCGTGGTTGCCCGCTACCGCCACGTGCACGAAATCCCCCGGCGACCCCGGCGTGTTATAGAATCCAACCTCGGTCGGGATGGCCGGGTTGGAGATGTCGATGATGCGCAGGCCGTTGTACACACCAGCGACGTAAGCGTAGCGGCCTGCCACCGCCACGTTCTGTGCATACCCCGGCGTGTCATAGAAGCCGACCTCGGTCGGAGCAGCCGGGTTGGAGACGTTGACGATGTGCAGGCCGAGGAAACTCCCGACGTAAGCGTAGTTGCCCGCCACTGCAACGTCCTGTGCATACCCTCGCGTGGCATAGAAGCCGACCTCGGTCGGAGCGGCCGGGTTGGAGACGTCGATGATGTGCAGGTCCGCACTCCAACCGGCGACGTAGGCATAGTTGCCCGCCACCGCCACGCCCTGTGCCCACCCCAGCGTGTCATAGAAGCCGACCTCGGTCGGAGCGGCCGGGTTGGAGACGTCGATGATATGCAGGAAGCCACTGGGCCCATCGGCGACGTAGGCGTAGTTGCCCGCCACTGCCACGTCCCTTATCAAGCCAGGCAAGACACCTGTCTGACCGACGACCACCGGGTTAGCCGGATTAGAGATATTCAGGATGACCAGACGTGGGCCAACCCCAACGTAGGCGTAGTTGCCCTGCACGGCTGCGGCTTCGATATTGCCGCCGATCTGGCCGACGAGTGCGACGTTGGAGGTTTGCACTTGCACGCGGGCAGTATCGGCGTTTGCCTGTTGGGGACTTGCAGGTGATGGGCCGCCGGACGCGGCCGTCGAGGCGCTGGTGAACAGTAAGCCGAAGACGACGGCAAGTGAAAGAAGTCGAAAGTGTGACATGGGGTCCTCCTGCGAGCGCATTTGAAGTCTGCATCTCCTGAGCGATAGGGCTTGTGTGGACTAGGGGCATCTCACGGTATTGATCGAAGGGGCTGGGCGGAGGCTACCAGCCGATCACTCGCCATCAGAGCGAGAGCGTTCAGGAGGGCTAATCCCCGAAGGAACACTTTGATCATCTTGCTCGACTTTTGCCGTGACATGGGATTCAACCTCCAATCTGGTCGTTACCCTCTGTCCAACCTCGGTCTTGGCCGGTGAATACCCCTGGCACTGTCTCAATTCTCGCACCTGGCGCTCATTGATGAGGCGCAAGGCCGCGATCGTGCGTTGTGGGTCTCCATCACTATGTGCGATGCGTTCGAGTAAACTCATCTGCCCGTTCCTTTCGCTGAGGCTTTGATCGCTCTTTCGGCCCGGAACAGCAAGCGGAGGGTGTGTTTACCATCGGCTCCGGCTAACTGTCTCGATCGAAGCCGATTACACACCCTCCGCGCTTTCAATTCCAGGGGGAAAAGTATCAAAAACTGTCAGTTTGGCAGACCGGCGGGGGATTCCATCTCGTACAGCGCTTTGGCGACGGCGCGCAGGGCGCTGCGGCGGGTGCGGTGGAATGTCGCTTCGCTCACATACAGCTTGGACATAATATCGCGGTTGGAGTTGCCGTGGACGTAGGCATCGCGCAGAACCAGGTAGGGGTGCCACTCGCGGGAGGGCAGTTCGCGCGGCTCGACCCCCGCCGGGCGTAGTTTTTCGACGGCGGCGACCAGGGCTGCATTCACCGCCTTGCCCCGGTCGAGGTGAGTGGCTGCGTGGTGATAGGCGAGCAAGTCCAGCGCCAACGCATGCTCGCCGAGGTAGGAGTAATCGTACAATCGCCGCAGCGCATCTTCGACCCTGGCGATGTATTTCGGGTCGACCGCCTCGGGCATCGCCGCAGAACCGAGCGCCTCGATCTTCTCCTGCAGTTCCCGCTCGCGCGTCCGAAACGCCTGCAGCACTTGACCGATTTCTCGCGCTTGGGTTTCCTGGCGGCGGACGTAGCGCACGAATTCGGCCAGGCCGTCGGCGGCTTCGGACACCAGGTCGAGATCATTCTCGCCGTAAGTGGGGCTGCCCTTCGGCTGGCCGAGCAGGATAGCGCCTAGCGGGTCGGCCTCGGCAATTAGTGGGGCGACGACGGCGAGTGGCCGGCTCGAGCCGTCCGGCATCACGGTCGTAAGCTCCCGTGCATTCAGCGCTTCGGCGGGCAGGCGTGCGCCCACACGCTTCCAGTGGTATGAGGCGCGAACGACGTGATCTACTCCCTCACGGAGTGCGATCGCGCCCCATGTGGCGTTTACGCCGACGACGACTGCGGCGAGCGCGCTGCGCAAGCCATCATCCAGCGCCTTGCGCTCGCCGACGTCGACGATGGCGCTGTGCAGGGTCGCGCGCAGAGTGCGCTCGGACTGTCGCAAGAACGGTCGATCGAGCAGCCGCCGCGCAAACTCGAAACCGGAGTGAGTGGCGACCGCCAGCGCAACCAGGATGACGACGACGATGTTCGGGAAGTCGAAGACCCGCTGAAGAATCCCCAGCACGGCGAGGTAGAGCGCCGATACGGCGAGGATGAGCAGGCCGTTAAACACAACGTCATAACGCAGAACGCGGCCGTCGACGAGCGCGCTATAGCGGACGGTGCCATAGCCCAATGTCCCAACACCCAGGCCGAGCGCCAGGATAATCGGCAAGTCAGGCACTTGCAGGCCCAGCCCGATCGCCCCCATCCAATAACTGATACCCAGCACAGCCAGGCCGGTGCCGATCATCAGGCTGTTGAGTTGTTTGCGAAAGGCCAGGTTCAAGGCGGCCTGCCGCGCCGTCCGAAAGTTGTAGAGCGCGAGGGACGATACGCCGATCAGGCCGATCGGCAGGAGTGGGAAAAGAGGCCCGTGCGAAAACAGCGCGGTGTAGACGCCCAGCCCCGATCGGCCCTCGCGCATGATCAAGGGCGTGGCGACGGCGAGAATGTCGAGCGCGACCGCCTGGGCGTAAACCAGAAACAGAAGCCGGCGCTGCCGGCGCCCTCGATTCGCAGGCAGGGTTTCCAGACTCAGGTGGTACCAGATGGCGAGAGGTAAGTTGAGCGGCCAAGCCGGCCACCCGATTGCGGCCGGCGACACATCCACCGACACAAATGCGCTGACAAAAATGTTGGCCAGCAACCACAGGGTGAGGCCCGCCAGCCAGGCCAGCCGGCTCCGGGGGCTGCGCGTCACCACGTAACACCCGAGCCACAGCGAAACCACCGTGGCGATGAAGCTGGCCGTCGACGTGAGTTGCGCGAGAATCACCGTAGATCAGCCTCTTGCCCGATGCGCAGTCGTGCAGGCCGATTCGATCATTGGCCCACTTCCAGTTGAGTTGGGTTAAGTGGGCATCAAGCGATAGGACATCGTGGGCCGAAGCAGGGTAAAGTCGAATGCCCTCGGCTGAACAAATTCTACACCCGTTTTGCAGATTTGAAGGATGGCCTGGTGGGCACTTGTTGAAGCACGCCTTCTAGTCGAAACGCCACATCCGGTTTGCTTTTATATCAACGGCTATAATTTCGCCGTTTTGATCGCGCTGGCGTCCGTGCCGGCAGTGCGGTTGTTCGGACGCCGGCGCGCGTTTCCCATTCTGCTGCTGCTGATCGTCTCGTACACCGTTTTCGTCGGCGCCAGCGCGTCCGCAGATCTCGGTTCTCACGTTGATCGTCAACGCGCTGGTGCTGCCCGCACAGCCGGGCGTGATGCTCTTCGGCGGGCTGGCGCTGCTGGTCGGGATGGTCGCTTTGCCACTTGGTCAGATGGTCGGCTGGGCGGCGTGGCTGTTCCTGACGTGGACACTTCAGGTCATTCACCTGTTCGCTCAAGCGCCCGGCGTGGCGATCGAGCTGGGCTACGTCGATCCGGTGTGGGATGTGGCCTACGTCGCCGTGCTCGCCGCCCTTACGTTTTACGTTTCACGCAATGCTGAGCAACGCGCAGAGGTGAAACAGCGTATGGCAAAGTTGCTCTCGCCTCGATTGGCCTTACCTGCCATCGGCGTCATCGTACTGCTGGGCGAGCTGGCGCTGTCGTGGCAGCCGGACGGCAAGCTGCACGTTCACGCGCTGGCCGCGCTCGGATCGCGCATGCCGTTCTGGGATCGGGACATCGACGTCGTGGTTGTGACAAGCGACGACGCGAAATCGATGAATGGATTGTTGGCGGTGGTGGATCGGTATCAAGTCGAGCAAATTGTCTCGGTGGACATCGGAGACAATCGCGCCGGGCGCGAATGGCTGGAGCCGTCCATATCGCCCGACGAATGACAGCCTGGCCTCATAATAGGTCAAGGTCGTTAGGCGGCTTCCTTCTTCCTGGGAGTACTCCGACGGCGTACAGACCCTGGTTCATCATCCGGCTGCTGCTCTAGCTGGATCGTAATTCGAGACGGTGTCTTAATCACATAAAATAGCGGCTGTGAAAACTCGGCTTTTGCCTTTTCAGGCTTGAATCCTTTCTCTGTACATTCGATTATGACAGGTTGGGTAGGAATGGATCGCCCTTTTCTTTTCTGAACTTGAATTTCACCTTTAGCCGCGCCCTTGTTGGTGGCGGAATAGATGCCACGACGGATGGGAGTCAAAGTGAAAACATCTCCGTCTTTAAGTTCACGACTGTCAAACTCCGCGGCCCTCCGCCCCGCGTCTGACCTATAGACGACGACTGCATAGCCTCCGCGACCACGCGCGACGTAGAATGCAGTGGGCTGCCGTGGATTCACCACGAAAGGATTCCCCCCTCCAGTTTGTGCATATCTGCGCTGATAGACCGCTTCGAGATCGATGTTCACTTGCGCCTCGGGAGACTTCTCATCAACCACAAGATCGAATAATCCCACTGTCTCTGTTCCGTGAAGGACTATGCCCTGGTATTGACCTGGCTCTTGAAAGCGGTGCATGACTGACGCCAAGGGAGTGAGCCGGCCACTATCCCAACTGGCCTGCGTCAGTATGTAACGGTTCGCTTTTGCGTTCATTCTTACTTCTCCACATCGGCTTCAATGATCATTTCGTGTTCGTTTACTTTGGCCGCTATGAATTCGATCGGGATTCTTACCGGGATTAAAGGAGCATCCTCTTCAAGAACTTCGACTGGATCAGCCAGATCGAGAATCTTAAATTCATCTGTAAAGAACTTGAACAGAAGATTGTCAATCCCCAGCTCAACGCCAAGTATATCGAAGACCAGGTCTTTTATCCACTCCTGAACATCGTCTCCGATATCGAGAAGATCTCGTATCGTATCGATGATCGCGTCAAGGATTTCGTCCACCACGCTGGGC
Source organism: Anaerolineae bacterium (assembly GCA_035283185.1). Classification (GTDB taxonomy): domain Bacteria; phylum Chloroflexota; class Anaerolineae; order Fen-1058; family Fen-1058; genus DASSFZ01. Next base: position 14,893 of record DATEUJ010000167.1, on the reverse strand, counting down.
AGACCGAGCGCATCGATAGCAGTTTGTATCGCATTATCCAGAATGTCTCCGATCGTATCGGAAATATCAATGATATCAATATCCACAGGCCCTATGGGTTCAAGCTGTATGAGCCACTTGTTTCCGGCAGGGCTAATTCCGTAGTACACCTTCGGGCGGAGGTCAATACTTACTTCTGAGGTAAAAATTGCGGGGATGTTTAGGGTAAAAGGAATATCATTCTCCCCTTCAAACACGCAAACTTGAGGCGTGCAACCTAAACCGGGTACGCAAATCTCAAAAGGCGGGACGCACATTTTAGGGAGATCGATGATCAAATTCACCTGGAGTACATCCCATTTGATATCCAGCTCATTAATCTGGATAGTGTTATTAGCTCCGAAATTGATGCTGCCGTTATCCAGGTGGAATACGAACCTGGCGCCGGCTTTAACAACATCACCGATGATGGCACGCGGCGTAACGGTAATGTCGAACGTCGTATTATCCCGTATCGATTCGAAGAAACGGATGAAGGATTCTTTGGAAATCGCCGCCGTAAGATCAAAGGGGCCTGTGCTGGATCTGGGTCGTTCCGTATTCGTTATCTCTGGCTCTTCTCCACCTTCTTCGACAACGATCGGTGGAATGTCTAGGCTAAATTCATCCAGGTTAATGAATGCCTTGAACTGATTTTCTTCAATCGCTGGGTTGTTGGGCACGGCTGTTGAAGCGGAAAGTTTCAAAGAACCGGAACCTCCCAATTGAATCAGGCTAAACAGGGTATTGGAAATTGCCTCGTTAACCTGCTCCAAAACGACCTTGTTTGCAACCAACAGGATATAACATTCCAGGCTATTCTCCAGTCCTTCCGGCGCTAAATCCACGATTTCCAAATCATCCAGCTCTATGTTTATCTTTTGATTTCCCCCCGGCCCGGTGATGTGGCCCTGGCCTGTCGCCAACAGCTCCAGACAAAAACAGGAAAGCGCTCGCGTGGGAAATACATGAGTTGTGGGGACATCTACTACTTCCGTACCAATGACCGGAGGGAAAACTGATATTGGCGGAACCAATTTTTGTATTGTCCCTCCTGACCCGGTCAGTCGCCTGCCCTGGAATGCTGCTTGACTTGCGCTGAATGGCAGTGCCTGTGCAACGGCGACAGGATTGGATCTTCGTGACCGGGAAGGACTGCCTGGTGAGAAAGTTTGTTTCAGAATGAATCGGTCCAGGTCAAAAAGACCATCGAACAAAGGGCGATCATTTTTTGATGGACACCCTAAGCCACCGCAAGCACGGGCACGGAAGGCAAAATGCTGCGCTCCTAGTGGCGGGTTCAATTCCGAAGGTAAAGTAATCACATTGCCAGGATGAAATTCAATGTCTAGATTCGTTAGCTGAAAGCAATAGTTCAATGCAAAATTGTTCGCACCCAATAAAGGAAGTGGGGGCTGTACCGTGATTAATTGTGTAACTCCCGGTGCTGCCTCGATGGCTTCGCATAACAGATCCGGTTTCGCCTGAACTAAGGCGGTGCCATAGTTGAAGAGCGAGGGGCGCTGACGCATAACATGTTTTACCACGGTGTTAATGCCGTCCTCATGCAGTGCTATATAGAAATCCGAATTATCGGTGAATGCCATCGACCACCTCCCAATTGACGAGGTCTTTTTGTCTATGCCACCGCGACGCTGCCCAGTGCTATCACTTCCTCTGGACAAAATGTCATGCTAATCTTTGGAATACGTATGGGGCTCGCTGCCTCCTGGAAAAGCCAGCGCTGATATCAGTGTAGCACAAAGGGGGGAACGAGATCAACATTGATAATTTCTGCACATGTTCAACCAGCCAGCTAACATCCAGCAAATGAAGCAACCGAAAACTCGGTAGTATCCCTATCCCATCGGATGGCGCATTCTCTGTCCGCCGATCAGATGCAGGTGCAGGTGGAAGACCCGCTGGTTGGCATCGGGGCCGGTGTTGACGATCAGGCGATAGCCGGAATCCTGGATGCCAGCCTGCTCGGCCAGGCGGTGGGCGACGATGAGCATGTGACCCGCCAGCGGCGCGTCCTCGGGAGTTAAGTCGCGGGTGGACTCCAGGTGCTTGTTCGGCACGATGAGGATGTGGGTTGGCGCGACGGGGTGGATGTCGCGGAAGGCTGTGACCTGATCGTCTTGATAGAGTACGTGGCCGGATGCCTGGTTGGCGACGATTTTGCAGAAGATGCAGTCGGCCCGCAAAGTACTCGACGCGTTCATCCCAGCACCTCGACGGCCTTCCGCAGCAACTCGTCCGGATCGAACGGCTTGGTCATGTACACGTTCGCGCCGACTCGCTCGCCCTTCTGCCGGTCGAACTCCTGTCCCTTGGCCGTGAGCATGACGATGTACACGTCGCGCATCCCCCAAGCGTTTCTCACCCGATCGCACACGTCGAAGCCGTTCATCTTGGGCAGCATCACGTCGAGGAAAATCAGGTCAGGCTTATCGGCCTGGATCATCTCCAGCGCCTGTTCGCCGTTCGCGGCGGTCAGAATCTCCACGCCGCGCTCCTCGAGTTCCTCAAGCGTCTGTTGGATCAGCAGCCGGATGTGCGCCTCGTCATCCACGATCAGCACTTTCTGCCCCATGTGAAGCCTCCTCGACACGACTGGTTCGCTTGACCACGACGACAGTGAGATCGTCCGACTGCGGCGTGTCGCCGACGAAGCCCTCGACCGCCTCGACGATGGCCGTCAGGGCACGCTGTGCGCCGGCGTGACGGCTGGCCTTCACCACCGCCCTCAGCCTTTCCAGGCCGAACATCTGGCCTTCGGAATTCCGCGCTTCGGTCACGCCGTCCGTGAAGCATACCACGAGGTCGCCGGGAGCCAGATCGACCGCGCGATCGACCAGCGGGTTCTCGTTGAGAGCGCCGAGAACGATTCCGCGCGTCTCCAGCTCAAGACATTCGCCCGTCGCCGATTTCAGCCAGAGCGGCCAATCGTGCCCGCCGCTGGCGAACGTCATCCGACCGCTGCGCGTATCGAGCGCAGCGTAAAAGGCCGTCAGCAGCAGTCGCGAACGGTTCCAGGCGATGGCGCGGTTGACGCGCTCCAGCACCTCGGCGGGATTCCGGCCGCTCGTCGATTCGGCGCGAATGAGCGCGCGGCTGAACGCCATCATGAGCGCCGCCGGCACGCCCTTGCCCGTCACGTCGCCGATCACGACTCTCAACCGGGCCTCATCATCCGGCGCTTCGAAGAAGTCGTAAAAGTCGCCGCTCACTTCGCGCGCGGCGCGATACGACGCCGCGAACTCCCAGCCCGGCGAGTCGGGGCAGGCTTGCGGGAGCAGGCTGAGCTGGATGCGCCGCCCGACCGACAGCTCTTCCTCCATGCGCTGCCGCTCGATTTCCTGGCGATGCAGCCACGCCTTCTCGATCGCGATGGCTGCCTGGCCGGCGATCGCCATCGCCAGCTTCTCGTCGCTTGCCGTGAATGCCGCCCGGTCGGCCGATCGACCGAGCAGCAGCGCGCCCAGCGTGCGCTCGCGCGACCTGAGCGGCGCGCACAACAGAGAGCCGAAACCTTGTCCCCTCGCAGGGCTCGGGGCAAGCTCTGAGCGAAGCCCGCCCTGAGCGTAGTCGAAGGGCCGAAGGAGCGGGCTTTCGTCCGGCGCCCCACTTCCTTCGGTCGGGGACTTCGCGCGCTCGACGATATCGGGGATACCTCTGACCCGCGCACGATCGATCAAAGGCCGCGCCAGGTCGGACAGCAGCATGAAGTCGGCGTCTTCGCCGAAGCCGGCTTTCACCTCCCAGGCATCGCCTCCTTCGGCTTCGCTCAGGACATGGTTGTCTGAAGCCGGCAGCAGCACGGCGCCCGCCTCGGCCCGAATGGCGCGCCGTGCTTCGGCCAGCGCCATGCCCGGAATCTCGGCCGCGTCCAGGCAGCCGCCGATCGTCTCGCCGATCTGATACAGGAGGTTGATCTCCCGGTAGCGTTCCAGCGTCTCGCGGGCGATATCGCGCGTTTCGATCGTCTGCGCGGCGAGCATCGTCGCGCAAGCGTGCAAGCAGTGCAGCGCCCTCACCCCCGGCCCCTCTCCCGTCGCAGACGACAGCCTGCCCTCGCCTGCTGCTTGCCCTCGCACGCTGTCTGCGGGGGTCTGCGGGGGGAGAGGGGAGGACTGCTTTGCGATCAGCGCGCCCACCAGCGCCGCGTCGACCCAGAGTGGCAGGATGGTCAGTCCTTCGGCTTCGCTCAGGACAGGCCCTTCGGCGTGGACGACGCGCTCGCCCTTGACGAGAGCCAGCGCCCCTTCGACTACGCTCAGGGCTGGCGCCGATCGAGGCCATTCGCCCACGCCGGCCAGCACGCGCCCATCCGGGTCGGCTAGCGCGAAATCGACGCCGGGCAAGAGAGCCGCGAACTCGCGCACGAGCGCCTCGGCGTTTTCGCGCTTAATCAAGCGATGCAGCGGAACCATACCCCCAGATCCCCCGGCCAAACCTTCAGGTGTCAGGTGCTCAGGTGTCAGGTGCTCAGGTGTCAGGTGCTCAGCCCCGACCACTCGACCACTCGACCACCCGACCAAACCTGCGTCAGAATGACTCGACGGCCGCCTGCCGATCGGTGTAGACCTCGAAGAACTCCTGCATGCCCGTCATTTCCAGCGTGCGGCGCACCCTCGGTTGCGGGTTGAGCAGCTTGACGGCCTTCTGCATGCCGCCGCCCTGCTCGCGGGCGATCGCGTGAAATGCGCTCCATCCCGACTCCGGGTCGGGCGGCTGTTCGCCGCGCAGCAGCAAGATCGCGCTGTGCAGCGCCACCAGGCCGGCGCTGCTCATGTACGCCGTGTCGCCCATGTCGATCAGCAGATGGCGCATTCCGGCCCCGTACAGGTCGCGCGCCCTGGCGATGACCTCCTGATAGTTCGAACCGTCCAGGTCGCCGTGCAGTTCCAGAATGGTCACCGGCACCCTGCCCTGGGCGTTCTCAACGATGATATTCATTCTTGTCTTCCTCCCACGGATAGATTCCTTGGGTCCCTGCTCACTGCTCACAGAGGCCCTTCGTTATCAGTCATCAGTTATCAGTCATCAGTTTTCAGTTGTCAGTTATCAGTCATCAGTTGTCCAGTACTGATTACTGACCACTGATTACTGATCACTGATCACTGGTCACTGACCCTGAGGGCAGGCTTTTACGAAGCGTCAGCTCGTTGCCGCCTTCGGACGTGACGCGATAAGCCACCTCGTCCATGAGCTTCCGGGTCAGATAAACCCCCATCCCGCCGAGAGGTCGCAGGTCCAGCGGGAGCGTCAGGTCCGGGGCCGGCACGCGGGTCGGATCGAACAATGGCGCCTGATCGCGCAGGCAAACGGTGAGCGAATCGTCCTCGCGCCTGATTTCGATGTCGATCGTGCCTGGCCCGCCACGGTAGCCATGCATGATGATATTGGCGGCCGATTCGTCCACCGCCTGAACCACATCTAACAAGGCGGAGTCGTCGGCGCCGAAACCGGCCGCGATGTCTTCGACGTAGCGCCGGATCTCCACCAGCATGCTCAGTTCGGCCGGAAACTGCCGAAAGAATTTTTTACTCATTCGATCGCACCGCCCGCGCCTGCTGCGCGAGCGCAGGCGTTCGATCCGATGGCGCCGTCTCCGCCGGGCGCTCTGAATACTGATGACTGATGACTGATGACTGACTATCGCCGCTCGCCGCCCCGCCGACGGGCAGGGTGAAGGAGAACGTGCTGCCCTCGCCCACGACGCTCTCCACCCAGATGCGGCCGCCATGGTGCTCGACGATCTGCTTGCTGATCGCGAGGCCCAGCCCGGTGCCTTGCGGCTTATCGGTGAGCGTATCGCCGACCTGCACGAACTGCTCGAAGACCTTGGAGAGGTCGTCGCGCGCGATGCCGACGCCGGTGTCGATCACGCTCACCACGATGTCCCGCCGTTCGGCGCGGGCCTCTGACCCCGCCGCCCCGCCGGCAGTTGTGGGGTTGCGCCCCCCTCCGCTACGCTGCGACCCACTGATCACTGATAACTGATCACTGATCACTGAGTCCAGGCGGGCGCGGCACGTCACCGAGCCGCGCTCGGTAAACTTCATCGCGTTCGAGATGAGATTGATCATGACCTGGACGAGGCGGTCGTGATCGCCGATGATCTCCGGCAAATCCAGATCGACGTCTGTGATCTGCGCCAGGCGCTTCGCGGCGAACAGGGACGCCGTGGCCGTCGCGGCGCGCTCGATCACGTCGGCAATCTGAACGGGCTGCGCCTGCCATTCGACCCGCCCAGCTTCGATCTTGGCCAGGTCAAGCACGTTATTGATCAACGCCGTCAACCGCTCGCCCTCGCTGACGATGATGTCGATGTTGTCGCGCACCTGGCCGATGGCGCGCCGCGTTCGGCCGTCGTCGCCCTGAACCCTGGGGAAGATGACCTCGTCCAGACGCTTCTTGATGATTTTGGCGAAGCCCAGGACTGACGTCAGCGGCGTGCGCAGCTCGTGACTGACGTTGGCCAGGAAAGCGCTCTTGGCCTCGTTCGCCGTTTCGGCTTCACGGCGGGCGCGCTGCAGGTCGGTGATGTCGTGATAAATGGCGATGTATGCCTGCGGCTGACCGCCGACTTCGACCGGCACGGCCAGGACCCTGACGTCCACCAGCGTGCCGTCTTTGCGGTTGCGCCGCGTGATGACGTGCAAGCGCTCACCGGCCATGGCCTGTCGGGAATAGGCGACCGCCTCCGCATGGACAGTCTGGCTCGTCGCGATCAGGTCGTCGATGTTGCAGCCGATCGCCTCGGCCGCCGTGTAGCCGAATAACCGTTCCGCCGCCGGGTTCCACGAGAGAACCGTCGCATTCGGATCCACCGTCACAATCGCCACCGGATTATACAACACGATCGACTCGAAGTATTGCTTCTGCTCCTGCGCCGAGGCGTACAGCCGGGCGCGCTCAATCGCCACGCCGACGTTGGCCGCGATCGTCGTCAGCAGGCGCACGTCGGCTTCGCTGAAGACCTCCTCCCGTTCCGTGTTTTGCACGCTGATCGCGCCGATAGACTCATCGCCAACCGTGATCGGCACGCCCAGATAAGTCTTCGACGGCGAGCCGATGATCTCGATGTCCAGTGCCGCGCGCCGCTGGGCCAGGTCCTCATTGATCAAGATGGGCTGGCGCGATTGGATGATCTTGGACGCCCAGCCTTCGCCGAGTCGTAAGGGCCGGGCGGCGATGCGCCGGTCGATCTCGTAGTTATAAGGGAAGTGGATCAGATCCGTCCGCCGGTCGAGCAGCGCGATGTACACGATCTGCACGTCGAATATCTGGCGCACCTGCTCGCCGACCAGATCGATCAGCGCGTGGAGCTCCAGTTGAGACGCCAGCGCCTGGACGATGCTGTTGATCGTCGCCAGCTCGGCGGCGCGCTGCCGGCTCTGCTCCAGCAGACGCTTCGTCTCGTCGAAGAGCCGCGCATTTTGAAGCGCCACGCTCATGCTCGACGCCAGCGTCGCCAGCAAACGCATCTCAGAATCGCTGAAGGCATCCTCATGATCCCAGTTACCCAGCGCGATGACGCCGATCACATCCTCGCCGGCCAGAAGCGGCACGCCGGCGTAGGCTTTAATCGGGTGGCCGCTTTGCGAGCTGGAGGCGCCCAGTTCGGCCCTGCGCTTCTCAATGTCACGATTGACCACGAACGGCTGGCGCGTTCGAATGACGTGCGAGGTAAAGCCCGCGCCGAGCGGGCGCGCAGGGACTTGAAAGCGCTGCCCCTGCTCCAGCCAGTACGGGAAGTGAAGCGTGCCGCTGGCCTGATCGACCAGCGCGATGTACAGGCCCTGCGCTTTGAACACCTCGCGAATCTTATTGCCCTCCATCTCAATCGCAGCCTGGAAGTCCAGTTGGGAGGCCAGCGCCTGCTGCACGCTGTTGATGACCGCCAGCTCGGCGGCGCGCTGTTGGCTCTGCTCCAGCAGGCGCGCCGTTTCCTGAAACAGCCGCGCGTTCTGGATGGCCACGCCGACGTTGGCTGCGATCGTCGCCAGCAGGCGCACGTCCGCGTCGGTGAAGACTCCCTCACGCTGAGTGCTCTGCAGCATGATCGCGCCGATGGCGTCGTCGCCAACCAGGATGGGCACGCCCAGCGAGCACTTCACCGGCTCGCCCGTGAAGATCGCGCCCAGCTCGATCGCCCGCCGTTCCCAGTCGAAGTTGATCAACTGCGGCTGGCGCGATTCGATGATGCGCGAGGTCAGTCCTTTGCCGAGCCGGATCGTCTCTTTGGAGTGCTCGCGATGATCCAGATCCCAGTAGTAGGGAAAGCTGATGATGCCCGCCTGCCCTCGCGCGCTGTCTGCGGGGGTCAGGCGGTCGAGCAGTGCGATGAAGACGTATTGCACGTCGAAGATGATGCGCATTTTTTCGCCGACCAGATCGATCAGCGCGTCGAGCTCGAGCTGAGAGGCCAATGCCTGGCCGATGCTGTTGATGATCGCCAGCTCGCCGAGGTGCTGCTGGGTCTCCTCGAACAGTCGCGCGTTCTCGATGGCGATGGCCGCCTGGGCGGCGAAGGCTAGCGCCAGCCGGGCGTGCGCCTCGGTGTAAAAGCCGGGCTGGCGCTTGTCCAGTGTGAACATGCCGATCAGACGATCGCCAAACAGGAGGGGCACGCCCATCCACGAGCGGATGCCGGCCTCGGCGTGTGGCTCGGCGCGGAAGCCGCTGTAATGCTTCGGCGCATCTTCCAGGATGACCGGCGCGCGCTTGCGCGCCACTTCCGTGCTGGGGCTGCTCTCGTCCGTCAGGCCGAAGCTGAGGCCCAGGATCTCGTCCGGATTTGGGAAGCCGCGGCCGCCGATGATGAGCAGCCGATCGCCCTTGACCTGCAGCACCGACGAGCTGTCGTACGGAACCACTTTCTGCAGCTCCGTCAGGAGCACGTCGAAGACCTGCTGCAGATCGAGCGTCGTGCTGAGCGCCTGCGTCGCGGCGCGCAGCGTCTCGGCCTGCTCACGCGCCGTGCGCTCGGTCTCGAACAGGCGCGCGTTGTCGATCGCGCCGGCGATCTGGCCGGCGATCGTCTCGGCCAGCGACACCTCGGCGGGCGTGAACTCGCGGCCGGTTTGATCCGTCGCCATGCCGATCGTGCCGATCACCTCGCCGCGCGCAAGCAGCGGCACGATCATCAGCGCCTGCGTGCCGCGCCGCTGCATCAAGTCGTGAATCGGCGCGGTCAGCGGGTTGGTTTGAGCCTCCGCCACGACGACTGGGCGGCCGGTCTCGATCACACGCGCTGACGACGGGTTATCGATCACCGGGATGACGATGCCGATCGTGCCCCGGTGCTCCGGTCGCTCGCTGTATTCGGCGACGATGGTGAGCGCCGTCCGCGCCGGGTTGAGCAGCGCGATGCCGGAATTACGCACTTTGAACAGGTGGACCAGTTCCTGCGCCACGATCTCCAGCGCGGTGTTCAGGTCATGCACGCCGGCCACGGACTGCGTGATGCGGTTGAGCACTGCCAATTCCTCGATGCGTTTTTGCAGTTGGGCCGTGTGCTGGGTGACCTGATCCTGCAGGCCGCTGATCAGCTCGCGCTGCCGGGCGGTCAAATCGTTGAACGTGTCGGCGAGCAGGACCATCTCTACCGGGCCGACCGGCTCGACGCGCTGGTCGAGGTTGCCCGCGTAGATGGCCGAGGCCGTCTTTGTGAGCGCCTCGATCGGGCGTGTGAGCACGCGCGCCGACGCGATCGCCGCCAGCACGGCCAGCACCAGCGCCAGCAGCGCAGCCAGCACGGCCACCTTCGCCGATCGCGTCACCTCGGATAGCGCATTCGCCTGCGTGTCACTCACCACGACTATCCAGCCAATCGCTGAGGCGCTGAGGCGCTGAGGATTGATCGGCGCGTATCCCAGCACGGCCGGGATGTCGCGGCTGTCTGTTCTCATCAGCCAGCCCCCCCCGGCGGACATGACACTCGAAGCGAGCAGGCTCGGCCAGGCCGGCTGGCCGATTTCCTGAGCATCGGGCGAAGCGATGACCCTCCCATCGGGGGCGATGAGACGCACCTCCGCGTCGGCATCCGCACCAGCCGCCACGATGTCGCGCTGTATGAAGCGCAGTTGCAGGGTTGAAGCCAGCACGCCTTCCATCCGGTTCGTCCGTGGGTTGAGCACGCCGGTCGCCACCAACAGCGACGCAGCGCCGGCCTCCGGATCGATCCGCAATTCGCCGGCGTACGTACCGCCCCGCCCGTCGTTCCACGCCACATGCCACCACGCCTCGTCGCCGAAATAGAATCGGGCCGGCCGCGCGCCCTGCGCCGCAACCAGAGCGCCGTGACGATCGGTGAGGAACACATCGTGGTGCGCGAGGTCGTCCCTCTGAAACCTCGACAGCTCGATAGCCTGCGGGCTTCTGCGGAGCCTCCGGACGAAATCGCTTTCATCTGGCGATGTCTGCCACAGCCGCTCACGCTTCTTGAGAAGCGCCTGGACTTCCGCTTCGGACTGCGGATAGCTCGCGCCGGCCTCGGCGAGGCCCTCGAGCAGCACCGGGTTCTGCCGGCCGAGCGCCGCGAGCGCGTCGATGCGCCGCTCGAGACTGTTGCCCACGCGCTCGGCGTTCGTCTCCGCCAGCGTCTGGAAACTCTGCCCGACCTGCGCGATCTGCGACGATCGGATCTGGAAGGCGAGCGCACCGGTGACCAGAATGATGGAAACAGCCGCGATGCCGAAGAAGACGAAGGTTTGCTGCGTCGCCAGGTCGAGACGCGCATAATACGGCGATTCCGGGCGCAGGCGGAGCCGCCACAGCAGCACGCCAAGTCCCACCAGGTGCAAAGCGAGGAGTGCCACCGCCAAGAACTGAGTGCCGGGCGAATCGGCCAGGATGGTCAGGCGCCCTTCGACTTCGCTCAGGACAGGCTCCGGCGGCGCGAGCAGGTCGACGACGATCATGCCTGCCGCGCCGATGAGGCTCAACACGGCAACGAGCGGGACGCGCTGGACGCTGCGCCTGTCGGCGACACCGACTTCGATAGGGACGGCGGCAAGCAGGAACAGGCCGATGATCCAGTATTCCGTCATGAACAGCGGGGCGAGGGCAGCGCTGAGGATTTGGGACACCGCGATCAGCCAGATGCCGAGGTCGTAGCGGCGGGCGCGCGCGAAGCGTGCCAGCCACCACGCCGCGATGTGTGCCGCGAGAATCAGCGCCACCAGACCGGCGAGAGGGAGATACTGCCATGCGCGGGTCAGGGCGTACAGACCCAGCAGCGCCAAAAGCGTCACAGCGGCTATAGCGCCCGACAGACAGGTGACGAGCCAGAAGGGGTATTCAGACCCCGCTGGGCGGGGCGCAAGCAGGCGCCGGGCAGGCAACATCATCAGCAGAGCTCTCGCAGCCAGTAACCAGTTATCAGTAATCAGTTATCAGTCATCAGTGAAGCGCACGCAGCCTCGAAAGGTTCACTGCGCTGTGGCAACTCAATCATCCCGCCGTTCGAGCCGCGCGACGATCGCAGACACGGGGGAGTTGACGACAGTTGACAACAAGATCTCCGATGCGGACGCGATGGGATGGCTGCGCACGAAGGCCGGAACAGAAAGATAGTATATGTGCAAATCCAGGCAACGCAAATCGGTTTCCACTCTACATATCTACGTAGGGAAGAGGGAGCAGTGCCGCCCCCCCCGCGTCGGGAATGGGCTGGGGGAAGGATCAACGTACGACAATCAAGTTCGCTGTGTCTATGTCGCCGGCCTCTGGCGCAGGCCTCGCACCTTCGTCACCGGCACGACGAACAGAAAGCCCGTGTGCGGCTCATCGAAATCCCCCATCAATGCTTCGGTTTTCTCGATCAAGCCATCCAGATCGAAGTCGTCAGCCACGACGCTGAAGATCGTCCGGTGATTGTACTCTTCGCTTTCCAGCAGCCTGCGCAGCGACGGCATCAACGGTAAGTCGTCGCGCTGTCCCTGCCTTTGAATCACGTGACGCATGCCGATGCTGTCCAGGACGGTCGCCCCGCTCACGCCAGCCTCTTCCCAGACGCGAACTAAATCGTGGCACACCTGAATATTCAAGACAATGGCGACAACGAGATTGGGCATGTCAATTTTCCTCCACGGCCACCCGGCCTGTTGGCGCAGGGCGCTTGGCCTGCGTTCGCGGAAAGACCGCCCGCAGCAGGATCGGGGTGACCAGTGTGGTCAGCAGCACGAGAATGACGATGACCGAGAAAAGCTCCTGTTGAATGATGTCCTGCAGCACGCCGATAGACGCGACGATCAGGCCCACTTCGCCGCGCGACACCATGCCCACCCCCACGCGCAGCGCTTCGCGATTCGTAAAGCCGCCCAGGCGCGCGCCCAGACCGCTGCCCAGCATTTTGGACAGGATGGCGACGCCCACCAGCACGAACAGGAAGGGCACGACCGGGCCGGTGATCTCGCGGACGTTCGCCTCCAGGCCGACGCTCACGAAGAAGATCGGCACGAAGAATCCGTACGTCACGGCACGCATCTTCTCCTCGATCCGACCGCGCAGCGGGCTGCGCGCCAGCCCGACGCCTGCGATAAAAGCGCCGGTGATCGCGGCCAGACCGCCGATGACCTCCGCGCTCCAGGCGAACAGCAGGGCGATGGCCGCCACCAGCGCCGCCAATCCTTCGCTGATCGGCTGCCGATCGACCCAGCGCGCCAGGCGCGGCAGCGCGAGCCAGCCGATCGCGCCGGCCGCCACCAGGTAGACGATCATCCGGACGAACACGACGATGATCGCGCCCGCTCCCGCCGAGCTGTCTATCAGCGCCAGGAAGACCGACAGCAGCAGGATCACCAGCACGTCGTCCACCACCGCCGCGCCGAGCAGCGCGATGCCCTCGCGCGTGCGTAGCACGCCAAGCTCCAGCAGCGTCTGTGCCGAAATGCTGACGCTCGTCGCCGTGAGGATGACGCCGACGTACAACGCCTCCTGGCCCTGATAGCCGAACGGCAGCGTCACCAGCGCGCCCAGCACCAGCGGCGCGATCACCCCTAGCACGCCGCTGAACACCGACACGCGCCCGGTGCGCGCCATCTCACCCAGGTCCACTTCCATCCCGGCGACGAACATCAGGAGCACGACGCCGATCTCGGCCAGGTCGACGATCTCCTGTTCGAGCAGATGCGGATCGAAGACGAACGGCAGGTGCAGCAGGTCGATCAACGACGGGCCGAGAATAAGCCCGACGAGCAGCTCGCCCAACACCGCCGGCTGCCGCAGCCGGACGCTCACCCAGCCGCCCGCTTTGGCGGCCAGGATGATGATCGCGAGCGTCACGGCCAGTTGGAGAAACGGCTTGACGTCGGTAATCATCGATCCATCACCCCTCCACGAGTCGCACGATCGTCACGCCGTCGCCGCCCTCGCCTTCCTGGCCCGATTCAATCGCGCTGACCACCGGGTTGTCCCGCAGCGCCTCGCGCACGGCCTTACGCAGGCTGCCCGTGCCCTTGCCGTGGATGATGCGCGTGAACGGCATGCCGGCCAGGTATGCCGCTTCGACGTGTTTCTCCAGCTCGCGGATCGCCTCGTCGGCGCGCAGCCCGCGCAGATCGAGGTCGAGCTTCGGCCGGGTCGATAGATGGACCGTCGTCTGGCCGGCGCGCTCCCCGCTCCCTTCGGTCGGGGACTTCGCAGCGCGGGGCGCCGGCGAGGAGCGCCACTCGAGATCGGCGAGCTTCGCTCGCATGCGCGCCGCGCCGACGCCGAGCTCGGCTTCCCGGCCGGCGATGGAGAGCACCTCGCCCGTCGCGTTCACGGGACGCACCCACACGGTATCGCCCACCCGGATGGCGTGAGATGGCTCGACCCCCGGCGCTGCGATCGGCGCCCCCCTCCGCTGCGCTACGAGGACAGGCGGGCGCTCCGGCTCGATCTTCGCTTCAAGCTCCGCCGCGCGCGCACGCACGGCCTCAAGCTCTGCTTGCTGCGCGGCGCTCAGCCCCTTGCGCAGCGCATCCACCTCTTCCGACAGCGCGGCCAGTTGCTGCGCCGCGTCGTCGCGCGCCCGGTCGAGAATCGCCGCGCGCTCGTCCTCGATCTTGGCGAGCCGATCGCGCAGCTCGCGGGCCTGCCTCTCGGCCTCCGCGCGCGCCGCTTCGGCTGCGCGCCGCGCCGACTCGGCCAGTTCGCGCTGGCGATGGATGTCGGCCAGCAGGTCCTCGGCCTTGAGATCGCCCTCGGCCACCATCGACCGCGCGCGCGAGACGATCTCGCCGGGCAGTCCCAGCCGCGTCGCAATCGCGAACGCGTTGCTGCGTCCGGGCAGGCCGACGGTAAGCTTGTAAGTCGGGCGCAGCGTCTCCGCGTCGAACTCGACCGAGGCGTTGACCGCGCCGGGCGTGTGGTGCGCCCACACTTTCAGCTCGGGATAGTGCGTGGCGACGAACGTGACCGCCTGGCGCGCGCGCAGGTGGTCGAGCATCGCGCGGGCCAGCGCCGAGCCTTCGGCCGGATCGGTGCCCGCGCCCAATTCGTCCAGCAGCACCAGCGAGCGATCGTCGACCTCGTCGAGGAACGACTTGATGTTCGTCAGATGCGACGAGAACGTGGACAGGCTCTGCTCGATCGATTGCTCGTCGCCGATGTCGGCGAAGATCTGGTCGAAGATGGCGAGCGCCGATCCCTCGGCGGCCGGAACATGCATGCCGCACTGGGCCATCGACGCCATCAGACCGACAGTCTTCAGCGCCACGGTCTTGCCGCCGGTGTTCGGGCCGGTGATGACGACGATGCGCGTGTCCTCGTCGAGAACAATATCGAGCGGGACGACGGTCGACGAATCGATCAGGGGATGCCGCGCCTGCTTCAGAGCGATCGGCCCCCCCCTGTCATCCCCCCCGCCGAGCGGGGG
>DATEUJ010000166.1:0-3998 GCA_035283185.1 Anaerolineae bacterium | reverse complement strand
GTGACTTGCCAGGCCGGCATCAGCGGCGGCCGGCTCAACGCGCACCTCGAACAACACGGCCAGATGGTGCCGTTCATTCGCATGAACCCGGATGACAACATGACGATCGGCGGGCTTCTGGCCATGAACCACTCGTTCATGCGGCTTCCGCACGGAGCCCCGCGAGATTTCACCATTGGTCTCAGAGTCGTGACGCCGGACGGGCGGATTTCGCGCGCGGGCGGCAGAGTCGTGAAGAACGTCGCCGGCTACGACCTCTGCAAGCTGCACATCGGCGCTATGGGGACGCTCGGAGTGATAGTCGAGGCAACGTTCAAGACTTTTCCGTCCCCGCTGGCGCGAGAAGATCGCTCCCTGGAGTTCGGGTCGCTTCGCGATGCCTGCGAGTTCGTCTTCGAAGCTGAGCGCCGAGGTACCTGCCTGGTGGCCGCACCGATAGATCGCCGGCAGCGGGCAGACGGCGACCGGTTCGTTCCGGTCAGCGGCTACATCCTCAACATCACTCTGGCCGGCTCCCCAGCAGCAGTTGCCCGGTCTTGCCGAGAGCTCGACGAAATGGCTGCTGCCGCCCGCGTCAAGGCACTCGACCCGGACCTGTTGCCCAATATCGAAGGAATGCCAGAGTGGGCGCGGCGAGGCGACCCGCTCAACGTCCGGGCGACGGTGCCGCGCTCCAAGGTGCCCGATCTGGTGAAGGCTTTGGAGGCGGAACCGCGGGGACTCTTCATCGACCCGATAGACCCGGCTCTGGGGCGAATCACCGCCGTCTGGCTCGGCTTGGCTGAACCCGAGGAGATGCTGGGCCGTTTCCGTGCACTGGTTACGCGTCTGGGCGGCACACTGCTCGTGATCAAGTGCTCCGATGACCTCAAACGCCGCATCGATGTCTTCGGCGATCCGCCGCCGGCGTTCGAGCTGATGCGGCGAGTCAAACACCAGTTCGACCCGAACGGTATCCTCAGCCCGGGACGCTTCGTGGGCAGGCTGTGATGGGTAAACAAGCCCCGTTTACCGGACCCTTCACACCAACCGAGGCCGACCTCGCGCAGTGCGTCCGCTGCGGCCTTTGCCTGCAGCACTGCCCCACGTTCGTCGCCACCGGGCTCGAGACGGAATCTCCCCGGGGACGGCTGTACCTGATCAAAGCGATGTCGGAGGGCCTCATCGAGCCGACCGCTAACGCGATCGGCCATATGGATATGTGCCTCCAGTGCCGAAACTGCGAGGCGGTCTGCCCCTCCGGGGCGCCCTACGGCCGCATCATGGAGGGCGCACGAGCGGAGATCCTCGCGAGCGACCGCGCGCCTCTCTCTTGGCGGCTGCGGGCGTTCTTCCTGCGCGAGGTCATCGCTCGGCCGAGGCGGCTCGCCGTTCTTGCGTCGGCGCTGCGCATGTACCGTGCGTCAGGCCTCCGCGCGCTGGCCGAGCGCGTGCCGGTGTTACGGGAGCGTGTGGCTTTTGCGCCCACCGTGACCGGACGCGAATTCACCAAGCGTGGCATCGTCGGACGACCGCAGGGTGCGGTTAAATCTGGCGTCGCTATGCTCACCGGGTGCATCATGCCGCTGGCGTACGGCCGTGTCCACGAGGCGACCATACGAGTGCTCACCCGAAACGGCTGCGAGGTCGTCGCGCCGCCGGCCCAGGTCTGCTGCGGCGCGCTTCACGGACACAACGGCGACCTGCCAACGGCGATGACGCTGGCGCGCCGTAACATCAACGCCTTCCTGGCCGAGGAGTTCGACGCCGTGATCGTCAATTCAGCCGGCTGCGGGTCCGCGATGAAAGAGTACGGGGAGCTTTTGGCGGGCGACTCTGAGTACGCGGAGAAGGCGCACGCGCTGGCTCGACTGGTGAAGGACGTCAGCGAGTTCCTCGTGGAATTGCCCTTTGAGCCTCCGACCAGCGCCGTCGAGTCGGAGGTGACCTACCAGGATTCGTGCCATCTCGCCCACGCGCAGCGAATGGGCGCAGCGCCCAGACAGATCATCAACTCGATTCCGGGCATCCGTCTGATCGAGATGCCGCACGCCGACCGCTGTTGCGGCAGCGCGGGCGTTTACGGGTTGACCCAGGGCGAGATGTCGCTACGCCTCCTCGACGAAAAGATGCGCGACATCAGGGGCACGGGCGCGGAAGTGATCGCCACCGCGAATCCAGGCTGCATCGCGCAGCTGGAGGCCGGCCTGCGCCGGCGCCGTATGAATGGCCGCGTAGTACACGTCGTCGAGTTGCTGGACGAGGCCTATCGGCGCTCCAGCGCCTAGCGCAAGCGAGCGCTGCCCATCACGAATTCACTGCGTATTAACCCGTATATCTGTCCCGTTTACCGTATTCGCACGGGCCCGATGCGATACTGACGTAGAAGGAAATGAGCCTCATCTCATCCATCGCGATGGCCGAGCATGGATCGTAATGTTACAGCGGGAAACGGCAGAGCGAATCTTTATTATCGAAACATGTAACAGGCCGGACAAAGAGGCGTCTATTGTTCATCCCGAAGATCGCAGAAGTAAAGAACCCCTTCGTAGCCCGCGTTCGGGACGCGGTAGATGACGAGGACGAAACGATGGCGACAATGCGTATCGCGATAGCCGACGCGGTGAATCAGAAACCTTCCACTGCAACAGCCAGGCCGCAGGCCCAGGCTCCCACAGACCACCCTCCGGCCAAGGTCAGCGCCAAGCCAGCCGAGTTCACTGATCTGTACCACCAGTACTTCCCAAAGGTCTTCGCTTACGTGTACGGCCGGGTGCAGGACAAGGAAGTCTCCCTCGACATCGTTTCTGACGTGTTCGAGAAGGCGTTCATCAAGATGCAATCGCTGCGCTCCCCGGAATCGTTCGGGTCGTGGCTGTTTACTATCGCGCGCAATGAAGTCTCGTCACACTGGCGCAAGACGAAGCCTGCGGCAAAGGCGGCCCAGGAGGCCGCGTGGGAGACCGAGCTGCACTCCCAGCCTCGCGGTCCGGAAGAGACCGTCCTGCACAAGGAGCGCCTGGCCTCGCTGTCACAACTCGTACGCCAGTTGCCTAGGCGCGAACAAGAGATCATCGCACTCAAGTTCGACGCGGAGCTCACGAACCGCGAGATCGCCAACGTCCTCAGCACCAGCGAAGTAAACGTGCGCGTGACTGTCTTCCGCGCCCTGAGAAAGCTCCGCGAGCGCCTCCAGACCGCGGGCGACCGCGAATGAACGAAGAGGAGCGGGCCGACTGGCTGGCCCGCGCCATCGACGATCTGCTCAACCAGGATCGTCAGCGCCCCACGGAGCCACCGCCCCCCGAACTAGACCGAGAAGAACTCAATGCGCTGCTGCGCATCGCCAGCGCTCGCGCCGAGGCCGCCCAGTCCGTGATGCACAAGGGCATCCAGTACGAGGGCGAGGTCTGGCAGCGCGTGCTCCAGCGGCTTGACCGCCGGCGGACGCCGCGCACAGTAAGGCCCTTCGATGCCACTGAGGCCGTCACGGAAGCGAACGAAGACGCGGCCTCCCATGATCTGCAGGAGATGGAGGTCGACGAGCTGCGTCAGATCGCGCGCCTGCGCAGGCAACTTGCCGAGCAAGCCGTATCGATCGCGGAGGCGCACAGGGCCGAAGTCTGGAAGCGCGTACAATCCCGCCTCGGCGTGAACACGAAAAAGAACTGGTGGTCCCAGTTCTTCCGGCGCGCGGACGACCGGGAGCGGCTGGCCGCGGCGTTAGATCGCGCAGCGACGAGCGAAGACAACCGCGATGGCGGCGACGAGGGGATCGATAACCGCGCCGGGGTCTCGAGCCGGACCTATTGGTCGCGCTTCACCCGGGCTGCTGAGAACGACCAGGACCGGCTTCGAAACGGCGGGGCGATCTCAACTCGAGAACGAGGACAACGCGCCACTCTTGGAAGCGGCGGGCTGTGGCCGAGGTTAGCCGCAGCCGGCGCGCTCGGGGCGCTCGTCCTCGTGGCGCTGGGACCGATTCCAGCGACGGGGTTCGCGGACCATCCGGTGGCTGG
>DATEUJ010000165.1:0-8270 GCA_035283185.1 Anaerolineae bacterium | reverse complement strand
GTCCTACCTCTCCTCGAACGTAATCAGACCCATCCCGGTCGTCATCGGCGCGTAGTAGTGCCGGTGCACGCGCCGCGCGTTCTTCGAGGTGGCCCCCCGCATCACCAGCCACATGATGAGCTCCACGGCTTCCGCGCCCGCCTGCTCCATCAGCTCCTGGTGGGTCATCTCGGCGAGCCCTTCGGGGTCGGATTCGACGCGATCCAGAAAGCTCTGATCGAACGCCTCGTTCATGAAGCCGAAGCGCCTGCCCTGGAGCTGGTGCGACATGCCGCCGGTGCCCAGGATCGCCACGCGCAGGTCGCGCTCGCAGGACTCGACCGCGCGCCGGATCGCCTGCCCGAGCCGGTAGCAGCGCCGCCCGGTCGGCAGCGGGTGCTGGATCACGTTCACCTGAAGCGGCACGGTGGCGACCGGCCAGCCGCCCGGCCCATGCGGGAAGCACAGGTTCATCGGTACGAGAAAGCCGTGCTCGACGCCCATCTCCAGGCACACGGTGAGATCGAACTCGTCGCGGTGGATGAGCGATTCGGCGAGGTGCCGCGAGAACTCGAAATCGCCCCGCATCTCGGGCAGGGCACGCGTGCCGAAGCCCTCGTCGGCGATGGCGTAGCGGTCGGCCGCGCCGATGGCGAAGGTCGGATACCTGTCGAAGGTGAAATCGGCGCCGTGGTCGTTGTAGACCACGATCGCGACGTCGGGCCTCAGCCGGCCGAGCCACTCCTGGACCGGGAGGTAGGCGTCGAACAGCGGCTTCCAGGCCGGCGTCTGCTGCTTGCCGCGGTCGTACGCGGGGCCCACCGACGGCACGTGCGACAGCCCGATCCCGGCCACGATGCGTGCCACGTCACACCGCTTCTTTCACGTTGCGCGTGGCGAGGAACTGCTCGTAGCTCTCGCCGCGCATCTGAGCGCCCATGCGGTAGAGCCCGTTCCCGGTCACCGCACCGATCTTGAGCATGAAGTAGATGTTCATGCCGTGCTCGATCATGCTCTTGAAATCGCGGTGCCGGATCATCGCCTTCTCTTCCTCGACGAGGCCGAACCCCGCCATGTAGGCTTCCTCGTCGGCCTTGAACGCCTCGCGGTTCGCCGGCACGCAGAGCGACGCGCACAGCCGGTTGAAGCGGTAGCCGCGCCGCGAGGCGGCGAGGTCGAACACCGTGGTGTCCGGAATCGGCGCGGTGAGCTGGGGCTTCATACGCCGCCCCAGACCTGCGTCGCGGTCTCCACGCACAGGCGCAGCTTGGCTTTTTCTTCCTCGATCGACATGATGTTGCCGTGGTGCGTGCTGGAAAAGCCGCATTGCGGCGACAGGCACAGGTTCTCGAACGGCACGTACTTCGACGCCTCGTCGACGCGGCGCCTGAGATCGTCCCTTTTCTCGAGCTGCGGGAACTTCGAGGTCACCAGGCCGAGCACGACGACCTTGCCTTTCGGCATGAAGCGCAGCGGCTCGAAGCCGCCGGCGCGCTCGGTGTCGTACTCGAGGAAATAGCCGTCCACCTCGAGCTTCGAGAACGTCGTGTCGGCGACGAAGTCGTAGCCGCCGCTCGCGAGGAAGGTGCTCTTGAAGTTGCCGCGGCAGGTGTGGGTGCACACCGTCATGTCCTCGGGCACGTCGCGGATCGCCGCGTTCACCGCGTCGGCGTACATGGCGACGTCCTTCTTCGGGTCGTCGCCGAGCTTGCGGAAATGCTCCTGCACCTTGGGGTCGCCCATCATGGCGATGGTGGTGTCGTCGATCTGCAGGTAGCGGCAGCCGGCCGCGTACAGGTCGCGGATCTCCTCGCGGTAGGCCTGCGTCAGATCGGCCCAGAACTCGTCGAGATCGGGATAGGTGTTCGTGATCGAGGCGCGGTCGGCGCGGCCGTGCAGCATCGCCGGCGAAGGCATGGTGAATTTGGCGGTGCGGCCGGTCACCGATTTCAGGAACTTGAAATGGTCCAGCATGCTGGGCTTGGTGCGCCGGATCCTGGCGCTCACGATCATGGTCGGCGGCTTGGGATGCGTGCCCTTGAACTTGGTGTCCTGCAGGACGTCGATATCGTGCCGGATGTCGATGCCGTCGAAGCCGTGCAGGAAGTCGATGTGCCAGAAGTCGCGGCGGAACTCGCCGTCGGTGATGCCTTGCAGGCCGACCGACTCCTGCAGCGCGACCGCTTCGCGGATGCACTTGTCCTCGACGGCGCGCAGCGCCGCGGCGTCGATTTCGCCCTTCTTCGCCTTCTCGCGCGCCTCGTGCAGCTCGGGCGGGCGCAGCAGGCTGCCCACGTGGTCGGCGCGGAAGGGAGGGCGAGTTCTCGCTGACATGGGACTTGCCTCAGAATTGTGCACTCGGAAGATAATGGATACGAGCGAGCGGTTCAAGAACGGAGCGAGCCATGAGCGAGACGCCGAGACCCCCGTTTCACGCCGACCATGTGGGCAGCCTGCTGCGCCCGCCCGAGCTGATCGCCGCGCGCGAGCGAAGACAGCAGGGGGAAATCGACGCGGCGGCGCTGAAAAGCCTCGAGGACCGCTGCATCCGGGATGCGGTGAAGATGCAGGAAGCCGCCGGAATGCACGCCGTCACCGACGGCGAGATGCGGCGCGCGTTCTGGCACGTGGACTTCCTCACCGGTTTCGACGGCATCGTCGCCACGCAGTCGCAGTACGCGATGAAGTTCCACGGCGAAGGGGGCGAGGAGGCCGAGACCCGCTCGATGATGGTGGTGAACGCCAAGGTGCGCCGCTCGCGTCCGATCATGGTCGAGCCGTTCAAGTTCCTGAAATCGGCGACCAGGCGCACGGCGAAGCTGTGCATCCCGGCGCCGACCTACCTGCACATGCGCGGCGGGCGCAAGGTGGTGGACCCCGCCGTCTATCCCGATATCGAGGAGTTCTGGAGCGACATCGCGCGCGCCTATCGCGAGGAGATACGCGAGCTGGCGGCGGCCGGATGCAGCTACCTGCAGCTCGACGACGTGTCCTTCGCCTGCCTGTGCGACGCCGGGATCCAGGCGCAGGTGCGGCGCGACGGCGACGATCCGGCCCGGCTGCCGATGAAGTACGTGCAGGTGATCAATTCGCTGATCGCGGAACGCCCGGCCTCGCTCGCGGTGACGATGCACACCTGCCGCGGCAACTTCCAGAGCATGTGGATGGCCGAGGGCGGCTACGACGCGGTGGCCGAGGCGGTTCTGGGGGCCTGCGACGCGGACGGGTTCTTCCTCGAGTACGACACCGAGCGCGCCGGCGGCTTCGAGCCGCTGCGCTATCTGCGCAAGGGCAAGAAGGTGGTGCTGGGGCTGGTGAGCACGAAAAAGCCCGAGCTCGAATCGAAGGACCTGCTCAAGCGCCGCATCGAGGCGGCGGCGAAATTCGTGCCGCTGGAGGACCTGCGCCTGTCGCCTCAATGCGGCTTCGCCAGCAGCCACCACGGCAACCGCATCACGCCCGAGGTTCAGCGCCGCAAGCTCGAGCTGGTGGTCGAGACCGCCTCCGAGGTCTGGGGGAGCGCGCAGTAGGGCGCGTGCGGTCGGACCGGATCAGTCAATCGCGCAGTTCTCGATCCTCAAGTCCTTGACGCGCCCGAACTCGTTCTCGTCGGGTCGATAAGCTGTCCTATCTTTTCGCAGTGTAAGATGGCCGCAGCCATGCACGAGCCGATCCACCCGGTCCAGCTCGAGGGGTTCAAGCGCATGAGCCCCGCGCGCAAGCTCCAGATGGTCGCCGACCTGTACCACGCCGGAATCCAGCTCCGGGTCGCGGGCCTGCGCCTCGGGCACCCCGACTGGCCCGCCGAGCGCCTGGAATTCGAGGCGCGCAGGTCGCTCGCGCGTGCCGGTACCTAGCCCGTTCGCGCCCTTCGTCGAATCGCTCGAGCGCCTCGGCCTTCCCTATTGCATCACCGGCTCGGTGGCGGCGAGCGTGTACGGCGAGCCGCGCCTGACCGCGGACGTCGATGTCGTGCTGCTGCTGGGATTGAAGGACATCGCCGCCTTCAAGGCGGCCTTCCCCGAAAGCGAGTACTACGTCCCGCCGGACGAGACCCTGAGCAAGGAGACGGCGCGCGCCGAGCGCGGGATGTTCAATCTCATTCACCACGCGAGCCAGTTCAAAGCCGACATCTACCTCGCCGGGACCGATTCCCTGCACGCTTGGGCGCTCGCGCACCGGCGGCGCATCGCCGTCGAGGGGGGCGAGCTGTGGATCGCGCCTCCCGAGTACGTGGTCCTGCGCAAGCTCGGGTGGCTGCGCGAAGGCGGCGGGGACCGGCACGCGCGCGACCTGCGCTTCATGCTCGCCGCGACGGCGCTCGACGTCGCGTTCGTAGAGCGAGAGGCGGCGCGCCTGGGGCTGGGCGAACAGTGGCGGCGGTTTCGGCCGGGTTAGCGCAGGGGTGGCGGACCGATGTCAGCAGTTGGCAGCCGCAGGCGCTCGAGCGCGCACCGCCCGTAGCGCCGGGAGGCTGGCCCGAGCACGCGAATCTGCCGCTCACCTACCATCGCGTTCCCGACATCGCCTGAAGCTGCGCTCCGGGGCGCGCTCGCTCGTCCCGGAGCGCATCCGTGCTTGCCTGAACGGGGCCGGCGCGCGCAGCATTCACCATAACGCCCGCTGCGCACACCCCGAATGCCCGGCCAAGCGCCCACGACAAGCCCGTTCCACCGCGCACCGACCGCGCGCAGACGCGATTCGCGCGCCAGGACGCTCAAGAGCGCGCGCCGCGGCGGATGAGTTTTACTATCCGTCGGCGAGCCCACGCTGACCCTGGACAAGCCGCGCCAGTTCTACCGGCGCGAGGGCGGAAAAGCGCAGCCCGTCGGCATGGTAGAGCCGAAGCAGATCGCCGAGTGGGCGCGCGAGGTCGAGATCGAGCCGGGCAGGGGCGCGCCGCGCGCCAAGGGTAAATAATCTTCGATTGCCTTAGGCTGCGGCGAGCACCGCAGGCATTTCGCCGTAGATACGCCCGTTCAGGGTCCGGCCGGTCAGATCCTTCCGTATGCCGCCCCACTGCTTGAAGAAAAACGGCACGCCTGCCGACCTGCACTGACGCAGTATTGAACTCACCCATTCCTTCTTCAAAGGTCGCGCGCGTGGACCCGACTCTCCACCGACGATGACCCAATGGACGCCGTTGAGCGAAATTTCACTCAAGGGGCCAATAAGCGGTTCCAACGAAAGAAATCGCACAGCTGCAGGTACGTTCTGCAAATCTGCAATTCGATGCATGACGCGCGAATCCTCGACGCTCACGCCCATCCAGACGTTTCCAGGCCAGGGTAAATTGGACGCGAGTTCCGCTAGGCGCTCGCTCCGCTTCGTGAGCACCTGGAAAGTGTGATGCGGGCAGTCACGCATGGTGCTAAAGACGCGTTGAATATAGGAAAGCGGGATATCGTCATGAAACAAATCGCTCATCGAGTTCACGAACACTACACGCCCCTTTTTCCACTTGCGCGGTTCATCAAGCGAATCGGGATGAAGCGTGACCCGGAATCCATTGCGATAGCGATCACTACCCATGGCGGTTAGGCGCTTCGTCATGCGCTCCGCGTAGCAGTTCTTGCATCCCTGGCTGACCTTGGTGCACCCAGTTACGGGATTCCAGGTCATTTCGGTCCACTCGATGTTCGATATCGTTGCCATCCTCGGGTTACCGCGTTCGAGCCAAATGAGCCGCTATCTTGAGTGCCGTCCCTCCGCCTTTTGGATTTCCCGCGGCGAAGCACAGCGCGTACATCGGAGTCTTGTTTGAATTGTAAAGAATCATTGGCTTCTGGACTACGTGTGGGAACACGGTACGTAGTCTTTCAAGAAAAAATTCAAGGATCTCGTCCATGCCCGCAATCTTTGTCACAGAGTCCAGCTGCGTGCCAAAGAGGTCGGTGTCCGATCTCTTCGCATAGAACCTTTTGATCCAGTCAACCGTTCCGAATACTTTGGTCAGGATGACAGCCCAGTCTTTCTCGGGCAATACGTCGCCCGGCATCATTCGATTGGCGCCAATCGCAAAGGGAAACAGAATCCAGAGGTCGATTGCACGAGTCCGCGCAATCGCTTCAATGGTTTCCCAGGCAACGCTCATTCCGTACGGGTCAAGGAACACAACCGCACGTTGTACACGCCAGTTCTGACCCGCACACCACGATTGGAGCCAGGTATTGGCATCGCCGTGAACGAATTCGCACTGTGGCGCGAGTGCAGGTAGCTCTCGTTCTACCAGCTTTCGAAGCGCCTCGATGTGCCCCACTTTCTGGTCGATGAAGATGTATTGGTCAAATTTATCTTCGAGGTTAAGCGCCACACGAGCGCTGCCTTGCTGGAACTCGCGGGTTTCGTCCCCATAGCCGAACAGCGAAACCGTGGTCTGGCCCGGGCGGGCGTCGCGATCTCCAGTCCCGGCGAAAGCATCCACATAGACAGTGCGCAGGTTTCGGGCAACCGGATGTTTCTTGAAAATTACTTGATACTGGACTAGGTAAGCCCTAAGCGCAGCCAGCTTGCGCTCGGTCCAGGATCCGCCGAATCTAGGTGCGCTCATCGTCCACTCGGGGGGCCGGCATAGCCGGCCTACATCAGATTTCTAAGGCGCTCCAACGCGGCATCCACTTCCTTCCCTTTCTCGGCGATAGCGTCCAGCAATTGCGCAGGAGTCCTGGTATCAACGACCTTCCGCTCCCGTGGGTTGACAGCCTTCAGGTCGTAGACAGCGTCGTCGATCGCCTGCGCCTTGGAGGTCGCTTCGCGCGCCGCCTTGTCCGCAGCCTGGATCTCGGGCAGCAAAGCGTCCGCCTTTGCCGCCTCTCCGCTCTTACTCAGGAGCTTTGCCTGCTCCCGTAGCGTCGTCGCGCGCTCCCGTTGCGCATCCGCCTCGCGCCGATGAGGGGCGGCTTCGTCCGCCGCCTTCCGCTTGCGCTCGGCGAAATCCACCATCCAACTGTGCTCGGTTTCGGCTTCCGGCATGCCGCGCTTGTCGAGCAGCTCGAAGAAATTCTTGAATTGGAGCATCGTGAGCGGCGTCTTCTTGCCGACCTTAATGTGCGACAGGTCGTAGTACCAGATGCGCTCGGTCTTCCGTCCCTTGGTGAAAAATACCAAGTTGGTCTTTACGCCCGCGCCCGAGCCGGTGAATGCGCCGCCGGGCAAGCTGAGGATGCACCACAGGTCGTGCTCGTCCAAAAGCTTCCGCTTGGTCTTGACGAAAGCTTCCTCGTTCGTGCGGTATAGCAACCCTTCGTCGAGCACGATGCCGCAGCGACCCCCCGGCTCGAGGATCTGCATCACGTATTGCACGAACAGCACCTGCGTCGCCCGCGTCTTGAAGGGGAAAGGCCCTTGCGCCTCTTTACCCTCCTTGCCGCCAAAGGGTGGATTGGTGAGGACGACGTGGAAGCGTTCCGGTGCACCTTCCCACAACCCGCCGTACACCGTTTGTTTCGACAGCGTGTTGCCGTGCCACAGGTGCGGCTCGTCCACGCCGTGCAACATCAAATTTGCAAGCGCGATCGTATAGGCGAGGTTGTCCTTTTCCCGCCCGTAGAACGTGCGGTGCTTGAGCGAATCGAGTGCGTCTGTCGTCAGTTCCCCACCGAGCGTGCGCATGTGCTCAGCTGATTCAGCGAGGAACCCGGCCGTTCCGCAGCAGGGGTCGCACACCGTCTGACCGATCCTCGGGCCCACGGCACGGACCATCGCGCGAATGATTTCTCGCGGCGTATAGAACTGGCCGCCATCGGAGTTCTTCTCTCCCATCTTGAGAAGAAGGCCTTCATACACCTGCGACAGCATGAACTGATGCTGGGTATCGGTACCCGCGAGGCGCAGCGCGTGGACACGATCGAGCACGTCGGCAAAGTTGCTTTCCGTGTCCACTCGCACGCGCTCGGTGGCAGACATGATCTCGCTTATGACTTTCTGCTTTGGCGTCGCGCCCGGTCGGTCGCGCAGCCCGCGCAGATGCGGCAACAGATCCTCATTTACAAACGTGAAGTAGTCGCCGCGCTTTCCTTCCTGCAGCTTCCGCCGCTTCCAGCCGAGCGGCTTGCCGTCCGAAGTCTTCGGCGCGTCAAGCTTTTCCGACCACGGCGCCGCCCAGTCCTGCCAACGGTACGGCGCCGCGAGCGCAGGTGCATAGGTGAGAATCCCGGGCGCCGGCAAATCGATCCGCACGCCATCGATCCACGCCGTGGCACGGACTCCATTCGGAAGCGGCATGTACGGCGAAAAAATCGAATAGGGCCCGGTCTGGCCTTCCGGCCATGTCGCGCCTACGCTGCTTGCGC
>DATEUJ010000164.1:0-21057 GCA_035283185.1 Anaerolineae bacterium | reverse complement strand
CAAACGGGCTCTCACACACCACTGAGCGCGTGGTCTTAGCTTGTCTGAATCCGTCCTGCGATTATAGCCCATCCGCGCGCTCAAGTTTCTGCCCTCATGCATCACGCTTGAGGTGATGGCTATCTCGCAATGACGCCTGAGCAGTTGCGGGAGTCGAAGAACCCCGCAGAGCGGGGCGCAAGCAGTCGGCGAGCCGAAGATTCGGATGACCAGCCCTGAATCTCCACGCCCGCGCAGCGGGCAGTCCAATCTCCAATCTCTGATTACCATCTCGGTCGTCATACCGGTGCGGAACGGTGGCTCGAACTTTCAGTGCTGCCTGGAAGCCATACGCGCATGCGATCCGGCTCCACACGAGGTGATCGTCGTCGACGATGGCTCGATCGACGATTCGGCGCGCGTGGCGCAAGAATGGGGTGCGCGCGTGCTGGAAACCTCGCGCCCGGGCAGCGGCCCGGCGCAGGCGCGCAACCTCGGGGCGCACGCGGCATCGGGTGAGGTGGTGCTGTTCGTCGACGCCGACGTGGCGCTGCGCCCCGACGCGATCGGCCGCGTCGCTCGTCACTTCGCCGCCGATCCCGATCTGGCCGCGTGCTTCGGCTCGTATGACGACGATCCGGCCGCGCCGAACTTCCTGTCCCAATACAAGAACCTGTTCCATCATTACGTGCATCAGTCGGCGCGCGCAGACGCGTCGACGTTCTGGGCGGGGTGCGGCGCGATCCGGCGCGGCGTGTTTCTGTCGGCGGGCGGCTTCAGCGAGCGCTACGACCGCCCCGCCATCGAAGATATCGAGCTGGGCTATCGGCTGAAGGCGTGCAGCTTCAAATTGAGGCTGGACAAGAATCTGCAGGGCAAGCATCTGAAGACGTGGACGTTGCGCTCGCTCTTGCGCTCGGACATTCTCGACCGCGGCGTGCCGTGGACGGAGCTTATTCTGCGCGATGGCGCGCTCGTCAACGATCTGAATTTGCAGACGCACAATCGAGTCAGCGTCGTCACGATCTACGTCTTGCTGCTCTCAGTGTGCCTCGGGCTGGGGTGGCCGCTCGCCTGGCCGGCATCAGCCGTGCTATCTCTCACTCTGCTGGCGCTTAATCGGTCCCTCTACCGGTTCTTCATCGCCAGGCGCGGCTGGTTCTTTGCGCTGCGCGCCGTTCCACTGCACTGGCTGTACTACGTGTATAACGGCGTTGCTTTCGCGATTGGCCTGTCCCGGCACGTCGCCGATCGCGTGAAGAGACGCTGGCCGGCTCGTGTCCGACCGGAGTGGGTCGTGTTCCTGATCTCGGCGACAGTCGTGCTTTTGCCATCAACCTGGGCGGTTGTTGGATGGGAGCCACAGAGTGACGAGCCGCACTACCTGCTTGCGGCGCACAGTCTCGCCCGCGACGGCGATCTCGATGTGGCGAACAACTATGCCCAGAACGATCAGTGGTCGTTCTATCCGCACGCCATCGACGAGCACGTGCGGGTTGGCAGGGACGGCCGGTCGTACCTGTCCCACGACCTCGGCCTGCCGATCCTGATCGCGCCCGCCTATGCACTGGCCGGGCGCGCCGGCGTCACGGCGTTCTTAGCGATCATCGCGGCGCTGGTGGCAGTCAACGTGTATCTCCTCGCGGTCGAGGTCACCGGGAATCGAGCTGCCGCGCTGGTCACGTGGCCGGCGATGATGCTGACGCCGCTGCTGTCCGTCTACGCCTATCGGGTTTACCCGGAGATGATCGGCGCGCTGCTGGTCGTGTGGAGCGTGCGGCAGATTACGTTTTACTCCTCACGTTTCACGCCGGGAGTTCCGCTCGCCATCGGATGGCTGCCCTGGCTCTCCGCGAGGTTCATTCCGATTGCCGCGTTTCTCGCGTTATGGAGCGCGTGGCGCTGGCCCGGCGATGGACGCCGTCTGGCGCTGGTGATCGGCATTCCACTGATTTCGCTGGCGGGCTACTTCGCGGCAAACGCCTGGATGAGCGGCGGTGGATCGAGCACGATCGACTTCGACACCGGTCAGGTAGTGCAGGGCTTCGAGGGCTTTTCCGTCGAGCGCCTGCTGCGCGGCCTGACCGGCTGGTGGCTCGATCAGCAGCGCGGCGTGTTGATCTACTCGCCCATCTACCTGGTTGCGCTGATCGGGCTGCCGCTCCTGTGGCGGCGTCTGCACGGGCGCGGGCTTGCGCTGCTGACGCCGCTGGTGATCGCGTGCGCGGCGGTCGCCGCGTGGGGGGGCTTCTGGGTCGCCTGGGAGATTTCGGCGCGCTACCTGGTAGTCGGCCTGCCGCTGCTCGCCGCGCCGATGGGGCTGGCCTTCGCACACATCCGCGGATGGGCCTTTCGCATCTTCGCAGCGACCATGCTCGCGATCAGCCTGCTGAACACGGCGATCCTGCTCAGCCAGCCCGGCCTGTTTGGATACCGCGAATCGATTGTGCTGGCTTACGATTCGCGTACACCGGTCGATTTATGGAGCCTGCTCCCGGCCATGGGCGGCGGCGGTAGAGTCGATCCGGATCCCGATGCCACGTCGGCGTCGCGCATCGTCACGGACGGTGATCGCACGGCGTGGCATTCGCCTGCCGGCGCCGGCGGGATCGTCCTCCAGAGCGCGGCGCTGAAAGACCTGACGGTAGGTTCGTATGAGCTGCGCTTCGAGGCGCGGGTCGGGAAGGCGTCCGCGCCCGATGCTCCCTTGCTTTCGGTCGACGTTTTTTCCGGAGAAGGCGTGCTGCTGCTGCATCGTGTCTTGCGCGCATCAGACTTCGATCCAAGCGGCGCGTATCGATCGTTCGCATTGCCGTTCCAAAGCCCGTTTTACAACAGGTGGAGTTATCCGGTGTACGCTCAGGTGAACAGCAGTGGCCTGGCCGACACGTGGATCTCGGAGGTGACGGTGATCGTCGACGGAGCGCGGACGTGGGGCGTCGTCGGCGCCTGGATCGCGATCATCGGGCTGTTGGTCGTCGGGTTCAACTGGCGAGTACATAACCACGGATGACACGGATGACACGGACGTTAAGAGGTTGCCATCCGTGCCATCCGTGGTTAAAAATCTGCGCGGCTGACGTGGTTATTGAAGGGCAGGGCTCTTCCAACTTTAAGGGGATTTTACCTCACAGACTGAAGCGAACACGGACTTGTCAGCGTCCGATGAATTTGTCCGTGTTCTTTTCGGTCAGGGGGACGAGCTTTTCCCGTCCGATCCGGTAGAGCCAAGGGCAATACTATAGTGAGGCAAGGACATGATCGTTGCGAAGTTGAGCGCGTTCGCGTGGCACGGTTTTGAGATGGCGCGCTCGTACCGCCTGAATTTCGCCGCCCGGTACTTCGCCGCGTTCGTCACGGTCGTGTTCTACGTGTTCCTGGCAGAGATGTTCGAGCGGGCCGGCGTGAAGGTCGTGCCGGACGCCGATTATTTCACCTTTCTGCTGATCGGCGGCGCGTTCTCGAAGTATGTCGAGATCGGAACAGGCTCGCTGTCCAACACGCTGCGCGAGGAGATGCTGATGGGCACGCTCGAGCCTCTGTTGGCGACGGCGACGCCCATGACGCTGGCATTGCTTGGCCCGTCCGTGTTCCTCGTCGGCGAAGGCACGCTCCTGGTGCTGGCGCAGTTGCTGATGGGTGCGCTGCTGGGCGCCGACTTCTCGCGCGCGAACTGGCCCGCCGCGATCGTGGCGACAGTCTTGCTCGTCGGCTGCCTGTACTGCTGGGGCCTGATCGCGGCTGCCTTCACGCTGCGCACCAAGCGACCGGAGCCCGTCGGCGCGATCGCCGGCGCGCTGACTTACCTGTTCAGTGGCGTGTTCGTGCCGGTTGCTTTGCTGCCTCCCGCGATGCAGGTCATCTCATACCTTCTGCCGTTCACGTACGGCCTGCAGGCGCTGCGCGGCGCGCTGCTGCAGGGCAGGGGGCTGGCCGGCGTATGGCAGGAGATCGCGGCGCTGCTGATCTTCACCGTCGCCCTGCTGCCGATAGCGTTATTCTCGCTTCGCGCCGCCACACGCCATCTGCGGCAGAGTGGGGCCTTTGGGCATTATTGATCGGTAATTGGAGATTGGAGATTAGAGATTGGAGGTTGGAATTTCGAGTTTGAAGTTTGGACTTTGAAGTTTGAAGTTTGGGGAGTTGGAATGGCTTTAGAGAAGGTGATCATCATCGGCGCCGGGCCGGCGGGGCTGACGGCGGCTTACGAGCTGAGCAAGTTGGGCGTCCGGTCGATCGTGCTGGAAAAAGGCCCGCGCGTCGGCGGGCTGGCGCGCACGGAGATTTACAAGGGGTATCGGATCGACGTCGGCGGCCATCGCTTCTTCACCAAGGTGCCAGAGGTGGAAGCGCTGTGGCGCGAGGTGCTGGGCGACGATCTGCTGACGCGGCCGCGCCTCAGCCGCATTTACTACGACCGCAAGCTGTTCGCCTACCCGCTGCGCCTGGGCGATGCGCTGGAGAAACTGGGATTGCCTGAGAGCGCCCGCATCGTGCTGAGTTACCTGCGCGCCCAAGTGTTTGCGTATCGGCCCGAGGATACCTTTGAAGCATGGGTGTCGAACCGCTTCGGACGCCGGCTATTCGAGATTTTCTTCAAGTCGTACACTGAGAAGGTGTGGGGCATCCCGTGCAGCGAGATCAGCGCGCGCTGGGCGGCGCAGCGCATCCAGAACCTGTCACTGCTGCGCGCATCGTGGAACGCGGTATTCGGCCAGCGCGACGGCCAGATCAGGTCGCTGATTCAAGCGTTCGAGTATCCCCGCCAGGGGCCGGGCATGCTGTGGGAGCGCGTGGCCGGCATCGTCGCGTCATGCGGAAGCCAGGTGTGGCTCGATGCCGAAGTGACGCGCGTGTTGTATCGCGATGATCGCGCCATCGGCGTGGCCGCCCGGCGTGACGGACGCGAAGAGATGATCGAAGCCGATGCCGTCATCTCGACGATGCCCATCGGCGAACTGGTCGCCTCGCTCGATCCCCCGGCGCCCGACGCGGTGCGAGCGGTCGCGTCTCGGCTGACCTATCGCGATTTCCTGACCGTCGCGCTCGTGGTCAACCGGGCGCATGTGTTCCCCGACAACTGGATTTACATTCACGAGCCAAACGTGCGTGTGGCGCGCATCCAGAACTTCAAGAACTGGAGCGCGGACATGGTCGCCGATCCGGGCAAGACCTGCCTCGGCCTCGAATACTTCTGCACCGTCGAAGACGACGTCTGGCGCATGGGTGACACCGACTTAATCCGGATGGCGGCGACCGAGCTGGAAAGGCTTGGGCTGGCGCAGGCCGTCGACGCGGAGGACGGCGTCGTCATCCGCCAACCGAAAGCCTATCCGGTCTACACCGGCGAATACGAATCGTACTTGCAGACCATCCGCCGCTTCCTGGAGACACTCTCGAACCTGCAGACGGTCGGGCGCAACGGGATGCACATGTATAATAACCAGGATCATTCGATGCTCACGGCCATGCTCGCCGTGCGCAACCTGTTCGGGGAGAAGCACGACGTCTGGTCGGTCAACGTCGAGCGAGCGTATCATGAGGAAATGAGAGTGTCTTCCCCTTCTGGCGCCGAGCGGAGCTTGCGCGCGCTGCGCAAGGTGTTCGGCGCGAGGGCATGAGGGGGAAACCGGCTGCACCTCACCCCCAGCCCCTCTCCTGAGAACGAAAAGCAGTTCTCAGGAGAGGGGAGTCGCGCTCCCCCTCTCCAGAAGTGCGCTTTTTCACTTCGGGAGACGCGAAGCGGTCGGGGGGTGAGGCTGAGCAGTCACCGAAAATCAGGCCACCTGGAGGATGAGTGATGCCTGCCGAGAGTACGGCTTCTTCTCAGCTTCGACAGTTGTTTAGCGACGAATGGGAATTCCGAATGCAGGAAGATCCTTTGTTCGCAACGCTGTGCGGAGATCACCGTTACGACGATCGGTTGCCGTCTGTCGCCGAGACCGACTTCACGCGCCGGCTGGCTCGCATGCGCACGTTCCTCGATCGGGCGCGGGCGATCGAGCGGGCAGCTCTGACGTCTGAAGAGCGCCTGAATCACGACATCTTCATGCACATGCTCGAAAATGAGATTGCGGAAACCGGGTTTCGCGCCTACCTGATGCCGATGTCGAAGACCGGCGGCTTTCATTCCTCGTTCGCCGAGCTGCCGGAGTACGTCCCGTTCGATACGCCGAAGGATTACGAGAACTACATCGCTCGTCTGAGCGCGTTCAGGGCGTATGCGGAAGGTCACATCGAGCTGATGCGTATTGGTATGCGAGATGGTTACGCGCCGCCGAGAGCCGTGCTCGAGGGCGTCGTGGATTCGCTGCGCTCGCACGTCGTCGAGGACGCCGCGCGCAGCGTGTTCTTCAGGCCCTTCACCCAGTTCCCCGACGCGATCGGCCAGGCCGAGCGGCAGCGCCTGGTCGGGGCGGGGAGCGCGGCCATCATGAATTCGATCGCGCCGGGCTACCAGGCCCTGATGCAGTTCGTCGCCGACGAATACCTCCCCGCCGCGAGAGCAGACGTCGCCGCGTCGTCGCTGCCCAACGGCCGCGCCTTTTACGAGCATCGTGTCCGCTACTTCACGACGCTCGATGCCTCGCCCGAAGAGATTCACGAGACCGGCCTTGCCGAGGTGAAGCGCATCCGGGCCGGGATGGAAGACATCATCCGCAAAGTCGGCTTTCAGGGCAGCTTCGCCGAGTTCGTCACCTTCCTCCGTGCGGACGATCGCTTCTACGTCGGCGCGCCCGAGGCGCTCATGAAGGAAGTTGCTCTGGTGCTGAAGAAGATCGACGGGGAGCTGCCCCGCCTGTTCAAAACGCTGCCGCGTACGCCGTATGGCATGAAGCCGGTGCCCGATTTCATCGCGCCCTACACGACGACGGCGTACTACTTCCCGCCCACCGGCGATGGCACGCGCGCCGGGGTCTACTACGTGAACACGTATGATCTGAAGAGCCGGCCATTGTACGAGA
Organism: Anaerolineae bacterium; assembly: GCA_035283185.1. Taxonomy (GTDB): domain Bacteria; phylum Chloroflexota; class Anaerolineae; order Fen-1058; family Fen-1058; genus DASSFZ01. The sequence goes on along the minus strand of DATEUJ010000164.1, from coordinate 14,113 downwards.
TCGAGGCGCTATCGCTTCACGAGGCCGTGCCCGGACACCACCTGCAGATCGCGCTTCAGCAGGAGATTGCAGATATGCCCAACTTCCGCCGTTTCGGATGGATCACAGCCTTCGGCGAGGGTTGGGCGCTCTACGCGGAGCGGCTGGGACTCGAGGTCGGTTTCTACCGGGATCCGCACAGCGATTTCGGCCGCCTGGCCTACGAGATGTGGCGCGCGTGCCGGCTGGTCGTCGATACCGGCATGCACGTTCTGGGGTGGACGCGCCAGCAGGCGATCGACTTCATGGCCGAAAACACGTCTTTGACCCTGCTCAACATCGAGAACGAAGTCGATCGCTACATCGCGTGGCCGGGGCAGGCACTGGCGTACAAGATGGGTGAGCTGAAGATTCGCGAGCTGCGCGCGCTGGCCGAGCGGGAGCGCGGCGCGCAGTTCGACCTGCGCGAGTTCCACCACGTGGTGCTGTGCGACGGCTGCATACCGCTCAGCATGCTGGAAGCGCAAGTCAGGTCGTGGCTGGATGGGCGGTAGGTCGGCTTTCTTAGCCGCCGCTAGCGGGCAGGTATGGAAACCTGCCCTACCGGCTTATGCACGTTGCGCGAAAAGGATTGCTCAAGATGCGTCTTGCTATTCTCTCGGACATCCACGGCAACTCGATTGCGCTCGACGCGGTCCTCGCCGATCTACGCTCACAGGGCAGCGTCGATGCGATTTGGGTATTGGGCGACCTGGCTGCCATCGGGCCTGATCCGGTCGGCGTGCTTGATCGCCTCTCGACGCTGGAGAACGCGGTCTACGTTCGCGGCAACACAGACAAGTACGTGACCACAGGCGAACGCCCAGGACCGACGGCTGAAGAGGCGCGGACTGATCCGCGCCGGCTGGCGAGATTGGTCGAGCTGGAGCGCAGTTTCAGGACGATTCTGTTTGCCTTGATGGTCGTAATGCTGGCCGCCTGTGTCCAGGCTCCTATTGAACCAACCGCGCACCCCACTCACACTTCCATCGCGGCAACAGTTTCGGTGCCCTCTGTAACCGCTACGACGACCGTCACAATCTCCCCACCTACCTCCGTGCCGGTCACTCTAACCGCGGAACCACCTGCCGTGACTGCCGCTGCCAGAGTCTTCTCAGATTGCCCGCTCCCTGCCAGAGAAGGAGCGGGCCATCCGGCCAGTAAGCTACGCCTGGTGTATGTGATCCAGGGCAATCTCTGGCTTCTGGATGAGGGCCAGGAGCCTGCCTTACTGATGGGGAGCGGCGACGTCGAGGAAGTCCTGCTCTCTCCCGATGGATCGCTGATCGTGTTCGCCCGGCAACGGGACGAACACACCGCCGAAGTGTGGGCCGTAAACCCTTCGGGAGAGCCGCCGCGCCGACTGTCAGGGGAGCAGGGCCTCCCGGGCAGCATTGACTTCATCTCGTTTTCCAATGACCAGGAACTTGTGGCCTTTTACCGCCTGGCGGACCCAGATAATAGAGAACTCTGGGTTGTCTACACCAACGGCGCTGGTGTGCGTCGCCTGGTGAGCCTGGAGGATTTACGGGCGCTGGAAGGGGGGGCCGGTTCCCCTGCGGTCTTCCCTTATCGGGTCACCTGGATTCCCGGCACGCACCGATTGACCTATGTGCCTGTACTGTTTTATGGGGGAGATGTGGGCGAGTTCTTTGAGCCGGTGCATTTGGTGGACGCGGCCACTGGGGAGCAAAGCGTTTTGTTTCCAGAGGGCGAGGGCGGCCACATCACTTACTCACCAGACGGCAAGATGATGGTCATTGTCGACCCCAGCCGTGTCAGGCGAATGAACGTAGATGCTCCCGGCGATCCTCAGACCGTCATCCGCTACTCGTCCTTAGGTTTTGGCGGCGTAGGTGGACCCTTTATTCCGCAGCCAGCCTGGACACCTGATTCCTCTTCCTTCCTACTCGCCCTCGGGTCGGAGGGGATCACGCCTGATGAGTTTATGTTCGTCAATCAAGGGCCACACACGATATGGGAGGTATCTGGCGATGGATCCACCACCCGAAAGCTGGGCGAATTCTCCGATACGGTTGGTTCTTTCTACTTTTCCCCGGATTTGAAACGGGTGGCATACTATCGCATGGACAACACTTGGGACCTGCACATTGCCAATGTGGATGGATCCGAAGACGTGCTCTACGATTCCCTCCAGGAACCCGAGTTTCATGGCTGGGCGCCTGACTCGCAGCATTTCGCATATAGTCGACTTCCTGGGCAGTTTATGTATGGCGATATTTGCGGAGCGGCATCCCCCGTGACGAATGTGACTGACGCACAATTTCTCGGCTGGCTGGATGCACCCCGTTTTCTGTTCTGGGGAGATGGGGATCTTTACCTGGGCACCGTCGGTGGGAAAAGCACCCGGCTGGTGAAATTCGCGGCATCTGAGGTTTATGTTTATGATTATGTGCTGATTCCTCGGTAGAGCCCTATCCCATTTGCATGACTCCTATTATCTGCGTCGATCACCTCTCCAAAACCTTCAATGCCTACGGCCGCGAAGTGCGCGCCGTGCGCGACGTGTCGTTCAGCGTCGAGCCGGGCGAGCTGTTCGGCCTGTTCGGGTCGAACGGCGCAGGCAAGAGCACGCTCATCCGCATGCTGAGCACCCTCCTCGCGCCGACGAGTGGTACGGCGGCCGTCAACGGATTCGACATCGCGCGCGAGGAGCTGAAGGTGCGGGCCTCCATCGGCCTGGTGGCGAGCGACGAGCGGTCGTTCTACGGGCGGCTGACGTGCCGCCAGAACCTGTCGTTCTACGCCGCGCTGCAGAACGTGCCGCGATCGGATGTTCGGCCGCGCGTCGACGGCGCACTCGATTTGTTCGGACTGCTGGCGAAAGCCGACGCGCCGTTCCATTCGCTGTCGACCGGCCAGCGGCAGCGCCTGAATATGGCCCGCGCGCTGGTGCACGATCCGCTAATCCTGTTCCTCGACGAGCCGACGAAGAGCATGGACGTCCAGACGAGCGACTTCGTCAAGGCGCTCATCAAGGACGAGCTGGTCGGGCGGCGGCGCAAGACGATCGTGTTCATCAGCCACGAGCTGTACGAGATGGACAGCTTTTGCGATCGGGTGGCGATCCTGGCCGAGGGCCAACTGCGCGCGGTCGGCACGCCGGAGGAGCTGAGCGCGCGCCTCCCGCGCCGGGCGATTTACCGCATCGAGGTCGAAGGCGACGCCGGGCAGATCGCGTTGCGCTGGCGCTCGCTCTCGAAAGTCGAAGCGGTATCCGAAGTGTCGCGCGGCATCACGCTGACGACGTTCGACGTGACGCTCTCGGACGAAACATCGGGCGTGTGGCTGGACGTGCTGACGGCAGTCGGCGCATGCGGCGGCCGCGTCGAAGAGTACCGCCGTGTCGACGACGGCTCCCTGAGGGACGTGATCCGGCATTTCACAAACATAGAATTTGGACGCGGATAAACGCGGAGATACGCGGATATCTCTATGATATTAAGGAGGAGATCAATGCCTGCGACGAACTTGAAACATCGGGAGGTCACCGAACTCGTAATAAGGGGCTTCTACGCAGTATATAACGAACTGGGCTATGGATTTCTGGAAAACGTATATGAGTCCGCAATGGAAATTGAACTGACCGACTTGGGGCTGAACGTGAGCAGGCAAGTCCCGATTGAGGTGTATTATAAGCGGCGAGCAATCGGCCGTTATGAAGCCGACATTGTCGTCAACGACGTTGTCATTGTGGAGTTGAAGGCTGCGCAGACACTGGCTGCCTCGCACGAGGCCCAGCTACTGAACTATCTCAAGGCTACGCGGTTTGAGGTAGGGTTGCTACTCAATTTCGGCCCAGAGCCGTCGTTCAAGCGCAAGGCTTTTGACAACTCGCGCAAAGGCAAAATGTCCTGGATAGGGCCACAAGGAAACCTTGACAAAAAATCCGCGTGAATCCGCGTCTATCCGCGTCCAAAAACTGACCGCGTTCATAGGTCACGGTTTCGCGCTCGCCTGGTCGTACAAGCTGAACTTCGCCAGTCGCTACCTGGCGGCGCTCGTGTCCGTGCTGTTCTTCTACCTGCTCGACCAACTGTTCAGGCGCGCGAGCGTGAGCGTCGTGGAAGGCAGCTCGTATTTCACATTCGTGCTCGTCGGCGGCGCGTTCCTGAAGTATCTCGACGTCGCCACGCGCTCGTTCGCGGAGAGCCTGCGCGAGGAGATGCTGATGGGGACGCTGGAGCCGCTCCTGGCGACGGCCACGCCGACCCGCCTGGCGCTCCTCGGCCCGTCGGCGTTCATGCTGATCGAGGGCACGCTGCTTGTGATCGCGCAACTGGCGCTGGGCGTTCTGCTCGGCGCGGACCTATCGCGCGCCAACTGGCCTTCGGCGATTGTCGTGGTCGTGGTCAGCCTGGCGTCGCTGCTGTGCTGGGGGATTCTGTCGGCCGCGTTCACGCTGGTATTCAAGCGCAGCGATCCGATCACGTTTCTCGTCGGCGCGATCGCCTACGTGTTCAGCGGCGTTTTCTTCCCGGTGGCGATCCTGCCGCCTTTCCTGCAAGCGGTGTCGTACCTCTTGCCGTTCACTTATTCGCTGCACGCGCTGCGCGGCGCGCTCCTCGGCGGCGCGGCGCTGGCCGATCTGGCCACCGACCTTTTGGCGCTGCTTGCCTTCACGGCTGTGTTGTTGCCCCTGGCGCTGTGGGCGATGGGTTACGCGATCCGGCGCCTGAAGCGGACGGGCGAGCTGGCGCACTATTAGCAGATGGCAGATAGCTGATGGCAGATGGCGGATAGCTGATAGCTGATGGCAGATAGCAGATGGCTGATGGCTGATGACTTATCGTCTGGCGCCTCACGTTTCACGTTTTACGCTTCACGCTTCACGCATTACGCTTCACGAATGACCCTGCTGGCTGCATTCGTCTCGACGGCGACATACCTCCTCGTCGCAGCCAGCCGCATCGCTTACCCCTACGACATCGATTTCCTCGAAAACAGCATGCTGATGCAGTCGCTGCGCATTGCCCACGGCCAGCCGGTTTACCTTCCGCCCAACGTCGAGTTTGTGCCACACGTTTACACGCCGCTGTACATGTGGCTGGGTGGGATGCTATTCAGGGTCACCGGCCCCGGCTACGTGCCCCTGCGGTTGATGTCGTTCGGCGCGACGTTGATTTCGGCGTTCGTCATTTACCGCGCTGCGCGATACGAAAGCGGCCGGGGCTGGCTCGCGATCGCGTGCGCCGGGCTGTATTTCGGCGGCTACCGGATCATCGACGGCTGGTACGAGCTGGCGCGGGTCGATTCGCTGTTCGTGATGCTAGCGCTTGTAGCGTTTGGGACAGGCGTGTATGCGCGCGGCATGCGCCGCCTGATCCTGTCGGCCCTCGCGATGGCACTGGTTTTCTACACCAAGCAAACGGGCGTCGTTTTCGCTGTGGCGCTGTTCCTGTATTTGCTGATGGCCGTCGGTCGACGGGCGTGGCTGTTCGCCGCGATTTACCTCGGGTTGACCGTTCCCTTTGTCGTCGTGATGAACAGCACAACCGGCGGCTGGTTCGATTACTACATCTTCGGCATCGCATCGTCGAACCCCATTGAGTTCGAGCGCGTCGTGACGTATGTGCGCTTCGAACTGCTCGGTTTGATGATCAGCCTGAGCGTGATGGCGATGGCGACCGCGCTGCTGGGCGCGCGCCGCTCAGGCCGGGCGATCCTCTTGGAACGGCCGTGGCTGGTCGGAATCACCGTGGCCATCGCCGTCAGCGGCCTCGGCCGGGCCTCAGTTGGCGGCGCGATGAACAACCTGATGCCGGCTTACGCCTTTCTCTGCATTGCGCCTGCGCTCTTCTTCGCCGAATGGAAGGCATGGCTGCCGGCGATCGAGCAGCGGTGGAAAACGAGTGAGCCGGTACATCTTTCGTTGCTCGTGTTTCGTCTTGCCTCGATCCCTGCCGCCTGCATCGCCGCGCTAATCCTCGTCCAGTTCATCCTGGGTGCGTACAATCCCTTTCGATTTATGCCCTCGGCAGGGATGCGTGGGAGTGGCGACCGTCTGATCGAGCGCATTGCGTCGCTTGACGGTGAGGTGTTCGTGATGATGCATCCGTACTACGCACTGCTCGCCGGGAAGCAGCCTTCAGCACAGATCGCGATTGTATGGCATGGGCGTGAGCGAGGGGCACTGCCGCTGCCCGCCGACTTGGTGAGCCGGATTCAAGCGCGCTACTACGCCGCGATCCTGTCCGACGAGACGCTGTTTGAAACGGATCCGCCTTTGCTCGGCCTGATCGAGGCCAATTACGTGCGCGCGGAAACACTGGACGCATCCGACGCGCCGCCGACGACGACCGGCATGTTCTCTCAGACGCGCGTGGTATACGTGCCGAGGAAATAGTTGGACAGGGATGCCAGCCTACTTTCCTGACACGCAGATTTCCCACGAATTACACGGATTGGCAAGAATCGCCGCCCCAGTCTGTCAACGAATGGAGAAACGAATAAACGAATGACCTATGGCCGCTGGCGTTATTCGTTTATTCGTTGGACATTCGTTGACAGAGTTACTTGCCATTTCAAACCTCCAAAATAGCTCAGGGAAATCAGTGTGACTAGCCGGCGAGCCGATCGAATGCGGCGACAATACCATCCGGATCGCCGCCGATGCGCAGGCGGTGCAGGCTGGCTGTCCGAAGCACATGTTGCAGCGTGGCTGAATTGTGCGCCAGGTACTCGGGTGTGTGCCAGTAGACGGTGTTTGTGGAGACGATCTGCGCAGCTTCCGTCGCACCTATCGGCGCGATGTGTGTGCGCGGCGAATCGTGGCGCTCGACGAAGCACAGGTGGATCGCCTCAGGCGTCAAAAGCGATTCCACGATTCGATCCGGGTGGGCGGATCGCAAGTCAACGATTGTCTTTTGATGCTCTCTGACCTGAATAGCCTGGCCGCTGTACTCCGGAAACCATCCCAGAGCGTCGTCCCTCAGCTTGACCTCCCCGATCGGATAACCGCCGACAACCAGGTTGCCATTCTTCACCTTCAGAAGCGCGATGCCGTCGGCCAGGAAGGTGAATCCGGCGCGCGTCAGGCGTAGCGCGGTCGTCGATTTGCCGGTGTCGTGCGTAGCGACCATCACGATCAGGCGCCGGCGGCTCGCGTCGAGCACGCACGAGGCGTGCAGCATGGCCCACTCGGTCAGCGCGAAGTTCAGCACGTAATGGTCGACGAAGTACCGGCTGACCAGCCGTGCGTCGGCGGCGAGCGTCTGCGACAGCGCGACGAGCGCCGTGCGCGTGCGCAGGTTTCCGAAGCTGTGTCCCCATTCGCCCGCCGAGAGCAAAATCCACTCGTCGACGCCGGTGTACTTCAAGCGGTCAGGCAGGTCGTCCGGCAGCGGCGCGCCGGCTTCTCGGCTGACGACGACCTGAATGTGGATAGGTTCGCCCGCGATTGTCTCGGAGCGACTATATCGTCTCGCCGAAAGGCGCGCCGCCTCCAGGGCATCGGCCCGATTGGCCGTGATGCGTGTTGGGACACCGTACGGCGCGCATTCGAAGGCGTGCGCCTGCGCGTTCTCCCGGCGCGACCAGAAATCTTCGGTGGGGATGATGGGAGGAAATGGCTTGCTCATCATTGTGCTTGTCGATTCGTGTTGCGTGGTACGTGATGCGTGAGTCTTACGTTTCAGGCGTTACGTTTTACTGCACGCAGGTCAAACTCCGCCAGCAGCGGGAAATGATCGGAGGCGATATTCACCGCCTCGATGTCGTCGACGACGCGGCAGGCACGCAGGGCAGAGGCCATGATCGGATCGGCCAGGATGTAATCGTAGCGCGTCGTGCGGTTGCCGGGCCTCCACGTGAAGCCGTCTTCGCGCTCTGCGGGATGCAGCCGCCGGAAGCAGTCGACGTAGCCGGCGCGCAGCAGGCGGGGAATCGCCAGGCGGAAGACCACGTTGAGCTGCAGCGCCATCATGCGCCGCATGCGCGGCGGGTTGTCCCGCCGCAGGACGCGGTCGCGCGGAGCGATCGCGTTCAAGTCCCCCAGAATCAGGTGCGCGCCGGGCCGGCGCGATACGATCGCGCCGAGCAGTTTGCCAACTGCCTGCCAGCGCCGGATTTCGTAGGGCAGCAAGAGATAGGGCAACAAGTGAACATTGTAGAGGGTGATGGCCTCACCCCCCCGGCCCGCATTCGCGTCTCCCGAAACGAAATTGCCTGTTTCGGGAGAGGAGGGAGGTGAGTCGCCCCCTCTCCTGGCGACGGAACTGCTGTCGCCAGGAGAGGGGGTTGGGGGGTGAGGCAGTTCGACCCTGGTTTCCAGAACGGCTTGCGTGAGTGGCGGCGTGTTGTAGATGCGCGATTCGACAATGGGGAAGCGTGACAATGTCGCGATGTGCCGATCGCCGCTGCCTCTTTCCCAAATATGATGCAGTCCAAGCCCTTCGGCCAGCGTCGCCACGACACGTGCATCGTCGGCCTCCGTGAGCGCGATGACGTCGGCGTCGACGTGCCGCAGAACGGCAAGAATCGCGTCGACGCGATCCGTTCCGCCGAGGTAAAGATTATAGGCCAGAACTCGGAGCGAGGTCATGCGTGATACGTGAAACGTAAAACGTGAAGCGTGATGCGTGATAAGCGATATGCGATAGGCGATATGCGATAGGCGATCAGCGGATGAACTGATCATGCCACAATTGCGTTGTGAGGACGCCCATCAGGAGTCGCGAGGCATCCATCTTGCCCAACCGGTGGTCGTGGCGCAGGCGTGTGACTTCCTCCGCATCGAAGTAGCCGGTCTCAGACAATGCTGCCCGATCGAGGCAGTCTTCCGCCCAAGGCGGCAGGCGTTCGGCGCGCCACCAGTTGGCGTGCGGCGTGGCAAGCCCGCGCTTGGCCTGGCGCAGCACCGCTTCGGGCAGCCGATCCTTCATGCCCAGTCGCAGCAGCAGCTTGTTCCCGCCCGGGCTGACCTTGTATTCCGGCGGCAGCACAGCGCAGAACTCCCACAGGAGATGGTCGAGGAATGGCGGGCGCGCCTCGACCGAGCTGGCCATGCTCATGCGATCGACCTCGAAGTTGATGAAGTCGACCATGCGCGTCTGCGAGTCGAGGCGCAGAAATTGATCGAGGGGATGGCGGCCAGTGATTCCATCGGCGCCGATTCCCTCAGGCAGGTCGCGTGCAGGCGGTTCCAGTCTCAGCAATCGCGAGAGTTGGGAGCGATCGGCAATTCGCTGCCATAACGCATAGCGCCGGATCGGATCGGGTGTTCCCTGTGCGATGACGCGGCGCGCGGCGGCCGAGGCCCGGATGGGGGCGCGCGCGATCGCGGCGCGGATCGGTTGTGGGAGGCGGAGCAGGCGGCGCGCGCGCCGGTCGCCGTCGAACCAATGGTAGCCTCCCAGCAGCTCGTCCGCGCCTTCGCCGGTCATGATCACCTTGAAGCCCACCTCGTGGCAGGCCCTGTAAAGCAGGTAGATCGGCACGCTCGTCGCGGAGCACTGCGGCTCTTCGAGGTGTCCAACGACGCGCGGAAGGTGATCGAAGTCCGAGGCGGTAAAAGCCAGCTCGTGATGATGGCTGCCAAGAAAGCGGGCCATCTCGCGGGCCTGCGCCGACTCGTCGTGAGACGCCGCCGCGAAGCCGATCGTGAACGTGTGAATCGGCCCACCGGAAATCTCGGCCAGCAGCGCGGCGAGCGACGCCGAGTCGATGCCGCCGCTCAACAGCGAGCCTACCGGCACGTCGCTCAAGCGCCAGGCATCGACGGCTTCGCGCAGGTGCGCCGCGAACTGCTCGGCGGCGGAACGCAGGTCGATGCGCCGATGCTCGCCGTCCGGTGGGAAACGCAGCTCCCAATATGACCGCACGTCGATCCGGCCATTCTCCAGCGTCAACGTGTGCGCGGCGGGCAGTTTGTGTATGCCGTCGAACGCCGTCAGCGGGGATGGGATGAATCCCCACTCGAACAGCCGCCACAGCGCTTCCGAGTTGGCCCGGCGAGGCATGTCCGGCAGCGCGGCAAGGATGGGACTGATTTCGGATGCGAACGCGAAGCGGCCGGCGTGTCGAGCATAATACAGCGGCTTGACGCCGAAGCGATCGCGCGCGATCAAAAGACGGCGACGCGGCGCGTCCCACAGGGCAAAGGCAAACATGCCGCGCAGCCTGGCGACCGCATCGACTCCCCATTCTTCGTAGGCGTGCACGATCGTTTCGGTGTCGGTATGGGTCGCAAAGCGATGCCCGGTGGATTCCAGTTCGGCGCGCAGCGCAGGCGCGTTAAACACCTCGCCGTTGTACGTAAGCCAGATGCTGCCGTCTTCGTTGCTCAGCGGCTGGTGGCCACCTTCGAGGTCGATGATGCTCAGGCGGCGCGCGGCTAGGCCGATGCCGTCGCCGAGGTAGCAGCCTTCGTCGTCCGGCCCACGGTGGGCGAGGAGATCAGTGACATGTTGAAGCTCATCGCGCGAAAGGGTGGGGGCGAGGATGCCGACCATGCCGCACATCGAGGTGGTCAGTCGGTGGGCTGGCCCAGTGGTGTGTGGACTTCAAGTTTGCCCAGGTAGATCAGCGATTCCAGATCGCCGCTGTCTTCTGGGCTGTAGCGGGTGACGACTGCTCGAACTTCGTTCAGTTCTTCCTCAGAGACAAGGCCGAGCATGCGCGATAGATCGGCCCAATCCTTGGTACGAGTTGCGATCAGTCTCATCAGCACGAGATAGGGCAGGCTCAGCACTGGGTAACCCGCCGCGTCATGGTATGGCTGCTTCAAGGCGGTTGCGACCCACGGCGCATCGCCAAACAGCACATCGACCTCGGCGCCTTCCAGCGAGCGCAGCGCGTAGCCGGGAAGTGCCAGCCGAGACTCGACGGTGTATCCTGCCGCTTTCAGTCGCTCGATGACGGCGTCGCCCTCCCCGCGATTCACAAGGATGTCGAGGCCCTTTGTCGTGCGTTCCGGCATGTAAGCGCGGGTGGCGACGCTGCCGACGATTACCCAGTCGATACCTTCCAGGATGGGACGCAGGTCGGGCCACGAAACTACGGCCGTCCTCCTGCGTTGGAACTCCGGGCTGCTGCCGGTTCCCGGCTTCTGCTTGCGCAGACTCATTTCAATCAGAAACCGCCGCTTCTGGCGCGGCGTCAGGTTGCCGTCCGGCGCGATTTTGGCAATAGCAGGTGGTACGTGCATTTTGTCCCGTGGCAGTGTTGGGCGGCGAGTGTGCTCATACTTGTGGATGCTCAAGATGACGGCTACCGGTTTGCCATCCCGCTCGACAAAAATTGGCCCGCCGGAATTTGCCACCACGCGCAGCACCTGACCGAATCGGTTTCTTGCTTCTGTAGCAGACACAGTCCGCATCGCTGTGCCATCCTCCTACAGCCAAGCATGTTGGCTGACACATTCTAGCCGAATTCACTGCCCATGCCAATCCACTACTCCCGGCGATTGCACACAAGTCGCTCAAGGCCCGCATCCCCGCGGGCGGGCTGTCCGCGTCCTCGCGGACAGTGAGCAGATGTGGATAATCACCAGACTACTCCGGCCAGGTGATCATCACAGTGAACCCGCGCCAATTCTCATCCGCCTCGTGATACGGGTGGCCGTCGAGCGTCAGCCAGGCATGCCCGGTAATCTCGCGGTCGGGCTTGCCGTCGACGAACTTCGCGCCATAGCGCACGACGACCGGCACGCCGGCGCGGCGCAGGAAGTGGTAGCGCGTCAACGAGCGGCGCAGGCACAACCCTAGCGGCGAGCGCCGGTCGAGCAGGGCAGCCAGATCGGCCAGGTCCCGCACGACGGGTTCGGAGTCGCCGGACGGCTGCGACAAGGGCGTGATCTGCTGCATCGCTGCCGGCAGAGGCGATTTCAAGACGGCAGGCAAGTTGCGGGCGAACGCACGCATCTCACGAAAGAGCGCGCGCCGCCGGGCGGAGATCATAAGGCCAGGCAGCGCGGCGAGCGCCAGCCCGATGTGACGCAAACGCGCTTTCACCTGACGATGTCCACCAGTTTGTCGGCCGCCATTTTTTGCGCGATCTCTAGCAAGTCGCTCACGACGCGCGGCGTGTCGACGTGATACTTGTGATTGACCGTCTGGACGTACCCGCGCAGGTCGTCGATCAAGACTTGCGCTTCGGCGCCGTGGTCGCGCGCAACCCTGTCGGCGGCGTCGTTCAGCCCGTCGACGGCGGCCTGGACGATGCGGTTGTTCTTGCCCGCCAGCGCGGCGGCATGCTGCTCGATCGTCTGCTGGCCGTCGAGCATCTCCCAGAATTCCGTCCCGGCCTTGTTGAGTGAGAAGTACGTGCCGGTGTCGAGCCGAATTAATATCGCTTCACCGGCGATGTTCTGAAAAGTCACATTGTCGGAGCGCTTTAGTCTAGTCGTGGCATCCAAGGCTTGAATCCCGTGCGGCCGCAGTTATCCGCGAATAACACGAATCGTAACCATTTAGGTGGTTATTGGGTGTGGTGTCATCGAATCAACAACGAATCAACGGATATGCTCGCGCCACCCGCTGGCATTTCCTGGGCTGCCGTCAACGGATACGACAGCGGCCATTCGATGATTCGTTGCCCATTCGTTGACACCATCTAAACGCTTACGCGAAGCTTCGCCAATTTTCTGGCGTGGATTCGCGCAGAGACGCAACAGTCAGGCGGCACGGCGCCCTGCGAACTCCTGACAAAGCCTTTCACTTCCGAGGCCGCTAATGACAAGCCGTTCCTTGGCGCTGCTCAGATACGCCTGTGTCCAGTTTACAGAACCGCCGTCGACCAGCTCCAATCGCCGGCCGGAAGCGGCTGTGGCGTGGATGTGAAAGCATAGGTCGAGGTAGTATCCTCGACCGCTCGTTCGCTGGTCGTCGATTGCACAATCGACGTTCTCGAACTCCGATCGAACCGGTGAGAGAAGTCGAGTTTCAAGAAATTCCTCGCGCGCCGATTGTGAAAAATCTGTGACAGAAAGATGCAGCGGCACGCCTGAACCCAGGAAGGCCCGGAGCGATCTCAGGTAGAATCGGAAATGCAGCCCAAGCGCTGAGAGTTCGAATTGTAAGCCGCCCTGGTCTCTGCCCGCGCTGCACAACGCGAACGAGCTGAAATGGGCAACCAGATGAGAGCCTGTGTAGTGTTGTGCGCGAAGAAGTCGATGACTGGCGGCAAGATGGACTGGCTCTGTAGACCTCGGATTAGAACGGAGAAGCTTTCGGCGTCTAACTGCACATTCGAGTGCGAGCACGTTTGTTGAATCCGATACGACCTCCGTATTGCGAGCGGTCGCCACGGCCCAGTTTTGAGCTACCGGCGCGACCACGGAGTTGGCGCCAAGTGGGCAGACGGGTGACAGGGCAAGCGCCTCGAACTCCTGGAGCAACTGTGAGAAGGCAACCCGCTCCCAGTTGAGAAGCTGAGCGGGTGATACGGTCGAGGGTCGGACGAACCGGTTCGTCTCGTAGTTGGACGCCACGGCGGAGGGGTGCAGTTGACTGCCGCGAAGGCGATAGACTTCGAGAAGGATGGATTGCAGGTCCGTGGGCGCCAGACGCTCTGCAAGGATGGATGCGAGACCCGGCACGCCGGCTTCACGTTCGATGCGTTCCACGATCTTGTTCATGAATTCTCCAATGCTGCCTACCCATCTGTTGAGTATCAAGTATAATCTCGAATCATGCGTTGGGCTTTTCACGGTCTGATCGTTGAGGGCACGACGAACGATGCGGTTCTGCGCGATCGCTGGCGAGCGTCATTCGCCTCGCTGAGTGAAGACCGCACCAACGCCGAGCCGGATTTATCATTCGCGCTCACCTTAGTTCCCTCAGTTCCTTCAGTTCCCGCGCGCACCCCCCAATTCAGGCAGGCTGAGCTGCTGGAATACTATCTCGACGGGCACGCGGTTATTGCGCACTTTCCGCGTTTCGGCCAGTTGCGTCTTGATCTGGCGCGCGGAACGACCGAGGGCCGGATCGTTCCAGGCGTGCTGACGACCTACGGTGTCTTCGAAGACCTGGTAGCGATCGGCCTGTCGCCGCATCTGCGCCGGCGCGGGCTGTTCTTGATCCATGCGTTTGCGGCGGCGGTTCCACCCCCCCTCTGTCCCCCCCGTTTGACGGGG
>DATEUJ010000163.1:0-11766 GCA_035283185.1 Anaerolineae bacterium | reverse complement strand
TCCCCCCCGCATGCAGGGGGGATACAGGGGGGGACTCCGCCCGCTGACGATCCACCGGCTTGCGCCTCTCGTCTTGATGCTGGTCGTCTTCGTGCTATACGCGCTGACGCTCGGCACGCACGTCGGCGAAGCAGACACCTTCGAGTTTCAGGTCGTCGCGCCGGCGCTCGGCATTGCGCATCCCACCGGGTATCCGTTGTACGTGATTCTGGGCAAGCTGTTCAGCCTGCTGCCTTTCGGGTCGATGGCATTCCGTGTCAACTTGACGTCGGCGGTGGCGGCGACGCTTGCGGCGGTCGTCGTGTACGCCGTAACCGCGAGGCTGGGCGGGCGGCGCCTGGTTGCGTTCACAGCCGCGCTGGCCTTCGCTTCGGCGCACGTGATGTGGAGCCAATCGATCGTCGCCGAGGTGTATGCCCTCAACGCGCTGATCGCGGGACTCCTGCTGGCGTTGCTGATCGACCTGCTGTCAGATCGGAGCTCGGCAGACGCTCATTATGTCGCCGGCCCACTCTTTCTGCTGATAGGTCTCGGCATCTCCCACCATCTCACGACGATTCTCCTGCTGCCGGCTGCGGCGCTGGCGATATGGATCGCGCGCCCGCGGCTGCCCGTCCGGGTGAGTCTGCTGGCGCTCGCGCTTCTGCTGCTCGGGTTGTCCGTGTGGCTGTATATCCCGCTGCGCTGGCCGGCGCTGCACGGCGGCGCGCCGATGACGTTCGAGCAGTTCGTCGACTACATAACCGGCGCGCAGTTCGGCGGCGCACTGGCCCTCGACGCGTGGCGCGATGCGACGCGCTGGTCGATCGTCGGCCGCCAGTTGTTGGAGGCGTACGGACCGTTCGGGATGACGCTGGCCGCCGTGGGCATCGCCGGCCTGATCGCCGGAGAGAGGCGGCCTGCCCTCGCCCGCCGTGTGCGGGGGTTCGCGCTCATCACAGGCGTCGCCTTCGCGGCGTATGTCTTCTACGGGATCGTGTACATGGTGCCGGACGTGTCCGTGTTTCTCATTCCTGCGTATTTGATCCTGGCCGTCTGGATTGGAGTAGGAGTCGCCACGCTCGCCAGGCTTATCGCCAGCGCGGCGCCCTGCGCGTCGCTCGAGAAGCTGTCTTATTCGGCTGCGCTGTCGGTTTTTGTCCTGATGCCGGTTTTTCTGCTGGCGAGCAACCTTCCCCGGGTCAACCAGCGCGGCGCGGGCGCGCCTGCCGAGGAATGGGGGCATTATGTCCTCGGCCTGCCGATCCCCAGCGGTGCGGCGATCCTCGCCGACAGCGAGAAAATCGCGCCATTGTATTACCTGCAAGCGAACGAAAATGTGCGGCCCGATCTGGACATCCTGGTGCTCGGCACGGAACAAGAGTATCGCCGGCAGCTCGACCTGCGGCTGGCGCAGGGACAGCCCGTGTACCTGGCGCGCTTCCTGCCGGACCTCCCGTACCGAATGCGCTCGCTTGGGCCGCTCGTAGAGGTGTCGAATGTTGTCGAGACGCACCCGCCGGATGAGGCGCAGCCCGACGGCGCAACGTTCGGCGACTCGATCGAGCTGGCTGCCTATGCGATCGACGGCGGCGCGGGGCTAGCTTTTGGCGACCCTTCGACTATGCTCAGGGCAGGCCCTTCGGCTGCCCCTTCGACTGCGCTCAGGGTAGGCGTGGCACGTGTGACGCTGTACTGGCGCGCGCTGACCGACACGCGGCCCAACTATCACGTTCACCTGCGGCTGGTCGACGACGGCGGGCGCATGTGGTGGGAGGATTCGGGCGCGCATCCTGTGAGCGGCTACTACCCGACCGGCGCGTGGCAACAGGGCGAGGTCGTCGCGGACTACCACGAGGTCGAGCTTGACCCGGCTATCCCGCCCGGCAAGTACGCTCTGCAGACCGGCTTGTTCCTACCCTTCGACGACCAAGGCTTGACGGCCAGCGGGGGCGAGGCGTGGCACACGGTCGCATCCCTGATCGCTCCGCCGCGCTCCGCGCCGCCGCTCGCACGAACGTTGCGCCAGGTCTTCGGCGGCCAGATCGCCGTATCGGGCGTGGCGCCGATCGGCATCGTTCCGAAGTCGAGCGACGGGCAGGCGCGGCTGAACTGGTCGCGCATTGCAGAGATGGGAGATGGGGGGATCAGGGTGTCCTTGTCGCTCGTCGATGCGGCAGGGCATGTTGTCTGGTCGAATGTGCTCGAGCCTTACGATGGCGCGTTTCCCGTCGCCGAGTGGCCTTCGGGAAATCTTCAGACTGTGCTCGGCTTTCGCACACCGGATCAGGAAGGCGCCTATTCGTTGCAACTCGCCTTCCTCGACGAGACAGGCGCGCCGCTCCCAGCGCGGTGCGGCTGGCTTGAGCCGGCGACGAGCGGCTGCCCGATCGGGAGCGTGCAGGTTGAGGGTGAAGCGATTGGCGGTGCAGTCAACTTCGACCATCAAGTGCTGCTAACGGAGTGGTCGATCGACCGCGCCGAGATGCCGCCCGGCGAGACGATCGACGTCCGGCTCACCTGGCGCGGGCTGAAAGAGTGGGAGGATGATTACACGGTCACAGTGCAGTTGATCGGCCCGGATGGGCGATTGCACGGCCAGGTCGATGCGTGGCCCGTGCAGGGCACGCTGCCCACGTCGACCTGGAAGGCCAGGCAAACCATCGCCGATCCATACGTTGTGACTTTGCGGCCCGATGCGCCGGGCGGCCGTTATCGCGTCGAGGTCGGCTGGTACCTGTTGAAGACGCTGCGGCGTTTGCCCGTAGTCGATGCCAATGGCCGGCCGATCGACGACAGGTTTGTCGTCGGCGAGTTCGCCGTCCCATAAGCGCCGCGTGGATGGTATAATTCTGTGCGTGACTGCTTCAGGAACCCGTTTTCGGAATGAAAACGGGTTTCTGAACGAAATGACATTGTTCACTTGTAATGCTCTCGATCTTCGTCCACACTGCATAGCAACGGCATGAAAGTCAGGATTCATACCACCGCCGCCGCGTTCGACGTTCTGGCTGCCGATTGGAATACGCTTCTGCACGGCAGCGCGGCCGACACTCCGTTCCTGACGCACGAGTGGCAGACTGCCTATTGGCGAGCGCTGGGCGAAGAGGCGTTGAAAATTATCGAAGTGCGGGATGCCGGTGGCGCGCTGGTTGGCCTGGCTCCTCTCTTCCTGGCGGAGGCCGAGGGCAAGCGATCTGTGCGCCTGGTTGGCGGCGTCGATCCTTCAGATTACCTTGACTTCATCCTGGCGTCTGAGCGTGAGGCAGAACTCGGTTCAGCCATTCTCGATGCACTTGCGGCGGAGGAGGATTGGGATCGTATCGATCTGTACAACGTGCCGGAAGCCTCGCTGACGCGGGCGTGGCTGGCGCAGGCGGCTGCAACCCGAGGCTGGGCTTACACGGACGAGCGCCAGGTGGCCAGCCCTATTCTCCGGTTGCCCGATTCGTTCGACGAGTATGTGGCCGGGCTGGACAAGCGCGATCGGCACGAGCTGCGCCGCAAACTGCGCCGCGCCGACGCGATGGAGGGCCTGCGGTGGTACGTCGTCGACGGCGAGTACGCCAGCGAGCTGGAGCCGGAGGTCGACGCGTTCCTCGACCTGATGGCGCGCAGCCACCCCGACAAGGCCGACTTCATGACGCCGAAGATGCGCGGTTTCTTTTACGAGGCCGTGCGCGCGGCGCATCGCGGCCGGTGGCTGCAACTCGCTTTCCTCGAAGTAGAGGGCCGCAAAGCGGCGACTTACTTGAGCTTCGACTACGGCGATCGCCTGATGATCTATAACTCGGGCTACGATCCGGACCAGTCGGGCGGCTTCAGCCCGGGCATCATTCTGATAGCGCGCCTCATCGAGCAAGCTATCCAGGAAGGCAAGCGCGCCGTCGATTTCATGCGCGGCGACGAGGAGTACAAATACCGTCTCGGCGCGAAAGACACCTGGGTTCATCACCTGAGCGTGGAAAGAGGATGAGGGATGAAGGATGAATGCAGAATGTGGAATGTGGAATTGTGAATGCGGAATGGGGAATACAGAATTGGGAATACAGAATTGGCGATAGGCGATAGGCGATAAGCGATATGCGACAGGCGATAAGCGATAGGCGATACGCGATACGCGATAGGCGATACGCGATAAGCGATACGCAGCAGACGATACGCAAAGGATTGTCTATGGCGATCCATCGTGTAGCGATGTTGAGCGTGCACACCTGCCCGCTGGCGACGCTGGGGGGCAAAGAGACCGGCGGCATGAACGTTTACGTGCGTGACCTGGCCCGCGAGTTCTCGCGGCGCGGGGTGATGGTCGACGTGTTCACCCGTTCGCAGAACCCGCACCTGCCGCACGTCATGCACAAGCTGGGCGCGCGTGGGCGCGTCGTCCACGTGCCGGCCGGGCCGGAAGAGCCGTGTGACAGGGACAAAGTGTTCGACTACCTGCCCCAGTTCACCGCGGGCGTGTTGGATTTCGCGCGCACGGAGGGGATCGAATACGACGTGATACACAGCCACTACTGGCTGTCCGGTTGGGTCGCGCGGGAGCTGCGCGCTGCCTGGGGCAAACCCATCGTCCACATGTTTCACACGCTGGGGCTGATGAAAAACCGGGTGGCCGGCAGCGCATTGGAAATGGAGACCGGCCTCCGCATCGACGTGGAGACGGAGATCGTTGGCTTTGCCGATCGGTTGATTGCGGCCACACCGGCCGAGAAATGCCAGTTGGAATGGCTGTACAACGCCGATCCGGGCCGTATCACGGTGATCCCGCCTGGCGTCGATACGAACCACTTTTTCCCGATGCCGCAGTTGGCGGCGCGCGACCACATCGGCGCACCGCCCGACGACTGGATTATCTTGTTCGTCGGCCGGATCGAGCGGCTGAAAGGGATCGACACGCTGATACAGGCGATCGCGCTCCTGGCGCACGAATGCCCTCCCTGGGTGCAGCACATGTGCGTCTGCATCATCGGCGGCGATCTGACCGCGAACGGAAATGGCGAAATGGAGCGCCTGAAGGCGATGTGCGAGGAGCTTGGCCTGGGCGATCTGGTCACTTTCCTGGGCGCGCGTGATCAGGATCAACTGCGATACTACTACAACGCCGCCAGTTTCGTCGTGATGCCCTCGCGCTACGAATCCTTCGGGATGGTGGCGCTGGAGGCGATGGCGTGCGGGCGGCCGGTGATCGCGTCGGAGGTCGGCGGGCTGGCCCATCTCGTGCGCCACGGTGAGACAGGTTTCCAAGTGCCGGAAGACGATCCGGTGGCTTTGGCATCGACCATCGCCCGCCTGCTGCAGGGTGACGCGCTGCGTGAGCGCCTCGGTCGCCAGGCCGCCGCGTACGCCCAGAAGTATGCCTGGCCGCATGTGGCGGATCGGCTGCTTGAGACGTTTGAGACAGAGCGCAGTGTGCCACTGCAGGTACTCACTTCGGCGGAGTGTGCTTAGCCTGTTTTCCGTAGTTACCGCCGCAGTTGCACTGCGGCGGTCGGGAACGGCAGTGCAACTGCCATCCCAACCTTCGGTATCTGCTCGGTGCGAATTCCAAGCTTAGTGGTTCGGTCCCTATCACCGTTCGTGCCGGCCGAATGTGCCTGATTGCACAAGTCAAGTCGATTCTTGAGGACCGGCGCCTGCTGACCGCGGGTCACTCTTCTCAGCGCCTCAGCGTTAAGTGATGACTGTCACGGCAGGGATCGGCCATTCGTCACTGTAGCGCGCCTTCCTGACACGGTAAGCTTATGCTGACCGCAGCTCAAATTTCCGAGTGAGTGCTCCCGCTGGATTGTCAAATCCAGCGGCGGATTTGGCAATCCGCCGAGAGCAGGTCGGGATTTTTATTTGCGGCCAGCATAAGTCGTGCAACTGTACCGTGCAGAGCCAGTCGAGGAGGCGGCTATGAAAGTGACGATTGATCGCAACATCTGCACCGCTGCGCTGAACACCTGCGAGCACTGCTTCAGCTTCTTCGCGCAGAACCCGATGGGCGTCGATCGCTATTGCATCATCGAACAGATCGACGACGGCTCGGATGAACTGACCTTGACGCTTCGCACTGACAATACGGAGCGGACGATCGTGCTGGACGATGCCCGGCGCGAGCTGGTCGTCACAGAAGGCTGGTCGTCGATGGTCGATTTCATCCCCGATTTCTATCGCGTGTAAGACGCGCGTAAACCGATCGAGCCAGGACTGCGCGACCAACCGAATGCTGATTCGTGTGCACGCAAAACATGTCAGGCCGGACGTAGGGCGGCTTTCCATAGCCGCCGATTTGCGGCGCGTATGGAAACGCGCCCTACGGTTGATGACAACCTTTGTGCGCACCCGCTGATTCGCCCCGCTTGACGGGTTCGCTGGCTCCTGGCATAATGTCGCCCGTGATGAGTGTGGTCAGGCGAAGCATCTCTGCTAGCGACGTGCAGCAGGCCGCGCCTGCCGGTGCGGCGGCAGACGGTCTGTCGGTGTTTGCGTGATGCGTTGCTGACCCATTGCGCGGACTGCCCCCGGCTTAGGAAGAACGCCGGGGGCTTTTTTGTTCCGATGGGAGGAAGCGATGGGAGCATGGGTAATCGGATGGGGATTGGGCGTGTCGGTTGCAGCGCCGATCGGGCCGGTGAATGTCGCGACGATTCAACTGGGCCTTGGGCGCGGATTTGCGCCGGCCTGCGCGTTCGGGCTGGGTGCGGCGTCGGTTGACGCGGTGTACTGCCTGGCCGTGTATCTCGGCGTCGCGCCACTGCTCGTCGCAGCGCCGTGGCTGCGCGTCGTGCTATATATCGCAGGCGCGCTCATGCTCGCCCGCATGGGCTGGGGCGCGCTGCACAGCCGGATCGCGCTCGCATCGGACGCCGGGCGCCGGCCCGCCGATGCCTGGCGATCCTATCTCGCCGGGGTGAGCCTGACGGCGGTCAATCCCGCGACGATTCTGTCCTGGCTGGCCATCGGCGGCGCCGCACTGTCGGCGATTCCATCCGGTGAGGGACTGGCGCTGGTGATCGGCATCTTCTCGGGCAGCGCATGCTGGTTCGCCTTACTGTCGGCGGGCGCGAGCGCAGGCAGGCGGCTGGCCAACGAGCGTATCTTGAAAGGCGTATCCGCCGCGTGCGGGCTGGCGCTGCTCGGATTTGCGGCGGTGTTCACTTGGGGCGCGCTGACCGAATTTGCGGCTGGGATGAAAATAGGGTTTCGTTCGTAGTGGCGACTTCAGTCGCTGATGACATCGGACGACTAAAGTCGTCACTACTTCCTTTACGATGTGCTCTGATCGCGGTACAATTCGCCGCGCTTGAGGGTCACGTGAATCGACTTCAATGGACGGTTGTGATCATCGCCGCGGCGCTGCTAGGCGGCGCGTGGACCTGGCTATCGCGCGCCCCGGAGGGGCTGAGCGACGTCGCCAGCCCGGTGGCCGGCCGCCCTGCGCCTGATTTCACCCTGCAGACAGTAGATGGAGAGGCCGTCACGCTCAGTGATTTGCGCGGCCAGGTCGTCGTGCTCAACTTCTGGGCGACGTGGTGCCCGCCGTGCCGCGCCGAGATGCCCGCGCTGCAGGAGGTGTACGACGCGCGCCGCCCCGACGGCTTGATGGTCTTGGCCATCGATCAGAACGAGCCTGCCGATTTGGTCGCATCCTTTCGCGACGAATTGGACCTGACTTTTCCGCTGCTGCTGGACCCGGGCTACTTCGTGAGCGACCGATACCGCATTGGCCTGCTGCCCACGACCTTCTTCATCGATCGCGGCGGCGTGATTCGAGATGTGGTGCTCGGCGGCCCGATGCACCGCGCGTTGATCGAGAGCAAGGTCGCGCCGCTGCTGGAGTCGCGCTGATGCTGCCGACGCTGACGATCGGGTCGCTGACGCTGCCCGTCGCGCCGTTGCTGACGATCGCCAGTTTCTGGGTCGGGTTGTGGGTGGCAGCCCGCGCGGGCAAGCGCCTCGGCATCGACGAGGACGTGATCTTCAATGCCGGATTCTACGGGGCCGTCGCCGGGTTGATCGGCGCGCGCGTGTGGTATGTGATCGAGTATTGGTCGTTTTATCGAGACCGTCCGGGCGACATTTTTGCGCTCAACTTCAACACGCTGGCGCCGCTCGAAGGCATCCTCACCGGGCTCGTCGTGGCTACCATTTACTTGCAGCGCAAGCGCGTGCCGGGCGCGTCGCTGCTCGATGCGCTGGCGCCCGGGCTGGCGGCATTCGCAGCAGGATTGAGCCTCGCCAACCTCGCCGCCGGTGCGGCGTACGGTGAACCGGCTGACTTGCCCTGGGCGATCGAGCTGTGGGACGCGCGCCGGCATCCCACGCAGATTTACGATTTTGTGTTGACTCTCGGGATATGGCTGGTAACCTGGCGCATAGTGGTCGGGTCAGGAGACCCGACCCCAACAGGCCGCCCCGGCCGGGCATTCGCCGCGTTCCTGGCGTTGCTGTCGGCGGCGCGCTTGTTCAGCGAAGGCTTTCGAGGCGACAGCGCCGCGCTCGACGGCGGCTGGCGCCTGATGCAGTTGCTGTGGCTGGCCGTGCTGCTCGCCTCGCTCGTCGCGCTGGCCTGGCTCGATACGCGACCTCGGAACGTGCCAGAACCACGGGAAGCAGAGGGAATGAATGACTAGGACTGCCGTGATCGAACGCGCGGCGCGCCGCAGCGAGAGGTTCGTCTATTGGCTGGCACGTCATTGGCTTGCGGTATTCATGATTGCCTGGGGTGTGTTTGTGATTCTGCCGTGGCTGGCGCCCGTGCTCATGAAGCTCGGCGCGACCGGGCCGGCGGATGCGATCTACTTCGTCTACCAGTTCTTCTGCCACCAGTTGCCAGAGCGGTCGTTTTTCCTGTTCGGCCCGCAGCCCATGTATTCGGTCGAGCAAATCGGCGCCGTCTGGCCGACGAGCGATCCGAATGTGCTGCGCCAGTTCACCGGCAACGCGGACTTCGGGTGGAAAGTGGCCTACTCGGACCGGATGGTGGCGATGTATACCGCGTTCTGGATCGGGGCATTCGCGTACCTGTTCGTGCGGCGCAGAGTGCGCCCGCTGCCGCTGTGGGCTTACTTCCTGTTGATCCTGCCCATGGCGATCGACGGCACGACGCATTTCATCAGCGATCTGGAAGGCGTCGATCAGGGCTTCCGCCAGACGAACGCGTGGCTGGTTCAGCTCACGGGCGGTGCATTCCCCGAATCGTTCTACGTCGGCAACGCGCTCGGCTCGTTCAACTCGTGGATGCGCCTGATCACGGGTGCGCTGTTCGGCATCGCCTCCGTGTGGCTGGCGTTCCCCTATCTGGAAGGGGCGTTCTTCGAGGTTCGGGAGGAGCTGGAGACGAAGTTCGCAGAGCTGAGACGTGGAGCGTGAAGCGTGGAGCGTGGTGCGTGAGGCGTGAAGCGTGAGGCGTGAGGCGTGGAGCGTGACCAGTGTGGGGTAGTGTCGTACCTTGCAGGTGAACTGCCATGCGCCATCGGCTATCAGCTATCAGCCATACGCCATACGCTACCGGCGATAAGGGCGAGATGAAAGACATCACAGTGACTGAACTGGCAGAGCGGCTCAAGAACGGCGACGCGCCTGTCATCGTCGACGTGCGCGAGCCGGAGGAATACGCTTTCGCCCGCATCGAGGGCGCGGTGCTCAAGCCGCTGGGCGACATTCTGAATTGGGCGCAGGCGCTTGATCCGGATCAGGAGTACGTGATGCAGTGCCACGTGGGTGAGCGCAGCGCCTTCGCCACGCTCATCCTGCGCCGCATGGGCTTCGAGAGAGTGCGCAACTTGATCGGCGGAATCGATGCCTGGTCGGTGCACGTCGATCCGGGTGTGCCGAGGTATTGAACATTTGGGTCACGTCAATATCCTCTTTGGCGATTTCGTGGTTTGCCAACCGCCGCCGACTGACTGAGAGCCTGTTTCTTAAAGGCACTTCTGCCGCTACATCTGGCGGTCAGTGGGCATGGCTACCGCCACATGTTGGACGGTTTTCGCATTCACAAACAGGCTCTGAGAGAGCGTCTTCAGAATCAGCTAGATCTCTTCCCATAAGGTGTCAGTCTCGCCTGCTTGTGCGCACTTGTTCTAAGAGCTTGCAGATTTCGTCAAGAAGTTCAGGGTTTAGTTTCGACAGCCTCCGTTGGTCTTTCCTGGTATAATCCGCCAACCATTCTTCATAGAAACCGGGATCAAAGGACGTTCCAACCGCTTGCTGAGAAGAAGGCTCCGCGCTCTGTTGATCCGCTGCTATGATTCTCCGACTACGCCCAATCGCCGCAATCAGACGCATTAGACGACGCTCAAAACCACTGGTTCGCTCTGATAGCGAAGTACTGGATCGCTCTAGTTGTAGACTCAACCTCTGTAACAAAGTCTCCGTTCCTTCAGTCGCAATGAGCAAACCTTGTTCACGCACGTATCTGACATGTCGAATCACCAACATCTTGATTTGATGATCGCTGATTGATCTAAGAAACTCCTGTACGGTCATGGATGCTGTGTGGCGCTGTGTCCACCTGTGCCATCGGGCCCACCCCCTAATCCAGCGCAGCATAGTAAGTAGAATGCCAGCAAACCAGGCTAGAAGGCCTAGCAAGAAAGCAGCTGCCATAATTGATTCATCAATCAGAAAGGTACCCGCTCCGATTATTGCTGCATAAGCAATCGAGAGCATAGCAGCCAAGGTAACTTGGCGGCTGCGCGCCAATTCTCGCCACATTTCGCTTTGGCGAACAGCGATGTAGAGAGGCAGAATGATAATCTCCCCAACTACCGCTGAAATGCTCAGTGAACCCAATACGGCCGAGGCGTTGTTACTGGATCGAAGCACTTCCATTACGACAACCGCAATTAGTGCTGGTGTAATCACTATGAATAATCCCAATTCTCCCCTCAGTCTTGCAATTGCAGCCGGGACAAGTTCCCTTATGTTATTCACAAAGTAGATGATTGGCGCCACGGGTAATATCGGCCACCAAAGTGGATGAGTCATCCATCCCGTACGAGCCGAGAAAATGGCAGTAGGCAGCCACAACATCGTGACGGAGGAAATGGCAAGTGTAAGTAGCCACGGCATGATTCCTGAGAACGAGGCCCATAAGATCGTGATCAAAAGCACTCGTAACCAAATGGCTCCGGTCCAACTCCCTGTAGCTGCCAGTAACCCTTGCACGCCGAGCCTTGAGATTAGAATAGTAACTACCAGTCCAATCACTCTTTGCGGCGAAACGGAATCCGCTTGGACTAAACTGGACAGCAACAATACGAACAGTAGGAAATGCAGCATAATGTCGACGACGGATGACAACCGCAGAAGTTGCATAACCGAGACAAAATCAGTGGATTTGTCGAGTCGAGTCAGATGAGCATAAGTTGCATGTCGTTCGCTGGCAAGTCGACCGCTGGTTTCGAGGTTCACGAGCGCCAAGCGGATTCCGTTAGCAATGTCGCTAGGAATCTTGTCGAGCCGAGCCGCCTGCCGATATGCAACCTCCTTAAGCCACTGGCTAGGACTCGCGAAGGCTTTTTGGAGTAACCGAAGTAGAATGGGTTCCGGTACGATCCCAACTACTTCTAATGCCCACTTTCTGTCTGAAAGCGTTCCTTGTTCAGTTGCCGACAGTACCAACTGCCCTGCACACACTCTAGCATCATTAGATGCGAACCGACAGCGCATCGCTGACATGTTTCCGCCAGTGCATGGCTGACAGCAATAGGTTGGGAACCGCCAGTGCATGCCTGACACATCTGGCGGTTGTGAATGACATCCTGGCACCGATAGGGTCGCCCTTGAACACAA
>DATEUJ010000162.1:0-153747 GCA_035283185.1 Anaerolineae bacterium | reverse complement strand
CCGACGACGTGGTCATCTATCTGGCGACGAACGCGAAATTGTTCGGTATTCTCAAACGTCCGCGAAAACGGGCTGGCCCTCCCTCGTCGCGCGACATCGTGCCCTTGACAAGCGCGGCGAATCCTTAACTTGTGACCAATGTCCTTAGGCGGCAAAATACTTTCAAATGGCAAAGCCTGCCGCCATACCGCACCCGTGTCCGCGAATGGAGATCAACGGTCAGGTTCAGATAGATCTTCCGCTAGAGAGCGTGGCATAAGCGACAGGCAGCCAGTTTGCTTCGTCCCCATTCTGAGGCCCGCCTGGTGCATCTCCTGGAATAGGCGCTTATCTCCTTCTTCGCCACATGCGCTTCCATGTGCCTCTTGTCACCCGATTACGAATGCCCGTCCGCAGCGCCGGATGATCGTCGGCTAGTACAACAAGTATCTGTGTCATGCGCTACCCCGCATACTGGTTCGAGACGCTGGCATTGGCTTTGCGCGGCTGTTGCCTTTGCCAGCGTCCGATTACGACTTGGAACGTGAGTATTTGCCAATCGTGCGCGGGTACACGACACCAGTTCTTGGTTTATCCGCCCTGCCCCGGCGGCGGGATCACGCCGAGTTGCTGTATCAGGCCCAACTGGTCAAACTCGCCCCAGCGTTCCAGAACCTTGCCGCCAGCGATGCGGATGACGTCGATCTCTATAGCTCTCAATCCCTTTGCTCGACGCTCGCGGCGAAGATGGTAAGCCCACTCGGCGGCGTTGTCGGTTGGAACGGTCCAAATGGCGCGCCCGGAATGGTGAGTGTGAACCCTTCCTCCTCACCCGTGAAGAGACCTGCCGGTGCGAGGTTGCAGACCATCCTAAGCGTTGCTGGGATCACAGCGGACGATGGGAAATCCCGAACGAGGTGAATCTTCATTTCGACCTCGCCGGCAGCGAGCGATCCATACGTCCCGATCAACTCGAAGGCCAGAAGCCTCTTCGCCTTCCACGTTCCAGAACCCAGGATCGGCTTCGGAGTAGGCAGTGCAGCCGCGTTGTTAATGTGCACGAAACTCCCGGCAGCCACGACTTGCAACGGGGTGACCATCCCCGTCCCATTCATGAGCATTCGGTGCGCCACTCCCTCAATCGTGAGTGCATTGCTATTGGAGACGAAGCGGAACGTCGTTGACCCACCACCGAAGCGGGTGTAGCCAGAGTGTTGCCAAGAGCTGGAAGAGATGCCAAGGCTAGTGATCCGACTCCAGCCTTAGTGAGAAACTCTCGCCTGCTCATTCCTAGAGCTGGATATTTCATGTTAAACCTCCCAGAATGAATAGGGTGCGATTCATAACGAATCGCATTAACGGTTGTCAGTTAAGCGGTGTGAGAGCAGGTCAGGTCTTTCGGCTCATAAACGCTTCTCCTTTCTCCGCCTTATGCACTTCGCCCGCGCCCGTTGTCACACGCGTGCGGGACCATGATGGGCATGACGGCAAACTCCTGCCGAAGCCGTAGATGTTCTGGTTCAGTCCACCAGCGGTGGGGCAGGTGTCCGGGCACCGGCGTTGGTCCGACATTGGTGGACATCGAAGCCATCCTGGGTTGGCTCTCGAATGTCATCCCCTGACGCGACATCCCCGTTGTCGGCCCAAACGCCGAAGATGAACCCGCCGTTGGCATCCACCCACAGGTAATCGCCGTGGAGTCGAGCATGCTTAAGGGTGTGCCCACGAGCCCCCGAAGATGTCGGTGTTGCCGAAGGTCCTCGGGCAGTCGACGTTAGGCGCTGGTCTTGCTGGATCCGTCGAGCTGCTCGTCGCCGTGCCGTCGTGGAGCATCTGGCGGTAGGCGTTGATCGCAGGGCAGACGGAAGCGTTCCGCGCGTCGTTCCACACGGCCGCCACGTAGTCCCGCGTGGCGATCGCGTAGACGTAGTCGCCGAGGAACTCCGCGAGCAGGTTATTCTGGCTTGAGCCGCGCGGGTCGCCCGGAACGCCGCGGTGGATCTCGGTCCACGGCCCCGGCGTCCCGCCCACGATCTGGGCGTGCTTGACGACTCCCACCAGGCTGCGCGGATCAGACGTGTTACTGCGGAACGGCGTCGTGAACGCATTGTAGACGACATATATGTGGGCTCCGTCCGGCGAGATGGCCGGGGCCGCGTAGTAGCCGCGGTCCGGGGCGCTCGAGATGCGCGCCGGCGCGGACCACGTCGCGCCGCCATCCGTCGAGAGGCTCAACATGACATCTTCGCTGTTCTGCCCGTCCCGACCGTCGGCCCACACGTCCACGATCAGGTTCGTGGCGTCGGCCCCCGCCGGAGCGCCGTTCGCGATGTCGACACTCGGCGCCGCGGCGAGGTCGCTGCGGGCACCCGCGATCCCGTCCATCATGCAGCGGCCGACGATCGGATCGACGAAGCGGCACGTGTCGGTGACCTGGAAGATCGGCTGCGGCTGCGCCCAGCTATTGCCACCGTCGAACGACTTCACCATGAAGTGCGTGCCGCGCGGAGGCAGGAATACATTCGGATCCTGAAACTCCTCGTAGAACACGTAGACGACGCCGAGGCTGTCGGTCCGGATCGTGCAGCCCGACTGGCCCCAGTGCCTCGGGGCGACGTTGCTCGCCGAGGTCACCTGCCGCTGCCCCCAGGTGTCGCCGCCGTCGGTCGAGCGGGCCACGATCAGCGGCGCCGAGGCGAACGCCGCGCCGCGGAATTGGGCGAAGCAGACGTAGACGTTGCCGAAGTGCGGGCTGGACGCCGCGTTATCCGCCCAGATCTGCTCCTTGTCCGCGAAGGTCGTCTGGCTCTGCCTAGTGCTCGCGATGACCGGCCGCATCCAGGCGTTCTTGTCCCCGGCTGCTGCGGCGACGACGTCGTCGGTTCGCGAAACGGCAATCGCCTCGAAGCCTCTGAACTCCTGGTCCTTTCTGTCAGCGCTGAAGTTCGAAGTCAGGGTCGCATAGTAGAGGCGCGAACCGTTCGCCCACGAGAAGCCGTCGGGGCCGGGCCTAGGCCCGAAGGCGAGCGCAGGATCGCCGTCCGCCACGAGCCCCTCCTCGAAGTACCACGGCAGCGTGCCGATCGGCCCGAACGTCGGCGTACAGGTGAAGCCGGGCGCTCCGACGCAGTGCCTCGCCGTCCAGCCGGTGTAGGTTGGCTGGATCCAACGGTGGCCCCCGTCGAATGAGAACTGTACGCCACTGACCCCGACGCCGGCCGTGAACGGACAGCTCTTCGGGTTGTCGGCGTTGCACGCCTCAAGGTCAATGTTGTCGTTCGCGCCGGCGGCCAGTACGTTCGGGTGGTTGGCATCGACCGCGATTGCCGGCTCGTTCTGCTTGTTCTGCGAGAACACGCGGTCGTTGCTCCCCACGGTGACCTCGGTGTCGCGGCCGTGGGTCGCAGCCGCCGGGATCGCCGGGCCCGCGATCAGCGCGAGCAGCAATACACTGACGAGCATGATTCTCGCCTTTCGATCAGTCGTTCTGTATCGCATGGTTTTCCCCCTTGGCTTGTGATTGTGAATCAAGCGCCTAGGCAGCGATCAGCGCTGGCCTCGGCGATGCGCTAAATCCCGCGTGTGAGGTCGAGGTGTGGGAGCCGGGCTTCGTGCCCGACCGCCGGGAACTCACTTATCTGCACGTTGTGTTCCCAACCTCCCTGACCACAAACAGCCCGCCGTTCATGTCGCTCGCGAAGCCGCAGCCTCGCGCGTCCACCACGATGCCCCAGACCTCAGGCACAAATCCTAGGACGTGCAGGGGGTCCTTGAAAGCCGGCGGGACTACAAAAGCGATCTCGACTGGGTTCGTCGGGTCGGAAATGTCGGACACTCGGACGCCGTCAGAGTACCAGGACGTCCATAGTTTGTTACCGACCACCAGCGGGTTATGGGCCGAATAATCGCCCTTCCGCATGCGGTTGGGGCTCATCGAGTTCGGGGTCCGATAGGCCGCCACCTGGACCGGACTAGCGGGGTCGGAGATATTGAACACCCGCACGTATCCCCAGCTCTTCTCGGTGTGACGGTCCGGTGCCTGGCAGTTGCTGTTGGGTGGGATGACCTCGTCGGCTTGGAACAGGAACCCCTCGTCCACCGAGAGGTCGGCCGAATGGGCGTCGCCCTCGACGTTGGCCGGGTAGGGCGTCTTCCCCACGAACGTCGGGTTGGCCGGGTCGCTAATGTCGAGGATCACCGTGCCGAGATCGAAGCTGGAGACGAAGGCCATATCGCCGGCCTCGTTGACGTTCGCGCCGTGGGCGAAGTTGAACGGGAAGCACCCGAAGCCCTCGAGGCTGCCTGGCAACCCCGCATCCCGCACGAAGTGGAAATCGGCGATCTCTACCGGAGTCGCAGGATTCGTGATGTCGGCGATACGAACGTCGCCACGGCCCGCCGCGTCACGGATCTGCGAGAAGGGGACGGCAAGGATGGCGAAGATTCCATCGCGGCGCACCACCGTCGTGAACTCGTGCACGCCTCTGGCAAAGACACCCGTGTCCAGGAACCCCACCTCGACCGGGTTCGCCGGGTTGGTCACGTCGAAGAGCTGCAGACCGCGCCTGGTGTCAGGGTTCAGCCTGAAGCAGGCCTGGATCCCCACCAGCGCGATATCCCGACCCCGAAATGGACCCCTGCTGTAGCGCACCACCTCGACGTCCTCGGCAGTCGTCTGGGGCGGGTTCTGCAGAGTGGCAATGACCTCCGGGTTCGTGGGGTCAGTCACGTCGAGGACCCGGACTCCCGACTTTGGTGGAGAGGGGCAGCGGTCAGAGTGGGTCGAGTCGCCAAAGCCCCACTGCCCGACGTAGGCCACGATCTGGCCACCAGCGTGCTCGTGGACCCACACGTCGGCGTTGAACCCGCGCCCCCCAAGGTCATTATGGCCGATAATCTCCATGCCCTGAGCTACCCCCTCACTAGGGCTCCCCGCCTGCCCACCCTGAGCTTGGGTGGGGATGCGTGAGTTGAGTATGTCCTCAGGCTCCACTTCCTGCCCGAAGGCCATGGGTGTGGCGAGTGAAGTTGCCGCGACTAGGAAAAGCACTAGCAGCACGGCGATGGTTGGTAGCCAAGTTAGTTTTGATCGAACAAGGCTGAACATTCGAACCTCCCCTGTAGTAGTGATATCTCGGTTCTCAAAAGGATAAGCTGTGGTGCGGGAGACTACTTCCACTAGGGTAGGCTACAAGGCGAGGGAGGGCAATCAGGTGAATCCTGCACTCGACGGGGGGAAAATCCCCGAAGGAGGAGAGGCAACCTTCGGCAGCCTAATCCCTGCCACTGGCACACCAAATGGGAACGTGAAAACTATGGAGCAATACCCCTAATCGTGGGCAGTAGCTCGGTCAGAAGCGTCTTCTTGAGGAGGAAGGCATCGGCGCCGCTTGCGCCGGCCGCCCGCCGGTACCCCTCCTCGCCGTGAATCGTCAAAATGATGACCTTCGCATCAGACTGCTCGGCCTTGATGCGCCGGGTCGCCTCCAGGCCGTCCAGGCGTGGCATGGCGATGTCCATGAGGACGACGTCGGATCGAAGCTCTCGGGCGAGCCGGACAGCCTCCTCGCCGTCTCCGGCTTCCCCGACCACACTGAGTTCCCGTTCCGCTTCCAGGAGCCGCTTCACGACCCGTCGAAAACCTTGATCATCGTCCACGATCAGGATGTTCATTGGCATCTCACACCTGGAGAGTAAGCTACGAGGCGCGGAAAGGCAATCAGGTAAATCCTGCAAGCGAAGGGGGAAAATTCCTGATTAGGAAACAAACAAAAGCAGGGCGATACGGCCCTGCTTGGAGGATCAACTAGCTCGGCTGGCGCGACTACGGTCGGCCACCAACACCAAAATGACGTAGCAGGGACAATACTCCAGACCCGCCCGCAAACTCATGTGTTGAACATTGCCCAACAACGCCACGAGCCTCGTTGAGCAGGGTTAACCTATATTAGCGCCCACAGCCGATCTCCACCGTGCCATTCCTGGTCGAGCTAAGCATGGCAAATTCGCTCGGGTTTGGCGTGAAGTTTCTAGCCCCAATAGATACACTGCCTGATGCCTCAGCAGAACGGAAGGTGCCGTTGAAACGGCTGTTGATGGTGCAGTTAGGCGAACTGAAGTGGGTGTGGGAGTTTCCGCGGCTGAGGCCGTCGGTGCCTGTCCAAGTCAGGTCAATGTCCACGTTGGCGACGGGGACGGAGGAGTCGAGGACGAAGACCGGGATTGTCGTATTCAATCTAGCCGAGTTGAGCCGCCCGAAGACCTGGAAATCCGGGTCTGCCAACGGGGCGAAGCCGAAAGCATCAAAAGATGCCCCCGTGTTACAGTCAAACTGGGAGATAAAGATGCTGGCTCCTGACGACGAGCTCCCTGGGCCTGGCGGGGCTTGGAATGTGCCATCATTGGCAAAGACACCCACAAAGACGGCGATACACCCATCGGTACTGAAAAAGAAGGCCTCGGCGAACCGGCCGCTGAAGCGAATTATGTCCCCTGCCAAGGTGCTCGTCACAGCAAGAGCGACCAAGGTCAAGGCGAGGACAAGCGCTATGAAGAGTCTCTTGTTCATCGTTGTGCTCCTCTCTAATCTGCCGTTCGGCAAAGCGTAACTCATGCCGCTCATTGCGGCTCAGGTCGTTGACGAGATTTGTCTGACAGAAGCCACACTATAGGATAAACTACAGGGCAGAGGAGGGCAATCAGGTGAATTCTGCAATCGAAGGGGGGAAAATACCTGAAGGGATAGAGGAGGTTTTGAGCGGCCGCCCCCGGCTCAGGGCTGGATCAGGCCCCGGCGGATCGCGTAGCGAACCAGACCGGCTGTCTCGTGGATGTTAAGCTTCGCCATGATCCGTGCCCGGTGGGACTCGGCGGTCTTGACGCTCATGCCGAGGAGCTGGGCGACCTCCTTCGTCGTCTTCCCCTCGGCGATGAGCTGTAGAACCTCCCGTTCCCGAGTGGTCAGGGGATCAGGGGGAAGGTCGTTCTTCGCCAGATACGCCTGGACGACGGTCCCAGAGACACTGGGGCTTAAGTAGATCGCGCCTTGAGAGACTGCCTGGATCGCCTGGACTAAGTCTGTGGCCGCTTGGGTCTTCACCACGTAGCCCCGGATGCCGGCTCGAAGCGCCTCTAAGACGTAGTGATCTTCAGTGTGCACGGTCAGAAGGATCGTTTGCGTCCCGGGCGCGGTGTGCAGGATCTCTCGGGCAGCATCGAGGCCATTCAGGAGGGGCATGGCGAGATCGAGGACGGCGACGTGGGGAAGAAAGTCCTGGGCGAGTCGGACGGCCTCATGGCCGTTCGAGGCCTCCCCGACAAGCTCAAAGCCTTCCCGCTCCAGGAGAGTCTTCAAGCCCTGGCGGACAATCGGGTGGTCGTCGGCGAGGAGAACCCGAACCGGCATCTGACGTACCTGAGAGTTGATTCGATCTTACAGACGGTTATTGGGTCAGGGGAACCGTAATGCGGAGCTCTGTTCCCCGACCTGGGGCCGAGTTGATCTGCAACGCTCCGCCCAAGGCGTTGAGCCGCTCCCGGATTCCGATCAGGCCGAGGCCCCGCTCACCTCTCCTGCCCAAAACAGTGGGCGCATCAAAGCCGATCCCGTCATCCCGAATAGAGCAGTGGATCATGTGAGCTTCCCGCTGGAGTTGGACACTCGCACGGGTTGCCTGCGCGTGTTTCGTCACGTTCGTCAGTGCCTGCTGAACGATCCGATAGAGAGTCGTCTCAATCAAGGATGGCAGGCGTCCCACCGTCGCGCCTTCCACGGTAACGGGAAGTCCTGTCCGCTTCGAGACGCCCTCGGCCAGGAATTCGAGCGCCGGCAGTAGCCCCAGGTCGTCCAGGATCGTGGGGCGGAGTTCGTGAGAGAGGCGCCGCAGTTGCTCCTCGATCTGGTCGAGCAGCTCCTTGACTCCATGGAGACGTTGATCGGCAGGCGGGGGCAGCTCGCGGGCAGCCTCGGCCAGCGCAATATGCACCATGGCGAGGAGCTGGCCTGCATTGTCGTGGATCGCATGGGCGCTCCGTTTGGCTTCCTCCTCGAGCGCCTCGTTCAGGCGAAACAGCGCCTCCTCCGCCCGCTTGCGCTCGCTGACCTCCAGCTCGAGACGCTGCGTCAGGTCGCGCAGCTCGAGCTTGGCCTGCGTCTGCTGCAGCGCCTCGCGCGCGAATAAAGCCCCGGCCGCCGCCACCAGGAAGACATAGCCGACCCGCACGGTGATTTCGGTGAGATGGCCAGCCAGTTGACCCAGCACGGCGAGGAGAACCAGATAGCTGGCCGAATAGATGACCGCAGCGATCATCGTCTCTCGAGCACTGTAGCGGAAGGCAATAGCAATGACCGCGCCGTACAGCACCACGTAGAATGGGGATTCGACGCCGCCGGTGGCATACAGCCACGCCGCCATGAACAGCGTATCAGTGACGGAGATAAAGTAACTCGAGAGCATGATCGGGTAGCGGCGATAGGGTTCGAGAAGGTAGACGTAGAGGCTGTACACCCAGGCGAGGGCCAGCAGCAGGTATGACAGCCACTGGATAGTCCCGGATTGATCCATCACGAAGTGGTAGACGAGGGAGCCGTGGGTGATGACCGCCAGCCGGACTGCCGCAATGCTTTTCTCGGCGGCGAACGCTTTCTCCGCGCCTGCTTCTTCGAGAGGCATATTCCTGCCGACCTTTTCAGAGGACGCACGGAATGGTCGAGCGTGCACCTGTAAATTAGCTTTCCACCAATTGAGTCGGGGTCTGTGCGAAAGGACGATGCACAGCACAGATGTGGGTCTTCCACAGGTATTGCGTGCTGTGCCGGCTTTGATGTTCTATCGGCTGGCATCAGTGTAGCACCAAATGGCAAGCAGATCAATATTCCGATCCGCTTACATGGGGTTTAACGCTTGACGTTTAACGCAAAACGTTATATAGTGTGTTTGTGATCAAATCGTTCCGGGACAAGGAGTCGGAGAAGATCTTCAGCCGAGAGCGGTCGCGGCGACTACCGCCCGACATTCAACAGGTTGCCCTACGGAAGCTGCGTATGCTGAATCGAGCCGTCACACTGGAAGATTTGCGCATTCCACCGGCGAACCGCCTGGAGAAGTTGGCTGGGGATCGGGCCGGACAATACAGCATCCGAATCAATGACCAATGGCGCGTCTGTTTTGAATGGCGCGACCGGGATGCGTTCAACGTCGAGATCACGGACTATCACTGAGGAGAGAGTATCTATGGCTAAGAGCAAATTGCGCCCTATTCATCCGGGAGAAGTGTTACTTGAGGAGTTCTTGAAACCCATGAACCTGAGCCAGAACCGACTCGCTCTAGACATCGGTGTGCCTGCGCGCCGGATCAACGAAATCGTTCTGGGCAAGCGCAGCGTGACGGTGGATACCGCGCTTCGGCTGGCCCGCTACTTTGGGACTTCGCCTCAGCTGTGGCTGGGCCTCCAGATGGACTATGACCTCGATGTCGCCACGGACGCCCTGGAGCCTCGTCTGAAGCGAGAAGTGAAGACGTATGCGACGGTGAGTCGGTAGGGTGCTACGCATGAGTGCAGCTCACAGCCCGGAGGTTGCAGGGCGGAGAGGATTCAGGCGGCGCATACTGCCGCTCGAATCGCCTTCACTAAATCCTCCAATGACGTATCCTTCAATAGATAACTTGTCGCGCCTGCGTTCAATCCTTGTGCGCGCGAATCAGCATCATCGAAGGTCGATAGCATGATCACGCGGCAGGTGGGTCGCTGGCCTAGCAGGCGATGCGTCGTCGTGGCGCCATCCATCACCGGCATCCGCAAATCCATCAATACCACGTCAGGCTGCAGTGCCGCTGCCAGCCGCAGCGCCTCTTCGCCGTTGCCCGCCTCGCCCACCACTTCCAGATCGGGCCGGGTCGAGAGCAGGGTGCGCAGTCCTTCCCGATACAGGTCTTGATCGTCCACCAGCAACACACGGATCGGTGTTCCTCTGAAACCTCTGGTTGCATCGCTCATCGGGCTATCTTTGTTGACCACACAGACATGAAGGCACAAAGACTCGCCAACTCTTCGAGCCGCTGTGCCTTAGTGGCGAGCTATCTCACTCGAACTTGAATCGCCGCGCCCCGACCACAAAAAAGACAACCGACAGACCCAGCAGTATCCCGGCTGGCATCCACACACCCTCTGGGCCCATACCGCGCTGCAGCACGTTGAGCATGCCCTGGCGCGCCCAGTAATGCGGCGTGACCATGTTTAGCCCCATGATCTGGATGCTGTCGTTGATGCAGCCGCTGATCACGGCCAGCACCAGCACAACCAGGATGGTCAACCCGCCAGCTTGGTTTTCGTTTTTTACCACTGACGCCACCAAAATCCCCAGTGTGGCCGCGCTGAGCGCCGTCGCCAGGATGATCACGGCCAAAGCCAGCGGAGAGTTGCCCAGTGACATGTTGAACACCCAACTGCTCACCAGCAGCACGAAGAGCATTTGCCCGATGGCGATGAAGAAGAACGGCAGCATCTTGCCCGCCAGGATCACCGCTTTGCTGGCCGGGGTGACCAGCAGGCGGCGCAGCGAACCCAGGCTGCGCTCCTCCACCACCGCCGTGGCGATGTGCGAGAGCAGGAAGAACAGGAACATGAGCGTGTAACCCGGCACCAACCCGCCCAGGCGCGTCGCTTCGATGGGGTTGGTCGAGACCGATACGGGCTGCTTCTCCAGGTCAATCAGGGGGTTATCCAGGGCCTCGTCGACCTGTTTGGCCACCATGCCTTTCACTCCGGCCCGGATGAAGGTGTCGAAATCGAAACTGCTGGTTCCGCCGAGATCGTCGGTTTTGATATCGGAGATCATCTTCGACATCTCGCGTTCGACCGAGGCATCCACCAGCATTTTGCTCAGGGCGGCTTTCACCAACCCACTGACCAACCCGGCATTGTTCTGACGCGCCGGGTCGATGATCACCCAGATGGTGCCACCCGCCTCGGTTTTGGCAGCCTCGCTGAAATCGGCTGGGATGACCACCGCTGCCATGCGCTCGCCTTTGCCCACCCGCCGGTCGGCCTCCGCCTGGCTGTCGAGCATTTCCAGCTCCAGGCTGGGCGAATCTTCCAGCAGTTCGATCACATCCGCGCCGAGGTCGCCCTGATCCTCGTTGGCGGCGTAGATCGTGAAGACCGGGGTGCTGCCGCCGAACACGCTGCCCAAAATAGCGATGAAGGCGAATGGCACCAGCAGGATCGTCAGCCAGTTGCCTGGAACTTGCAGCCACAGGCGCGTTTCCTTGTAGGCAATGGCCAGGATTTGTTTGATCGCCAACATGGCTTCCTCCTGTCCTAATCCATTGGGTCAAAGCGCCAGACGCCGAGGCCGAAGAAGATCGCCGCAAACAGCAGCAGCACACCGATCTCGGGCAGCACCTGCGCCAACCCCTGGCCGCGCACCAGCAAATCCTGGTAGGCCGTCATCGCCCAGGTGTGGGGAATGAAGTAGCTGATAGTCCGCAGCAGGGGAGGGAAGAAATCGGGCGAGAACAGGCAGCCGCCCAATAGAGCGCCGATCACCAGCGGCGCGGTAATGGCCGACATGGGGAACTTGACCGCCGAGGCCAGCAGACCCAGGCAGGCCACGGTCGCCGCGAGGGCAACGCACACCAGCACGAAGGCGACCGGGTCCTTCCCCAGGTCAAGCCGAAACATGGTACTGGTGGCCAGGAACAGCACAAAAATCTGCACCAGGCTGACGGCCAGGCCATAAAGCAGCTTGCCTGCCAGCAGGCTGGCCGTGCTCACCGGCGACGAGCGCAGGCGGCGCAGAATGCCGTTGCGTTTCTCCTCGGTGCTCCAACCAGCCATGAAGCCCGCCACCAGGAAGACGAACATCACGGTGTAGCCGGGGATGTTCTGCTGCAAGGGGTTGGGCGGCTTGCGTTCGATGTAACTAGATGGCGCAATTTGCTCGAAGGCAATGGCCGATTTCAAGTCTTTGGTGGACGATTTTTCGGCGGCGTCGGCTACGGCGTTTCTGACATCATCAGAAGCGATGGAGGTCAGGTCCTGCATGTCTCGCTGGCCTTGCATGACCTGTTTTTCCAGGCTGATCGAGATGGCTGCGCCCTGGATCACGCCCTGCACCTGATCTCTCAGGTTGACGTCGCCCGCCGGGTCGTAGAGCAGGGTCACAATCGTCTGTTTGCTCTGCGCATAGGCTTCGGACAGGCCCTTGGGAATCAACAGCGCCAGTGTGCGGGTCGATGCCTTCAGTTGGGCACGGGCGATTTTTTCGTCGCAGGCCGGGCCGGGGGCGGCACAGTCGGGATCGCTATCCAGTTGAACCTTTTTGGCATCTTCGACAGGCAGGTTGCGCTCAATGCGAAAGCTCTCGTCGAGCGTTTCGATCAAATCCTGCGCCTGTTTGCCGCCATCGTAATCAATCACCAGCAGGGGCCGGTCCTCGTCGCCAGTGGCGGCCGCCCCGCTGGTGTAGGCCGATCCGATGGGGACAATGAAGGCCAGCGGCATCAGCATCAAGATCAGGATCAAGCCCTTTTCGCGCAACAGGCGCTTGTTTTCGTTCAGAAAAACCGCGAAGATTTTCATGGCGGCCTCCTATTGGCTACTGGCGCAGCGACTTGCCGGTCAGGTGCAGGAAGACGGTTTCCAGGTTGGGTTCGAGCGTTTCGACCGAGAGAATGGGCACGTTGCGCTCGTTGAACAACTGGATCACCTGCACCAGGGCGTCATTGGCCTGCTGGCGCGCTTCGACCTTCAGGATAGTTTTACGGGCCTGGGGGGCTGCCGCACCCTCGTCGGCTTCCGGCTCCACCCCGGCCATGAAGGCCGCGGCCTTGACCTCGCTGAGTTTTTCAACTGCCTGGCGCACGTTTTCATCCGCCGTGAGCATCCCAATGTGGATGATTCCACCGCCCAGCATGGCGACCAGGTTCTTGGGCGTATCCTGGGCGATGATCTGGCCGCGATCCATGATGGCGACGCGGTGGCACAGGCGCTCGACCTCTTCCATGTAGTGGCTGGTGTAGAGGATGGACATGCCCTGCTCGCGGTTGAGGCGCTCGACGCTCTCGAAGATGTGGTTGCGGCTCTGCGGGTCCACGCCGACGGTGGGTTCGTCAAGAAACAGGATGCGCGGGCTGTGGATCAGGCCGACCGCCAGGTTGATGCGCCGCTTCATGCCGCCGGAGTAGGTTTTGATGGCATCGTTGGCGCGGTCGGTCATGGCCACGTATTGCAGCACCGTCTCGACGCGCTGCTTGAGATCGGCTCCGCCCAACCCGAACATCTGGCCGTAGAAGGTCAGGTTGTCGCGGGCGTTGAGGGTAGGGTACAGTGCCAGGTCTTGCGGCACGATGCCGATCAGGTGCTTGACCTGGTTGGCGTTTTTGATCACGTCGTGCCCGTAGATGCGGATGCTGCCCTGGGTGGGCGGGAACAGGCAGGTCGACATCGAAATCGTCTGCGTCTTGCCCGCGCCGTTAGGGCCTAACAGGCCGAAGACCTCGCCCTCCTCGACCGAGAAACTGATCCCTTTGACGGCTTCAAAATCGCCGTACTTCTTGACGAGATTATCGACTTCCAGAATGGTAGGCATTGGACTCCTCCTTTGATCGGTGCGTTTCAGCCGGATCCGCACCTGTGGCCAAGTTTATCAGGGCGCTCCCGCCGGATGGATCTCATCCGGCGGGAGCAGGCGCGAAACAGGATCGGCATGCCTAAGAGCCTGTTTCTTAAAGGCACTTCTGCCGCTACATCTGGCGGTCAGTGGGCATGGCTACCGCCACATGTTGGACGGTTTTCGCATTCACAAACAGGCTCTAAGGCACCTCCACGACGAAGTTGAATCGCTGGCTGACCACCTGCCCGTTCTGGTAGCGCGCGCCTACCACAACGGAGGCTGGCGCCACCCCAGCCGGCCAGTCTTCGGTTGTGGGCCAGTCCTGGACTGCCGGCAGGTCAGCGGTGGAATTCTTGCCGGTCACCTCCAGGCGCAGAATGGCTTCGGTAGCTTGAGTTACCATGTCGATGCCGGCGAAGAAGATGCCCCGCCCGGGGTAGTACTCATCCGACATAGCCATGGCGATAA
Source organism: Anaerolineae bacterium (assembly GCA_035283185.1). Taxonomy (GTDB): domain Bacteria; phylum Chloroflexota; class Anaerolineae; order Fen-1058; family Fen-1058; genus DASSFZ01. The sequence continues at coordinate 139,684 of DATEUJ010000162.1, read as the reverse complement.
GGAAAGGCTCATGGCTGGTGACCCGCACTTGAATCGTGTAGGATTCGCCCACGGCCAGTTGCGTCGGCAGCCGGTTGAGCAGCTTGAAGGTGACAACAGGCTCTGCCGTGGCTGGCGAGGCGGTGCTCGCCAGAATGATAGCCAGTGCTATCAAGCCAACCGTTCCCAAAGCGGCTTTCATTTTGACCTCCTTCTGAGTGGTTCTCCTCAAGTTGAGTCTCTTGTGCATTGCTGTGGATGTTCAGGCAAGCCTCCTGAACGAGCCTGCCTGAACCACCGGCCACACGTCAGCTTTGCTCAGCCTTGCCAAAGAGCTGCCGTTGCTCGAACCACGGCTTGAGCAGCAGGTAGGCGCCGAGGATGATGAGCAGAAGCCCCCCTTCCATGGAAGTGAATCCGAGCAATTCGGCAATCCCGCCAAGCAGCGCAAGAATGCCCAGGACGGTGGTGAAGCCGCTCATTCTGATCTTGTAGTAGAAGCGCGTCAAGTTCAGCCCGAGCATGATCACGCCGACGCCGATCGACCACAGTCCTTTGGGAACCGATTCGTCGGGGACGAGAGCGAACCCACCCAGCATGATCAGGAACAGCCCCCAACCGATGTTTTCCAGGCGCTTGTTCAGGGCAACCTTTTCGGGATCCTGAACCGCTGCCAGTTGCTTCGCCTCAGCCGCTGCCTGCCCGCCGCTTCCGGCGGTGGCCAACAGCACGATGCCGAGGATCCCCAAAACGACCGCCGGAACCCACCGCAGGTTATATTCACCGCCATAGAACACCGGACTATCCAGCGGCAGGACAATGCTCAAGACGGCGATCACCGCCGCCAGGATCAAGCAGATGATCCCCCAAATCAGTCGTGACTTGTTCATTTTGCCTCCTTGTTGTGCGAGGCGCTTCCAGAAGCGCGTCGCACGCTATGTGTTACCAGATAAACAGAAACCGCCGGGCGATTGTCAGCATATCGCTCCGGCGGGTGATCGGTCATCACCCCGGTGGGGTGATTTGAGGGTGATTGGAGACCTCACCCCCGGCCCCTCTCCTAACGACGATAAGGCTGTCGTTAGGAGAGGGGAGCGGCTTGCTCCCCCTCTCCTGAAATCCGCTGTTTGATTTCAGGAGAGGGGGCAGGGGGTGAGGTCTAGATCAACTTCAGCGCGCGCGCCTTATCCAGCGCCTCCTCGCGACTGTGGACATTTAACTTGGCGTAGATATTTTTTATCTGGGTCTTAATCGTATTGACCGACACGACCAACTGCTCGGCCAATTCGCGCGTGGACAGGTCTGTGGTCAGCAGGCGCAGGATTTCAAGCTCGCGCTCTGTCAGCGGCTCGGCGAGCGGCTGTGTGAGCTGCGCCGGGTGTGTCGAGAGCCGGGTGAACTCGGCGACGACCTTCGCCGCGACCGAAGGCTCGAGGACCGATTCGCCGCGAGCTGCGGCGCGGATGGCTTCGACCAGGTGCTCGGTCGAAGTGTCTTTGAGCAAATAGCCAACGGCGCCGGCGCGCAGCCCCTCGAACACGTCCTCGTCGTCGTGGAAGGTGGTCAGTACGATGACCTGGCACTCCGGCTGCGCCGCCCGCAGTCGCCGGGTCGCCTCTACCCCGTCGAGCACGGGCATGCGCAAATCCATCAGGGCCACCTGCGGTCGAAGCGACGCGGCCAGTCGCAATGCTTCTTCGCCGTTGGCCGCCTCGCCAATCACTTCGATGCCGGGCTGCGCCGAGAGCAGCGTGCTCAACCCTTCACGGAAGAGAGTCTGATCGTCCACCAGCAGAATTCGGATCGTCATCGGACTCCAAAAGAGTGATCCACGAAGGGCACGAAGAGAAAGACTTAGTGTCCCTTCGTGTTCTTCGTGGATCGTCGTATTAGATCAACCTGGCACCCTCACTTCGAGCGCGAAGCCTTGCCCGTCGGTCGTATGGATGCACAGCTCGCCACCCAGGTAATGCACCCGCTCGCGCAGGCCGATCAGCCCAAAGCCGCCGTTGGTCTGCTGCGCACCGACGCCGTCGTCGCGCACGATCAGTCGCACGCTGGACACGTCGCCGTAGTCCAGAATGAGGTCGACGCGCGAGGCCCGGGCGTGTTTGCGAACGTTCGTCAGCCCTTCCTGGGCGGCCCGATACAATGCAATCCCGGCTTGCGGCGAGAGCGGACGCGGCGCGCCGTTCACCGCCAACTCCGTGGAAATGCCCGCCGCGCGTGATTCGTCGATGAGCGGAGCCAGCGCTTCGGGCAACGGGCGATCCTCCGCCGGCGTGGCGCGCAGCGCGGCGACCGAGCGGCGCACATCGGCGAGCGCCTCACGCGTGAGCGTCTCGGCCTTGCCCAGCGCGTCGGCGGCGCGGGCCGGATCGCTCTCCCACACGGCGCGCGCCGCCTGAAGCTGCATGCTGATGGCCGTCAGGTAATGACCCAATCCATCATGAATCTCGCGCGCCAGGCGGTTGCGCTCGTGGATCGTCGCCAGCTCTTCGGCCTGCACCGCGTATTGGCGCAGTTTTTCGTTCGCATCGCGCAACTCAACGGCCAGCCGCTCGACCTGGGCGCGCGCGCTCTCCTCGCGGAGCGCCACCTCGGTGACCCACACCACGAACACGATGCCGGCGAAATAGGCGGCGCCGGACGGTAGAGCAGCCTGCCAGCCGGCTGACAAGCCAAGCGGTAACACGACGGCGATCAGGAGGAAGGTGCACACCACCAGCATCCACGGCCGCGGAAGGACGACGACGCTCTGCGCGGCCAGCGGCAGCAGCATGAATCCGACCGGCCCCGGCGCCTGGCTCACGGCCATGACAATGACAGCCAATGTGAGCTGCACGGCGAAGTACATCAGGGCCACGGGAAGTGAACCTGCGTGCTCGAGTCGCGCGAAACCGTTCGTGCCCAAAAGGGTGTATGCGATGCCGGCGGCAAGCAATACGGCCAACTCGGGCAGCGTGAGCCGGGTCGCGGCAGATAGGAGCAGCGCTAGGTACGTGGCGATGACGACCGACACAAAAGCCACAAAGCCAATCGGGGGACGGAATCGGCGCAGCCAGGGCAGAGCCTTCATAGACCTCATTATAGTCGAACCCCGCCCGTTTGGAAGCCAAGGTTCTCACCGCAAAAGACTCGGCATGGTTTGACGGTCAACCCATCGCTGGGCGCGCAAACAGGGATGCAGTAACAGTGCAGATGTGCGGCGAGGCTGTGATGATCCGCGCCGCGATTTTCGATATGCATGGTACACTAAGCAGGGCGGCCCCCAAAGGGTGCGGGGGGGCCTTCTGGCCGAGGCACTCCCATATCGGCCTCGCAGACAGGCATGATGCATGTCCCCTACATCGACGCTTCTGGCGACTAAACTGCAAATCCCTCCACGACGGCCGATCCTCGTGCCGCGTCCTCACCTGATCGATCACCTCGACCGGGGACTCCGCTCGGGTCACATACTCACCCTCGTGTGTGCCCCTGCCGGCTTTGGCAAAACCACGCTGGTGACCGAATGGCTGCGCGGCCTGAAACATTCGATCGCCTGGCTGTCCCTCGACGAAGGCGACAACGATCCGGCGCGATTCCTGACCTACCTCATCGCCGCATTGCGGCAGATCGACGCCGGTATTGGCGAAACTACGGAAGCCCTGCTCCAATCCCCTCAGCCGTCAACGCCAGAGATGGTGCTGACGTCGCTCATCAATGATGTAACGGCCGTCTCTACCCCGTTTATTTTGGCCCTGGACGATTACCAGACCATCAACACTCCGGCCATCCACCAACAACTGACCTTCGTGTTGGAACACTCACCCCCTCAGATGCACCTGGTCATTCTCTCCCGTGAAGACCCGCCGCTGCCCATCGCCCGGCGGCGCGCCCGTGGTCAGGTTGGGGAGATTCGCCAGGACGATTTGCGCTTCACAGCCGAGGAAACAGCCGAGTTTCTGCAAAAGGTCATGGGGCTCGACATGTCCCCGGATGAAATCGCAGCTCTCGAACGCCGCACCGAGGGATGGCCGGCCGGTCTGCAACTGGCAGCCTTGTCGATGCGCGGACAGGCCGACGTGCAGGGTTTCGTGCAGGCTTTCGCCGGAAGTGATCGTTACATTCTGGATTACTTGTTTGAGGAAGTCCTGCGGCGGCAGTCCAGCGATGTGCAGAACTTCCTCTTGCAGACATCCGTCCTGAACCAGCTTTCCGCCCGGCTGTGCGACGCAGTCACCGGCCGCACTGACAGTCAGACATTGCTTGAAGCGCTGGAGCATGCCAATCTCTTCGTTGTGCCTCTCGACCCATCGCGCACATGGTATCGTTATCATCACCTCTTTGCGGATCTACTGCATCATCAGCTGCGTGCGCAGAAGGAATTTGCCGAGGCATTGCTCCGTCAACGAGCCAGCCAGTGGTATGAAGCCAACGGGTTCATCATCGAGGCGCTTCAACACTCCCTGGCCGCACAAGACTGGGACAGGTCAGCCCTTCTGATCGGGATGGCATCCGCGCAGGTCATCCAGCACGGGCAGATTACGACCCTGAGTCGCTGGCTTGAAGTCGTGCCGGATGAAATCGTGCGCCAACGGCATGAGTTTGCCCTGGCGAAAGGATGGGCGTTGATGATCACAGGCCAGTTCGAAATGGCCGAAACCTACGCCGACCTGGCCGTCCGCCTTATGCCGGTTGATGCGCCGCCTGCCTATCGCGGCGTCGTGCTCAGCCTTCGCTCCTATTTTCCCCTCGCCCGGCGCGAAGTCGCTGCGACGGTGGAATTGGCGATGGAGGCTCTCGATTTGCTGAAGGAGGGGGACCCTTACATGGTGCGCGGTGCGGCGCTGAACAACCTGGCTCAAGCGCAGACGATGCTGGGAGACATCCCGGCCGCTGTTCAGACCCTCCGTGAGATGCTCAGCCTTAGTCAGGGAAGTCAACACGCTCTGACTCAAGTGAGCGCATTGAGCCATCTTGCCGAACTGTTGAATCTTCAGGGCCAGCGGCAACAGGCGCTGGCGTGCGCGCGGCAAGCCCTTGACCAATGTGTGGATACACGTGGCCGGCCGCTTCCATTGGCGATTGTGCCCCACATCGTCTTAGGGCTTCTGCATTACGAGGCCAACGAACTGGCTCGCGCGCACCAACATGTGACCGAGGCACTGGAACCGGGGACTCACGTCAGTTCACCGGGATGGGTGTTGGCAGGCCAGATGATGCTGGCGCGGCTGCAACAGGCGCTGGGCCAGGCAGAAACGGCCGCTTCCACCCTACGTGAAGTTCGCCAGACGGCTATGAGATTCAAGCTCCCGCATTTGGATGCCCAAATCGCGGCTGTCGAGGCCGAAATCCAGTTAAGACAGGGGAACCTTGCCGCCGCTGCAAGCTGGGCGGAGACCGCCGGATTATCCTCTACAGACACACCCCACCACCTGCGAGAATCCGAGTATGTTACGTACGCCCGGCTGCTGCTGGCTCAAGACAAACCGGCACAAGCCTTCACCCTGCTGGAAAAACTAGAGCAATCCGCCCTGGCCGGCGGGCGCAATCGCAGCGTGATCGCGATACACATTCTGCAAGCACTGGCTCACCACGCTCTTGGCCGTGAGGCGAAGGCCCATGCCGGCCTGGGTGCGGCCCTGCGGTTGGCAGCTCCCGAAAATTACGTCCGTGCCTTTGTCGACGAAGGCCGACGCCTGCTGAAACTCCTTCCCAAAGTGCGCCAATTGGCCCCCGATTTTGTCGACCGGGTGCTGCAGGGCGATCAGGACCAGGCCGGACCGCCGGCCCCTGCCCCTGCCGACCAAGCGCTGGCTGAGTCCCTAAGCGAACGCGAACTTGAAGTGCTGCGACTGATTGCCGCCGGTCTGTCGAACCACGAAATTGCGGACAAACTGATCATCGGCGTAGGCACGGTCAAGTCGCACGTGCACAGCATCCTCGGCAAACTGGATGCCCGCGATCGCACTCAGGCTGTGGCCAGGGCCAGGGAATTGAAGCTGCTGTAGGCCGAGAGTAGAACCGAGTGTAGGCCCGGGAAGCCTTTGGGAGGAGCGCCCGGGTGCATCAGTTTGCGCGGCCGTCGGCGATTGGCGCCTACGGCCGCTCCTCGTGTCATGCACAGTCCAATTTTCCGTCGTAACTACGCAGCCGTCATTGCGACCCCGCTGAGATTGCTTCGCAAAAAGACGCTCGCAATGACGTGCGGGGCAGGTGAGCGCTGTTGGCGACGAAGCAATCTCCGCCGCCCTGAGCGAGCATGGCTATCCGTGCAGGAGATTGCTTCGCAAAACCTGTCCTGAGCGTAGTCGAAGGAAGCGCTCGCAATGACGCGGGCTGGGCAGTTACGTTCCGGCGACATTTTCGCGGGCGTACCCGCTCGAATATACCTTCCGATCTACCTGCAGATAGATGACAGTCTACCCAATTGGATGGTATCGTGCGTGTGCAAGCGAAGGAATCGCGCCCCCGCCAACAGCGCGCGAGGGCAGGCAATCGACTCGAGAAAAGGAGACATCTATCATGGAAAACAACCTGGGCGCTCAACAGGCAGTGAGCACAACGCAAGCCGGTAATGACGCCAGGGCGCAGTACGCTCAGTATCTGGAACAGGAACCGGAATCCCGGCTGGCGCTTCATCGCTGGATGAAACGCCTCCAGGCGGCGAGCATTGGCCTTGCCGTCGGCATCTTCGTCAAGGCGCTGTTCGCCTCCATCAACTGGACCCAGGCACCGCTTGAGATTCCATTCTGGTGGATGTGCTTCGCGCTGTGTGGAGTCCCCCTGACCATCTTCTTCGGACTGGATCTCATCATCCTGCGGGCGGCAGTCTTCCCAGTCCGATTTGGAAACATCCGCCAGATGGTCACGGTCACCGGTGGCCGGGCAGTCATCGTGGGCCTGGGCTTCATTGTGGTGGCCCTGGCCTGGGCTGGGTTTGTCCTGGCGATCGCCTATTCCACGGTGACGTTCAACATGGATTTGCTGCAGACGGCCATCCGCATTTTCACCGCCGTGGTTGGCGTTACGGTCACCATCCTCATCCTCTCCACCCTGGTTCGGAATGTCTCCCGAACGCCGGCGAAGTGACGTGAAGATGAGGCAGCAGGTTGAAATCCGGGTCAAGGGGCGCATTGACGAGCACTGGTCGGAATGGTTCGATGGGTTGGCCATCGCCCATTCCGACCAAGACGAAACGGTCCTGACCGGCCCCATTCCCGATCAAGCTGCTCTGTACGGACTCATCGCAAAGATACGCAATTTGGGACTGTCGCTCCGTTCGGTGAGCTGTGTCGAGATTGAAGGCTAGATGATCCGCTCGGCAGGGTCGTTGCACAGGAGGCAACTATCCTGGAAAACAGGGACCGTGGAATCATCGACCTCGTGGACACGCAGGTGCAGACCTGATCGAAACGCCGGCTCCAGAAGTCACGAGAGGGAAACATGCCCAACTCACTTTCATCCACACCGACCGCAAAGCACAGCAATGGCAGCGGCAGTGAATATCAGATTGAAATGCGCGACGTGGTCAAGACGTTCAGAACCGCTGCCGGACCGTTTACGGCGCTGAAGAGCGTGAACCTGCGCGTCAACAAAGGCGAGTTCGTCGCCGTCATTGGCAAGTCGGGCAGCGGCAAGTCAACGCTGCTCAATATGCTGACCGGCATCGATCGACCGACGGCGGGTGAAGTGTACGTGGGCGATACCGCCGTACACAAGCTGAGCGAGGGCCGACTGGCCAAATGGCGCGGCAAGCAGATGGGCATCGTCTTCCAGTTTTTCCAGCTGCTGCCGACACTGACTTTGGTCGAAAATGTGATGCTTCCGATGGATTTATGCGGCGCGTATTCCGTGCGCGAGCGCAAGAAACGCGCGCTGGGCCTGCTCGATCTCGTCGAGATGGGCGACCAGGCGAATCGGCTGCCCTCGGCCGTATCGGGCGGGCAGCAGCAGCGCGTCGCCATTGCCCGTGCCCTGGCAAACGATCCACCCATCCTCGTCGCCGACGAACCGACCGGCAATCTCGACTCGAAGACAGCCAAGTCCGTCTTCGATCTGTTCGAGGTGCTGGGCGCCAGCGGCAAAACGATCGTGATGGTGACCCACGATGCCGAGATGGCCAAACGCGTCGATCGTGCCGTGATCGTCTCTGACGGCGAGGTCATCGACGAGTATTTGGCGCGCACCTTCCCGGCGCTGACTGAAGAGCAGTTGGTAGAGGCCACGCGCAGTATCCAACCGCAGAGGCATGAGCCGGGCGCCATCATTTTGAAAGAGGGTCTGCCGGCCGATAAGTTCTTCATCGTCACGCGCGGACAGGCCGAGGTGGTTCTGCAAGGGCCAGATGGTTCCGACATCGTGGTGGCGCGCATGAATCCCGGCCAATACTTCGGCGAGATTGAGCTGCGGCATGGCGGCACGAATATCGCCACCGTTCGCGCGGCCTTGCACGAAGGATTGGACGTGGTTGCCCTCGAGCGGGAGATGTTCGATCGGCTGATCGCCGAATCGCCGGCGACGCGTGAGGCGATCGATCGAGTCGTCGAAGAACGGCTTGAAGAGCATGAAGCCGCCGAGCAGCGGCGGCCTCCAGCGGACCAAGAGGCGACACCATGAGGATCGGCTTTCGCAAAATTTTGCGTGACCTGTGGCGCAGCAAAGGGCGCACCCTGCTGGCGGTGCTGAGCATCACCGTCGGCGTGTTTGCGGTCGGCATGGTTAGCGGCATGCGTGACTTTGTGCCGGCGCGCATGATGAGCAGCTATCGCGACACCCATCCAGCGCACGTTACTATCTATCTCTCCGGCATTGTCACCGACGACGATCTGGCCCGCCTGGCGCGTGTGCCGGGTGTGCTGGACATTGAAGGCGTACGCTACCTGGGCGCGCGCTGGCAGCCCGCTCCCACCGCGGCGCTGCGCAATGTGACGATTGCGGTCCGCCCGGACTATGCTGATCAAAAATTCAATACGATCAAGCTCCTCAGCGGCACGTGGCCCGACAGGGACAGCATCGCCGTCGAGCAATCGACGGTCAATTCGTTCCCCGTGCTGCGCAGTGGCGCGCTGACGCTGCGGCTTGACGAGCGTGAACGCGAACGCGAGTTCAAGATCACCGGCGTGGTGAAGGATCTGGCTGTCTCACCGCCAGCCTCCGGCGGCAACCCGCAGTTTTACATGAGCCCGCAGATGGCGGAAACGGTCTTCGGCGTACGCGGCTACGGCCAACTGCGGGTGCAGGTCCCGGTGTTTTCGGAGAAAGCCGCTCAGGATACGGTGGATCTGCTGAAGACGCAGCTGGAGAAGATGAGCGCGCCCGTATTCTTCTATCAAATTCAGCCGCCCAACGAACACCCGCTGCAGGACGCCATCAACCTCATCATACTGATCTTGAACGTGATGGCGATTCTGTCGCTGGGGCTGGGTTTGCTGCTCGTGATCAACATCGTCAATGCCATCGTCGCGCAGCAAGTGCCACAGATCGGCATGATGAAAGCGATTGGCGGCACGACGCGCCAGATGCTGCAGCTGTATTTGAGCGGCGTGCTGGTTTATGGCGTGCTGGCCGTTTTCATTGCCGTGCCGCTGGGGGTCGCGGTCGCCGCCTACTTCTCGACCGGCATGCTCGGCTTCTTTGGCATTCCACCGGATCCTGTGTTCCGTGTCTCGAATCAGGCCGTGATTCAGCAGCTCGTCGTCGGCCTGCTCGTGCCGCTGCTCGCCGCGTTGTGGCCCGTCTTGTCCGGCGTGCGCATCACCGTGCGTGAGGCGATCAGCACCTATGGCATCCGCGCGAGTTATGGCAAAGGCATCCTCGATCGGGCCTTGAGCCGGTTGCGCGGCCTGCCCCGCCCGCTGGCGCTGACGCTGCGCAACACCTTCCGCCGCAAGGGCCGCGTCGCCCTCACCCAGATCACTTTGGTGATGGCCGGCGTGGTGTTCATTATGGTGATGAGCTCCGCCGAATCGTTCTCACACACAATCGCGTTTTTGAGCGACTCGCTTGGCTTCAAAGTTCAGATCAGCTTTCAGCGGCCCGTTCGAAACGAAGAAGTTCAGGCCATCGTTGCCGCGCAGCCGAACGTCGAACACGTCGAGATGCAGCTGTTCGAGGCGAGCACGGCGTACCGGGGCAAAGATGACGTGAAGGGTGAGGATATCTTTCTCAACGGCGTCCGGCCCGATTCACAACTGATCAAATTACCCGTGATTCAAGGCCGCTGGCTGCTGCCCGAAGACGATCACGCCGCTGTCCTCACCAGCGAGGTGGCCGACAGGCTCGGCGTGCGGATTGGCGACCCGATCTGGATCAGCCTGGGCGGCAAGAAGATCGAGTGGGTCGTCGTCGGCACGGTATTCGATTTGAACAATCTGCAGCGCGACGTATTTGTTTCACGCCCGGTGTACGCGAGCGAAGTAGGCCTGACAGGCCGCGGCACATGGGCGTGGGTCAGCACCCTGCCCGATGACGGCGCAACGCAACTCCGCGTCGAAAGCCAGCTGCGCGAGGCGCTCAATGCTCGCGGCCTGCGCGTGGGCAGCACGCAGACGTATGAAACAGTCCGCGTACAGACCGAGAATATCTACAGCCCCATCTCGATGATGCTGCTGACCCTGGCCGCCCTGATCGCTCTGGTCGGTGCGATCGGTTTGGCGGGCACGTTGTCGATCAATGTGCTGGAACGGCGGCGCGAGATCGGCGTGATGCGCGCGATCGGCGCTTCAGCGCCGACGATTGCAGGTCTGTTCATCGGCGAAGGCTTGTTGTTGGGCTTGCTGGCCTGGCTGATCGCGATCCCGCTCAGTGTGCCAGTCGGACAGTTATTTGCGTTCGTGATGGGCCAGGTGTTCCAGCTGAGCATCCTGTATCAGTTCTCGTGGAACGGCGCGCTGCAATGGTTGATCATTATCGTCGTGCTGTCGATCTTGGGCAGTTTGCTGCCGGCCATCCGCGCGACGCGCGTCAGCGTTCGGGAAAGCCTGGCGTACGAGTAGCGACAGCCTGACAGGGTGAGCGGGTGACCGGGTGGTCACGCGGCACTGTCATCAGGTCATGAGAGTGAGGAGAGATCCATGACAATCAAGATTGTGGTGTTATTCGGATTGATGGCTTTACTCACGGCGGCCTGCGGTGGAGCTCCTACCACCGCCACGGCGATCGCGCCGGTGAAGGATAGCGCTGCGATCAAAGCGGAAGGCAAGCTGCAGCCGCAGCTGTCGGTGAACCTGAGCTTCGCCACGGGCGGTGAAGTGGCCGAGGTGCTGGTGAAGGAAGGCGATGCGGTCAAGGCCGGCGACGTGCTCGCGCGCGTGAAATCAGACGCACAGCAAGCGGCGGTGGCGCGCGCCGAAGCCGGCGTGGCTTCCACCATAGCCAGCGAAGCGAAATACCTGGAGCAATTGCCTCAGCAGATCGCGGCGGCGGAAGCAGAAATCCGATCGGCTGAAGCGCAGATTGCGGCTTCTGCTGCGAAGCAAAATGATCCGGCTGCCATCGCCGCCGCTGAAGCCGCAGTCTATCAGGCGAAGGTGAGCCAGCAAGCGGCCGAGGATGTCTACCAGACCGTGCTCGACAACAAGTTGTATGGTCCGACCGAAGAGCAGGCTCGCCTGGCGGTAGAGATGGCGAAGCGGGCGACCGAAGCAGCTGAATTGCGGCTTGCGCAGTTGAAGTCTGGATCGACGTATCGCGCGACCGCGGCTGAAATCGAAGCAGCGCAGGCGCGATTGGCGGCCGCCCAAGCGCGGCTCGATCAGCTGAAGGCGGAAGCGAACGGGCAGCCCAATCCCACCTACGCGGCGGCGATCCAGCAGGCCGAGGCCGCGCTGCAATCCGCGAAGACCGCTGTGGCCGATACGGAGTTGCGCGCGCCCTTCGCGGGCACGATCGCGCAGCTCGATCTGAAGGCGGGCGAGACCGCTGCGCCCGGCGTGCCAGTGGCAATGCTAGCCGACTTCTCCGGCTGGCAGGTGGAGACCGATGACCTCACCGAGATCAAAGTGCCGGACATCCAGGCAGGCCAGGCCGTGGTGGTGACGTTTGATGCGCTGCCGGAGTTGGAACTGAAGGGCGCCGTCGAATCGATCGGGGTGTTGGGTCGGACCAGCAGCGGCGACATCGTGTACCCCGTGAAGATCAGGTTGATCGAAAGCGATACACGCTTGCGCTGGGGCATGACGGCTTCGGTGGAGTTTGAAAAGTGATACGTGAGGCGTGAGGCGTGATGTCGGAAACCGATCTAGTCATGCCGTGAGGAGAAATCATCATGAAGAAGTCAGCGATTTTACTGGGATGTCTGGCACTCGTGTTGGCGGCTTGCGGCAGCGCACCATCGACCGCGACGCCGACGGCAGAAGCTGTTCAAGCGAAGAACACTAATCTGGCCACGGCCGCCGAAGGCAAGCTGGAGCCGGTGCAGAGTGTGGCGCTGAATTTCACGAGTGGCGGTCTGGTGATCGAGGTAAACGTGAAGGAAGGACAGACGGTGGAAGCGGGCGATGTGATTGCGCGCTTGAAGAGCGATGCACAGCGCGATGCGCTGGCTGAAGCGGAAGCGGCGCTGGCCGTTGCGAAAGCTAGTCAGGCCGCATATCGATCGCAGCTGCCGCAGCTCATCGCCGCCGCCGAAGCGGAAGTGAAAGCCGCGCAGGCACAGCAGGCCGGGGCCGCCGCCGGGCGCGATCGGCAGGCCGAGATCGTCGAAGCCGAAGCGGCGCTGGCGCAGGCGCGCTATGCCCAGACGCAGATCGAAACCTCCATGAACATCATGCGCCAATATGAACAAGACAGCGGCGAAAACTGGCAAAAGTTGCAGCTGGCCTATGCCAACGCCGTGAAAGCGACGCAGGCCGCCGATGCGCGCGTGAAGGCGCTGAAAGCCGGATCGCCGGGCGACCGCGCGGCGACGGCGCAGATCGACGCCGCCCAGGCCGCCGAGGCCGCAGCACAGGCGCGGCTCGAGCAATTGATCGCCGAGCGCGATGGCATAGCGGCCGATAGTTTCGAAGCGGCGATTCAGCAAGCGCAGGCGGCGATCGACAGCGCCCAAGCGGCGTTAGCACAGACCGAACTCGGCGCGCCGCTGGCGGGCACGATCGCGCAGCTCAACCTCAAAGTGGGAGAACTCACGCCGCGCGAGCAGCCCGCCGCCGTGCTGGCTGATCTATCGGGCTGGCAGATCGAAACCGACGACGTAAGCGAGATCAAAGTGCCGAGCATCAAGGTCGGCCAACCAGTCACGATCAGGATCGACGCGCTGCCCGAACTGACATTGAAGGGCGAAGTTGAATCGATCAGTTCCGTGGCGCAGCTCAAGAGCGGCGATGTGATCTATCCGGTCAAGATCAAGGTGCTGGAAAACGATCCGCGTCTACGCTGGGGCATGACGGTCGCGGTGGCGTTTGGAGAGTGAGGCGTAAAGTGACGTTGGTGTGCCTGGTCAGTGGCATCGTGTTGAGCAAGAATTGTCAGTTTCCGAAGATCGCCAGCAAAGTGCCAGGGGAGGTTCACACTGATCGGAATGGTTCGAGGATTTGACCATCGCCTATTCCGGATGCCGCCATCCTGCGGGCCTTTGCCCCGTTTCGGATGGACGTCGAGCAGAAGGCATTCTATACCGGTCTCCCGGCAGTGGGGCTAGGATTGGTCATGATTGTGGGTTCATTGGTCACTGCTGCGTATTGGGGCATGGGAGCCTACGCCTTCATCAACCCGGATATCCTCAGCATTCTGTTTCCGAGCATAGTCGTCCCGCTGGTCGGTCTCAGTATCTTGGGTATCTTGGGTAGATGGCTTTGGAGTCGCTCGCGTTGAACGGGACAATCGTCGTTGGCATAGCTTTAGTCGTGGCTATCCTGGTCGGTTGGACGTGGCGACGGGGCGCGAAAGCGAAGGCGGAACTGGCGGCCAAATATCCCGCGCCGGGCAAACTGGTGGATGTAGGCGGTTACCGGTTGCACATTAACTGCCAGGGTCAGGGCAGCCCGACTGTCGTGATAGAAGCCGGCGCCGCCGACTGCTCGCTGAGTTGGGGCCAGGTTCAGCGCGAGGTGGCCAGGTTCACCCGAGTCTGCACCTATGACCGCGCTGGACTGGGCTGGAGCGAGCGCAGTCCGCAACCGCGCACGGCGCACAACCTCGTGGAAGACCTACACACCCTGCTGGCGCGATCGGGTGTGGAGCCACCGTACGTGCTGGTCGGTCACTCGCTGGGTGGGCTGTTTGTGCGCCTGTATGCCCACGAGCATCCTGATCAAGTGGCGGGCATGGTCCTGGTCGACGCCGTGCACGAAGAAATGTTTTTGCGATACCCGGAGGCGTTCAGCAGCCTGCTACAAAGAAGCCGAAAGCCGATGGCCTGGTTTCTGCGTCTGGGGGAGATGTCTGCCGCCGCCGGATTGCTTGCGCTGGCCCCCAGGCTCTACCCACAACAGCTTCTGAGCATTGCGCCCGAGGAAGCCAGGGAAACGTATCGGGGCGTCATGTCGGCTGACGCCAAATGCCTGGCGGCGGTCCGTGAGGAGTATGGCACAGTTGACGACCACCATGTCAGCGTGCGCGCTGCGCACATCACCTCCCTGGGGACATCCCGCTGATCGTGCTCAGCCACGGCCAGACGCAGCGTGTGCCCGGCCTGTCTGAAGAGGTCAACAGGCAGAAGGAGCAGACCGAGCAGCAGATGCAGGTCGAACTGGCGGCACAATCGTCGAATGGGAAGAGAATCGTCGCGGAAAAGAGCGGTCACCTGATTCAAATCGATCAGCCTGAACTGGTGATTGATGCCATCCGCCAGGTGGTCGAGGCAGCGCGGTGCCGCTAGCGGGGGATGCCTTCTAGATGAATGAGACAATTTGAAGTTCTGCGTTCCCTGCAAATGTCGCCTTCAGCCGATAACGCAAAGGGTGCGTTTTGCATCCATCCCTGCCCCTGCGGCTGCTGGGCGACCCGACCCTTCGGCAATTGCACGTGCTCTCCGGCGATGGTGACCCGCTACCAGAAGCGAATTAGCGGCCCGCTGTTGAATCGGTTTGACATCCACATGGAAGTGCCGCGTGTGGAGTACGAGAAACTCGCCTCCGACCGGGCCGGCGAGCCGAGCGAGGTGATCCGCCAGCGCGCCCTGGCCGCGCGCGAACGTCAGCAGGCGCGCTTCAAAGGCACGCCGCTGACCTGCAACGCCGACATGGGCCCAGCGCACATTCGCGAATACTGCGAAGTGGGCGAGGCGGGCAAGTCGCTCATGCGCGCGGCGATGCAGCAGCTCGACATGAGCGCGCGGTCGTTTCATCGCGTGCTCAAGCTGGCGCGGACGACTGGAGATTTGGAGGGGTTGGAGAAGATTCAAGCGGCGCATCTGGCCGAGGCGTTGCAGTATAGACCCAGACGGCAGGGATAAGGAGCAAGACGTGCGTGGATTAAGTGCACTACGGGAAGGCTGGGAAACGGTTGAGGCCGAAGAAACGCGTTTGCTGCGCAGCATGACTGTCCAAGAGAGCATTCGCCAGTGGCTGATACTGCAACGCTCCTTTGAAGCTCAGTTGCAGCAGAGTGTGGCAATCTTCGGGCCCGACCGATGGGCTGCCCTGGCTCAACTCCAGGCTCGGCTGCGCCGCATAGCGGAATGGCAGGAGCAACATGGAGAATTTGCTTCAATCCATCGTAGCGCTTCAGGGACGCCTGAGTGAGGCCGGTATCCCATCTATTGTGATCGGCGGCGTCGCGGTTGCTATCGAAACACACTGTGCATTCATCGTCTCTGGCGACCGTCATTTGCTGGATTTGAGCGAATACCGGGGTGTACGTATCCTTTCGCCACGCGACTTCCTGACTCTGCTAGCGACACATCCAACGCGCGCAGCCGGCAATGAGGTATGAACGCCTGGCCATTTCATCGGGTGCTGAAGCTGGCGCGGACGATTGCGGATTTAGAAGGGGCGGAGAAGATTCAGGCGGTACATCTGGCAGAGGCACTGCAGTACCGACCAAGGCGAGAGACGTGAAAGCACTGTTGCTGAACGTCAGGGGCGCGAGTTAATCGCCCGCGGCGAGGAAGTCTTATAGGCGCGAGCGTTGCTTCGCCTAGCACGTCGGCGCGGTGCGCGGTAGATCACTTTGCCCGTGCGCGAGATTTCGCGGGCAAAGGCGTTGTTCGGATCGTCGAACTCTGCCGGAGTGTAGCCGATGGGCATGAGCATTGAGTCGCAATGGATGCGCCGATGAGCTAGTAACTGAATGACCGCCAACTTCGACATTTGGGCAAAATCGGCGGACAGAACAGCAATATCAATATCGCTTTCGTCGCGTGCGGCCCCGGCGGCATACGAGCCGTACAGAATAACGCGCTCGACCTTGATCGCAGATTTCAATGCTTGGACAAATTCCCTGACGGCGGCCCGGATTTGATTTTCGGTTCTAACCATCGGCGGAAGTCCTTTGTTTGCTTCAGGATACGGTTGGCATAAGCCCGAGTGTAAATCCGACCCAAAGCGGCAATATCCTCGGGATATCGGCTGCGTTGCTGCTGGTCCGTCAATTCGACTAGGAACCTGAGTTGCTCATCGGTCGGCGTCAAACCGGCGATTTCTGCCAGCCGCTTCAAGATATGGATCTTTGGCGGAGGGTCATATTCGGTAAATTCCACGATTGCTGCCTTGAGCAGTTTCTCGGTGGAAAGATGGCACATGAAGACCGTGTACACGTAGCGTTGACTCTTCAACATGTCTTTCGCCACGTCCAGATCGTAGGCCGATAGATCTAGCCAATCAGAAGCGTGGGGCTTCATCTCTCGTCCCCCACTTTGAGATCTTGAAAGTTTCCAATGCCAGCTTCTCACCTCGCTTGTGGATAACTATAGCATATCGAGGCCATCCGCCGCAAGCAAACCGCCTGAGACTCTGGTGATTGCACATAAGTCGCATTAGCCCACAGCGCCGCTTGATTCGCCACTCCTACCCGGCTACAATATACCCATGACCGAGGCGCTGCTGCAGCAGGCCATCGACGCCATCCGCCGGGGCGACAAGGCGACCGGCCAGCGGCTGCTGGCGCAGATGCTGCGCGCCGACCCGCGCAGCGAAACGGCCTGGCTGTGGATGAGCCAGATCGTCGAGAGCGACGCGCAGCGACTCGACTGCCTGCGCCGCATCTTGGCCATCAACCCCGACAACGCCGCCGCGCGCAAAGGCGTCGCGCTCCTCGAAGCGCGGATGCGCGGCGTGCCGCCGCCCGCTCCCGCCCTGGCGCGTCCTGCGCCGCCCGCGCAGCCAACTCCGGCCGAACCACCGCCGCAGCCTGCTATTACCCCGCCTTCGAGCAGCGTCGCAGCCGGGCCATACGCCGGGCCTGAACCCGCGCCACCGGACATCCCCGCGCCGCAGGTCGAACCGACGATTGTCGAGCCTGCCGCTGGCGCGAGGCATCTCCTGATGCCGACCGCACCCGCCGTCGAGCCTGCCCCGGCCATCGAGCAGGCACCCCAGGGCATGGCGGAAGCAAGTGCGGTGCCTGCGCGCGTCGAAGAGGAAAGCCGCCGCGTGCCCGAGACTCGCCGTGTCGAGCGCAGACCTGCCAGACGCCGGCCGACTACGCCGATTCTCATCCTTGTCCTCATCGTGGTTGCAGGCGGCGCTGCTGCCTACGCCTTCTTCTCGTCGCGTTCCAGTGAGCCGGTCGCCGCTCCTGTCGTGACCACGACAGGTCGCCTCGTCGCCAGTCTCGACCAGGGCGGAGACGCCGATCTTGCCTTGATCCAGTCGGATAGCTCCAACGTGACCTCGCTGCTGCGGCGCGATGGTGCGGATATCGATCCGGCCTGGTCGCCGGACGGGACACGCATCGCGTTCACGGCTGAGCTGGGGGATGCGCTCGTCATTGCCGTCGTCGAAGCGAACGGCCAGGGCTTCACGCCGTTGACTCCAGGTGACGTGCACAGCGTCGATCCGGCCTGGTCGCCAGATGGGACGCGCATCGCCTTCGCTTCGGATCGCGAAGGCGACTTCGACATCTACGTGATGAATTCGGACGGCACGGGCGCGCTCAACCTGACGCGCTTCGAAGGCGACGATCGCGCGCCGGCCTGGTCGCCGGATGGCCGGACGATTGTGTTCCAGTCGAATCGCGAGGGCCAGATAGACATTTACCGTATGGACGCCGGCGGCTTTGGCGTGGCGCGGCTCACGAGCGATCCCGCCGACGATACGGACCCATCGGTGTCGCCCGACGGCAGCCGGATCGCATTCATCTCGACGCGCGCCGGAGACGCCGACGTGTTCGTCATGGACCCCGATGGAACGCGGTCGAGCGGCGTCACCAGGAATGACGTGGACGATCGCGCACCGTCGTGGAACCCACACGAGGCGATCCTGTTCACGTCCGTCATCACGGACGGCACGGCTTTGTTTGTCGTCCAACCGGACGGATCAGGCTCAAGCCGGGTCGCAGATGGCGTGACCGGCGTGAGCAGCGCCGCCTGGCAACCGATCGACGTCGATCCGGCGGCGTTGACAGCGGGAGCCACTTCGACCCCGCTGGGCGGGGGGCAAGCACGGGCGCAAGCAGCGCCAACGGCGATAGCCCCGCCGTTCGAGCTGCCCGAAGGCGCGTTCGCGTTTGCCTCGAATCGTGAGGGCCAGTTCGACCTGTTCAGCATGGACTTCGGTGGGGAGAACTGGACCGTGTTGAGCGACCTGCCAAATGACAAGAGACATCCGGCGCTCTCGCCTGCAGGGTCACAACTCGTGTTCGAAGTCGCCTTCACGGATACGCAGCGCATCTTCGTCGTCGACCTGAGCAGCCCGGAGACCGGCGTGATCACGCTAACGCAGGGGGCGGAGCCGGCCCACACGGCCAGATGGTCGCCGGATGGGACGCTGATCGCCTACGAGGTCGACGCCGAGCGCGGCCCCGACGTTGTCTTAGTCCAACCGGATGGATCGGGCGCTGCCGGCCTGATCAGCCGACCCGGCTACGACGGATGCTTATCGTGGCGACCCGAGGATGAGCAGATCGCCTTCACGTCCGATCACGATGGGGACCTGAACGTGTACCTGATGAACGTCGATGGAACGGATCTGAAGCGGCTGACCCAGCACGCGGGCGTCGATCGCTGCCCGGCATGGTCGCCCGACGGCGCTCGAATCGCCTTCATCTCGAATCGCAACGGCGAGGGCGTGTACCTGACAGACGCCAAAGGCGCGAACGTCAGGCTGCTCGCCGCCCTCTCAGGCGCTTCCCAGCCGGCGTGGTCGCCGGACGGGCGCTTCCTGCTCGTGGCATCCGATCAGGATGGCGACTTCGACGTCTACCTGATCGCGGTCGACGAAGCATCGATCTGGAATCTCACGGCGGACTCGAAGGCGGACGAAGTCGATCCGATATGGACACGCTGACTTCTCAAGGCATTGACGCCTTCCGCAACGGCGAAACCGAGCGAGCGCGCACGCTGTTCATGCAGGCGCTGGACGCCAACCCGCGCAACGAAGACGCGCTGCTGTGGCTCAGCCAGCTCGCCGAAAGTGACGCCGAGCGTGCGAGCTACTTTCGACGCATCCTCGACATCAATCCGAACAACGCCACCGCGCGTCGGGGGCTACAGGCTATTGAGGGCATGCCAGCTGCCGTGCCACGACGCCCTACGCCCCACGCTCCACGCCCAGCGCCCCGGCCGCGCCGCTCCGGCCTGTCGCTGTGGCAGCGCGCGATCGGCTTCGCGCTCGGCCATCTGGGCGTGACGCTCGCGTTTGCGACCGTCGTGCTGGTCGGGCTGGTGATTCTCTTCGTCGCCGCCGTGATACGCAGCCGCCCGGCCGCTCCGACCCGCGCGCCGGTCCCGACGCCGGCTCCACTCGGCGAATTGATCGCCTACGTGTCCGATTCCGAACGCGGCTCGCCCGAATTGTACGTCGCGCGCATCGACGGCAGCGGCGAACCGCGCCGCCTGACGTCCGACGATCGAGCCGAAATCGATCCGGTATGGTCTCCCGACGGCGAGCTGATCGCAGTCAAGGTGACCGTCGACGGCGATCGGGCCGACCTGTTCACCGTCGATCCCGACCGCCAGGAGCCGATCTTCCTGGCGCGCGCGATCGCAATCGATCAGCCTGTAATCTGGTCGCCCGACGGCCAGAGACTGGCGTACGTGGCCGAAATCGACGGCAATCTCGACGTCTACGCGCAGGCTGCCGCCGGCGAGGCATCCAGCCGCGTCAACCTCAGCCTCTCGCCCGCGCGGGATTATCAGCCCGACTGGTCGCCGGATGGGGAGCGGCTCGCGTTCGTGTCTGAGCGCGAGGGCGAGCCGGCGATATTCGTCGCCGCCGCCGACCCCGCTGGGCGGGGCGTCCCCTCCGCTCCGCTACGAGGATCTGCGTCAAGCAGCGGCTCGGCAGTCGCCCGCCTCCTGGACGATGGGACGAGCCAGACTCATCCCGCCTGGTCGCCGGATGGGCGTTATCTTGCTTACGCGTCTGACTGCCTGGGCGATACGGCGGTGTCGATCGCTAAGGCGGACGGCGCTGAAGTCGCGCGCGTCACGTGGACCGACGCGCCGGTATCCGCGATCGTCTGGTCGCCGGACGGCAGCACACTGCTGGTTCAGGCGGGCCGCCACGCTTACCTCGTCTCGCTCGACGGCCGTCGCCCGGCGCGGATCGACGTCGACGCGGCGGAGACGATTAACGCCTCGTGGTCGCCCGACGGCGGGGCACTCGTCTTTGCCGCACGCGCCGGATCGCAGTTCGACGTCGTCTTGGTCAATGCGGACGGATCCGGGCGGAGGCTCTTCCACGCCGCCCCGCGCCAGGAGACCTGGCCGGCGTGGCGGCCCCCAAAGGACGGCGTGGCGATCGAGGTCAAGCCGCCTTCGCTGGCCTTCGCGCCGGCGACCCGGCCCTGCCTTCCGCGCGACCGAATCGTCTTCGCCGGCGAGCAAGACGGCAACGTCGACATCTACGTGATGCGCGACGGCGAGCACGCGCCTCGGCAGTTGACGACCGATCCGGCGATCGACCGCGCGCCCGCGCTGTCGCCCGACCGCCGGCGCATCGTCTTCGCCTCGAACCGAAACGGCGACTTCGACCTCTTCTCGATGAGCGTCGACCCCGCTGAGCGGGGCGCAAGCAGCGGCGACGACGTGCAACAGTTGACGGACGATCCTTCGGACGAAGACGCGCCCGCCGTGTCGCCCGACGGCCAGTTCATCGCCTTCCAGTCGAACCGGGATGGCACGTTCGACATTTACGTCATCCGCGCCGACCCCCCTGGACGGGGCGCAAGCAGCGGCAGCGGCTTGCAGCGCGTGACGCAGAGCGAGGATGACGCGACCCGGCCCTCGTGGTCGCCGGATGGCAGGCAAATCGCGTTCGCGCTGAGCGGCGACACCTTCCGCGTGAACGCAGACGGCGCCGACCCCGCTGGGCGGGGCGTCCCTTCCGCTGCGCTTCAGGGATCTGCGTCAAGCAGCGCGATTAACCTGACGAATAGCCCCGCCGAGGATGCTGCGCCTGCATGGTCGCCGGATGGCAAGCGCATCGCATTTGCCTCGGCCCGGTCGAGCGGGGGCCAGCCGCGCATTTATGCCGTCGCACTCGACGGCTCGATTCCAGAGCCGCTGGTCGAAGAGCCAGGGACGAATCCGGCCTGGTCGCCGGACGGCAGGCGCATCACCTACGTCACGGGCGCCGGAACCCGGCGCGAGATCGTCGCATACGATTTGAAGCTTGGAAAGCGTGATGTGCTGGTAGGAACTGAGGGAACTGAGGTGTCGGTGGCCTGGTCGCCGGCCCCGTTCGATCCGGCGCTGGTCGTGGCGCCTATCCCAACGGCCACGACCACGCCATCGGCTACGCCTACGCCCTCGAGCACGCCTACACCGAGCCGGACGTCCACACCTTCGCCAACCGCTACGGCGACGCCTTCGCCGACGCGCACTCCGACGCCCTCGCCGACGCGGACGCGCACGCCCACGTCGACGAGAACGCCGACCGCCACCCGACCACCAGCGACGGGCAGTCCAACCGCCACGCTTTCCCGAACCTCGACCGCAACCCGGGCGGCGACGCCGGCACAGACCATCGCCACGGCAACGCGGCGGCCGACCTCGACGCTGCCCCCGACGCGCACGCCGTCACGCACGCCGACGGCGACGCCCCGGTAATCGAAAGCATAACTACGGTTGATGACAATCTTTGATACTGTTGGCGAAATCGGAAACTGCGCCCACTTGCTTGTTCGGCAGGCACACATTCGCAGGCCAAAAGGGAATTCGCCAACAGTATCAATCTTTGCGTGCACACATCGGCGATAGGCGATAAGCGATAAGCGATATGCTATCGGCTACGGCAGCGGCGACGGGTTCGTCACGAAGTCGGCCGGGCAGCTATCCGTATCTTGCCAGATAGGCGTTCGCTCGATGGAGGCGTACGGCGGCGGCGCGATTGCGGGGCACGACGCGTGACCCGGCAGCCCTCCGGTTCCCCATGCCACGCCGTCGATCAATTGATCGCCCGGTCCCAGCAGCAGCACCTCGTCGCCCACGTTGGCCAGCGTGAGCGTCGCCGCGCTCGTCCAGGCGAGATACGGCGTCATGCGGCTGACACCCGCCACGCCGTCAAAGAAAGCGAAGCTCGGATCGTAACCGAATCGAGCGTAGAAACCGGCGAACGTCCCGGCGACGTTGATTTTCTGCCCCGGCCCGATCGTCGCCGCCGGCGGGAATTCCCACATCCCATCGAAGCCGAATCCGCCGCCGCCCCGCGTCTCTTCGTCGCCGATCTTGAAGCCGCTCAACGACACGGTGATCGCAGTCGGATTGTAGATTTGCACCCACTCGTCGACGCCGGGCGTGCCGAGGTAGAAGACTTTGCTCACCAGAAGATGGTCTGCGGGCGGCATATAGTGCCGCAAGATGAGCGGCAGGTACACGCGCGGCCGAAAGGCCCAATCGTGCTCGAACATGGCGCGCAGGTACTCGTGCGCGGCTTCCGAGTCCACCTGCAGTGCGATCTCGCGGTTGACCTTGTGGGATGCCTCGCTGCCGTTCAGGCTGCCGGCGTGAACTATCTTGCGCCCGCCCAGGGCGATCAGAAGCATTTTGTTGTGGACGCCGCTGAGCGTCGGGTTGCCGAGCCGCACTTCGAGATGGCTCGCGAGCACCGGGCTGATCGCGCGCAGCGACTCGACGTAGGCGTGTGTCGCCGCGTTGCTCATAGGCGACGACGGATCGTCGAAGTGCCCGTCGAGAAGCAGGCGGACCCGCGCGCCGCGTGACGCCGCGCCGATCAGCGCCTGCAGGCGGAGATTGGGATCGTCGATCGGGTTGCTCGACGAGTTTCCCCAGTGTGGTCGCTCCTCCAACTGCTCGGCGTCGATGCTATCGCCGGGGCCGGCCTGCGCAATCAGACCGAGCAGGGCGTCGCTCGCGCGCAGGCCGCTTTCAGGCGCGGTCAGCAGCTCGAAGGTGAGCGGCGCCGTCATGCTCAGCGGCTCCGGATTGCGGATAGCGTAGCCGCTCCCGCCGCTGGTATAAACCGGCGTGAAGCCGAGAGGCGGCGCGCCGTACTTCGGATCACCGGCCGACCACGAGTAGATGTCGCGATGGTTGGCTAGGTCGAAATCGGCGGCCCAGATTTGCAGCGCGCGCGTCACGACGCCGGGCGCGTCGGTGACGAGATACACACCGCGCCGGCCGATCGTGCCGTCGGAGAAGCCGTCGGTGGGCAGGCTGTTGAGGCTGAGGTTCTCGCTGCCGATCGCCGCGACGCGGTCGTCGACGACGATCAGCTTGGCGTGCAGGTGATCGTACCGGTCGCGGATGTCCGCGCTGCTGTCGTTGATCATGAACCAGCAGTCGCCGCCCGCCGCTTCGATCTGCTGGCAGATCCACAACTCCTGGTCCTCAATGCCGCCCACCGGCCCGCCTTCAAGCAGAACGGTCACGCTCACGCCGTAGTCCTGGATCGTGCGCGTCAGCACGCCGGCGAGCGCGGGATGCTCGAACGTGTGCATTTCGATCTTGATCGACTGCCGCGCCGATCCGAGCAGATCGGAGATGACGTGGTAAGCGTTGTCGGGCGCGATGGCGACGGTGAGGCGTGCGGTCGCCGTGATCCGGGCAGGCGCCCAGAACGATTCGAGGTCCCAGCCGGGATACATCGTCTTGCGGCCCGAGATGGGGTCCGTGCTGTCGTTTGCCCAATCAACTGCCGTATGGGTGTCGGCGACGATTGCGCCGGTCGCTTCGTCGAGCTTGCGATAGAGGATTTGCCCGAAGGCGGCGATACTGCTGTTGCTGTACTGCTGAACGCCGGGTCCAGTCCAGCCCGTGAGCCATCCTGTATCGGTGATCTGGCCTGTGCCCCAGATAACCGCGTCGATCCAGTTGCTTCCTCCCTCTCGGATCGCAAGCTCGTCGTTGTCCCCGAGCAGCGGCACGCTGCCGGTGAGATTGGGCACCAGGGAATCGGTGTCGGCCTCGTACTCGTAGTCGGGCTTGAAGCCGAACTGCTGCGTGAAGGTGACGGCGCGCTTGGCGATCCAGATCGACTGGCCGGCGGCCAGCGTGCCGGTCAGGTTGAGTGTGCCTTCGCCGTCGGCGGCAAACCAATTCGTGAGGGTGATCGCCTGCGTGTGGACACTGGTCAGCCGGAAGCCTTCGTCGCCGTTGGCATAGGCGTCGAAGTGGACGGCACTGATCAGCACGCTGCCCGGCGGCGAAAGCGGGGGCAACACGCCCGCGCGGGAGTTGGGCTGCTTCGGCGTCCCGTTGATCGGGTTCGAGTTGGCATCCAACCCGTTGCGTGTCACGCCGTTGTTGCTGGCCCAGTTCGCGTCGGCGTCGGCTGCAGTCGGGTCGATGCGCTCCATCGAGAAGAACGTGGGTGAGCCTGATCCGGCCGGCCAGGCGCCGCCGTTCAGGTTGGCGCTATCGATCTCGCTACTGAGCTCGTCGGTCAGCCGGAGTATCTCGCCGCCGTTGCCCAGATCGCCAATGTAAATCTGATCGGTTGGCACATCACTGATCGTGTTGTCGTCCGTGCGTTCGAGCAGGAAGTAGCCGTTCGCGGGGATTGTGCCGGCCAGGACAATATTGGGCGTTCCGTCGTCCGCGCGCAGCGACCAACCGACCAGGCTGATAGGGCTGGCCGTGTTGTTCTTGAGCTCGATCCACTCGTCGGCGGTGCTGGCCGCCGTGCCGCCCCAGGCGACTTCGTTGATGACGACGTCGCGCGGGCCGGCGCTCAGCCCCGGCGCTGGCGGGGATGCGGCCTCGACCGGGCGCAGCAGGCCGATCAGTCCGAGCACAGCGGCGAGTCCCACTGCGGTGACGATCGATGCGCGGGCGATGTGCACCTTTCATCTCCCTGGTCGGGTTGCGAAATTCAGGCTAAGCGGTAACTGCTCAGCCGGCCTGCGCCAACTGGCGGCCACCCAGACAAAACACAACAGCGAATTCAGGATATAACGAACTTGCGCCCGTCCGCCAATTCGTTGTCGTGTGGAGTGGGTCTAAATCGTTACGCTAAGCGAATTCTTGGATGAAGCGAAAGGTGTTCTTGAACGATTAAGCCGCCCCAGACATGCTCATCCAGCAAGAAACGGGGCAGGCTCATGCAGCGCGTCTCGTCAGTTGAGTATATTGCTCCGGCGAGAGCAGTCGCCGAAGTTGCTGGTGGACAGCCTGGTCTGACTGGGCCTCTAGTTCTGCGTCGACCTCAGCCTGATGATCGTAGTAATAAGCGATCGCTTCGTAGATGCTGGCCGGCGGCGGATGAGGCAGACCAATACGGATGATCTCTTCAGCAGTGCGTCCGGCCTTGAGGAAAGCAGCCACATGCCGCACGGCCACTCGCGTGCCGCGCAGATAGGCTTGTACACCATACGGTGTGCGACGCTGTTCAATGTGAATAGACACTCCGAACCCCCTATCTCTCGCACTGGCCTTGCCTATAACGATAGTATAGACGCATTCGCTCGCTGGCGCAATGAACTGATCAGCGGTGTGCACGCAAAACATGTCAGGTGGCTCACCGCCCGCGTCCCCGCGGGCGGCCAACCGCGAGGACGCGGTTTGGCGAGCACTGTAACGACTGACAACGTTTGCGTGCACACGATCAGCGGCCTGCTAACTGCTTTGCATCCTCTAACTCTTACTTTCCCTTCCCTAGCAGGTGCCGATCGAAAAACGCGACGACCCGCGCCTCGTATTCCTCCGCCCGCCTGGTGCTGAACTGGACGTGATCCAGTTCTGGATCGAACCACAGCTCGCGCGGCTCGCCGGCGGCGTCGTACAGCTTCTGGCCGCTGTCGGTCGGGATGAGCGCATCGGCCCCGCCCTGCAGGATGAACACCGGTCGCGGGCTGATCTC
Source organism: Anaerolineae bacterium (assembly GCA_035283185.1). Classification (GTDB taxonomy): domain Bacteria; phylum Chloroflexota; class Anaerolineae; order Fen-1058; family Fen-1058; genus DASSFZ01. The sequence goes on along the minus strand of DATEUJ010000162.1, from coordinate 113,360 downwards.
GTCGATGTGCTCGACGGCGGCGACCTCGCTCGCGCTGAAGCCGGTCTGGCGCTCGGCGAAGAACTGGATCATCGGCGCGAAGGGGAAGGCTGGCAGCCCGGTGACGCGCTGCACGCCCTTGGCGATCTCGTCTTGCAGGGAGGAGAAGGCGCTGTCCGATACGACGGCTTTGATCTGCGGGTTCTGCGCCGCGTACAACAGCAGAGTCACCGCGCCCATCGAGTTGCCCAGCGCGCCGATGCGCTCCGGATCGACGTCGGGCCGCGTGAGCAGATATTCGTACGCGGCGTCCGCGTCGCGTGTTTCGAGCACGCCGAAGGTGATTTCATCGCCCTCGCTCAGCCCGTGCGCGCGCAGGTCGACTAGGATGACGCCGTAGCCGTGCTTCGCGAGCATCGCCGCTTCGTCGAGCATCTCTTCGCGGTCGGATTTGTAGCCGTGCTGCACGATGATCGCCGCGCCGTTCTTCGAGGGCACGTACCAGGCGGCGAGATGAAGCCCGTCCTCGGTCGTCAGCGTCAGCGACTCGAAATTCATGCCGTAGTCGTGGGGCGATTCGTCGATGTGATCGCGCTTTTCGAGGGGATGATGCACGAGCGCCGTCGCCTGATCGTTGGCGATGACGGCAAGCGCGACGAAGCCCACGACGAGCACGACGGCGAGCGAAATGCCTGCGACCTTGAGCCACTTACTCACGCTGTCTCCTCACAGGCGCGGCCTCGACCGCGTGCAGCAGGCTCATGAGGCTGAATGCTACATTAGTATAGATCAAACGAACTCAGGAGCAAACTGCTCCTCGGTCGGCTCCGCTCAGCAGTACCATGGTTCGCTGAGGCGCGGGATCGGCGCGTTGGAATAGTGCTCGTCCCACAGCAGAAACCGCGCACTCTTGGATGCAGCAGCCTCCCGGGCCAAATGCCACACCTTCCGGAAGATCGCCTGGCGCGACAGCTTCCTGCCCTGCCCCTCTTTCACAGCGGCGAGCACGCCGGCGTGCAATCGATCGACCCGTGCATCGGGATGCGCCCACGGATAGCACAGCGCAACCGGATCGAATTCGTCGACGAATTCTTGAACCGTCGGCAGCTCCAGCAGCTTCGAGCCGGCAGGGAGGAGCAGCCGGATAGCGTACTGGATGGGCGACACGCTCTCGATCAGATCGAGCCTGGCGACGTGGTCGAGCAAGTCCCGGTAACCTTCGAGCGTCGTCCACGGCGTGAATGGCACGAAGGTCGGGCAGAGCGTCAGCCCGATGTCTCGTAACAGCGAGACGGCGCGCACGAAGTCCTGCCGCGTATGCCGCTTGTCGAGAATCGCGAGCACGTCGTCGTCGACCGACTCGGCGGCGCTGGTGACGAACAGGCAGCCCGTGTCGCGCAAGATCGGCAGGAGGCGGGCGTGTCTCAGAAGATGCTCGATCTTGATCGTCACGTCGTAGGTCACGCCGGGGAACTCGCAGTGCAGCGCCTCGACGATCGATATCGCGTGCCCAGGCCCGTTGAAAAAGTCGGGATCGCCAAACGTGATGTGGCGCGCGCCGGCCTCGACCTGCTGGCGGACGTCCGCCAGCACGACGTCGCGCTGGACGATGCGGAACCGGCCGCCGTAGACGGGGACGATCGGGCAATGGCGGCACACATGCTTGCAGCCCCGGCTCGCCTCCGTGTAGCCGGTCACACGTCGAGTGCCATCGCCAGGGTCGAGAGTCGCGTAATGCGCCAGGCCGGGCAACCCGCTGCGATCCGGCGTGATGAAGTCCTGGCGCGCCAGGGAGATCACCGGTTCGGTCTGCGATCCAATCTGGCCCTCCAAGAGGCGGCGATACAGGCTCACCAGCCCGTCCTCGAACTCGCCACCGAGGATGGCGTCCGCGCCAAGGCGGCGTAGATGATCCTCGTTGAGCGGCGCATACAGGCCGTAAAAGCACAGGCAGACCCTGGGGTTGATCGCCTTGATGCGCGCGACGAGCGAGGCCGCGATTCGCGTCGCGGTGTGCATCGGCACGCAGAAGGCGACCAAATCGGCGCACGCGATCGCGCGCCGATCCAGGCCCTGCACGGCCAGGTCGAGGCACGTGACGCGCGCACCTTCGCGTTTCAGCCAGGCGGCAGGCGACGCCAATCCAAATGGCTGGCGACCGAGTTCATATGTGGAAATCAGGACGACGTTCATAATTCCACCTTGACACACGCTCGAAAGCGGATATAGTCTATCCAACTTCCGTGCGCGACGAGGCGCGTTCATGGCTCGATATCAAAAAACAGTCTGGTTTGTCAACTGCGCGAAGCTGGGGCGCGAGCTGCCGGCGCTGGATCGCCCGCCGTTTCCTGGTGAGCTTGGCCAGCGCGTCTTCGAGAACATATCGAAAGAGGGCTGGGAGTTGTGGAAGCGGCAGTCGGTGCTGCTCATCAACCACTACGGGTTGAACATGGCCGATCCCAGCGCGCAGAAGTTCCTGATGGAACAAATGGAAGAGTTCTTCTTCGGCGAAGGCGCGCAGATGCCTGAGGGCTGGATGCCGGAAGGGCAGGTGCCGGCCGGCAAGAGCGCCAAGTAGACGCTTTCTGGCGATGTAACTCCTCAACCGCATCCTTCGACTGCACGGCCAGCGCATTCTGAGCGGAACGCAGTGAAGTCGAAGAACGCGCTGGCCGTTCCGCTCAGGATGCTTGAGCCTGAGCAGCTACCTTGCGTCAGATCGGCAGCAGCGGAATCGTCGGCTCGATCACGAACCTCAGCCGCCGATGCGCCTCGCGCAGCGCGGCTTCGACTTCGTCCGGCGATTCGCCGCGCGCGAAAATGAACCCCAGATAACTATCCCCCTCAGGCAAGGGCACGATCGGATTGTTCAAGCGGGCCGTGATCTGAACGTCCTCGACGCCGGGCGCCGCCCGCGCTTCGGCCTCCCCTTCGACGCGCCGGAGGATGCCGGCTTCTGGAATCGGTATCATCATCACGCCCCCCGCTCGCCGCTCCCGATCGAGCGATTCGATGCCCAGGCCGCACGCCTGCCGCAAGATCAGTTCCTCTAACGAGACGTCCGTCCCGAAGCGCAGCGTCTTCGAGCACATCCCGCCGATCGATCGGCCCGCCACTTCGATGAGCCACGGCCCGGCTTCGTTGACGCGCAGCTCGGCGTGCATCGGACCCTCGCGCAGGCCGAGCGCCCGCGCCGCATCCGATGCGCATTGGGCGATCGCCGCCTGCACATCCTGGGACAGGCGCGACGGTGTGACGTAGATCGTCTCCTCGAAGAACGGCCCGTCGAGCGGATCGGGCTTGTCGAACAGCGCCAGCGTTTTCAATCGACCGTGGTCGAGCACGCCTTCCAGCGCCACCTCAGAACCTGGGACGAAATCTTCGACCAGGAACGGCTTGGGCTGGGGTGATGGATCGATGGAGTCCAGCAGCGCCTTCAGCCGTCCGGCGGCGATCACGAACTGATCCGGGCCATCGGCGCGCATCACACCCCGGCTGCCCGATAACAGCAGTGGCTTGACGACGCACGGGTACTCGACGCGCGCAGCCAGATCGCGGAAATCGTCGCCTGTGGAGCACAACCGGAATTCCGGCGCACGCACGCCGCCTTGCGCCAATAGCGCGCGCATGCGATGCTTGTTCCTCGCCGCCTCGGCGGCTTCCGGCGAGTTGTGCGGCAGCCCGAGCGCCGCGCTCGCCCGCGCCGCCAGTAGCGACGCGCCGTCGTCTACCGAGATGATCGCGTCCACGGGCCGGCTCGCGGCGAACTCGACGATCGCGCGCGTCGCCGCTTCGAGATCGAGGAAGTCGACGCCGAGCGGGACATTCCAATGCGCGGCCAGTTCCGGCGGCATATCCACAACTCTGACGACTTCGAGGCCCAGCCGCTCCGCTGCTTCGACGAACGCCTGCGCTCGATACGTCTTCGGCGTCATCAGGAGCATGACCCGTTTAGGCCGTTCTGTCGTAAATGCGAGACGATGGCCCCCGGAACGAAGCGGAGCGGGGCCAGCGACTGGCGGGGTGATGGCATTCATTGCATCTGAATTATACCGCCGGACGCTCAGGATAGCGGCAACGGCGGGAAGGGCAGGATCAGGTCGCGCGGATGGCCCGGCACGTAGACGGCGAAATAGAAGACGAGGTCCGTCGCCACAATCGCCAGCAGGGCGATGACGGCCCACGGCCGCCGGCCGTTTTCGACCAGCCAGCTCAGCGGCATGGCGACCAGCCAGCAGATCGCCGGTATCGCCACGACGTAATGCGAGCTAGACGGGGGGTCGGCCAGCAGGAAACCCCCGAGGAAGGCAGTTAGCACGATCCACAGCACTGGCACGCCCCACGAGCGTCGTGTCCATATCGACCGCGCACTGCCTATCACGAAGAGGGGTACGGCCAGCCCGATCAGCAGCGGCACGCCCGGCGCGTAAAATCCGGCGTTGTCCGGATAGGTTGTAAACGCTCCCAGCGAGCGCGTAAGCTGATGCCAGAAGAACGCTGGCAAGTCGGGCTGCCCGTGTGTGAGAATCATGATAGCTTCGGGCTGCCAGGCGAAGACTTCGCGCGTCCGCAAAAGGAAATTAGTCGGGTCGCGCAGCGCGAACATGGCGAGAGGCGCTGCGACGCATGCGGCGGTCACCAACATCTTGCCGGTGTGCACGAGAAGCTGTCGCCGATCGGCGCCCTGCCGCCACAACGAGAAGATGACGAAGACGAGCAAGAGTATGCCAATCCGGCTGCCGGGGTAAAAGTATTGTGACAGCCCCATCGCCAGCCCCGCCAGGACGGCGCCTCCGCTCCAGCGCTGCTGCCATCCCCACACGAATGCGGCCAGCATCGCCGGCACCCACACGGTGTCCCAGATGTTGTTGAGGCCGAGGCGCGACCAGTGAACGTGACCATGATAGGCCGTCATGATCGCTGCAGCGAACAGGGCCGTGCGCCGATCGTGCAACAGCGACACAGCGGCGTAGGTGGCGGCCACAGCCATGGTGCCGGCCAGCGCACTGGAGATGCGCAGGCCCGTGATGGTGTTTCCGAACACGGCGAGCGAAATCCGGATCAAGTAATGATACAGCGCCGGATGAGAGGCCGGTCCCGTAATGAACGGATTGTGCGTGCCACTCGAGGCCGGAAACACGTGCTGCAGCGCGAAGCCGGCCACGCCGTACTCGTCGACGTGCAGTCCTCCCGGTATAGTCTCCAGGGACGTGGCGCGCAGCAGCAGCGCGGCCAGGGTCAGGGGCGCCAACCAGAGCAGACTCTTGTCCAGGCGCAGCCTGGGCCGGTCGCTCGGCATCAGGGCGAAGACGACGACAGCCACGCTGGCCACCCACACCCAGAACTGCCAGCCTTCGACCCGAATGTTCAGGGCATACGTGTATCCCATCGTGGCGGTCACCGCCACACACACCAGGCTCACCAGAATCCGCCAGAGCTGCGAGCGATCTGTCTTCAGGGCTTCGCGCCAGAGGCGAGGACGGGGCTTGACCTCGTCTCGGGGTAGGGGTGGCAGCGTTTGCTGCGGGAGCGCGGCTGGGGCTGCCAGGGACGCGGGCATCGTCACCGGTCTGTGTGCTCGGCGCCGATGCCGGCGCCACGCCTGGATCACGGGCGCTGCCAGTGCGACGACCATGGCGAAGAGCGCCGCGCCGAGCCAGATCGACTTGCTCGCCCGCGAGGGAGGCTTATCGCCTTGCATATCTCAAGCCTTCGGGATCGGCGCCAGTCGCGCGATGCGCACCGACTCGCGCAAGATGATTTCCTTGTCGCGCTCCGGCGTGCTCATCAGTTCCTCGATCCGCGCCGCGGTGACGTCGTCGATGCTGGCATTCTCCCACTCCTCGGTCAGGTAGTTGCGCAGCTCGGCCAGCGTGTCTACGTGCGTCAGGAACGAGAAAGCGCCCCGGCGCTCGACCGCGAACAGCCTGCGCGCGACAATCGTCGCCAGCGCTTCGTCGGCAGCCTCGTAGTCGCCGTAGTCGTCGGTCTCGCGCAGCCAGCCAGCCGCGTGCGCCTGCTCGCCGATGCGCACGTCGATCGACGACGGCTCAGGCGGCGGATGGATGTCGATGAGAATGCCGTCGGGCTTCAGCAGGCGGTAGATTTTCTCAAGGGCATGCACCATGCCCGCGCGCTCGATTCATCAGAGCGCCCACGACAGAATCACGACGTCGAACGCCGGCGCGGCCGGCTCGAACTCCTGGATGCTCACTGCCTTGAACTCGACCCGATGGCGGAGTCGCGGCGGCAGGTCTTCCAGCGCCGCGGCGATCTCGTCGGCGTCGGGATCGATGGCGACGACGCGCGCGGCGCGATCGGCGTAGCGCCACGTCAGGCGCCCGTCGCCGCAGCCAATCTCTAATACCCGCTTGCCGTCGATAGTGCCTGTGAAATCGAACAGGGCGGCAATTTCACTATCTTCGGGATCGGTGTGCACAGACATATCGGGTCAGTATCGCAGCAGCGCAGCCACGCCGGCTTCCTTCAGCCCGGCGTGATTCGCAATCATCTTGACCTGGCCGTTCTGCGTGATGACCTGCTCGATCATGGCCTCCACGGCGTTGGGGATGGGCGCGAACTTCCCGCCACAGAACGGGCAGGTTTCCAAATGTTGTGCCGTGAGGTAACCGCACGTCGCGCAGCGGTATCCGGCGGCGTCGTAGCCTTCCGACACCAGCAGCGTCTGGATGCGGCCGTCGTGAGCGGCGCTGAGAGTGTCGTCCAGCCGAGCCACGCCGTTCGAGCCTTTGGCGGCAGCGGTGATGACGGCGTCGGCCATCTCATGCTCGCGGCGGCGCGCCGTCTCGGCGAGGCGGGAGTAGGCCATATCGCGCAAGTCGTTGTCCGCGACGTCGATGGCGGCGGCGAACGTGCCGACCACGCGCTCCGGCCACGGCGCGGGCAGCGCGGCGATGAACTCATTCACCACCTCGTCGGCGCCGCCGACGAGTACCTGCGCGCACTGGCGCGCGGCGAAGAACGCCGCCGCCGCCGCCGCCGACTCCTTGACGTTGCGCCGGACGACTTCGGCGACGCGGCGCGCCGCGTGGCCGTCGAAACCGCCGCGTTGGCCGAAGACCGACGAGCCGCGCCCGGGCTTGATAGGGCGGATGTCTTCGCCCAACACGCCGTCCAGCGCCACCAAATCGCCCATCTGGTAGTACATCATCTTCGCGCCGAGCCGGTCGACCAGCGCCACACCGTAGCTGCCATACGTGTCCCACAGCGACATCAACGGCGCCAGGTAGGGCTTGCGCCCCACGTGCACGTGGTTCGGCACGGGCAGGGGCAGCGAGTAGGCTTCCCAGAGATGGCTGCGCTGCGCCGAGAACAGCGCCACGCCGCGCCCCGACCAGTCGTACTCGTGGTCGAAAAACGTCTCGATGCGCTCGACATCCTCGGCGGCGCCGTGGCCGTTCACGCTCTTCAACAGATGGCGCAGCGTCAAGCGGTATTCGTCGGTCGACTTCTGCGTGGGGTCGACGTTGATGTACAGGCTGAGGACATCCGTTCCCTGATACGACGCAAGCTGCTGAATATCGGTTTGGCTCAACATACGCATCTCCTTTTGGGATGGTCACACGAGCACGTGCGGGGGCGACAGCGCCCGATTCAGTTGGTAAAGTTCGAGTGGCTTAGCGCAGCGGACGCTCGCCGATCGTCAGATCGACTTCGAGCGTCTCTTCGCCGCGCAGGAAAGTGATTTTCACAATCTGCCCGACTTCGGTCTTGGCCGTCAGATAGGATATCAAGTGGTCGAAATCGTCGACCGGATTGCCGTCGACGGCGATGATAATGTCGCCGCCGACCGTGACCGAAACGCCGCGTACGTCTCGCTGAGTGTTACCCCCGCGCAAGCCGGCTTGGTCGGCAGGCCCACCCTGCACCACCTGAGAGATCAATACACCGTGCGCCGTCGGAAGGTCGAGCGCCGCCGCCAGCTCGGGCATGGTGAACTCGTTGTTGTCCGATGAGATGCCCAGATATGGGTAACGGACGCGCCCCGTCTCGATCAACTGCGGGATGACGCGCTTCAGCGTGTTGACCGGCACTGCAAAGCCCACGCCGGAGTTCGCGCGGTTTTCTCCCGTGGTGCGAATGGCGCTGTTCACGCCGACGACGCGGCCGTTCGAGTCGAGCAGCGGGCCGCCCGAATTGCCGGGATTGATCGCCGCATCGGTCTGAATGATGTCGGGGTTCGAAAACTGGCCCATGGCTTCGCTGAACGTGTCGGCAGGCAGCGTGCGCCCGACGCCGCTGACGATCCCGACCGTCATCGTGCCCACCAGCCCGAAAGGATTGCCGATCGCGATCACACGCTGCCCGACCTTGACCTGATCCGAATCGCCCAGCTCGACCGGATGGAGCAGCGCGGCCTCGACCTCGACCTTGATCACGGCAAGGTCACTGGCCGGGTCGCCACCGACCAGTTCCGCCTCGACGACGCTGCCGTCGGCGAAGGTGACGTAGATGCGCCGGGCGTCCTCGACGACATGATTGTTCGTGACGACGTGTCCCTCGACGTCGATGACGAAACCCGATCCCGATCCGAACCCGCCCACGTCCACTGCCCCGGCGACGTCGATGTTCACGATGGACGGGTTCACGCGCTCGTACAGATTGATCAGGAGAAGCTCTTCCGCATCGGCCTCGATGACGATCGACTCCGGCAGGGCCGTCGGCCGCACCGGGATCGGCGTCGCCCCGACGGCGCGCGCCGGCACAGGCGTCGGCGTCTCGAAAACTGCCATGCTTCGGCACGCAGTGAGGAGCAGCGACAGTAATACCCAGATCGTCAAGCGCGTCTTCATGAAGGGCTTCAAATGCTTCTCCGTGGGTAACTACTCAGCCGTCATTGCGACCCCGCTGAGAAGCGCGGGGCAGGTGAGCGTCGTTTGCGACGAAGCAATCTCCGCGTTCCTGAGCGCACATGGCGGTCCGTGCAGGAGATTGCTTCGCAAAAAGCGCTGCTCAGAAACTTCGCTTTGCATAAGTTTCTGTCTTTTGGCATGCCCCCAAGGGGCATGGGCTTCTCGCAATGACGCGGGCTGAGCAGTTACCTCCGTGGCAAGATTCTGAATACTTACCGGAGCGACTCCGGGACGGGTGAGCGGGCGCCGGTTAGCGCGGGCGCAGCCGGGCCAGCTCCGAGAACAATCTCTTCTCTTCCGGCGACAGGTCCTGCGGAATTCGCACGTGGACCTTGACCAGCAGGTCGCCGCGGCCTCCAGGCTCGCGCAGGTGCGGCATGCCCTGGCCGCGCAGCTTGAAGGTGCGCCCATCTTGCGTTTCGGGCGGGATCTTCAGGGACAGCGCGCCGTCGAATGTCTGCACGGATGCCTCGCCGCCCAGCACCGCCGTGTACAAATCGATCGGCATCTCAAGCGACAGATCGTCGCCGTCGCGCTTGAACCGGGGGTGCGGGCGCACGTTGACGACGAGGTACAGGTCGCCCTTTGGCCCGCTGCCGGCGCCGGCGCCGCCTTCGCCGGCCACGCGCACTCTCGAGCCGGTTTTCACGCCCGGCGGAATCTTCACCTCGACGTGCTTGCCGTTCTTCTGGAAAGTGAGCGTCGCACCGTGAAACGCTTCATCGAGCGATATCTCGACGTTTTGCTCGACGTCACGCCCGCGCACGTTGGCGCGCCGCCCGCGCGCAGCGTCGCCGCCGAAGATGCTGGTGAAGAAGTCGGAGAACTGGCCGCCGAACAGATCGTTCAAATCCTCGACGCGGACGTTCCCCTGGCCCCAGTTGAAGCCGCGCGGATCGCCTCCCATGCGCTGCCACTCCTGGTAGCGCGAGCCGAGCTGATCGTACTTGCGGCGCTTGTCGGGATCGCCCAGCACTTCGTACGCTTCGTTGATCTCCTTGAAGCGCTCTTCCGCTTTCTTGTCGCCAGGATGCCGGTCGGGGTGATGATCGCGCGCCAGCTTGCGATAGGCGCGCTTGACGTCGGCTTCGCTGGCCGACTTCGGCACGCCGAGAATCTTGTAGTAGTCTTTGTAGTCCATAGACAGCCTGATAACCCGTCCGCACGCAATTCCAGTAAGCCTGCCTGACCCTATATCATTTTATGTTCGTCGCACGGGCGTGTCAAGATGCTGAACGGCGCTCTAATGCGATTCTAATAGTTATACCCCCGTGTCTCAGTGTCTCCGTGGCAAAACCTTGCTGGAAAAGCAACAATTCGACTGGGAAGGTACTACGGAGCCGGCGTCGGTTCAGGGGTAGGGCTTGGCTGCGGCGCGGGCGTCGCGACCGACGTCGACAGCAGGCTGTTGATGTCGAGAATGAACGGCGCGTTCGACGGCAGCAGCACCGTGTTGATGCCCGGCGCCAGCTTTTCGATGTAGCGGAACGTCAGCAGGTCGGGATTGGCCTTCAGCGCGTCGCTGACCAGCCGCAGCGCTTCCGCCTCGGCCTGCGCGCGCAGGACGGTGGCTTGAGCGTCGCCGTCGGCCTTCGTGATGGCTGCGTCGCGCTGGCCGCGCGCTTCCTCGCGCAACCGCTCCGCTTCCTGAATCTGCTGTTCCACCAGGAACCTGGCGCGGAGCGCGTTTTGCTCGGCGATCTGTTTCTCCTCGATAGATTTAGCGTAGTCTTCAGTGAAAGTGATGTTGCGCAGTTGGAACGCCTCCAAGACCAGTCCTTGCTGGGCATATTCTGTAATCAACTGCTCGAAGATCACTTGTTGGAGTTCGGCTCGTTTCACGCCGTAAATCTCTTCAACGCCGTAACGCGCAGACGTGTTGTAGATCACGTTGCGGGTCGTCGGGCGCACAAAGCTGGTAATGTAGCGATCTTGAGTCACCCACTTGCGGCGCAACTCAACCGCCTTCACCGGATCGACGGAGTAGCGGACGGTGGCGTCGATGAACACCTGCTGTCCATCGGCCGTGCGAGCCTCGACCGCATCGTCGCCCTGAACGGCGCCTTCACCGATTGTGCCCGACATGGTATATTCCTGCTGGGAGATACTGAAACGATTCACACTTTCCAGGAATGGAATCACCCAGTGGATGCCGGCGTGGAGCGGTTCGGGCCGGACACCGCCCGGCGACAGCGGGCTGATCACCACGCCCACTTCGGTTTGATCGATGAAGGTCAGTCCCGCGCCAAGCGCGTTCAGCGCGATTCCTAACACGAGCAAGATCGCCACGACCGCGATCGAGATGCGCATGGAGCGACCTTGCGCTCGAGAACTGACTACATAAAACACGTACAGGACCAGGAGGCCAATAGCCCCCCAACCTAAGATGCTGAGAATGGGCGAAATACTCATGGTTCATCCTCCGTAGGATTTATCGATTTGAGTTTGAAGCGGATTCAAACTGCGAGTAGATTATACCCCTTAAGCGCAAAATCATATGACGGCAGGCTGACTTCACCCGACAGATACCCGATTTCTAGCGGAAACCGATCTGCAACTTCTCTCCTCTTGCATTTCGCCCGTCCCCGAACGATAATCCAGGCATGCGGCAGACCTTCGCCGAAGTCGCCGGGATCGACGCCACAGGGCCTTTCGCGCGGATTCGTTTTTCCGCGCCGGAGCTGGCGCCCGCGCTCGAGCCGGGTCGCGCCATCCTGGTCCGATCGGTCGATGCCTACCTGCGCCGCACGTGGTGGCCGTGCGCGATTGAGGCCGACGGATTTGCTGTGCTCGTCGCCGATCCGCCGTCCCTCGCGCTGCGCGCCGGCGATCGCGTCGACGTGCTGGGTCCGATTGGGCGAGGGTTTCAGGTAGAGAACGGAAGCCGAAACTTGTTGCTCGTCGCCGCCGGGTCGAGCGCGCCCATTCCCGATCTCGGTCCTTTGCTGACGCTGATCGATCGCGCGCTCGCGGGCGGCCGTTCGGTGACGCTGGCGTATGCGGCGCCGTCGGCCGAGCAGGCGTATCCGGTTTCCGCGCTGCCGGCGGACATCGAGGTGATCCGCGCGATCGGCGCCGACCTCCTCGGCCTGCTGCCGGATGCGATCGCGTGGGCCGATCAGGTTTTCGCCTGCGGGCCGGACAGCTTCAACACGCGCCTCGCCGGCCTCGTCGAGTCGATTCGTTTTCCTGCGCCGCGCGGATTCGCCCAGGCGCTCCGCCTCGTCGAGCTGGCGTGCGGCGCCGGCGCGTGCTACGCATGCTGGAACGGGTCGAGATTGGCCTGCGTGGATGGGCCGGTTTTCGAGCTGACCTCAAGACTTCGGAAGTCTGAACAGGAGATATTATGATTGAGCTTGCGCCGCAGCACAAGACCGGGTTATCGCTCAAATCGCCGATCATGCCGGCCTCCGGCTGCGCCGGTTTTGCGAGCGAGTATGCGGCCCTTATCGACTGGAGCAAGTGGGGCGCGTTCGTCACCAATCCGGTGACGGCGCGGCCTCGCAAGCCGGCGGGCGATCCGGTCAGCATCGACCTGGGATCGGCTGCGCTGGTTCACACCGGCATTCCGAATCCCGGCATCAGCGCCGTCCTCAAAGAGAGCCAGGGCACGTGGAAACGCTGGGGCATCCCCGTCATCGTCCACATCGCCAGCACCACGCCTGACGACGTAGCCGAGTGCGCCGTGCGCCTCGTCGTCGTCGAAAGCGTGGGCGGCGTGGAATTGGGCGTGCGTGACGAGGAGGACGAAGGCGCGATCGCCGCGCTGATTGCCGCAGCCGTCGAGGCCAGCGAGCGGCCGGTGCTCGTCCGCCTGCCGCTCGAGCGCGCCGCCGGTCTCGCGCCGATGTGTGTCGAGGCGGGCGCGAGTGCACTCGTCGTCGCCGCGCCGGCGCGCGGGACATTGCTGTGGGGAGACGGCTTTGTGTCGGGTCGATTGTACGGGCGCGGCACACTGCCGCTCGCGCTGCACGCCGTGCGCGAGACGCTCGAAAGCGTGGACGTGCCGGTCGTCGCATCGGGCGGCGTGCACACGGTTGAGGACGCGCGCATGATGCTTGCCGCGGGGGCGACTGCCGTTCAGATCGACGCGCTCATCTGGCGCGATCCGAAGGCGGCGATGGCGATTGCTGAGGCATTCTTCCCGACGAAGGACGAATGACCAACTTTGATGATCCTTCGCACTCGCTGGCGAACATGACCGGGCAGTTTCTTGATTTCCTGTTGGGCGACAGGTGAAATATCAACCCGATAGCTCACCCGCTTGCTCCAGCGCGTCCAATTCCGCCTCGAACTCCTCCCAAGTCTTCCAGCCGCTTGGGCGGCCGCCGCTTGCTAACGTCTCAAGATCTTCCGCGCTGGCTCGTAACAGCTCAAGATCCTCTTGGTCTTCGAGACGGTCGATAATGGCTCTCCATGTCACCAGGTCGACGAGTACCGCTGTCGGCTCTCCATCCGGCCCGACAATGTAACTCGGCGATCGCAACATGGGAAGCGATTCTTTCGAGGGCATGGCTCTCCTCCGCGTAAAAAGCGCTTTTACACAGAGAGACTTGGCTCCCGTGAGAACCCAGGTCTCCTTGGCCCAGATGTAAACTGTTGCGTCACGTCTCCAAATCGGCTTTGGTCAGCCCCGCCATCTTGAGCAGGTGACGAAGAGGCCAATCGTCAAGCGAGACAGCCTTCAACCGCTTCGTACAGATCGTGCAGGAGCTCCTCGAAGGTTTCGCCCTGCGTGGCACACCCGGGAATAGCGGGGACTTCCGCCCAGTACCCCCCTCCTCCGCCTCGTGGACGATGACACTAATTTTCATCTGCACTCCCGTGCATCCGGTTGTCTCGAACTTTCTGCCTATAGTATATCACTGCCTGAAGGCGCGAGCAATCAGTTTATGGATTTGTATGCAACCACCGGCAATCAGTACGTCGGCAAACTCGGATCGATCTCCCGCGCCCAGGCATTGATGCCGCCGCGCAGGCTCTTCGCGCGGAAGCCGGCGGCCTTCATCAACCGCGCCGCGTCCAGACTGCGCATGCCGCTCTGGCAGTGCAGCACGTATTCTTTTGTCATGTCGAGCGTGTTCAGCCTCGACGGCAGCTCGCCTTTGGGGATCAATGTAGCAAAGGAGAGCTTGGAGATTTCCCACTCGTGCGGCTCGCGCACGTCGATCACCACCAGGTCCTTGCCGTCGCGATCGAGCTGCGTCTTCAGCTCCTGGGCCGTCACTTCCATGCCCTGCTCGGCCTGCACGTCGTGAGGCGTCACGCCGCAGAATGCGTCGTAGTCGATCAGCTCGGTCACCGTCGGATGCTCGCCGCAGACCGGGCATTCGGGGTTCTTGCGCAGCTTGAGCGTGCGGAAGCTCATCTCCAGCGCGTCGTACAGCAGCAGCCGCCCGATCAGCGGCTCGCCCTGGCCGATGATCAGCTTGATCGCCTCGGTCGCCTGGATCGTGCCGATCACGCCCGGCAGCACGCCGAGCACTCCGCCCTCGGCGCACGAGGGGACGAGTCCCGGCGGCGGCGGCTCGGGATACAGGCAGCGATAGCACGGCCCTTCCTTGGCGTAGAAGACCGACGCCTGTCCCTCGAAGCGGAAGATGCTCCCGTACACGTTCGGCTTGTCGAGAAGGACGCACGCGTCGTTCACCAGGTAACGCGTCTGGAAGTTATCCGTTCCGTCGACGATCACGTCGTAATCGCGCATGATCTCAAGCGCGTTCGCGCTCGTCAGCGGATCGCCGTAGGTATCGACCTGGATGAACGGGTTGATGTCGAGCAAGCGCGTCCGGGCCGATTCGCGCTTCGGCTTGCCGAGCCAGGACTGGCCGTGAATGATTTGCCGCTGCAGGTTGCTCTCGTCGACGACGTCGAAGTCGACCACGCCGATGCGCCCCACGCCGGCCGCCGCCAGGTACATCGCCAACGGCGATCCCAGACCACCCGCGCCGACCGTGAGCACGCTGGCGGCCTTGAGTTTCTTCTGCCCCGCCATGCCGACTTCGGGCATGATCAGGTGACGGCTGTAACGCCGAATTTCTTCGTGACTTAATTGAACGGATTGAGCGTCCATCTCATTCCCCCTGCCAGACGTAAGGCGGCTTTCATTAGCCGCCTCGACGTAGAACCTGTTTCAAAATCCCTCGTCGCTCTGGCTGGACTGCGAAGTCCGGCCGCCAGGTGTGCACGCAAATGTTGTCACTCGTTACAGTGCTCGCCAAACCGCGTCCTCGCGGTTGGCCGCCCGCGCGGGCGCGGGCGGTGAGCCACCTGACATGTTTTGCGTGCACACGCCGCCAACGCGGACTTGACAGTCCGCTTCGAGCAGTTTTGACATGAGCCTGGGTAACTGGTTCGCTAATGGGCCGGTTGGTTCGCCGGCCCGCCCATTCGTTGATCCGTTGCCCATCCGCTGACCCGCTCGAACTGCTCGCGCAATTTCTGCTCGCTCGCCGTGCCTTGATTGATGGCCGACACCCGGCCGCCTGCGTCCAGCACGATCGTCGTCGGCAGCGACCACACGCCGAAGCGCGCGGCGACGTCGGGCTGCTCGGTCACGTCGACGACGCGCAGATCGATGCGCTCGGCCCACCCGGCCATCAAGCGGTCGACGACGGGCATTTGCTGCAGCTTGCACGGCGCGCAGGTCGGGCTGGTGAAGACGATCAGCGCGGGTCGTCCCGTCATTCGCCCGTGCCCTGTGGCGGACGACGCCCGTCGTCGCTGAGCCGAGAGGAGCAGCCGGTAGGCGAGCACGCCCAGCCCGATCAACGCGATCGCGATCAGAATACGCTCAGGCATGGATCACTTCCGTGGAATCGGCGAGACCTTGAAGCCGGGCACGCCGAGCCGGTTGAACCAGTAATACATCATGCAGCCGACGCAGATGCCGGCCAACAGATTCAGCGCGGCCAGCGCCACGACGACCCACGCCAGGATCCAGCCGGCGGCAGGCGCTCCCACGACAAAGGCGATCGTCGCCAGCGTCAAGACTGCCCCGCCCACGCCCTGCGCGAACAAATGCGGCTCGGGATTGTCCACGCGCACGTCGGGTCGCGCAATCTTCAATGGCTTCAGAACGTACAGATACACGGCTTTGAACAAGGCCACGCTCGGCCAGATGGTTCCAACGATCATGACCGCCGCGACGAGCGTCACCAGCGGCCACACGTCAAACACGAACGCCAGGGCCAGCAGCCCGATGATAAACGCCTGGTTCGTTCGCAATGCGGAGTGATCCACTTTGCGCTCATTCATGGTTTCCTCCTCTGCCGCCTGGCCGAGCACTCGCGCGCCAACTCAGGCGGATTCATCGATGTGTCTTGATGCTTGTTGGAATGACTTTGCGCGCTTGGCGATAGCACACAATCCCAACGAAAGGTCTACCGTGCTCGCCGTAAGCCCGTGTAAACTGATGTGCAGTCTGAGCAATTCGCTGGGAGTCAATTCATGTCTGCTTTCTCTGCTCGTCGTGTTGTCGTGCTCGTGATGGCCTGGATCGCCTTCGTCTGGCTGGGGTTCGCGCCCGCGCCGGGCGCAGGCGCTGCGTCACTGGCGCAGACCTCGCCGCTGGAGTCGCCGATCCTCTCGCTGGCGACGTTCTCCTCACCGCTGCGCGCCGTGAAGCCAGGCGGGAAAATCGTCTATACCATCGTCGTCTCCAACACCGGCGCGGCGGACGCCGAGAACACGATCGTCCGAAGCACGCTGCCGCAGCACACCCGGTTCGTCACCACGACCAGCAGCCACGGCTCGCTGACGTTCGTCTCACCGCTGCGGCCCGGTGACGCCGTCGAGTGGTCGCTTGGATCGCTCGCCGCGAACGGCGCGCAGGCCCGGACGATCACGTTTACGCTAAACGTCTTGCGCCAGACACCGACGCATACCCGCATCTACTTCGAGTCGACCGGCAGGGCCGACAACGCCTCGACCGTGTCCAGCCTGCGCACCCACGTCGTCGGTCGCGAGATCACGCCGGTGTCGCCGGGTTTGGGCGGCACGCTTGACGGCGGCGGCATCATCGTCGCGTTCCCGCCAGCGGCGGTGACGCAGTCCGTGAACATCACTTATACGGCGCTGACAACGCCGACCGCCAATGCTCGGACGATGCGCGTCGTCGGGTGGGCATTCACGCTGGAGGCCATCGACCTCGACGGGCGCCCCATCAACCAGTTCACGCGGCCGTACACCCTGACGTTCAACTATACCGATGAAGAACTGGCCGCCTCCGGGCTGCAGGAATCGCAGCTGAATTTCTACTTCTACGACACCACCCGCTGGCAGTGGGTTCCGATCATGCCCTGCGCTGGCTGCGGCCATGACACCGCGTCCAACACGATTACGGTCATGCTGGATCACTTCACCGAGTTCGCGCTCGGCACATCGTTCAAGACCTACTTACCGGCCGTTCTGCGCAACGGGTGAACTGATTAGCTGGCTCTCCGTCTAGCCGTCGGCGCCTCCTGCCACTGACGGAACGATGCTCAGCATCGCGCCATCGGTCAGCGGCGTTTGGCCATGCTGCAGGTGCCGAACGTCCTCGTCACCGAGATAGACGTTGACGAAAGAGCGCAGCCGGCCGTCCTCGCTGTACAGATGCCGCTTCAGGTCGGGATGCGTCGTGGTCAGCGCGCCGAGCGCCTGATCGACGGTGGCCGCGCTCACCGCCACCTTCTTTTGGCCGCCGACGTACTGCCGAAGCGGAGTCGGTATGACGATGTTCACGCTCATAGCTTGTGTCTCCTCCCTTGAAGATAATGATGTCGCTTCATTTGTCGTCGATCGCGATCGGTTGCGCCTCGAACGCGCTGCGATCTTCGCGCAGGCGCCACGCCAGCACGTCACCGGCCCGGCCCTGCTGCACCGAGACGACGACGTAGCTCCAGTTGGGCAGCGCGTGCTCGCGGTCGAACTCCGATGGCGCGGCCGGATGATCCGGATGCGAGTGAAAGTAGCCGACCACGTCGAGGTCGCGCGCGTCGGCGGCGCGCTGCTCGCGCAGCATCACGTCGCCCGGAATCAGGTATCTGCGCCGGCGCTCGGCGTCGACGTCCCACGTGTTCGGCAATACGCGAATCTCGCTCACGACCGCTCGGCTATCTTCGAACCGTCCCAGCAGGAGGCCGCCGCCTTCTTCGGGATAAGTCGATTGCGCGTGCTGCCGGATGATATCCAGTTGCTCGCCTCCGACGACCAGGATCATCTCACACCCTTTACGCGAACCTGAGGCCCCTGCGGCGTGTCCTCGAGCTGGTATCCGGCGGCGGCGATCCGACCGCGCAGCGTATCGGCGTCCTGCCAGCGCTTGGCGGCGCGCGCCTGCTGCCGTTGCCGCACGAGCGCCATAATGTCGTCGGGCACAACCGTCGCCACCGGCTGCCATTCGGCCAGGCGCAAGCCCATCACTTGATCGAAGCGCAGGAGCGTCGCCTTCTTGACCGGAGCAGGCAAGTCGCTCCTGACCAGGTCCCAGGCCAGCGCCAGTGCGCGTGGTGTGTTCAGGTCGTCGTTGACCTCTGCGGCAAACCTGGCAGCGTAACCTGCGTCCGCTTGACCCGGCTCGCCCATCTCGACCGCCGCCATGCGCAGGCGATTCAGCGCCGTGGCCGCGCCGTCCAGGCTTTCCCAGGTGAAGCTGAGACGCGACCGGTAATGCGCGCCCAGACAGAAGTAACGATAAGCCAGCGGATCAACCCCTCGATCGATCAGCGACTGCAGTCGAAGAAACTCGCCGGACGACTTGGACATTCTCGCTTCGTCCACTTGAAGGAAGTAACCGTGCAGCCAGAAGTTCGCCAGGCGCGTGCCATAGCACGCCTGCGTCTGCGCGATCTCGTTCGTATGGTGCACGGGAATGTGATCCTCGCCGCCGCAGTGAATGTCAAAGAACGCGCCCAGGTATCTGATGGCCATCGCCGAGCACTCGATGTGCCAGCCGGGGAAGCCGACGCCCCACGGGCTGTCCCATTCCATCTGCCGCTTCTGATCAGGCGGGCTGAATTTCCACAACGCGAAGTCGGTCGGGTTAAGCTTCTCCGCTACGTCCACCCGCGCGCCGGCCTTAAGCCCTTCGACGTCCAGCCGCGCCAGGTAGCCGTATTCCGGCAGTTTGGACGTATCGAAGTAAATCCCATCTGACGTGCGATACGTGAAGCCTTTCGCCTCGATGCAGCGGATGAACTCGATCTGCTCCACGATATGATCGGTCGCCTTGCACCAGATCGTCGGTTCGAGCACGTTCAGGCGCCGCAGATCGTCTTTGAAGACCTGCGTGTACAGTTCGGCGATCTCCCAGGCCGACCTGCCCGTGCGCCGCGATCCCTTCTCCATCTTGTCTTCGCCGGCGTCGGCATCGGACACTAGGTGGCCCACGTCGGTGATGTTCTGGACGTGCTTGACGACGTAGCCGTCGAACTCCAATACGCGGCGCAAGATGTCCTCGAAGATGTACGTCCGCAAGTTACCGAGGTGGGCGTAGTCATATACGGTCAGGCCACATGCATATAAGCCGACCTCCGGCGGATGCAGCGGCTCGAAGTCGCGCAAACTGCGGGTGTAAGTGTCGTATAGACGCAGAGCCATGGGTGTCCTGAAGTTATCAGTTATCAGTGGTCAGTGGTCAGTGATCAGTATGCTTGCGTCGATAGCGCGTTACTGATTCACTGTTCACCGTTGACTGATTACTGATCACTGATTACTGATCACTCGTCCTTCCAGAACCGCTCATTCACGTACTTGAATCCCGCATCCGGCAGGATCGTGACGACGACGCCTTCGCGCAAGCTCGCCGCCACGCGCATGGCGGCGACGACCGCCGCCGCCGCCGACACGCCGACGAAGAGACCCTCCTCACGCGCCAACTGCCGCGCCATGGCGAAGGCATCCTCCGTCGCGATCTCGAGGTTCTCATCCGCCAGCGCCTCGTCGTAGATGCCGGGGCGCAGCGCGGTCGGCATGTGCTTGAGGCCCTCCAGGCCGTGCAGCGGCGAATCGGGTTGCATCGAGATCAGTTTCACGTCCGGGTTGAATTCGCGCAGGCGACGCCCGACGCCCATCATCGTCCCGCTCGTGCCCAACCCGGCGACGAAGTGCGTTACGCGGCCATCGGTCTGCTCCCAGATTTCGACGCCGGTCGTGCGATAGTGCGCCTGCCAGTTGGCCGGATTGTTATACTGGTCGGCATAAAAGTACCGCCCGTGGTTCTCGGCGTAGCGCCGCTTCGCCTCCAACTGCGCGCCGTCCGTGCCGTCCATGGGATCCGTCAGAATCAGGCTCGCGCCGAGCACGCGCAGGATGGCGATGCGCTCCGGGCTGGCGTTGGCCGGGATGGCCAGCTCGACCTCGTAGCCGCGCGCCGCGCACAGCGTGGCATAGGCGATGCCCATATTGCCCGACGTCGCGTCGATCAACCTGACGCCTTCGCGCAGGTCGCCCGACTGCTCGGCCTCCAGGACGATCTCCCGCGCGGGACGGTCTTTCACCGAGCCGCTCGGATTGAACCATTCGGCCTTGGCGTACAACTCGACGCCGGGCCGGGCCGACAGGACCCGCCGGAGCGGTATCAACGGCGTGTTGCCGACCAGGTCGAGCAGGTCGGTTTGAACGGCAAGTCGATTGAGAGCTGGAAGGGTTGCGATCATCATTGCCTCCCGGCCGGAGCGCCGCGAGGACGAGGGCAATGGCGATGCGCAGGAGCGCGGTTCGTGGCAAACAAAAAGACCAACGTATGCGCCGGTACGCAACGTGACTATGCTTCTCCCCCGCCTCGCGGAAGCACAGCCGCCGGCCTTCGTCGGTCTCGTTATGAGGTAAACTAGGCGGCGGCTAGCGCTTCCGCCTCAAACACGTGCAAAAGGACACTACAAACCTCACCCTGATTAGCTGATCAAGATTATATACATATTGACGACGCGCGTCAAGTAAATCTTACTTGCCCAGACACCGCATCAGCGTGCCCATGTCGAAGTACATCCGTTCGCCCAGAATCTGGCCGTTTTTCATAGGAAATACGATGGTCAGGGGCAGCCCGATCTTGCGCCCGGAAGCCTCGACGCCCATCCACACGCCCTGATGCGTGCCGCGCAGCACCGATTCTTCGACCACCCCATCCTCGGCGACGAAGGCGTTGACCAGGTCGAACGTCGCGTCGGGCACCGCCTCGAACAGGCCGCTGTAGAATGCGGCGACCGCCTCTTTGCCCCGGTGTTCTTCGCCGGTCGCCATGATCGTGTACACCGGCTCGTCACACAGCGTGTCGAGCAAGCCCTGGATGCTGCGGCGGTTTTCGGCCAGCACGTGTTTTTGCCAAAGGCGCTTGTTCTTGTGGAGCGACATGGAGGCTCCTTAGCTCCGGCTCTGCCGCCAGAAATGCCAGGCGAACAGCGGCATGCCGACCAGGAAGAATACGCCGCGCAGCGGAATCAGGCCGGGCACGGCGATGCCCAACACGCCGACGAGCACGAACAGCAGCATCAGGGCGGAGATGATCCAGCCCAGGCGGTCCTCCCTCGGCCAGGCAAGGCCGAAGGCATACAGCGTGGCGAACGCGCCCATCCATTTCAGGTTGGCGAGGACGTAGATAGTCGGCAGTTCAGGATCGGTGAGGGGGACGCCGTTGAGCGAGGCCGCGGCGTACGTGATGAAATACGCGTTCTCCGTCGCGTCGAACAGCGCGGTGAGCACGCTCGCACCCAGGCCGACGATCGCGACGACGCGCGCGCGGTCGGCGACCGTCGCGTACAGGCCGGCGAACACGACGAGGTAACTCAGCACGAACAGCGTGTCGCTGGCCAGAAAGCGCAGCATCAGCTCCGGATAGTCGTTGATGGGGCGGACGAACTCGGCTACCGGACCGGGCATGACCGGTTGAAGGCTCACGCCGGGATCGGGTGCGCGGAAGACGAAGCCCAGCAAGATCGCGCAGACGAAGGCGACAATCGCGGCGAGCGCAGCGGCCTGAAATGATGCTCTTCTCTCCATATAGCGGAAGTCCTTTCCTGGTAAACAATCACCACAGAGTTATCCGTGCGCCTGTGGCGCGCCCCGACGGATGAAAACAGACCGCTCAGGCCGGGCCTGTGACGCGGCGTAGGTGTCCGGGATCAAGGATGCATCCTGAGCGAAGCCGAAGGATGGCTATGGCCTGATCAACACAGAGTCGGACTCGCGCTCGACCGGCGCCTGGCGATACATCAGGAGCAAACCGATCTGCGAAGGCGACGCCGCCTCGCCTTCCGCCGATCGGGCGACCGTCAGTAGGGTCTCGCCCTCGGCCGGGACGACCGGCAACAGATTGTCGACAGTGTATCTCGGCCGGCCCATGGTATAAGTGTGATAGCTCACGCCGTCGGCCGGCGAGGCGTCGGTGTATTCGCCGGTGAAGTAGAAGTCTCGGGCCCGAACCTGAAAATTGAACTGTTGCCCAGGTGCTACGCCGATGGCCGCAGCCGGCACGGCCAGGATCCAGTTCTGAGTGTTGAAGCCCGAGTCGACGAAGAAGGGAATCGTGCAGTCCGTGAAATCTGGCTTGCAAACCCATACCACGTTGCGGCCATCCGACAAGTCGCTGTTGAACGGGAAGTTCAGCACGACCCAGTCGTTGTTTCCGTCCAGGTTGGAGTCGACGAAAATGTCGAATTCGACCGGAACCTGGCCGGATCGATACGGGCTGTCCCATATTGTCACGCCGAATTCGATGTAGGTGTCAGACAGGTCACGCACGCCGACTTCCTTGATGTCGATCGGCGTCTCATTGCAGCCGGGACCGGGATGCCCGCGCGAGAGAGGCGGGCCGCTCGTGCACTCGTCTATGAAGCCAATGTCGTCAAGTACAGTGTAAAAGTAAGTGTTCGGGTTTAGGTCGACGAGTGAGAACACGTCAACATCGCCATCTTGGAACCTGGCCGAGTTGTGCAGCGTCAGGGTCCTCGTGACATGCTGGCCGAACGCCAGGGTGTGCCGCCGCGGGCGGATGGAAGCGACGCGTTTAGGCAAGATGTGCCAGGCCAGGTGGACGATGTTGCGCTCGCCTCCGTCGATGTGGATGTAGCCGTCGTATTCCTGGCGCGTCAGCGCGCTGCCATTGCTTCCGTTGAAGCCCTTGTCCACCGCATCGAGCGTAAGGAAAGGCCAGTCGCGCAATTTCTCGGCGTCGACGCGCATCTTGACGAAGAAGGCGCGATGCGAGCCGGCCGGGACGTAGAGGCGCCTGGGATAGACTTTCAGGCTGACACCCTGGTTCTCGTCGTCTCCATACCGGAACGACGCCGATAGATCGTACCAGCGACCTTCACCACCCAAATTGGCCACCACACCTCGGCGCACGGTGACGTAGCGGCGGGTGACAGCCTGGTAGCCGAATGACATGCTGCCGGTGCGGAAACGAGGGTCGATCGGGCAATTTGCCTCGTCGTTGCCTTCGCCGTCATCGCAGTTGTCATCCCCGGTGAGGACGCGGGAGTCGATCGGGCGACCTGTCTCGTCCCAGGCGATCGTCTGGGCATCCAACGCGCCAGCCACGTCAAGGCGCCCGCCCCCGATGAGGGTAATGGGCGCGAGCGGCGCGCCGAAATCCCTGACGCCCAGGTAGACCTCGGTGCTGGCGGTGTTCATCAGGAGCGCTTTATACATATAAACCGGCATCTCGTCGCCGAGGCCCGCCCTGAGCGAAGCCGAAGGGTCGGCGGCAATCGGCGCAGGCAGCTCTAAGCCGTCGTACTTCTGCTTGAGGAGGGCCGCCGCGCCGGCAACCGTCGCGCTTGCGCCAGAGGTGCCGCCGAAGGCGGTTGTGCTGCTACCGGTGCCGACGCGCGCCGAGACCGACGTTCCCGGCGCGGCAATGTCCGGCTTGATAGCATTGTCGTGATTACGCGGCCCGCGCGACGAGGCCGAGACCAGCGAGTCTTGCAATGACACGGCCATTGCCGGATCGACCGTTGCCATGCCGCCGAGAGCGGTCGCCTTGAGCGCGTCGCCGTCGGCCAGCGTGATCGTGTAGCCCGGGATGCTGGGCGTTCCACCGCCAAAGATGAAGTCCGGGGGCGGTTCATGAGGGGCCTGCGGTATGTTGTTCGCGATGATGGCCAACACCGCGCCCGCCGCCGCCGCGTTCGACACCTTGTGGCTCACGGCGCAGCCGCCGCGGTCCATGAAGAGCACCCTACCGGCGTGCTGGCCGGGTGTCC
Organism: Anaerolineae bacterium; assembly: GCA_035283185.1. GTDB lineage: Bacteria > Chloroflexota > Anaerolineae > Fen-1058 > Fen-1058 > DASSFZ01. The sequence continues at coordinate 89,326 of DATEUJ010000162.1, read as the reverse complement.
AGGGGCTGCCCAGGTGGTTGCCCAGTGCGTCGTGAATACAGCCACGCCGGGTAAAGTCGCTGGTCGTGTCATAGAACAGTGTGCCTGAGACGGTCGCCGTCTGGGGCGCCGACCACGTCTGCCACCGCCCATGCGCATCGGCGGTGCTCGTGTCAATCCTGACCAGCTTCTCAGTTGGCGCGCTCATCCACGCCACGCCGATCGCGCCGATAGCCGTCGAGGGCGGTGCCACGATGAATGGCTTGTCGCCGGAGTTGCCGGCGCCTGCCACGACGATGGCGCCGATGAGTGTGGCTTCGTTGGCAAATGCCGTCAGGTCGTCCTCGGGCTGGCCGTAGATTGCGCCTAACGACAGGTCGATCACGTCGGCCGGGTCAATGGTCCTCGGATCGTCGTCGAGATCGGCGGCATCGTCGATGGCCAGCAAGACTGAAAGTCCGTTGCACGCCGACGACAGCGACGAGCAAGCCTTGAATGTCCAGAGATTCGCGCCCGGCGCGACGCCCGGCCCGATGCCACCGCCGGGCAGGCCGGCGATGATGTCGGCGACGTGCGTGCCATGACCGTGGAAGTCAATCGGGTTAGGGTCGGGCGAGATGGTTGTGCTGCCGATCGGCCAGAGATCGCCGAGCCAGTCATAGCCGCCGGCGATCTTCGAGCCTGGAAACAACCCGGTCTTGTCTTCCGCCGCGTGGGCGGCGCACGCCGGATTGGCCGGGTTTACAGGTCCATCCACCGTGGGGTCGAAGCTCGGACCGCAATAAGCGTCGACGTAATCCTCCGCCGTCCCGGGACCGCCCAGCTTGAGGTGGGTATAGTCGGCGCCGGTGTCGATCACGGCGACGTCGACGCCCTCGCCGTCCACTCCCAGCGCCTGTACGTCGGCTGCGCCGATCCAGGGCACGGTTTCGCTAGGCTCCAATTGATAGTCCATCGCCTTCCGCACGGTCACGACGCCGCGGACATCGCGAAGATCGCCTATCTTTGCAGCGTCGATGCTCACAGCCAGCCCACTGGACAGCGTCTCGAATCGGCCGACGACCGCGCCGCCCAGCGCCTCGATCTCGGCGGCGACCTTGTTCTGCAGCGCGGACACCGAGGCGGCGTACCTGGCGCGCTGCGCGGGTTTCATGTGTTCGCCTGCACGCGCGAGCGAGGACTTATTCAGGTACACGACCACGCCGACCGTCCCAGAGGTCTGCTCCCCGTTGCGCACCGTCACCGTGACGCCTTCGTCGTCCACGGCTGCCAGGCCGCGCCTGGGAGGAGCGCCATCTTGCGCGAGCGCGGCGGCAGGCATCAGCAGGCCGATCATCACTGCGATCGCGACGAGGATGTGGCGCGCCTTGTGCATTTCGGTGCCTCCTCGGTCAGACGACCGGGTCGCGCTTGCCGGACATGACACCACCCCTTCACCGGTAGACGATCGTCGGCTACTCGCCGACGATGCCAGGGATCACGATATCGCTTGTGCGCCAGCACGGATTGGCGCCCAGCACCAGTTGATATGTCTCTGTACCGGCATTTTTTTTAGAGCCGGTCAGATAATCGTAACCGAGGTTATTCACGCGTCCCTGTGAATCATACGCGACGACGAAGGGCGATACGTATGTCGATACGAGACTGGGATTCGTCCAGGTGACATCGACTAGAAGATCGCCTTCTTCTTCGGTCGTTCCGTCCAGTTGGATAGTCAAATCGCCGCGCGGCGAATGCTGGCCTGGCTCGGCGGAAATGGACAGATCGTAATCGGTGAAGTCGAGCTGCTCAAGCTGCGCGGCTATCTGGAAGGGCATTGTCTTATTGGGCGGGACGAAGTAGTCCCCGGGCATGTCTAGAAACTCGTTCGTTGGAGAAATGACTCCTGTCAGCCCGTAGATGGTCGCCTCGATATCGATGTCGTAAGATTGAGAAGAGGAGTTGACTATCTCGCCGAAAATGTACAACTCGCCCACTTCCGTATCGAGACAGCCTTGATCGTTGCGGATGGTGAGTGGCGATCCTGTGGTCGTTGGGCTGGGCGACGGCGTCGCACTGGGCGATGGCGTCGCGCTGGATTGCGCCGTTTCTCGTATCAGTGTGCCGGGGGCATTGCCTGTGGCCGGCGCTGGCGGGACGGCAGGACTGAGGCTCGGGAGAGGCGTCTGGCCGTCAGGGGCAGGGGGCGGCACAGTCGGCGTGGCGGCCGGCTCTGCGCTCGGCGCGAGGGTAGTCGTCGGGAAACGAGTGGCATTGGCCGCGGAGGTTGGGTCTGCGGCAGGAATAGCTGCCTGCGTGCCGCCGACCGATGGTCGCACGTCAGGTGGCGCGAGCGGGCTTGAGAGCGATGTGATTATCGCGGGCACGCGGAAAGTGTCCTCGATGACCTCTATGATAGGGCCGGCGCCAGGCGTCGGCGTCGTCGGCGCGCACGCCACTGCGATCGCTATCAGGGCGAGCGCCGGCGCGATGCGGAAGCGACGACTGGCGCTGAACGATTTGCGATCGAATGCTCTGCGTGACAATAGACGCGCTCGGCTGCTTGACGCAGATCCTCGTAGCGGAGAGGAGGGGACGCCCCGCCCAGCGGGGTCGTCGGCGCGACGTTCAAGAGCGAAGCGCCGAGGTTGCTCAGCCTCGTTGACTCGAGAGCGCCTGAACAGAGTGATAACAAATCCAATCGGTCTGGTCCAGCTCGGACACAACCGAACAAGTCGCAGCCGCCATGCGGCGCAGCAGTCACCGAACGATCGTATGGGACTGGGCACGAAGTCACGCACATTATAAGGGATGTATTGTGAGTTTTTGGGTAAGAATTCGTTAGAGTTTGCTAGATTCACGCTCAAACTCCATGCGATTGAAGCAAGAGCGTCGGAATCAGGCATGGCTGGGTAGGATTTTAACACGTTTGTGCAGACGAGGATACCACTTCTTACCCATCACGTCCAAGATGGTTGGAGATGTGTTTGCAATGCATCGCCCACTAGAAAAAGGCGCGCCCTTCCGGGGCATGGAAGGGCGTTGCGCACACCTTAGCGGAGTCGAAGGGTCGCACGAGTCACGGACTGTCTTCCGGTGGCCTGGGCTTCACCGCCACTTTGACCTTGTTGCTTTCGATGACGTTGCCGGCCTTGTCATAGGCGCGCGCGTAGAAGGTGTGATTGCCCATCTTCTTTCCGTCATTCAGGAGCCACTTCGCATCGTACGGCGGCACAGGGCGCACGAGGAAAGGCGTCTGCTCGTCGTCTACGAAAAACTCGACCCGATCGATCGCAATATTGTCTTGCACGTCGGGATTGAGGCTGATCCATTCGTCCTTGCCGAAGAAATACTCTGCATCGTCAGGCGGGTAGATGAGCTTCAAGGTCGGCGAGATATTGTCGACGGTGACCTGCACGACGGACGACGCCGCGTTGCCGTCGTTCTGGAAGACCGTCAGGCGCAGGCTGTACAACCCGTCGGACGACGACACATCCCACAGCTCGAGCGGACCTTGATCGACCGGGTTCGTGTGATCCGGTCCGATTTGCTGCCATTGCGTGGGATTCAACCCTTGCCCGAAGTCGAGTCGGTAAGATGCGAAGTTCCCTATCTTGGCGTTGCCGGTGATCACGGTCTGCCCGCGAATGTACGCGTACGGTCCGGGATCGATAATAGCGACGTCGCCGTAGGCGTTGGGCGGCGGGCCGAAGACGGTATCGTATTCGGAGGGCGGCTGTGGTATCTCGGCCGAGGCGACGTATTCGGCAGCCTCAGGTGGATAGATCTCGAAGATCTTCTCCTCCACCTGATCGGGCGGTGTGAACACGGTCGCCAGCTTGCCCGTCGCCTTGTCGATCAGGAAGGCCTGATGCAGCGTATCGTAGGAAGTCGGCTCAGTGCCCGGGATGAACAACTCCGTCGTCGTCGGGCAATACTTGGTCGGCAGAAGGCCGCTCGTGGCGCACACTGTCTTCTCGACCAGGCCAGGCAGGCGGACGAACGGCTCGACCGGCTTGTCTTTGAGGTAATACGCCATGACGTCGTGCCAGACCGGCGCGGCGCCGGTGATGCCGGAGACGTTTTTCATCTCCGAGTTGTCGGTATTGCCGATCCAGACGCCGACGGCGATCTGCGGTGTGTAGCCGAGTGTCCAGTTATCCTTGAAGTCGTTCGTGGTGCCGGTCTTGACCGCGGCGGGCCGATCCAGCTCCAGCACGTTTGGCGAACCGAACGCGGCCCAGCGCGCGGCGTTGTCTGATAGGATGCTGTTCATCAGGTAAGCCAGTGGCGGGTCGAGAATCGGCTGCGTCTGCATCGTCTCCTGACCGTTATATACGGCCCCAGCCGAGTATTGCCACAGCACGTTGCCGTTGCTGTCTTCGACGCGCAGCACAGGCACCGGATCGAGCTTGCGATAGCCGGGTCGCTCTTCGAGGACGGGGGTGCCGTTCATGCTGCCGGTCGTGGCGAAGACGCCGAAGGCGTACACCATGTCGAGCAGCTTCACCTCGCCGCCGCCGAGCGTGAGTGCCAACCCGTAAAAATCGAGTCCTCGGTCGAGGGTCGTGATGCCCATCTTGTGGGCCAGGCGGATGACGTTGTCCACGCCCGCCAAGCGCAGCGCCTGGACGGCCGCGATATTGTACGAGCGCGCCAGCGCCAGCCGCATGCGCTGATAGCCGTGATATTTGCGATCGTAATTCTCCGGGACGTAAACCGGCGGGTTAGCGCCAGGCTGATCGAAGCGCGTCGGCACGTCGAGGAAGGCGTATGAGGCCGGGTAGCCCTGCGAAAGTAACGTCACATAGGTGAACGGCTTGAAGGAGGAACCCGGCTGGCGCAGGCCGGTGGCGACGTTGAACTTGCCGTTGATCGCGTCGTTCCAGTAATCGGCGCTCCCGACCATTGCGAGGATCTCGCCGGTGGACGGACGGATGGCGACCAGCGCGCCGTTATCGGCGTTATGACCCTCGGCGTCGAGTTTCGCCACCTGGCTGGCGATGGCCTGCTGCGCGAAGTTCTGCAGGTCCATGTCGACCGTGGTATACACATTCAATCCGCCGCGATTGACCATCTCGTAGCCGAAGTGCTCTTCGAGCCACTTGCGGACGTACACGGAGAAGTGCGGAGCCTGGATGTCGAAACGCTCCGCCACGCCGCCGCTGATTTGCAGGTCCTGGAACTTGGCCGCCACCGACTCTTCGGGCGTGAGGTAACCCTCGCGCAGCATGGCGTCGAGCGCGAGCGCCTGCCGCTCTTTCGCGTCGAGCGGGCTGTCGATCGGGTTCAGTCGCGGGAACTGCGGGATCGGCGCGAGCATGGCACATTCGGCCAGGTTCAGCTCGCTCGTGCTTTTGCCGAAATACACCTGCGCCGCCGCTTCGATGCCGTACGCCAGATTGGCGTAGTTGTTGGTGTTGAGGTACCACTCCAAAATCTGTTCTTTGCTGTAGCGCCGGCTAATTTCGACGGCCAGGATGGCCTCTTTGATTTTGCGATCGTATGACTGGGCGTAACGCTCCTCGGGATCGATCAGCGTATTCTTGACGACCTGCTGCGTGATCGACGAGGCGCCCTGCACAGGAAGGCCGCGCAAGTTGTTGACGAAGGCGCGGGTGATGCCTAGGATATCAAAGCCGACGTTGGTGCGGAACGTGCGGTCCTCGATGGCGATCGTCGCGTTCTGGCAAATCTCCGGGATTTGATCGAGATGCACCCACTGCCGGTCGCCGGCGCTCTCGTCAATCACTTCGTACAGGAGCACCTGGCCGGTGCGATCGTATATCTTGGTCGTTTCGAAGAACTCGTCGCTGCCTTGAGTGAACTCGGCTTCGATCTGGCTGGGATCGGGAAGGTCCTGAGTGAGCGATGTATAGACCGCCGCCGCTGCGCCGATACTACCGAAGAAGGTCAGCGCGCACAGGCTGACAAACAGGGCGAGGCATCCGGCCAGTATCTTGGGGATGTTTTTGCTGGACTTGTTCGCCGCGCGCCGTCGCAGCCGGCGCGACACGCGTAGCGTAATCTGCGTTTCTCCGTTCAAAACGATGCGCTCCTGGGGGAACTGGGGCGAAATGTATCAGGGATTGGCCGTTTGGGCAAGGATAAGGGAGCTGCCAGCTCAAGCACGAGCGCGCCCAGGACAGTGGCCCGCGCGACGACGAGCGGACACCGCGCTCGCAAGACATGCACCGATGTGTCCATGGCGGATCGCCTTCTCGCGGTGCGCCTCTGTGGGGAGTTCCGTGAGGGGAGCACGTCTTAGATGAGGACACGAGTCATGGCAAACGCTCAGGGTTCGCTGTCAACGAATGGGAAACGAATAAACGAATGGCGTGATTGGCGTTCAGGTGGGATAGGCCCCCGGTGCTTGAGAATCTTGCGCGTCCTTGTCAATGAATTATGAAACGAATAAACCAATGGCGTGATTAGCGCTCCGGTGGGGTGCGCGTCCAGCGCTTGCGACGATGCGCGAGAATGTGCTTTGGCGGAAAGAGGCGCTTCCATTCCAGACGCGGGCGCCCGAAGTTGAACAGCAGAATGACCTGGCAATCAGAGGCAGCAAAATAGTCCAGGCACTGGGCGATCTCGTCGTTGGTGAGGGGATAGAAGTGCGCCTTGTACTCAGCCAGCAGTTGCTGCTCAACTTGGTGGTCCGGCTGGTAGAAGTTCACCATATTGCCATTATCATCGAAAATAGGCAGTGTCGGTTCTCTTTCCGCTGCTAATCCGGCGTCCGCGAATCGCTGTGTCATAGCATTGTGATACGTCTCCTCGCGATGGCCAGGTCCCAGATCACCATGGACGGCCATCGCGAGGCCGATGACCTTGTAAGTCAATCCCTGAAGTGAATCGTCGACCAGCCCCGGCTTCTTTCTTCTATCTTTATCCATGTCTCCGCCTCATTTCTCTTGCCGGGCAGCGGCCTTCATTCGTTTATTCGTTTCATATTCGTTGACACATTTTGTCACCACTACCGCTGCCTGCACAGGATACACGCGCGGCCGCAAGCCGGACAGTTGGCGGATGGCGTCAAGAGAGTAGGCGCAAGGAATAAACGGCCTCCTCCAAAAACCGCTACCGCACTGCCTCCAGATCGGTCTTCAGTTCCACCTCTAACTCTTCGGGCGGATAGTTGACGATGGGGACCCGGTAGCGGCCACACATCTCAAAAAACTCCACTCGTGACAGGCCGGCCAACTCCGCAGCTTTGCCGGAGGAAATCTTCCCCAACTCAAACATCTTCAAGGCGGCCATCAAGCGCAACTGCGTCTTCAACTCCTCTGGCGTTACCTGCACAGCTTGTTCCAGGTCATCCGGGTATTCGAGGGTTAATTGCTTCATGAAAACCTCCTTTCCAGTCGTGAAACACCGCTTTCACCACTCCCACCACCTCCCTCGGCGGTGGCAACTGGGCCGATGGGTGGGGAAAAAAGGAAACGCGCAGGGTATGTGTCTCCAGATTGCATGCGAGCAAGATACCACGAATGGCGTCTTACTGCAATGAAGTCAGGTCTTTTCGAGGACCAGAAAATGCGACAGCCCAAAGGCGCTCAACGGCGTGCGCTCAAATGCATACGTCACCGCGCGCAGCATTCGGCCGAGCGCCGGTCGGCGGGCCGTAACGTTGTCGTAACCGGGATAGATCTGCGTATGGACGACGACGCGGGCGGGCAGCCCGGCGTACAGCGACTGAAGCCCCCGCCCTGTGTAGGCGCGCACGTGCGGCGCGAGGCGATCGCGGATCGGGTTGGGGAGATAGTTAATGAGCGGCGTATTCCCGAAATGATACTGCCCACGCCAGAAGTGCCCGTGCGTCTCGAACGGGTACCACCGGTTAGGGCAAAATACGATCGCGCGTCCCCCTGGTCGGAGCATGCGAACCATTTCCCGCGCGGCGAGCCGGTCGTCGGCGACGTGCTCGACGACTTCGTGCGAGAGCACTGCATCGAAGGCGGCGTCGGGGTAAGGCAGATGCTCTCCGGCGGCGACGTGCAGTTGCTCGACGCCCGCTCCGGCTCCCTGCGCGACTCGTTCCCAGTCGACGTCCAGCCCGAATGTGTTGTAGCCCAGGTCAGCCAGATGCTTGACGTACGTGCCGATGCCGCAACCGTCGACCAGGATCGTGCGCGCGTCGAGCGGAAGCGCGCTCAAGATCATGTCAAGCCGGCGGTTCTGCCCGAAGCGCCAGACATACGAGGGTTCGCCGCGCAAGGCCGATTTCGACTGTTCGATGCCGGGTTGTGAGCCGCCGGTTGACATCGTGTGGGGCGTGATGCGTGACGACGTGATTACGTGATCGCGTCGTCACGGAAGCGTAAATTCCTCGCGATGATCGAAGCGGTGTGTGTTGTCGATCAGCCGCACCCACTTCGGCATGACGATGTAGAAATTGCTGCGCACGATCTGATCGAGGAATTCGCCCGTGAAGGGAAACTTCCCACGGAACAGCGCCCATGCGCGATCGCGCTCGTCGGGATCCGAGATGGCGCGCGCCTCGCCTTCGATCTGCACGCCCTGGATATCGCGCCAGTCCCAGGTGTCGTTGTGAACGGTCACGGCCGCACGGCTGACACGGCTCAAATTCATCGCGTGGCGGCTCTTTTCGCCCGACACGAAGTACAGGTTGAGCCTGTCGTCGGAGACGTAAAACAGGTCGGCCGCCTGCGGCCGGCCTTCGCGATCGACCGTGGCGATCGACAAGGTGGTGCGCTTCTGAAGGAATGCAGAGACGCGCTCGATAAGTTGGGCTTTGTTCGCGCTCATGGAAACGCTCGTTCGTGCCTACATCATCGGTCAGGCCTGTAGTTGAGATCGCGCAACAAAGTCTGTCGCAGGCCCTCGTCGAGGGAAACGCGCGGCTGAAAGTTGAGCAAGCGCCGGGCTTTCGTGATGTCGGCGACCAGCCGCCGGACGCCGCCGCTGACCGACGAGTTATGCAGCGGCTCTACCTGACTGCCCACGACCTGCTCGATGTGCCTGATCAAGTCGACGATCGACGTCTCTTGCCCGCTGCCGACGTTGATCACTTCGCCGGCGACGCGCTCGGCGGTCGCGGCGGCGACCAGAGCATCGACGACGTCGTTCACGAACACGAAGTCGCGCGTCTGTGTCCCGTCGCCGAAAACGACCAGGGAGCCGCCGCCGGTGGCCTGCTTCAGGAGCTGGGGGACCACCGGCGGATGCGAGACCGGCACGGCCTGCCCCGGGCCAAAGGCGTTGAAAATGCGCAGAATCACGGTCTCGATCTTCCACAGCGCGCCGATGGTCCGCACGTAGAACTCGGCGGATAGCTTGGAAACCGCGTAGGGCGAATCGGGATAGGGCGGCATGTCTTCACGCACAGGCTGTGCCGCCTGCTGGCCGTATACGGCTCCGGACGAGGCGAGCACGACACGTTTTACGCCGGCGTCACGCACGGCCTCCATGAGCGCGACGGTCCCGCCAACGTTGACCGTGTTGTAGTCACGCGGATAGAGGATCGATTGTGGGACTGAGACGCGCGCGGCGAGATGGTATACGCAGTCGATGCCCTGCAGCAGCGACCACAATTTTGGAATGTCGGCCACGTCGCCGCGCGTGAAGAGCACGGTAGGGGCCAGGCGAGAGGGGTCCCCGGCGCTGAGATCGTCGAGCGCGCGGACGGTGTGCCCGTCGCGCGCGAGCCGGTTGCACAAATGCGTCCCTAAGAAGCCGGCGCCGCCGGTTACGAGAAATTGCATTCCAGATCGGTCGGGCACTGTTGCAGAAAGGTCCCTCTACAGCGCACCTCTGCGGATTATAGCACAGGGTATACCGTGACTGTGCGCCCAATGCGACACTCTCGTCATGAGCCGTAATAATCCATAATGAACTCTTAATGACCGAAATGAACCGTTGACAATCCTAATAGGCCGTGATAGACTGTTTGTATCTGGTTGGGGGCCAGAGATGGTTAAGCCGAAACCGGTCATCGAGCAAAATGCGGTGTATTCTCGGGAAGAGGCCGCGGAGATTCTTGGGGTGAGTCTCAGCACGGTGAAGCGCATGATCGCCGAAGGCCATCTGCAGGTGAGCCGGCTGAACGGCGGCCGGCGGCTATTTATACGCGGAGTGAACATACTGGCTATGCTCGATCAAGCGACGGTGCAAAACCGGACATTAGGGAAGCCTGCCCTGAGCCGAAGCCCTGACCCTGAACGAAGTGAAGGGGAAGGGGCAGGCGAAGGGCCGAAGCGCGCGTTGAAGAAATAGGACGGTTTCCGGGTGTTGGCTCAAGACGGCCCATCTTCTCGAAGGTGGGCGCTTGGGCGCGGAGCGAGCGGCGTTGAGAAGCCGCGGCTCGCTCCGACCGTTTCAGGAGCCTGATCGTCTCGCGACGATCAGGCTCCTGGTTTGCCCGGGCTTGAGTGACACGGTATCATTTCCGTCGAGGAGACATCATGCGTCTATGGCGGCAATGGCGACCGCTGCTTCAACAGGTCTTCGAGCGATCGCTCACGCTGGCGGTGATCGCGTTCTTCCTGGTCGGCGACGTCTTGCCGTCCGCGTCGTTCGACGCACAATTGACGCGCGTCGTCGGCGCGGATCGCTTTGACTTCCTCGGCTGGGAGCTTGAGTCGTTCGGCGAGAAAGGCGCTCAGGCTGCGCTGCCGATCCAGGCGTATCTCGACGAGAAGCAGCGCGCACAGGTCGTCGTCGACTATCTCGAATTGTCTCGACGCCTGGGCGGCGTCAAGCGCGACATCAATCGGACGTATGCCGATCCCGACGTGAGCGATCCCGATTCGGCCAGCGCCGCGCAGCGCGCGGAGCGCGATCGACTGCGGGCCGAGGTCGAGCGGCGCCGGCCGACGGCCGAGGCCATCGTGCAAGACCAGATTGCAGCCGTGCTGGCCGACGAAGGGCTGGCCGCCGGGGGGCGCGTCTTCCCTCCGGTGCTGGCGCGCATTACACCTCTGCCGAACATTCTGGTCATTTCTCCACGCGACGAAATCAAGCGTGAGCCGGGAATGGGCCTGTCAGCCCGGTTGGGCATCGATCGGGCCGACGAGATCGAGGACGCACTATTCGAATCGGCGGACAAATCGGCGCTCGTCACGCCCATCGGCGGGCTGTCGCTTTATCCGTCGATGATCATCGAAACGACGGATTTGCCGGGTCTGCTCCAGGTTGTGGGGCACGAGTGGGTGCATCACTGGCTGTTCTTTCGTCCGCTGGGCATGGAGCTGCTGTTGACTTCCATTGCCGGCGGAGATGTGTTGACGATGAACGAGACGGTGGCGTCGCTGGTGGGAGACGAGACCGGCATCCTCGCCCTGAAGCGTTTTTACCCGGAGATTGCGAAGCGCGATTACCCGTTTGTGTACGAGCCTCCGCAGCCGGTCGAGGACCCCGGCGCGCCGCCTCCCGAATCCGATCCGAACGCTTTCAATTTCAACCGCGAGATGCACGAGACGCGCGTGCAGGTGGACGAATACCTGGCCACGGCGCGCGAGCTAAAAAGGAAAGCCGGTGAAGCGGCGGCTGCCGGTCGGGAGGAGGAAGCGAGAGCCTTGCGTAGCGAGGCGCTCGACTGGATCGTCAGGGCCGAAACGTATATGGAGGATCGCCGCAAGCTCTTTGTGGAGAACGGCTACTGGTGGATCCGCAAGCTCAACCAGGCTTACTTCGCGTTCTACGGTTCGTACGCCGATCGCCCAGGCGCGTCAGGCAAAGATCCCGTCGGGCCGGCCGTGCGTGAGCTGCGCGCGAAGATACCGCGCATCGCCGATTTCCTGAATGCGGTCGCGCCCGTCACATCTTTCGACGAACTCAAGCGCGTGCTCGAGCAGTATCCTTGAAGGCCGTCTTTTTCTTCCACGAATTCACACGAAGCTTCACGAAGGAGTGTTCTACTTCGTGTCGGTTCGTGTGGCTTCGTGGACGACTCCGAAGCGCAGGTGGGCAATTAGGACGTCTTACTCCCAATGCGTCCACAAGGCGGCGAGCAAGGCGGCGCGCTGGGCGAGACTTTCGACCACGACGTGCTCGTGCAGCGCGTGCGCGCCATCCCCCAGAGGGCCTAGCCCGTCGAGCGTGGGAATGCCCAGCGCGGCCGTGAAGCTGCCGTCGCTGCCGCCGCCGGTCGATCCTTCCTTCAGCTCCAGCCCGATCGCCGCGCCGATGCGCCGCGCTTTCTCGAAGGTCGCGATCATCGTCGCGTTGCGCTCCATGGGCGGGCGGTTGAGGCCCCCGCTCACTTCGAGCCGCGCTTCGGGCAAGGCGGGGCGAAGCGACCGAAACGCCCGCTCGACCCGCTCGGCTTCGGTTATCGACGCGGCACGGAAGTCGACGTCGATCTCGGCGCGATCGGGGACGACGTTGCTGCGCGTGCCGCCTGCGATCACGCCGACGTTGATCGTCGTGCCACGCTCGTAGTCGGTGAGCTTCTGTAGTGCGAGCACCTGGTGGGCCAGCTCTTCGATCGCGTTGACTCCTTTGTCGTGGTTGCCCCCCGCGTGCGACGACCGCCCGTGGGCGACGATTTTGAATCCCCCGACCCCTTTGCGAGCGGTTTTCAGCTCGCCGTTCGGCAAGGCCGGCTCCATGACCAGCACGAGGTCGCTTTGAATCGCCTCCGCGCGAATGAGATCGACCGAGGCATTGCTCCCGATTTCTTCGTCGCTGGTGAAGAGCAGGCGAAGGCGCCGGCGCGGCGCGCGCCCTGAGTCCCGCAGCGCGCCGATAGCCTGCCAGGCGATCGCGACGCTTCCCTTCATGTCGTACGCGCCGGGGCCGTACAACCGGCTGTTTTCTTCCCGAATGGGCATTCTCTCGAGCGTGCCTATCGGCCATACGGTGTCGAGATGCAGGAGGGCGAGCACGCGGCCCGAACGGCCATCGCCGCCCGGCCAGTCGGCAATCAGTTGATCGCCGGCGGTCGCCGACGGGATGCGCTGCGTCGCCAGCCCCAGCTCGCGAAACTTCGCTTCCGTGAAGGCTAAGCACCGATCGACGGCCGCTTTGTCGGTCGAGGGCGATTCGAGTGCGACGAGCTGTTTGAGCAGCGCGAGCGCGTCGGGCAGGCGTCTGGTGCACGCGGCGAGCAGGTCGTTCATCGGAACTCCCTTCTCAACTCCAAACTCCAAATTTCAAACTCCAAAGTCCCATTCCTCTGAACGCTTACAAATGCTCAGGGAATCGAGTCCGGGATCGCATCGACGATCTGGATCAGCGGCTGGGTGACGCCGCGCAACTGGTCGATCACCGGGCCGAGCCCCTTCTGGCCGAGTGGAATGGCGACCGGCTGGTCGAAGACGACCGGGATTTCGTTGCTCACCGGCACGACCATGCTGATGCGAATGGGCAGTGATAGGTTCTGCGGCAGCGAGAGAGAGACGGTGCCGTTGATGTGTCCAAAAGGTCCCAACGAGAAGCTGGCCGGGATGGCCAGCGGCACGGGGGCGGTGGTCACGACGGTCACATTTTGGTCGACCGGCAGATCGAAGCGCACTGGCACGCGCTGGTCGATGTGGATGGTGTCCTGGATGACGGCCGCGCCCAGCGAGGCAAAGGCGGTATCAAGCTGCGTCAGCACGCCGTTCAGCGTCGCCTTGATGTTGCCGATCTGGCCGATCAGGACCAGGACGACGACGATCAGGACTATGTTGACGGCGAGCGACATGATGATCGTGACGTTCTTCAGGGCGTTCCAGGTGCGCTGCGAAATGGACACGGCAACCTCCTCAGAACTCGATTCCGGGGTGCAGGCGCGAATCTTATCATTACCGCCCTGTGAGTGCAAACGGCATATCAAGATGTGGTGATCATCATCTCGCCCCGGTAAGTCGGCGGCGCCGCAGTATTGTGCGCAGTGTGTCCCCAGTGTGTACCATTGTAAAATAGTCACCGCTCATCCTCCGGCGGGTTCTTGTCTTTCTTGCTGAACCGCGCACGAGTGTTGATTATGTAAACGTTCGACGTGAAACAGTTGACCGATGCACCCGCCGCTTGTAGAATTGTCGTATCTTCAGGACGGCGGTTTGCATATGCATGCCTAAAGGCCAACGAGGCGCGAAGGTCAAGAGCAACGGCGCGAGCCTCGGCTTAGAGGAGAAGCTGTGAGCCGCCGATAAGCTGCGGAGGCTGGGCCATGAGCGCTGCTTGGTTGCAAAGCGGATGTCGCAAACGAGCCGAGGCCGAAACCGCGCATCCCAACCGCCTAAGGAAGCTGTGTCATTGTGAGACATTTATAGAAGAAGGGAGTATCATCCATGAGCGCCAATCTGCTAAAAGACCTGATCAAGCAGGCTGAACAGTTGACACCCGATGAGCAGTTACAACTAGCGACGTATTTAGTGGATAAGGCACGTGCCGCTTATCCGGCTGCCAAGCCGCGCCGCAAGTGGGCTGAGATTCGCGGGATTGCGCGGCCCTCGCTCTTCGGTGAAGACGCGCAGGCGTGGGTTTCTCGGACCCGGCGTGAAGGCGACGAGCGCCGTGAGCAGCAATTGAGGCGGCAAACATGAGAATTGCCGATCACCTTCAAGATGTCGCTCGTCTATTCCTGGATACTGCGCCGTTGGTTTACTACGTCGAGGAGCAAGCGCGCTATCTGGCATTGGTTGAACCCGTTTTCGAGCGGCTGGATCGGGGAGACTTCGTGGCCGTGACGTCGCCGGTGACACTGGCCGAGTGTCTGGTCGTGCCGTATCGCGACGGACGTTTGGACATTGGCCGAGAGTTTGCCGCACTCATTCTTAACGGAGCGAACACGAGCTTTGTCGGCATCGATCGCGATGTGGCGGATCGAGCCGCCGAGTTGCGTGCCCGATACAACTTGAACTTGCCTGATGCCTTTCAAGTCTCCGTAGCATTGACAGCAGGCTGCGATGCCTTCTTGACCAATGATGCCACGCTCAAGCGCGTGAGCGAGTTGCGCGTGATCGTGCTGGACGAAGTAGAGCCGTAGCGATGGAAGATGATCATGGCGATTCTGCGATCCGCGACGCGCTGCTGCCGAAGCTGCTGTCGGGGGAGATGAGGATGTCAACGAATGACGAACGAATCAACGAATACGTATCCACCGCCCATCGATAAACTGCTCACCTACGGCGACGCCCGCAACGTCCACGACTGGCCGGATTATCAGCAGCTTGGTTTCGGCCCGGAGCACGTCCCCGATCTGATCCGTGTGGCGACAGATAAAGACCTGCTGTGGGCCGACTCGGACAGCCTGGAAGTCTGGGCACCGATCCATGCCTGGCGCACGCTCGGACAACTGCGCGCAGAAGCCGCGATCGAGCCGCTCCTCACACTGTTCGACGAACTGGGCGCCGAGGAGTGGATCCTCGAGGAAATGCCTGAGGTGTACGGGTTGATCGGCCCGGCGGCGATCCCGGCGCTGACGGCCTACCTTGCCGACACCTCCCACCTGTTGTTCTCGCGCGTCGCGGCGTCGGGCTGCCTGCAGCACATCGGCGCTCAGCATCCCGAGGCCCGCGCCGAGTGTATAGCTGCCATTACCCGCCAACTGGAGCAGTTTGACGAGAACGATCCGACGCTGAACGGAGACCTGATCGCCAGTTTGCTCGATCTGAAAGCCGTCGAGTCTGCGCCTGTCATCGAACGCGCCTTCGCTGCCAAGCGCGTCAATCTTTCGGTTGCGGGCGACTGGGAGGAAGTGCAGGCGGAGTTCGGGCTGAAGGCCATGCGCCAGACGCTCCGCCCCGATTATTTTTTTGAGTCCATGCCCAGGGCGTCGGCTCCTTCAATGCCGGCCGCGTCAGTCGTAGATAGGCAGGAGACCGCGCGCTTGCAGCGGCTCGATCGCCGGGTGGATAAGAAAGCCAAGGCGAAGCGCAAGCAGGCCGCGAAGTCACGCAGGAAGAACCGCTGACTTCATCCCTCAGCCTTCATCCTTCATCCTTCATGCCCGTCATCCCCCTGCATTTCCATTCCTATTGGAGCCTCCTCGACGGCGTCCCTTCCGTTCGCGAGAGCGTGGACTTCGCCCGTGCTCTCGGCCTTCCCGCGCTCGCGCTGACCGACACGAACGCACTGTACGGGGCGGTGGAGTTCGCGTCGCGATGTCGAGACGCAGGTATTCGCCCGATCATCGGCGCGGAACTGACCGTTGCGGGTGGACATTCCATCGTCCTTCTGGCCCGGAACCGGGAAGGCTACGCCAACATCTGCCGCCTGGTCACGCGCCTGCAAGCCGCGCCGGATCGCGAAGCGTCGCTGGCGCGCGGACTCGCGCTTTCCGAGCTTGCCAGACATACCCAGGGTCTAATCGCCTTGTCCGGCGGCTGCGCCGGCCCGCTCGACGCTGCCCTGCACGAAGGCGACGTGCAGCGCACCGAAAGTCTTGTGCAAGAATTCACAAATTTATTCGGACGCGACGGCTTCTTCGTCGAGCTGCAGATCGTCGAAGCAGGCGATGCGGCAAAAGCCGCCGTGCTGCACTCACTGGCCGGGCGCACGGGCGTTCGGACTGTCGCGACTCACGACATTCGATACCTTTCGCCCGCCGACGCGCCGCGCTACCGCGTGCTCACGGCGATGCGTCAGAGTCAAAGTCTCAAAGACCTGCCGTCTCTGCCCGACCTGTCTTTCCCCATGACCGAGGACATGCAGCGCAGGTTCCGCGACTTCCCCGCCGCGCTCGACAACACGAACCTGGTCGCCGATATGTGCCGCTTCGATCTGCCGCTTGGCGAGCTTCACTTCCCCACGCTCGATCTGCCGCCGGGCCGCGCGCCGCGCGACGAGCTGTGGGCGCTCGCCCTCGCCGGCGCGGCGCAGCGATACCGAGACCTGACGCCCGCGCTCGAAGCGCGCCTGCGCAAGGAAGTCGACGTCATCGACGCGCTGGGTTACGCGCCGTACTTCCTCGTCGTCGCCGACATCGTGCGCTTCGCCCGCAAGCAGCGCGTGCCCTCCTCGCCGCGCGGCTCGGCCTCGTCGTCGGTCGTCGCCTACTGCCTCGGCATTCACGACGTCGATCCTATCGCGCACAACCTGTACTTCGAGCGCTTCCTGTCGCTCGAGCGGCGCGACCCGCCCGACATCGACCTCGACCTGTGCTCGCGACGCCGGGACGAGGTCATCGAGTACGTCTACCGCCGGTATGGCGCGGACCGCGTGGCGATGGTGTGCACCTATGCGACGCTGCGCCCGCGGCTGGCGCTGCGCGAAGTGGGCAAGGCATACGGATTATCCGAGATCCGCATCAAGGAGCTCTCGGAGCGCCTGCCGTGGTTCTGGAGCCCCGCCGAGCGCGCGGAGACCGAGGCGGCGCAGGCCAGGCTCATGCAGCAAGCGCGCGATCCGATCGAGCGCGAGGCGCTGGAGATGAGCCGGGCGCTCGACGGCACGCCGCATCACCTGTCGATTCACCCCGGCGGCATCGTCATCTCGCCCGGGCCGATCACCGAACTCGTTCCCCTTCAATATGCGACGAAAGGGCTGCTCGTCACGCAATTCGACCTGGGCAGCGTTGCGGCGCTGGGCCTGGTGAAGATCGACCTGCTGGGCATCAGCGCGCTGACCGTCGTCGCCGATTGCGTCGAGTCGATCCAGAAGCGCCGGCCCGACTTCACCGCCGAGTCGATACCGCTGGAGGACCTCGCGACGGCACAGACGCTGTCGACCGCGCAGACAATCGGCTGCTTCCAGACCGAGAGTCCCGGCATGCGCATGACGCTGCGCGAGGTGCAGGCGCGAAACGTGGGCGACGTGATCGTCGCGCTGGCGCTCTTTCGTCCGGGGCCGCTCAAGGGCGGCCTGAAGGATGCTTTCGTGCGGAGACATTTGGGACAGGAGGGGGCATCATACCTGCATCCGGCGCTGGAGCCGATCCTGCGCGAGTCGCACGGCGTGATCCTGTACCAGGAGCAGGTCTTGCGCATCGCGCACGAGATCGCCGGCTTCACGCTCGGCGAGGCCGACTTGCTGCGCCGGGCGATGTCGAAGAAGTCCGAGCGCGAGATGGCCCGCCTGCGCGAGCAGTTTATCGGCGGGGCTGTGAAGACGAGCGAGTTGGACCCGGCTATCGCAGAGGAACTCTGGGAACTGATGGCGGCGTTCGCGGGCTACGGATTCCCCAAGGCGCACGCAGTGGGCTACGCCGCCGTCGCGTATCGCATGGCGTACCTCAAGACGCACTACCCGGCGCACTTCATGGCCGCGCGGCTGGCGGTGTGGGGCGGCTATTACGCGCCGGTCGTGTACATGAGCGAAGCGCGACGGTTGGGGCTGACCGTCAAGCCGCCGCACGTCAATCACAGTGAAGAAGCCTTCACGTTAGAGGAGCCTCGAACGCTATGGATGGGGCTGGGCCAGGTGCGCGAGCTGACGCGCGCCACGATCGAGTCGATGGTGTCTCATCGCCCGTTTGCGTCGCTCGAAGACTTCCTGGTGCGGGCGCAGCCGCTTCACGCCGAAGCCGTGAACCTGGTCAAAGCCGGCGCGCTGGACGGGTTGGGATACGCAAAAGCCATGCTGGCCGTTCTGGAGCAAGCGCCGTGGCATGGGCGGCATACCAGCCAGATGAGCCTGATATTCGCGGCACCGCCATCGGGGGCGCTTGAGCCGGCGCTGCACGAGCGCGCCGCCTGGGAGCGCGACGTCCTGGGCATGCTCGTCGGCGTGCATCCCCTGCAGCTTGTGGCAGAGGATTTAGCGCGACACGACGTGACGCGCAGCGATCAGTTGAGCGCCCATGCAGACCGGGAAGTGACGGTCGCGGGGGTCCGCCTCGCAGCGCATCGATTCAGCGGCAGGCAGGAGGAGCCAATGCTGCTAGTGGACATGGAAGACGAAGCCGGAACGTATCAGGTGCTGTGGAGCGGTGCGGCGCTAGGGCAGCATCGGGCAATACTGTCGCACCAGGGGCCGGTGTTGATTCGCGGGCGCGTGCGCACGGACCGACAGGGGAGCGTCATCGTCGTCGGGCATGACGCGGCGCGCGTCGAAGAAGACTCTAACCCTTCGCGAGGGTCGCCCGCTTACACAACTCTCTGACGATTCTTTCCCGCATCTTCTCGTCGGCTGTGAACGCGGCGGCGGCGGTTGCGAACTGATCGTTGAGCGCGGCGACGTGTTCGTCATACGCGCGCACGGCGCGAGCGCACACGGCAGGGTCGGTAGGGATGGCAACCTCACCGCTGATGCCTGACTCGGCCAGACGCAGCGCGTATTCGACCCGCTCCGGCGATTCAAGCGGGACGAACTGCCCGCCGAATTGCAATGAGTAAGGATTGAACATGTCCGCGCCGGTCGCTTTGGGCTTGCCCGCCGGCAGGCGAATGGTCTCGCGTCCGGCTTTGGCGGGCACGAAGTCGGCCAGCGTCCTGGCGGCGGGCTTCGGCGCGAAACTCTCCCAGACCTCGTCGGCGACGGAAACCGGCGAAGGCCGCCCCTGCCGCGCGGCGGCGGCGCGGAACTTCTGCATCTTCTTCTCAGTCGCGCGGATTTCGCGGTACAGGCGGGTCATCTCCGCGTACAGTTCCGCGCGCAGCGCCCCCCGCTCGCGACGATTCGTGAAGCCCAACAGTTCCAGCACCGCGTCGTCCAGTTCTTGGCGGTCGGGCATCGCCAGTTCGCCCGTCCACGCGTCGCCCTCGGCGTCCACATCTACCAATGGTAAAGCTTCACGCCGTCGCATCGAAGCCACGGCATCGCGCAGCCGCTTGGCGATGGTGTTATCTGCGCGACGTGGGTCAGGAGCGAGCATCATATTCACGTCTACGATTTCAGTTTTCAACGCGCCTTCACGTCCGGCAAACCTCCCAAAGAACTGCTTCGAGAGGGCCACTGGTGTTGAATTCAAGACCGCGCACAGAAGCGTGTCGCCGACTTCTTCTTCCGGAATCACATCGTAAAGATTACAGTTGCATATCAACTGCTGGTTATTCAGAGGAACAACATGGCGGTATTGCTGTGTCTTTGACCAGAACATCGCGCCACGTTTCCCCCCTGTCAGGTCATACCAGCGCTTGCGATTCGCGCAGGTGGGTCGCAAGTGGAAACCCTCGTTCTCGCCCCATCGGATGTAACTGAGGACGCGCGTGGCGCCCTGCTTGCGGAGTTCTGCTTTCGATTGCGGGCAGATGAGGATTTTGCGCTTGAGATTGGCCGGGCGAATTCTGACGCTGTCAATCTCCATGAGATTGAACACGACCGGCTCAAGGAACCGCGCCTCAATCAAGTGCGCCGATCCGTCTCCGGCGCGCACCACGCGAATCTTCTGCGTGTCCGACGGGCGGATGCCGTATAACTCCTTGAACTCGCGCGACGGCAGGCGCTTCAATTCCTCGTCGGTGATGTCGACGGGGTAGAAGAAGTCGTCCGCGCCGCTTGTCACGCCGCGCTTGATATTGGCAATTTCGCCGAGCGGCACGAGCGCCTCGCGGGCGCGGTCGCGCAGCTTGAAGAAGATGTCTGGCGCGCGCAGGAAAATGCCGCACTTATAGCCAACGTAGTTGTCGGTAGGCTCGCCGACGCGATACTGGCCGCTCGCCTCGCGCACGGCTTTTGGGCCGTCGCCGTCCTCCTCGTCGTCCTCGCCCTCGCCTCCTTCGATCGCCATCTGCCCCAGTTTGTAAAGGTCGCCCTGTTGAATGCAGCGCACGCGCCAGTCGTCGGTCGTTTCGTCCTGCGTCAGCCGCTCGATGTGGTCGCGCAATCGCTCGAAGAAGCGGCGGCGCGCGTCGTCGTCTTCGTGGCCGACCAGCATCTCGGACAACTCGCGACGAATCTTCACGAAGTGCACGACGTTGGCGGCGCGCTTCGCCGGATCGGGCTGCTTGCGGAGGATCGTCGCGGCGGTCGTGACGCGCGCGCCGGTGAACCACGGCTCTGTGGCCGACTCGAAGATGGCGATGATCTCGAAGTGGTCGAGCAGGAACTTCTGGAGGCGAAAGCCGTAGGCCGTGTCCAGCCACGCCGAACTGGTGAGCAGACCGAGGTAGCCGCCGTTTTCGAGGAACGTCGCCGCGTGCGCGAAGAAATACACGTGCAAGTCGGATCGCCCCGACAGGTTCGCGCCGGGCGCTTCCTTGCGCCCGAGCTCCTGCAGCTTGCGCTTGTAGTCTGCGCCGTAATACTCACCGATCTTCTCCTGCCGCACGTAGGGCGGATTGCCGACGACGGCATCGACCTTGCCGATCGGCTCAAGCGTGGACGGCGCATCCGGGCCGCTGAACGGCATGAGGAACGGCGTGTCGTGAGGGATGACGTCGAAAAAATCGCGCCGCGCCACCTGTGGGTAGTTGGCCGCGTCGATCAGGTCGCGCGTCACGAGGTTGATCGTCGTCAGGTGGACGGGATAGGCGGAGATGTCGAAGCCATACAACTGTTGAATCAGGTCGCGATGTGCGAGCTGGCCTTGCGACAGAGCTTTCTTGAGCGCGTAGGCGCGCACCAGGAACGTGCCGCCGCCACAGGCCGGATCCAGGACGCGCGCCGTGGGCTTGCGGATGCAGAAGGCGTTGATCAAGTCCACCACTTCGCTGCGCGTGTAATGCTGCCCGTACTTGTGGCGCTCTTCCGTCGACAGCAGACGCTCGAAGATCAGTCCGATGATTTCGTGGTTCAACTGCGTGAAATCGAAGCCGTCGGTGTTTTCGCTGAGATCGCGCCAACTGTCCACGGCCACATCGTTGAGGAAGGGTAATTCGTCGCCGAACGTGCTTTGAAACACCGTTTCGTAATCGCTTGTCACGCGCACGGCCTCGGCGAAGAGGTCGAACAAATGGGTCTTCAGGTCGCCACCGGTCGTAATGGACTTCGGGATTTTCAGCGCGCGCAGGCGCGAAAACCGCTTGCGCAGGGCTTTGTAGAAGACGATCTTGTTGGCAACGTCGTAGCAACTGAATTTGGCTGCCCGCTCGAGGTTCTCGCGCACGACCGCCTCGTCCTTCGATGGAATCCAGTCCTGACCCTTCATCCATTTGTCGAGGCTGGCTGTGAAGCGCGGATCGCTCAGATAGCGCCGGCTGAGCGCGTCGAGCGTCAGGCGCACCGGCGACTTGAGGCTGGACTCGTAGATGGCGATGAATTTCGCGTCGAGCACCAGCCACGCCATGGGTCGCTCGCCGGAGAGCATTCCGGCAAACTGCTCGAGGAAGGCCAGGAGGAATTCGTCAATCTGCGCTTGCACACGAGGGTGTGTGACCTCGTCACCCGCGTGAATGGGCGAGGGCAGCACGTCCCAATGCGCGAGGCTGCGATCGGTGATGGGCTTGCCGCGCTCAAACGTCTTCCACAGGACGAAGTCGTTGACGTTCCAGGTGAAGTTGTACTCCACGCCGACAGCGTTCGCCTTGCGGTGCGCGTCTTCGACGACGCCTTGCTGGTACGGCGAGCGGCCATCGGGCCGGTCGGGCATCTTCACCTCGCCCGTGAGCACGGGCCGACCGTCTTTGCCCAACAGCGTCAGGTCGCGGCGCTTGGTTCGGCCAACCTGTCGCATCTCGACGCGCGCCTCTACGAACGGCAGGTCGGGGCGCGAGGCCAACAGGTGATTGAGGCGAGAAGCAATGTCGCCGGTAAATTCCCATTCGGTAACCTGCGGCATAGTGAGGCAAGTATAGAGTGAATGCAGGAGAGGGTCAACTGTTGCGCTCAGCTCGGAATGGTCGGGCATCAGAGACCGCGATGAGGTGTATAATCCCAAACATGACGACACTTGAACGCGAAGTGCTGGAGTTGAAGAAGCGCATCGATCGCTTAGAATCCAACTTGCGCCGGCTGATCGGGGCGCGGCCGGTGGCAATACCTGCTGCTGGCGAGGCCGATCGCGCCGCGCTGACGGAGTGGCTGAAGGCTGAAGGACTGGTACGCGAACCGATGCTTGAAGAAGCAAGTCTGGCCTCGGAATGGGAGGCTATGAGCGAGGACGAGCGTCAGGCCATCCGGCACGAACTGGATCATGTGCCTGCCGGCCCGCTCGCCAGCGACATCATCCTTGAGAACCGTCGCTGAGGAGACAATTCCGATGCTCTCATCGGATTATCATGCGGCGGCGCGACTGACACAGAGGCATCCGCTGAAGGCCTACGATGCCATCCAACTGGCGTGTGCACGCAAAACATGTCACACCGATTTCCCCCGGCCATTCTGGGCTGGCAAGTATTCCACTCGGCCTGCGTTGCGGTTCGAGCCGGAATCCGGGCAAAACTAGCGAAATCGCATGCGGAATACTTGCCAATTCGGAGGCGGAAACTGCTCCCAGGGAAATCAGTGTGTCAGGTGGCTCACCGCCCGCGAGGACGCGGGCGGCCAACCGCGAGGACGCGGTTTGGCGAGCACTGGATAACCCCTTTGACCATGTCCAACCTGAAGACACGGCCAGAACTGGACCTTGAAAGGCACTTGTCAACTTTAGGTCATGCGCTTCTGGCGTGTCGGCTTGCCGCTCGCCTCACGGGGGACAAGCCTCACTTCTAGCCGCGCGTCCAGTGCCCTTGCGACTCGCCCCAAAAAATTCAGGTCTGTCGTCTTGCCGCGCCCTTCCAGGCGCGCGATGCTGGGCTGCTTCACGCCCATACGCCGGGCGAGCTCGGTCTGACTCACCCCGCGCTTGATCCGTAGATCAATCAGTTGGCGCACCAACTCGAATTCGGGTTCGAGCTCTTCATAGGCGCGCCGAAATTCGGGGTCGCGCATTTGCTCTTGAAAGAACGGCTCAATCGGCACGCTGGGCGCATACCGCTTTGTCCGCTTTGGCTTGCTTGCCATATCTATCCCTTTCTTCGCTTCTCGCCAGATAGTCGGCCCACCGGCGCTCGGCTGTTTCTAATTCGCTCGCAGGCGTCTTGGCCGTCTGTTTGCTGAAAGCGTGGAGCAAGATGAAGCGCCGCCCAACGATTGCCGCGTATAACACGCGATAGTCCTGCCGCCTTACGGCGATTCGCAGTTCCCACAGTTTGCCGCGCAAGTGACGGGCATACGGCATCGTTAACTGCGTGCCGTAGGTTTCCAAGAGTCGAATTGCCCGACGCACACGGGCGCGATCTTTGCCTCCAACGTGAGCAGCCATTCTTTGACGGGCTGCCTGCCGCGTTCGTCCTGGTAGAATTCGGCGCGCCACGACTCGGATTGAGTCATTGCGAGCATTATAGCCTATAAGTTATAGCCTGTCAAGATGCCGCTTCCGATAGGACACGTGCATTGTGAGGCTGACGAAGCAGGTAAGTCGCTCTTGCGGGCGGCGGTGCGAAGCGTGCCACTTGGCATGAGCGCGGTCGTTTCATCGCGCGCTCGAACTGGTCCAACGGTCGCGGACTCCCGTCCGGGTCTACGGGACTATGAGGTATCCGCCATGAGCCGTGTGGGCCGGCTGAGGTGTGCGGCGTAGCCGCCTGGAAGCGTTAGGGTACGCGCGTATCAGCACTTCTGCCGGAATGCCAAGCCCGGTGTGCAGTCTGCGGATCATTTCGATTGACAGTGGCCGTCTGCGATTGAGAACTTCCGATACGCGGGCGCGACTGCCGAGGTACGGTTCCAGGTCACGGCGCGACAGGCCGCGGCTTTCCATAGTATACAAAATTGCTTCGATTGGATCAGGCACTGGAATCGGCTCGTGTTGCGCCTCGTAGGCTTCGACGAGCGTCGTCAACACGTCCAGGCGGTCGCCTTCCGGCGTGCCGGGTGCAGCACCGAACAGGCGAACGATTTCCGCCAGCGCGGCGCGATAGTCGGCTTTGGTCTTGATCGGCTTGATATTCATGTCCGTTTCTCCCACTATCTCACCGAGTCAAGCTCGTCGCGGCTGATGCCCAGTTGCTTCAGTATGGCGCTCAGCGTGCCTTTCGGGATGTCGCCAGGATGATGGGGAATAACAGCGGAAAGATGCGTGCGGGGATTCGTCCAATTTCCAGCATCACTTCAATCAAGTCGCGAGCGATGTCCGGCGCAAGCGCGATCACTTCTTCGGGCGAGCTGGCCTGCACGATCAACCCCGGCAAGTCTGGACTGGTACCCAAATAGGGACCTTCCTTTAATTGCTCGATTTCAAGCGTAATCTGGTAGGTGGTCATCAGCACGTCCTCCCTGTGTACAAATCATACCATTCTTGATCGGGCGGGTCAACGCGGAACGGGGCGCGACAACTTGGGCGAGCAAGCACATTGTGGGATAATTGGGGCAGAAGAACTCAACCGGAGGAGTGGCTTGGTCAGTCAAACATCTCAACCTTCCGCACGCAGCCGGCTCACAGCGCCCGCCATCGCCGTCGCGGCGGTGATCGTATTCGTGTGGCTCACCGTGTGGGGCGGCGTGCCGACCGGCGAGACGCTGGCTTTCGGCATCGGCGTAGCGATTCTGATCGGCGCGCTGCTTGCCTTCGGTTTCGCGGCTTGGTATCTGCTCGTCAAGCCGCTGCCGGCCGGCGTCGAAGCGCCCAAGACGTCGGTGCTCTCGTTCGCGCAGCGCCGCTTGTTCGCCGTGCTGCTTCTGATCAGCGGCATGTGCCTGGTCGTCGGTGGCTTCTGGGACGAAGTGTGGCATCGCTCGTTTGGCTTTCCGTTCGGGCCGGACCTGTTGTGGCGCCCGCATCTGCTCATTTATGCGAGCCTGCTCATCCCTTCCGTGCTGGCGCTGGTGTACGTGTTCCGGCTCATCGTCAGCGGCGAAGGCACGTGGCAGCAGCGCTTCCGCGCCGATCCGGCCCTGGGCTTCATGACGCTGGCCGGCGCGCTGCTGATGTTCCTCGTGCCGGCTGATCCGATCTGGCACACGATTTACGGCGCAGACATCTCGGCGTGGAGCCTGCCGCACATCGTCCTGCTGTTCAACGTGTCGATCGTGACGCTGCTGGCCGCCGCCGTGCAGCTTTCCACGCTCGCGCCACGCGCGTGGGGCGCGATCTGGCGCATGGCAGCGCCGGAGGCGCTGGCGCCGATCGCCTGCGCTTTTGCTCTCAACCTGCAACTCCAGGTGCTGGCGACCGATTGGGAAAATGCGAATGCGACGATTCGCGCGCGGCCGGATTGGCTGCTGCCCGCGATCTACGTGGCGCTGGCTGCCTTCGTGGGCACGTTCGCCAATCACGCCTTGCGCCGTGCGGGGGCGGCCACGGCGACCGGCGTCTTGACGCTGCTCATCCGCTTCGGTCTGATCCAGCTCTTCAACTATCACGCCATCACGATTGACTCGTGGCTGCCGGTGCTGCCGCCGCTGATCGCGCTCGACGTGTGGTACGCCTATCGTCTCAGGACAGGCCGATCTTCGTCGCCGGCCTTCTTGAACGGGATAGCCGCGACGATCGGCTTGCTGCTGGTCTCGATCCCGGTCATCAACCGCGTGTTCGCGCACCCGCAGATCGGATGGGCCAACATCGCGCCGGTCGTCGTCGCGTGCGTGTTGATTGGCGCAGGCGGCAGTTGGATCGGCCAGGCGCTGGGTAACACCCTCGCGAGCGAAAACAAGCATTTGGAAGCGGCGGAGCAACCCGACGCGCGAATGCGTTTCGTGTCGCCCGCGCTTTTCGCCGGCACCTTGGTGTTCATCGTGTTCTTCGTCGTGACGGCTACGCCGCCGCATTAGCAGACCGTCTAACCACGGATGACACGGATTACACAGATATGGAGGGGCGGCCATCCGTGGCATCCGTGCGCGAAGCGTCCATGGTGTAAAAGTCTGCTCGAAGGGAGGCCAACATGTCTAACGACTCAATCGACGTACAGGCGCTCAGCCCGGCTTTGCCCGAATGGCTTCGCACGCGCACGCGGCCGCCGTGGATCGCCGCGCCGAGATGGAGGGCGCTGCCGGAGGAGGATCGGCAGGCCGTCTTCGACGAGGAGCATCAGGCGTGGGTGGACTGGCTCAACGCGTCGCCCACTCGCGCCAGGTGGCCTCTCGAGGCGCTGGCCGAGGCGACGGCGCTCTTCTTCGGTGGCCTCTCGCAGGAAGGGCGCGCAGCCGAGCACCCGATTCTGCCTGGCGACGCCGGGAGCGGCGTATCCGGCGCGTGGCGGGCATTCGGCGTGCAGGGCGCGGCGGCGGCGCAGTATCTCAACTTGAAGAAGATGCTCGGCAGCCGCTTCCCGAATGCGCACTTCAACCTGTGCGGACAACTGAGCGTGATCAGCCTGCTGGGGTTGGGCGTTCAGGAGGGTTTGCAGCAGTTCGTGAATCTCCCGACCGGCGACGGCGACGACATCCTCGCCGACCCGGCCCAGACGACGCTCGGGTCGAAGCTCGTCGAGTTCGTCCAGTTCGCCAGCGGGGGGCGTCTGCGGGCCGAGTTTCGGCGCGCGCAGAACCCGGCCCAGCCTGTGCCTGTCCTCGAGCCGCCGGATATGCTGGCGCAGATCGACGCGGGAGCCAGGCTGCTGGCGCTGGTCAACATCGATCGAAACGGCCGGATTAAGCCGATGGCCGAGAGCGTCAAGAAGATCGCCCACTGGGTCGGCGTGATCGACGTGGTCGCGCCGCGCAAGGGCGCGACGGCGATCCGCGTGTACAACCCGTTCCCGAACCGGGAGGAGCTCTACACCTGGCCGAATTTCCGGGCCGCGTGGAAGGCGACGCAGGGCAACTCGTCGAAGTTCGCGATGGTGATCGCCCGGCCAGTGTGATGGTGTTGACGCATCCCTATGCGTCAACTTAAGGAACGATGCCCTGACGCAGCGCATAGATCGCGGCCTGCGTCCGATCAGCCAGGTGTAACTTGCTCAGGATATTGCTGACGTGCGATTTCACCGTCTTTTCGGTGACGACGAGCGCCTGGGCGATTTCGCGGTTGCTCATGCCACGCGCAATGAGCGTCAAGACTTCCATCTCGCGCTCGGTCAGCGTGTCGACGCCCGACGCGCGCACGCCTGCCCTGAGCGAAGCCGAAGGGTCGCCGCCGCTGACTTCGCTCACCAGCCGGGCCGCCACCTGCGGATGCAGTGTAGCCTCGCCGCGTGCTGCAGCGTGAATCGCCTTGACCAGGTCCTCGGCGCTCACGTCCTTCAGGAGATAGCTCAGCGCGCCGGCGCGCACCGCCGGAAAGATCTTCTCGTCTTCGGCGTAAGAAGTCAGGACGATGACCTGCGTGTGCGGGCTGAGCTTCTTAATCTCGCGGATGGTCATGATGCCATCCATCGGTCCGGCCGGGCCGGGCGAGGGATCGGGCATCACGAGATCGACGAGCGCCACGTCAGGCACCCGCTCGGCGGCAAGCCTGGCTCCCTCGCGGCCATTGCTCGCCTCGCCGATCACCTCGATATCCGGCTCGGTCGAAAGATAGGCTCTCAGCCCTTCACGAACGACCTGATGATCGTCGATCAAGACGATCGTGACTTTGTCAGACGACATGAACGCCTCCTTACCTCGACCACTCGACCACCCGACCACTCGACTAAGTCACCCGCACGCGCACGTAGATGCTGCTGCCCTTTCCCGGCTCGCTGCGCACTTCACAGGTTCCACCGAACGCCTGGGCGCGCTCACGCATGCTGTGCAGTCCCAGGCCCTCACGATGTGCCTGCACGTCGAAGCCGTGCCCGTCGTCCTGGACGCTCAACTCGATTACGCCGTCGTCGCGGCGCAGGCTGAGATGAACCTGCTTCGCCGACGCATGCCGCACGGCGTTGCCCAACGCTTCCTGCGCGATACGGTACAGTGCCGTTTCCAGATCGGCCGGCAGCCGGCCGATCGGCGGCGCGTCGACGACGACGGTCAGGCCATACCGGCTGCCGAAATCCGAAACGTATCGTTTCAAGGCGGTGGATAAATCCGCATGCTCGAGCGCGGTAGGACGAAGTTCGCGAACCAGCGCGCGCATTTCGGTGTGGGTTTCGCGCGCCAGCGTTTCGAGACGGGCCAGGTCATCGGACGCGGGATGGCTGCCCATTTTCTTGCGCGCCGTGGCGGCGAGCATGCTGATGCTGAAAATCTGCTGGTTCACCGAGTCGTGCAGTTCGCCGGCCAGGCGGCTCCGTTCGTCAGCCGCCGCCAGGCGGCGCAGTTCGGCGGCGTTGGCGTCCAGCCGCAAGGCCATCTCATTGAATTGCTCGGCCAGCTCGGCGATCTCGTCATCGCCGTCGATGGCCAGTCGCTGGCTCAGGTCGCCGGCCGCGATCGCAGCCGCCGCGCGCGCGATCGAGCGCAGCCGCCGCTTGATGGCGCGTGACGTCAGGAAGCCGAATAGGCCGCCGGCAACAGCCGCCGCCCCCACGAGGAACACGGGGCTGCGCGGGATCACGTCCAGCGCCATAGCCACTTCGACGGCCAGGATGGCGACGACGGTCACTGCCACGGTGGTCGCCGTCAGGCGCCACTGAATGCCGGAGTACAGCGGCCGCGAACGGAAGGGAGATTGCCGGTTCACGAGACGACAAACACGGATTCGGGCACGGATAGCACATCCCGGTGGGGACGTTAGCCGACGCGCGTCAAGGTGAGATCGCCGAAGACCAGATCGACCTGGATGCGCACGCGCCGCGCCGACGACGCGAAATCGGCCGGCGCGTCGGTGTAACGCTGCAGCCTCACGTCTTGCTTACGGCCGAAATGGTTGAGCGAGACAAAAGTGCAGCGCGCGTCCAGCGCAACCGGCAGGCCGAGCGGCGCCCACACGTCGATGTCGCCGACGACGGCGCTCAGATCGAGCACGGTTTCTCCGTCCGGGATGTCCGCCTTGGACAGATCGATCTTCATATCGCCGATGACGGAGCTGGCGCGCACGTCGCGCAGACGCCAACCGGGCTGCGTCAGCTTGAAATCGCCGAAGATAGAATCGTGCTCGATGCGCTCAACCGCGGAAGGTAAGCCGGGCGCCGGCCTGCGATTATACTGGTACAGCAAAAATACCCCAAGCGCGATCAGGATCAGCGGCCAGTACCGGAAGAGCAAATCCCCGAACGAGAAGCCGATCAGCCCGGCGCCGTGGGCCAGCGTGATCGCACCGACGGCAATCAGCAGCAGGCCCAGCGCCAGCCTCCCCGACCCGACCCCGCGGCCCCGTGGCCCGACGACCATCGCGCCCAGCCACAGCCAGACCAGGCCCCACAGGACAGCCCAGACATTGACGCCATACAAGAGGCCGACGTTGCTCATGAGAAGCAGCACGCCTAGCAGCACGAATGCAACGCCGACGATGAAACGGGGATGCCTGGCAGTGGTATCCATGAGAGTGCCCCTGAACGCAAGATCGACCTGAGTGTAGCGCAGGGGAGCGCCGCCGTCACCGGGCCAGCGGTTGAAATCGATCTCCGACTTGAGGCGGAAACCCGCACTGCCGAGTCGGGCGGCGGCGCTGTCACCAGGCCTGCTGTTTGTACAGCGCGACGGCATGCCGTATGCTCTCGCGCGCTTTTTCGGCGCGCTCCCAGCCGACCTTCTTGACATGCACGCCTTCCAGGTCCTTATAGACGGAGAAGAAATGCGCGACTTCTTCCAGGAAGTGCTGCGGGATGTCGGGCAAGTCGTAGACATCGCGAAAGATGGGATCGGTGGCCGGCACGCACAGAACCTTGTCGTCGGGCAGGCCCTTATCCAGCATCCGGAAAATCCCGATCGGGCGGGCGACGATGACACAGCCCGGAAAACTCGGCTCGCCCACCATGACCAGCGCGTCGAGCGGGTCGCCGTCTCCATAGAACGTGCGCGGGATCAGGCCGTAATCGCCGGGATAGTGAAGCGACGAATACAGCACGCGGTCGAGGAAGATCGTGCCCGCCTGCTTATGATACTCGTATTTATTCCGCGAGCCTTTCGGCACCTCGACGACCACGTGGATGGTGTCGGGCGCGTCCGGCCCGACTTCTAGATCATGCCACAAATTCATGACAGTGTCCTCTGGCACAGAAAGTGCCCTTCCCGATGCGAGAGGGCAACAGGCCGTCTCTTCACTTAACGCTAAGCAGGGTGTAGGGCGCGGCCAGGTGCAGAAGATGCGCGCAAACAAGCGTACTACGCGTGTTGCTTCAGAATCCGTTCTTGCAGCCAGAGGTTGGCCAGGCTCTCAGCACTCAGACCTCGCGCTGCGGCTTCTTCGCGCAGGCGGGAGAGCACTTCTGGGTCGATGGCAATGTAATGCCGCCGTGAGCGCAGGTCGAACTCCATCTCGACTTCGCGTGTCTGTGTGTCGAACTCCGTCGCGTCGTGGCTGTCCCAGAACTCGGCGAGTTCGGCATACGAGCGCGAGTGGGACAGACTGCTTCTATCTTCGTGTTCCATCACTTGCTCCGCTTCTTCCGGCCAGACACGATGCTTTCGGATGATCTTCTCTTCGACCTCTTCGAACCAGATGATGTCACGGATGCGCATCAAGAGAGATTGTAGCACCCGCTCGGAGGCTGGTCAAATGATTGCGGAGTGCCGGATGTATCATCTAGACTCAGTAGATCCAAGTTGCTCCCGCTCCGCTGCGCGTGATCCATCCGGCGGCTAAAACGGCGGATGGATCATCCGCCTTGAGCCAAAGATGTATCATCTGGGCTAGAAGTAACTGCTGATGATCTCTAACACGCTCTGAATGCTCTCCGGATCGCCCGATTGCACGCGAGTCGAAGAGGCGCGCGCGATGGCGTTGAGCGCGTTGATGTCTGCGTCCTGGCCGTAGGCCACGGGGACGATCAAGATCGGGTTCTTGCCCTGGCGCTGCGCGTTGATGGCGTTGACCATCGCGTTGAGCGACTCGCGGCTGGCGGTGTCCTGCCCGTCGCTGAGCAAGACAATGGCGCGGATGCGCTCGCTTTCGGGATCCTGCGACAGCGTGTCGACGGCGGCGATGATGGCGTCGAACAGCGCCGTATCGCCGTCGGCGCGCAGGCTTTGCACCGCGCCGATCAGGTCGTCCCGGTTACGCTCGAAGGAGTCGAGCGGCACGCGTTGGTCGATGATGTGGCTGAACGTCATCAACCCGACGCGGTTTTGCGCCGGCAGCTTGCCCAGGAAGGCCAATGCGGCCTGCCGCGCCTGATCGATTTTGTCGCCCGACATCGAGCCGGAGACGTCGAACAGGAGCAAGACGTCGGCCTGCTTTTTCACAAACTGCCACGAAGACTGCACAGCCGCGACGACCGCCGGATCGGGCACGTCGAGAACCGTCGCCGGCTGCGCCGGATCGACGCCCAGATCGGTGACAATGGGATAGCCGACGGGCACGTCAGGATTCGCCGGTCTGAAACCGTTGGCCAGGATTTTCTCCTGCACCGGCTTCGACAGCACGTACTCGGTGAACACTTTGGCGGCGGCGCGCTGCTCGGGCGTCACCCAATCGGCGTTCGGAATGGCGAAGGGATGCTCGTGCCAGAAGGTGCCCTCCTTCGGGTACAGCGCCACCAGGCGCTCCGGCGGCCGGTATTGCGTCTTGCCCTGGTTGATATAGATCAGGTCGTTCTCTTCGAGCGCGACGAAGTCGAGATATTCCGGCCCTTGCGCGATGTATTCTTTGAACTCCGTCGTGCGCGCCGAGTAGTGTTTGATCAACTGCTCGATGCGGCGCACGCCCTCCTGCACGCGCGGATCGTTGACGACGTCCAGCGTCAGCCGGCGCAGGTTCGGGTTGTTCGAGTTATAGCGCGCGCTCGCGTAGAACTCGCCGATCAGCGTCGAGAGCGCGGTGCTGCTGATGTACGGATCGGTGTGGCCGTAATACACCGTCGACCGGCCTGGAATGCCGTACGAGGCCCAGCCATCCGGATCGTTGAGCACCTCCAGCAGATGCTCCCAGCCGATGGCTTCGCCGGGGTTCTTCGCCTTGATGGCGTTCAAGCGCGACTCCCAGATGGCCATCACCACCGGCGCGAGCGCGGTGGGCGGGCTGTCGGTCAGGTCGAACAGCTCGCGCCCGGTGTTGTAGTTCGCCAACGCCAGCCAGTGACTGACCGACGGCGACCACAGCGTCGGCCGCTCGACGTTGACATTGCCCGGCGCGATGACCGCGTTGACGATGCCTTGCATCACGGTGCCACTGGAGGCGTCCTTCCCGGTGACGTAGATCGGACGCTCGCCTGGCGCCAGAGGCTGGCCGGTCACCGGATGGCGGCCCTCGGCGAAGGCGCGGTTGAAATCGGTGATGGCATCCGGCATGAACGGCGCGAACTCAGGCGCGTAGACAATAGAAACTTCGACCGCATTGGCCGGTCGATCGACGACCGGCGTGCCCTCGACCGTCCCACCACCATCGCAGGCCGCAGCAAATATCGCCAACGTCAGAATCGCTGCCAGGAGCCGATTCACGAGTGTATGTCTCATCGTACACCTCCTTAGAAACTCCCGGAGTGCGGACTTCAGTCCGCTTTAGACAAGGCAGGCTGACCCCACTCCGCTGCGCTACGGGGGCAAGTGAGCCTGCGATCCAGTTTTCGGATAGGCGCGTATCGACACGACGATCAACGGCCGGCGGCGCGCTCGGCCCAGCGCAATGCGGCCAGCACAGCGTCGGCGCTCGCCTGCGCGCTCGCCGTCGGCGGCCGGCCCGATTCGAATCCGAGAGAAGCCCACCGGGCGAAGAGGCTGCCTTCGGCGTTGGAAACATTCCCCGACGCGGGTCGAAGTCCGAATGCCTCGGCGCGGCGCTGCTGCGCATCTTGCAGAAGGTAATCGCGGAACAGACGGGCGGCGTCCTGGCGCGAGGAATCCTCCGCAGCGTCTGCACTGAGCCGAAGCCCTGACCCTGAACGAAGTGAAGGGGAAGGGGCAGCCGAAGGGTCGCCGCCCGCTCCGGGCGGGCCGCTCCACACGGCGAACGGGAAGTCGAAGATCACCGCCGTGGGAGCATACCGAAAAGCGGGCGTCTGCCAGTTGCCCATTCCCTCCGCCGCGCTCAGCCAGTCGGCTTCGAGAAGCTGTCCGGCGTCGCCGGCCGATGCGCCGCGCACGGCGAGCGCCTTGCCCGGCTCGGACCCGAGATTGGCAAAGTTCGGAACGGCATCGACCAGTTCCTGCGCCCACTGCTGAAAACGCGCGTCGTTCACATCGGCCGCCGTCAGGCTCGTCTTACCGTGGTATTCCGCCGCTGCAGCCAGGAGCGCCGCCAGCGCCTCACTGCTCTTGCTCGGGTCAGCTAAGACCAGCTTGAAGAAACCCCACTCCGGCTGCCCACCCAGGCTCGACCAGCCACTCCGCGCCATTGCCGCCTCGTGCAGCGCCTTCCACGTCAATCCGCCGAAATTGCTATCCAGCGCGGCGATCCGATCGGCGAATCCCCCCCACATCATCACCGACTGCGCGACCGATCCCTCGGCGGTGAATGCGTTGCTGATACCCGACTGCCTGGCCGCCAGGTTGACCAGGTCGAGCGTGAAAGCCCCCTCCGCGATCCAGGCTGTCGGCGCAGGATTCAAACTCGCCGAGCTGACCTGTGCGCGGAGGCTCAGCCCATCCCGCTCGACGACGTGTATCACGATCGGGCGGCGATTGAAGCGGCGGCCCTCGGCGTTGAATCGCTCCGCCGCTTCCGAAACCCAGTCAAACGCCTGAGGGGCGACGAACAGTTGAACGTCGAGCGGGGAGGTATCGACGCCGGGAAGCGGGACGTTGAATACGTTGGTTGCCAGCCACAGCAAAAGCGCCGCGACGACGCCCGCGACGACGATGGCGACGAACCGTATCCCTTTACGGGTCAAATATCCTGTCATATACGCATCCTGTTTACCGGTGGGCCGCTCACAAGTCACGCATCAGAATAGCATATCGACCGGGCGCGGTCAATCACATTGGGCCGACAAGTGTCTGACAGCAAGGCGCGGGGAACGCAAAAACACCAAGCGCAACCAGGTGTTCGCGTGAGGTCTCGGCATCCTTCGGCAAGCTCCCCACTCCCTTCGGTCGGGGACTTCGCAGGACAAGTTCTGGAGATGCCTCGCACAAAGGAGCACTCTTTGACGGGCTCTTATCCCAAGTGTTCGGCGCGCGCTTCCTCGAGTGATTCTGCTTCGGGCGGCGGAAGCCGCCAGATTCTGTCGGGGCCGCTGACACGGTCGATGAACAGAATGCCGTCGAGGTGATCGACCTCGTGCTGGAAAATGCGCGCGAGCCAGCCGCGCGCGCGGAGCTTGAATTTGCCGCCGGCGCGGTTCAGCCCTTTGACCTCGACTTCTGCGTGCCGCATGACGCTGCCCGCCCAACCGGGAA
Organism: Anaerolineae bacterium; assembly: GCA_035283185.1. Classification (GTDB taxonomy): domain Bacteria; phylum Chloroflexota; class Anaerolineae; order Fen-1058; family Fen-1058; genus DASSFZ01. The sequence goes on along the minus strand of DATEUJ010000162.1, from coordinate 54,325 downwards.
TGCTCAAACAGCCTTCCACGCCTTCGACCATTTCTTCCGAGCGGCGCGTAATCTCCGGGTTGACGACGGTATACAGCCTCTTCTTGGCCGGCTTGGGCGCCTGCCCCCGATTGCTCCAGTCGGGGGCCTGCCCGTCCGGCGTCTCCTTTTCCTCGTCTTCCGCGTACTCGACGACGATGACGCGCTGGCTCACGCCGACCTGCGGCGCGGCCAGCCCGACGCCCGGCGCGTCGCGCATGGTCTCGACCATGTCGTTGATCAGGCGCCGGATCTCGGGCGTAATCTTGTCGACCTTTTTAGCCTTTTTGCGAAGGGTGGGATGATCAACGACGACGATCTCACGAACAGCCATGGCTCCTCTCATGGGGGCGGGGGCACGCTTCGCGCCGGCCCCTCCGACTCGCCTGGCTCGGGACTCCCTGCCGGCGCCGTGTAACCGGACTTAATCTGATCGTACGTGGCAAACCAGTCGCTCAGCTCGATGCGGCGAGTGCGCGCCTCCTCCTCCGCCTGGCGGCGCTTGAACTGATCGACGCGCTTGCTCACTTCAGTCTGCACACCGCTGGGATTCCGCACATTCATAAATCGAAACTCACCACTCACGCCAGCCACGCGAACGATTACGTCACCGTAGCCTAGTAACCGAGCTCTCGGCGATGGGATGACAACTTCGCTCGTCTGGATCCGATCCAGTCCCGCTTCCTTGCGCGTTTCTTGCAGCAGAAATGGTACGCGCCGAATGTCGATGATCCGGCTGCTAGTCAAGATATAGAGATCATTTCGCCAGTCCTCAAACAACCACAGCGCCCACGCAGCGAACACCACCATCAACGCCGCCCATATGATCCAAGCCTCATCGGGTAGAGCGCCGATGAGAAGTCCGCGATTCCACCAGATGATGGTAGCGGCAACTGTGAAAAGGAGGCCGGCGAGCGGGTACTTACTGCTGCCGAGCAGAACGATCCAATGCTTGCGGTAGATCACCGAGTCGCCGACAACCTCACGTGACGAGGGGAAAAAGTAGCGAACGATCCCCGGCAGGATAGCCCACAGGGGCAGTCTGTGAGGCGCTTCCTGCACTGGAGCTGGGATGGGCGCCGTCGGGGTTTCCTTTTGCCCGACACGATGCTCAAGCTCGTCGCGGATCCTTTTGCGAGCGGTGGCTCGTGTGCGTGCGCGCACGCGCTCGATCTCGCGGAAGATCAAGTCCTTCACCTCTTCCGGCTGCGGCACGTCTTTCATCGCCACGCTGCCGGCGAATGTTTCTACCGTCAGGTCGCCAAAGTCGAGCAGGGCGGCCGCGAAGGAGGTACGGGCGAATTGCACGTCCTGCACGGCCGAGAGCGGTGCTTCCTCACGCCTTTGGCGAATGATGGGTACCTTCTCCTCATGCACGAGCCGTCTGTCGGTCAACACGTAGAAATCGTTGCGCCAGTCGACGATGACGAAAGCGGCGACCGGGAGTGGCACCAATACCGCCAATATCCAGAAAACGGCCGACAAAGCGGGCACCGTCGCGCTGAGCAAAGAAGCCACCAGCACCGCCCCGACTAACATCGTGGATGGCACCAGCATTGACCGGCCGAGCGACCAGGGGTGTTTGCGGATAAAGATCACCACCGCTTCGCCTTCAGCCTGCCAACCAAAATGCGGCGCATACAGCCTGCGCGCGTTTTCTGGCGTGGGTGTGAGATGACCGCGCAGGCCAGGCATGTCAGTCATCAGTCGATTGAGGGCCTCGCGCTCGACCTCCAATACGGCCGTTTCGGCGACGACCAGGGCTGTCACGTCGCGCACATCACCCAGCAGCAGCGCCGCTTCGCCCAGCCACCCCTTTGGACCTGGCTCGCGATACTCCACAAAAGATTCCACGCCCTGTGGATCGATGTGGAACAGCGCCACCCGGCCGGATAGGATCACAAACATCACCTTGTCGTCGTCGCCCTGGCGATACAGATACTGACCAGGTTGAAATGTCGCCGACACGGAGATACCCGCCAGCGCACGCAGCTCATCATCGCGCAGTTCAGAGAACAGCGGCGCTCCTCGTAGCATCTGCATCAGATGCTGGATTTGGTCGTCATTCACGACTGCAGACATACGTGCAAAATTGTAGCACAGGTTTCGCCTCGCCCAAAGTCGCATTGACAGCCGATGCCCGCACGCTTATACTCATAGCAATCCGATTCTGCCTTCCTGGAGGGTGAACATGGTCACACAAATCACTTGGTACGGGCACGCCGCGATCAGCATCGAGACCGGCGGGAAGCGTCTCTTGTTCGATCCGTACCTGACGGGCAACCCGGCCGCGACGGTGAAGCCCGATGCGCTGAACCCCGACTACATCCTGATTTCGCACGGCCACGGCGATCACGTCGGCGACGCACCCGATATCGCCAAACGCACCAACGCGATGATCATCAGCAATGATGAGATCTGCACGTGGTTCGAGACGAAACACGGACACGCGAATGTTCATTCCCAGCATGTCGGCGGCGGGTTCAATTATGATTTCGGGAGAGTGAAACTCACACCGGCCCTGCACGGCTCGGCGTTACCGGATGGGTCGAACGGAGGCAATCCGGTCGGATTCCTGCTGTATACCCAGGACGGGAAAAAGATCTACAACGCCGCCGATACAGGGCTGTTCGGCGACATGAAGCTCATCGGCGAAGAAGGCATCGATCTGGCCCTGCTTCCGATCGGAGATAATTATACCATGGGCCCGGACGATGCCTTGCGCGCCGTGAAGCTCATCGAGCCAAAGGTGGTCATTCCCATCCACTATAACACGTTCGACTTGATCGCGCAGAATGCTCGCGCATGGGCTGAGCGCGTCAGAACAGCAGCGCAAGATAGGACCCGGGTCGTCATCCTTTCACCTGGAGAGTCGTTTTCTCTTTAGGCCGGTGCATGCCATGCCGACTCATTACACCTTGGAGCGACGTATGGCCGCACATTCCGAAGGCGGAACCGTCGTTTACTTGCAATGGACTCCGGAAGGGGGCTTGAGCCAGACCAGTGCTCCCTTCACCTCTCTGGACGAGTTGTTCGAGCTATGCTTGAGCAGCGGCTCCAGAGGTCACGTCGAAGAGATATTCATCCGAGGCCAGGACCAGGATGGCTACCTGCGACAGGTGACCCTGACGTTTCGGGCGGCTTCACGTCCAAGTATCTGAAGAAACCGTGCAACTGTGTAGACAAAGGTATCTGAAGATAGTCATAGTAGTAGGGGACGTGGATTTGTGGATGGAGCTTCATGGTGCGCTAGATAAGGATGTCCCGCATGCTGCCACCACCGTATCTAGCGAATTCCTTCCAACTCAAACCATCTCAAATCGTGAGTATGATGTGGATACACGGACTGCAACTTATGTCGTTTCGGCTCCCCGCCAATATTTTGGACTTCTGCCACCACCATACCCCCATATATGGATAGTCGATATGACATAAGGTTTTCGAGCGCGGAAGTTATCCCCAAAGCGACTCGTTTATCCACAGTTATTAGCCACTTATCCACAAATCACTTGCCAACCTTTGGCGCTTCTGGGTGCTGGGCCAAGAGAAAACGAGGGCAACAAATGCCCTCGTTTCCCCGTTTTGAGCCAACAACCCGTGCGCGGATGCTATCGATGGATTAGTTATGTTATGTCCAGATCAAGCTATCGGCTGCCATTCCTGTTGTTATAGAGCTTCTCGCGAATCGCCATGATCTCGCGTCGCAGGTTGTCGTCTTCTTCGACTTCCCGCGTAATTTTCTCGACGCCGTGCATGACCGTCGTGTGATCGCGGCCGCCGAGCACCTCTCCGATCTGGGGCAAAGTCGTCTGCATCTCTTCACGGCACAGGTACATGGCAACCTGACGAGGCTTGACCGATTCCTTGTTGCGAGCGCGCCCGGTCATATCGTCCATCGAAACGCCGTAGTAGTGCGCCACGGCCAGGAGTATCTCGTTGACGGTGAGGCCCGGCGGGCGGGCGACCAGGCCGGCCAGCGCGACGCTGGCTGCCTCGACGCTGAGCGGGCCGCCCGTCATCCGCACGTGCGCGAGCACGCGGTTCAATGCGCCTTCCAGCTCGCGAATGTTGCTGTGCACCTGCCGCGCAATGAAGTCGAGGACCTCGTCGGGCGCGGCGGCGCCTTGCGTTTCGGCCTTGGCGCGCAAGATGGCGGTGCGGGTCTCGACGTCAGGCGGCTGAATGTCGGCGATCAAGCCCCACTCGAAGCGACTGCGCAGCCGTTCTTCGAGCGTGACCATCGACTTCGGCTGCCGGTCGCTCGACATCGCGATTTGCTTGCCATTACCGTGCAGCGCGTTGAAGGTGTGGAAGAATTCTTCCTGCGTCGCCTCCTTGCCGGCGATGAACTGGATGTCGTCGATCAGTAGCACATCGATGGAGCGATATTTGTCGCGAAAGCCCTCCGTGTCCTGGGAGCGGATGGCGTTGATCAGCTCGTTCGTGAACTGCTCGGACGAGACGTACAGAACTTGCAAGCCGGCCGCCAGGCACTTGTGGCCGACGGCATGCAGCAAGTGCGTCTTACCCAGGCCGACGCCGCCGTACAGGAACAACGGGTTGTACGTGCTCGCCGGCTTCTCGGCGACGGCCAGGCAGGCCGCGTGCGCCAGCCGGTTGCTGGGGCCGACGACGAACGTGTCGAACACGTAGCGCGGGTTCAAGTTCCCGGTCATTATCGCCGGGCTGTTCGCGCCGCCACTCGACGGGCGCGCTCCGGCCAGCTCGGCGAACTCGGCGCTGTAGAGCAGGGCCTGAGGCGTCTCGCTCTCTTCTTCGGGCATCACGATGAACGCGACGTCCACCGAGCGCCCGAGAATGCCGGACAGCGCTCGCTTGATCGACGAAAGCAGCTTGCTTTCCAGCCAGTCTTTGGTGAACGCGCTGGGGACGGCGATGATGAACTCGCCATCCTCGTAGGCGACGACTCGGGCCGGCTTGACCCACGTCTCAAATGTCGGCTTCGTCATCTGCAACTGCAGCTCGCCGAGCGCGGCTTGCCAGACATGAGCGGCCTTCATCTCGACAGACTCCGTGCGGGGTGACAAGGAGATGCTGGTAGACATGCGACAAGGCTCTCTTCAAACAGCGTAATCGACTTCCGGTTGAGGGAAAAAAATTGGCGGCAGTTGTGCCGCCGCCAGCCAAAGGCTCTGGCCGAATAGGCTGGTCATGTGTGTTGAATATTCTGCCTGAGTCCGAACGTGCGGGCACATTCTACAGCAAGAGAGGGTGTTTGGCAATAGGTTGATCGGAGCTCAACCTTAAAACTCACGATTTTTTAAGCTTCGATACGGATAGGGAGTGCCCAGCGGTCGATCTTTCCGGCTTTCCCCGCGCATGGTAGAATTATCCACAACCAGGCGCACTTATCCACGCCATCGCGCCACTTATCCACATGGAAATCCACATCGGTTGAGGAAAGACCCCAAATGAAAGACGGACGAGAGTCAAATTCGAGGACGAGAGCGCGATGAAGAACCTGCTCGTCACCGGTGGAGCGGGGTTCATCGGCTCCAATTATGTGCGCTTCGCGCTCGAGCATCACCCCGATTATCGGGTCGTCGTATACGATAAGCTGACGTACGCGGGGAATCTCGACAATCTCATCGACGTGGCCGATCGCTTTGCGGGTCGTTATGTCTTCGTGCGCGGCGACATCTGCGACCCGGCCGGCGTGGCGAAGACCGTTCGTGAGCACGATATCGACACCCTCGTCAACTTCGCGGCCGAGACACACGTCGACCGATCGCTGATGGAGCCGGGGCATTTCATCCAGACGGACGTGTACGGCACGTTCGTGCTGCTCGAAGCCGCGAGGAGCTTCGGGCTTGAGCGATACCACCAAGTGTCAACGGACGAAGTTTATGGCCAAGTGTTCGAAGGCTCCTCAAAGGAAACCGATCCGCTCGAAGCGCGCAGCCCGTACTCGGCCAGCAAGGCCGGCGGCGACCTGATGGTGCACGCTTACTTCACTTCGTTCGGCGTGCCGGCGACCATTAGCCGCGGTTCCAACTGCATTGGCCCCTACCAGTACCCCGAGAAGGCCGTGCCGCTCTTTATCACGAACGCCATCGACGATCAGCCCCTGCCGCTGTATGGCGACGGCCTGCAGCAGCGCGATTATCAGTACGTCGTCGATCATTGTGAGGGCATCGACATCGTGCTGCACAGGGGGGTGCCAGGCGAAGCGTACAACCTGGGCACCGGCGCCGAGACGACGAACGTCGCCATGGCCAAGACGGTGTGCGATTTGCTGGGTAAGCCGCACTCGCTCATTCGCAAGGTCGCCGACCGGCCCGGCCACGACCGGCGCTACTCGCTCGACGTGAGCAAGATCGGCGCGCTGGGCTGGGAGAGCCGGCACACGTTCGCCGAAGCGCTGGAGAAAACAGTCAAGTGGTACGTCGAGAACGAGTGGTGGTGGCGCAAGCTGAAGAGCGGCGAGTATTTGGAATATTACAAGCAGCAGTACGGAGAGCGGCTGGCGAAGAGCGAGGCGCTGTAGTTAGGGGGTACTAAGGGAACTGAGGGAACTATCTGTTAGACCCGGCAATACCTTCACTAACACCTCCGCCAGCGCATCCGCCGCCGGGTTCGCCGCCCGGTGCGCTCGCCGCGAGAGCGCGATGTGCCAGTCGGGCAGTTTCACATCGGCCAACGTGAGCGCCTCCAATCTCTGATCTCTAATCTCTTCTTTAACAGCGACCTCCGGCATAATACTCACTCCCACTCCCGCCATCAACAATCCCTTGACCAGCTCGACCGGGCTAAGCTCCATCCAGCGGCGCGGCGTTTCACCGGCCTTCACGTCTTCGAGGAACCTCTGATGGGCCGGTCCCCAATACGAGACAAGCAGTTGCTCGTCGAGCAAATCTGCTTTCCTCACTTCAAGCTTGCGCGCCAGCGGGTGGTCGCTCCGCGCGACGAGCGCCAGCTTTCCTCGAAATTCGGCGACAGTTTCGATCTGCGGATGTACCGGCGCGCCTGACGTGAGCGCAAGATGCACCACGCCGTCGAGCAGCAGGCCGGGCGATTCCCACGAGTGCGCCGAGCGTACCTGAACTTCGACGCCAGGGCGCTCTTTCTGGAACGCGACGAGCGCAGGCGCGAAGAGATACGCGCCGGCGGTGACGGTCACGGCGATGCTGGCACGGCCGCCCGAGCCGCCGTACGCGGCTCGGACGGATTCTGCCCCCTGCTTCAACACGTCCAGTGCGCGCTGCGCGTAGGGCAGGAATGCCTCTCCTTCGGGGGTGAGCGCGACGCCGCGGCCCTGCCGCCTCACTAGCGCTGCCCCCAGCTCGCGCTCCAGGGCGCGCAGCCGGTCGCTGACTGTCGGCTGGCCGAGGTCAAGCTCGCCGGCGGCGCGGCTAAGGCTGCGCGTGCGGGCGACGGTGATCAAGACGAGGAGTTGATCTTCGGTCATGGGCTTTTCGCATATCGCGTATCGCATATCGCGCATCGCTTGGCCGGGCCATCTATCGGGTTTTCCGATGGACGACATCACCGGTTGGCGCTTGTATTGGAGCGCACCACGATTATACTGGAAACCGGCAGCGGAGGACGCTCCACGCTATAGGAAAGGAGCCACATGACGCCAACTGATCGGCAAGTCTTCGGCCAACGCGCGGCCATTTATGCGAGCAGCGCGGCACATAAAGACAAGGCCGTTCTGGATCGCGTCGTCGAATTGGCGCGACCCTGGCCCGATGCGCTCATCCTCGACGTGGCGACGGGGACCGGTCACACGGCACTCGCTCTCGCGCCGCACGTGCGGTGGGTGATCGCGACCGAGTGACCTGCCGCCGCGCGGCGCATCACTTTGCGGACATCGCCAGGGCGCTGCGTGAAATGAAGCGCGTACTGAAGGGTAATGGGAGACTGGTTATTGACGATCGCAGCGCGCCGGATGACGACTTCATCGACGCGACGATGAATCGTCTCGACCGGCTCCACGACGAGTCGCACGTGCGGGAACACAGGCCGAGCGAGTGGCAGCGCATGTTGTCCGAGGCCGGCTTCGAGGTCGAAGCGATCGAGCGGTATACAAAGCATCGGCCATTATCGTCGCTGACGGCCAGCGTCTCGCCGGGCAATGCCGCCGAGATTCACCAGATCATCGCTTCGCTCGGCAAGTTGCAGCGCGCGGCGATGAACGTCGTAGAGAAGGAAGGCGAGATCTTCACGAATCATTGGTACGTGATGGCGGTAGGCGTGAGGCGCGTGTGCACGCAAATGTTGTCAGTCGTTATAGTGCTCGCCAAACCGCGTCCTCGCGGTTGGCCGCCCGCGGGGACGCGGGCGGGTGAGCCACCTGACATGTTTTGCGTGCACACTGAGGCGCGACGCGTGATGCGTGAAGGGCGGGGCAATGGTATACTTTTACTCATGAACGCCCACGAGAGAGAAGGCAAATCGATCTGGCGGGTGCTGCGCGAGGGTGATGCGCTCTTCAACCGACGGGGTGAGGTTTATGATGCTCTGCGCCGCTTTGTGCAGTGGCTGGATGAAGAGGGTATCCCTTATGCGCTGATCGGCGGCATGGCGCTGATTACGCACGGTTACCGGCGATATACGGAAGATGTGGACATTCTATTGACCGCGCAAGGGCTGGCCGCCTTTCGCGAGAAACGTGTGGGACGCGGGTACGTTCCCGCGTTCTCCGGCGCACAGAGGTCATTCCGCGATACGGCGAACAATGTCCGAATTGAGATCATCACGACCGGCGAGTATCCCGGCGACGGCAAGCCGAAGCCCGTCACTTTCCCCGATCCCGTGCAGGCGTCCATCGAGCGCGATGGGATTCGCGTCATCCGGTTGGAGAGGCTGATCGAGTTGAAGCTGGCCTCGGGCCTGTCAGCGGCGCATCGGCTGCGCGATCTGGCCGATGTGCAGGACCTGATCGCGGCGCTGGACCTGCCGCTCGACCTGGCGGATCGACTGGACGCCAGCGTGCGGGGCGAGTATCGCCGGCTGTGGGAAGCGGCGCGGCCGGCAGATGAGACTGGGGTCTGATTTGTGGATGGAGATTTCGATCGCGCCGTACGAGAGGCGTTTGCGGATCTGAACTACGATATGATCCCAGTTCTTGCGCGACTCTCGCCCGAACGGCGATTCGGGATGATCGGTGATTTGGCTGATTTCGCGCGGGCCTCTTACGTGGCCCAAGAGCAGCGCGCGAACCCTGATATGCCGCCGGAAGAGATTCGGTTGCGCGTGGTGGAAAGGATGTTGCTGAGTGACGGAGTCAAACGAGAGATCATACAGCGCGTTTGTCGGCGTCCTCGCTGATGTACTCGATGAACTGCGTATCGAGTACGGGTTCGCAGGTTCGCTCGCCAGTAGCCAATACGGAGAGCCTCGCCAGACGCTCGATGCAGACCTGACCGTGCGTCTTCGACCGAGCGATGCCGAGCGGTTCGCCGCCGCCTTTCAGGCCACAGATATGTATGCCGATGCCGAAACCATTCGCGAGGCGTTTGGTTATCGCAACCCGATTCCGTTCGGTGTCATCGATCCGCGTGGCGGCTGGAAGGCTGATTGCTATTTGCTGAAAGATACGGAATACGAGCGAGCCGCCTTTGGACGTCGGCGCGAGCTGCCCTATCCGCCGGCGAAACGCGGCCAAGTTTGGCTCCATGCGCCCGAGGATGTGATCTTGATGAAGCTGGATTACTACCGAATTTCGCAGGGTGTGTCCACGAAGCACTTGCGTGACATTGCCGGCATGTTAGCCAACATGGGACGCTGGGATCGCCCCCTTGATCTGGACTATCTCAATCGCTGGGCAGCCAAGCTACAAGTGATTGATTACTGGGAAAAACTATGGGATGAGTTTCAGCGCAAAGTGAACTCATCCAGCAGGGAGACTTGATGAACCCGTTAGCCAACCGGCCAACCCACAACCCCTTCGGCGCGCTCGATTCGTTCGACACCGGATCGGGGACGGCGCACCTCTATCGACTGAGCCACCTGGAAAAGACTGGCGTCGGTACAATCGACCGGCTGCCGTTTTCGATCAAGGTGCTGCTGGAGTCCGTGCTTCGCAATTGCGACGGATACGTAGTGAGCGAAGAGGATGTCCGCATGCTGGTGAATTACAGCGCCCAGTCGCCGGCGCAGGTCGAGGTGCCGTTCAAGGTCGCGCGCGTCGTGATGCAGGACTTCACCGGCGTGCCGGCCGTTGTCGACCTCGCCGCGATGCGCTCGGCGGCGAAGCGACTCGGCGGCGAACCGCAGAAGGTCAACCCGCTGATCCCGGTCGATCTGGTCATCGACCATTCGGTGCAGGTGGATTATTTCGGCATCCCGGATGCGCTGCGCTTGAACGCCGACATCGAATTCGAGCGCAATCGCGAGCGCTACGAGTTCCTGCGCTGGGGCCAGCAGGCGTTTGACAACTTCCGCGTCGTCCCGCCCGCGACCGGCATCGTGCACCAGGTCAACCTCGAATACTTGGCAAAAGTGGTGATGACAGTGAGCAGTAATCAGTGGTCAGTTATCAGTAATCAGTCGTCAGCGACCACTGGTCACTGGCCACTGATCACTGACAACTGGCCACTGGCTTTTCCCGATACGCTCGTCGGCACCGACAGCCACACGACGATGATCAACGGTCTCGGCGTCGTGGGCTGGGGCGTCGGCGGCATCGAGGCCGAGGCGGCGATGCTCGGCCAGCCGCTGTACCTGCTCACCCCGCAAGTGATCGGCTTCAAGTTATACGGCCAACTGCGCGAGGGCGCCACCGCGACCGACCTGACGCTGACCGTGACGCAAATGCTGCGCAAGAAGGGCGTCGTCGACAAGTTCGTCGAATTCTATGGCCCCGGCCTGAGCCAGATGAGCCTGGCCGATCGCGCGACGATCGCCAACATGGCGCCCGAGTACGGCGCGACGATGGGCTTCTTCCCGATCGACGCCGAAACACTCAACTACCTGCGGCGTACCGGACGTACCGATGCCGAAGTTGCGCTCGTCGAGCGGTACTCGAAGGAGCAGGGCCTTTTCCGCACGGAGGGCACACCCGATCCCGAATTCACCGATACGCTCGAGCTCGATCTCGGCGCGGTCGAGCCGAGCCTCGCCGGACCTAAGCGCCCGCAGGATCGCGTGCCGCTGTCCGAGATGAAATCGTCGTTCCGCAAGTCGCTCACTGCCCCTGTGAAAGATCGCGGCTTCGGTCTGGCCGAATACGCCGTCAACAAGAAAGTCGCTGTGAAAGGGAACGGACATCGTAGTGACGACTCACTTGCCCCCGTAGCGCAGCGGAGTGGGGTTAGTCGTCCAGGCGGGCAAGCGACTGAAGTCGCTACTACGGAGATAGGGCATGGTGCTGTCGTCATCGCCGCCATCACCTCCTGCACCAACACCTCGAATCCGTCGGTGATGCTGGGGGCGGGGCTGCTGGCGAAGAAAGCAGTCGAGCGCGGGCTAAGGCCGCCTAAGTACGTCAAGACCAGCCTGGCGCCCGGATCGAAAGTCGTCACCGAGTATCTGAAAGAGGCCGGCGTGCTGCCATACCTCGAAGCGCTCGGCTTCGGCGTGGTCGGCTACGGGTGTACGACGTGTATTGGGAACAGCGGCCCGCTGCCGCAGCAGATCGCGCAGGCAATCGGCGAAGGCAATCTCGTCACGGCGGCGGTGCTGAGCGGTAATCGCAACTTCGAAGGCCGCATCAATCCGCTGACCAAGGCGAACTACCTGGCCTCGCCACCGCTGGTCGTAGCCTACGCGCTGGCCGGGACGGTCGACGTCGATCTGGTGAACGAGCCGATCGGTGCCGATCGAGACGGCAAGCCGGTATACCTGCGCGAGATCTGGCCGACGCAGCAGGAGATCGGCGACGCGGTCGCGAATTCGGTGAAGTCGGAGATGTTCAAACAGCAGTACGGTAATGTCTTCGACGGCAACCTGACGTGGAACGCGATCCCGGTCGCGGGCGGCGATCTGTACGAGTGGAATGACGCCTCGACCTACATTCAGGAGCCGCCATACTTCGTCGATCTGTCGCTCGACGTGAAGCCCATTCAGCCGCTCAGCGGCATGCGCGTCCTGGGCATTTTCGGTGATTCGGTGACGACCGATCACATCTCGCCTGCCGGCGACATCGCCGAGCAAAGCCCGGCGGGACAACACCTCATCTCAAAAGGTGTGCAGAAGAAAGACTTCAACTCATACGGATCGCGGCGCGGCAACGACCGCGTCATGACGCGCGGCACGTTCGCCAATATCCGCATCAAGAACCTGATGTTGCCGGGCGTCGAAGGCGGTGAGACGATCCACGTTCCCAGCGGCGAGCGCATGAGCATTTATGATGCGGCGATGAGGTACAGGAGTGAAGGCACGCCGCTGATCGTCCTGGCAGGCAAGGAGTACGGCACCGGCTCGAGCCGCGACTGGGCGGCGAAGGGCACACTGCTGCTCGGCGTGAAAGCGGTGCTGGCTGAATCGTTCGAGCGAATTCATCGCAGCAACCTGGTGGGCATGGGTGTATTGCCGCTCCAGTTCAAAGAGGGGCAGAGCGTCGACTCGCTCGGCCTGACCGGCCGCGAGGTATTCGACATCGAAGGGCTGGATGATCACTTGAAGCCGCGTCAAGAAGTCACGGTGAAGGCACAGGGGGATGAGAGATTAGCGATTGAGTTCAAAGCGACAGTGCGCATCGACACGCCGGTTGAAGTGGAGTACTACCGCAATGGGGGCATTCTGCACACAGTGCTGAGGAAACTGATCCGTGAGGCATGACTTGTGAAACGTGGTAAGATCAGGCTATCAACCGCTCGCAGATCCCGTAGTACCAGGAGGATCATGATGAAATTCCCGGTCACGATGTATCAGGACGAGGAAGGCTGGTACGTAGTCGAATGCCCGATTATTCCCGGCTGTGCGAGTCAGGGCAGAACCGAAGTCGAGGCGCTGAAGAACATCCAAGAGGCCATCCAAATCTGTCTGGAGGTCAGACGCGAGAAGAACCTACCCCTGACCATCGAGAGTCGAGAAGTCGAAGTCCCGGTCTATGCCTAAACTACCGCGTATCTCCGGCGCAGAGGCTGTGAAGGCCTTCGAGCGCGCAGGCTGGGAAGTGTCTCGACAGCGGGGTAGCCATGTCGTGCTGACCAAATCCGGCTCAATCTTCACTCTCTCGATTCCGTTGCATCCGGTTCTCGGCCCCGGTTTGTTACGTGACCAGATTCGAAAGGCAGGCCTTACTGTAAAAGAGTTTGTCGAGTTGATGAAAAGTGAATAACAGATGGGACGAGGGCAAGGTCCGGCTGACCCTTGCGTGGAAAGCCGGATTCTTGTTTTGCACTCAAACTCCCAATCTCTGACTTCAACCCAGAATCGGCTATAATTGCGTTCACACCCCATCGACCCGGAGCCACGCATGGCACTCAAAGTCAGGAATGCGAAGCGCCGGTTGACTTCGCAGCCGCGCTACCCGACCGAGCTGCGTCTAGACATTGAGATCGATCAAGGTTACCCGCTCACGACGGCTCAGGACATCGCGCTCAGGGAAATGCTGGCAGATGGCAAGGTGACGGTTCGAGAGGCCGCCGACCGGTTGGTTGCTTTGCGCCCGAAGCCCAAAGCATAGAGGCAGGACCGAAGGCGAGGTTTATAGTGCGCACCTTCGGCGGCGCCCTCTCGCCCATCACTCTAACTCTAACCCTGACTTCCTCTCTGCCCAGGCACACATGCCACTTAAAGAAACACCTTACTGGTGGGATACCGCTCCCGATCTGCCTAGTTACACCGATCGGCCGCTGCCGCAGCGCGTCGACGTGGCGGTGGTCGGCAGCGGTTACACCGGCCTGTCGGCGGCACTGCACTTGGCGCGCTCCGGCGCGTCGGTCGCCGTCCTCGAAAAGGAAACGATCGGCTGGGGCGCAAGCTCGCGCAACGGCGGTCAGGTGCTGGCCGGCTTGAAGGTCGGCGTCGAGACGCTGGTCTCACGCTATGGCCTGCCACTCGCCAAACACTTGTACGACGCCTCGCGGGCTGCGCTCGCGTTCGTCGAAGACCTCATCGCGGCCGAGCAGATCGACTGCGAGTATAGCCGATGCGGCAACCTCTACGCCGCGAGCAAGCCAAAGCACTTCGAAGGATTCAAGCGCGCGCAAGAGCTTCTCTCGCGCGAATTCGCCACCCACCACGAGCTGGTGCCGCGCGCCGAGCAGCGGCGCGAAATCGGCAGCGAAGCCTATTTCGGGTTGATGGTCGAGCCTTACAATTCCTCGCTGCACCCGGCGAAGTACGTGCGCGGCCTGGCGAAGGCCGTTGAGCGATCCGGCGCCGACCTGCACGAGAAGACGCAGGTGTTATCGATCGAGCGAAACGGATCGAGTTTCGCGGTGAAGACGAGCGGCGGCACGCTCGCGGCGGAGGCCGTGTTTCTCGCGACGAACGGTTATGCCGACGCCGCCGCCCCTGCTCTGCGCCGCCGCGTCGTGCCGATCGGCTCGTACATCATCGCCACCGAACCTTTGCGCTCAGACGTAGCTGCGCGTCTGCTTCCGAATCGGCGCGTCGTATCGGACTCAAAGAATTTCCTGCACTATTACCGGCTCTCTGCTGATAACCGGTTGCTGTTTGGCGGGCGAGCGGCGTTCGTACCGCCCACCGCCGGATCCAACCGCAAGAGCGCGGAGATTCTGCGCCGCGATATGGTGGAGGTCTTTCCCGAGCTGGCGGATACGAGCGTCGAGTATGTGTGGAGCGGCAACGTGTGCTTCACGATGGACATGCTGCCGCACGCCGGCCGGTTCGAAGAGGGCGTGACCTACGCGGCAGGCTACGGCGGCCACGGCGTGGCGATGGCGACGTACCTCGGCGCGAAGATGGCCGACGTCATTCTCGGCAAGGACGATCGGAATCCATTCCGCGACCTGCGCTTCAGAGCCATTCCCTTGTACGACGGGCGGCCGTGGTTCTTGCCGCTCGCCGCGCTGTGGTTCAAGTTCCTCGACTGGATCCGGTAATAACCACCTCCCACAGGGAGGTCGTCGGTGACATCTGGCGCAGATCGCTTTTCCAACCTCGCAGCGTTCGCCGCGCGGCATGCTTCACTGCTCGATGGCGTAGCCGCCGCCTGGAGTCAGGCCGGCGCCGGTCACCTCGCCGTGCGCGATGCCGCAGGTCGGGTCGTATACGCATCCGGCGCCGCGACGGGTCCTGTGCTGCAGGCGCCGCTTCTCGATGGCGCCTTGTGCCTCGAAGCGAGCGTTCCCGCGCTGGGGCCGGTGCTGGCTGCGCAGGCCCGCCTGCTGGAGGAATTCATCCGGGCCGAGGCCGAGTCGGAGCTGGTGATCGACGAGCTGGTGCGGACGACCGATCATCTCGTCGCGCTTTACGAAGTATCGGCTTCGGCGCGAGCCGGCCGCGATCTGGCCGACGTGATGCAGACCTGCGTCGAGCAGGCTTCGCGGTTGACCGGCGCCGAACGCGGCTGGCTGGTCGTCCGCGAACGCGAAGCGTGGCGCGCCGAGAGTGCCGTACGTGTCTTTTCCTTTCCAGGGACTCAGCCGATCGATCCCAGGCGCGCCGCCGATGTGCTCTCTTCCGTGCAGGCGCATCCCGAGCCTGCGATCGCCAACGACGCACAGCTGTCTGCCGCGCTGAGCGGTGGATCGTTTGGCGATATCCGGCGCCTGATCTGCGCCCCGATGGAGATTGGCGGCCGCGTCAACGCCGCGCTGTGCGTGGTCAATAAGGCCGCAGACTTCACGAACGGCGATTTGAAGCTCGTTGCGGCGCTGGCCGACGTGATCGCCGGTTTCCTCGAGCGCGAGCGCAGCTTTGCGCGTGAGCTGGCTCAGGCGCGCGTGCGGCGCGAACTGGAGATCGCCGCCGAGATTCAGAGTCGTCTCCTGCCGCGCAACGTGCCGAGCCTGCCTGGTGTGCAAGTCGCCGCTTCCTGGCAGCCGTCGCGCGAGGTGAGTGGAGATTTCCTTGACGTGCAGACGCTCAGCGTGCCCGGCGGCGACCAGCTGGCCCTGGCGCTGGGCGACGTGACGGGAAAGGGCGTTCCGGCGGCCCTGCTTATGGCCATGGCCTTGAGCCTGCTGCGCCTCGGATTCGCCTCGACCGGATCGCCGGTCGGGGCGGCTCGCCTGGTGAACTCTGGCCTGGCCGACGATCTGTCGAAAGCCGACCACCTGTTAACCCTGTTCACGGCGACGTTCAATCCGGCGTCCGGCGCGCTGCGCGCGGTCAATTGCGGCCACAGCCCGGTAATGGTGTACCACGCGGGCGACGTCGAGCTATGGGAAGCGGATGGGCCGCCTTTGGGAGTGTTGCCGGAGATGCAAAGTATCGAGCGCGAACGGGAACTGGAAAGCGGCGATGCGCTGGTGGTGCTATCGGATGGGTTTAGCGAAGCGCGCAACCCTGCCGGCGCGCGCCTCGGCCTCAAGCCGCTGATCGACGCCATCCGGCGCTCAGCCGGCGGTAGCGCGCTGGCGCTCGCCGACGCTTTGCGGCAGCGGGTAGACGATTTTCAACAAGGCAGCGCTCGCTCCGACGATCAGACGCTGATCATTATGAAGGTTGAGTGAGCCAGGCCGCGCCCTGAGTATCCTGAGCGAAGTCGAAGGACGAAGGGGAACAGCTATGGCGCTCGTGTACGTGGTCGACGACGACCCGGTCATCTGCCGTCTCGCGCAGCACATTCTCAATCAGGCGGGCTACACGGTGGAGCTTCTCCACGACGGCGTGGAGGCGCTGGAAGCCATGCAGCGTTCGACCCCGGACGTGTTGGTGACGGATTTGATGATGCCGAACATGAGCGGACTGGCGTTGATACGCCACATTCGCGCCGACTCCCGCTGGTCGTCGCTGCCCATCGTGGTCTTCACAGCGCGCGGTGAACGCAGCGACCGGCGTCAGGCCGAGGAAGCCGGAGTCAGTCACTACTTGACCAAGCCGTTCAGCTCGGCCCAGCTCTTGGAGGCGGTCAGGCGATTCGCGCAGCCAAACGCGAACCCGCCGTCATGAAATCTCGCCTTCCTGCCGGGATCGGCGCGAGGCCGCCAGGGACGCGTCGATGACCGGATACATGCGCTCGGCGTAATCCAGATGCTTCAGCGACTCGGCGAAACGCAGATTTCCCGGCTCGTTGATCCCGAGCGTTTCTTCCACGGTAGGCGCGACGATGGTCTCGATGCGCCCCCCGGCGCTGGCGATAGCCTCGATCGCATCGGTCAGGTAATACTCTTTCTGTGCGTTGTTGTTGGACAGACGATCGAACGCCGCGAGCAGCGCGCGACACTCGAAGCAGTACATGCCGACGTTGATTTCGCGAAGGGCCAGCGTCTCGGGATTGGCATCTCGCACCTCGATGATGCGCAGCACGCGACCGTCCGGACCGCGCACGACGCGACCGAAATCGGGCGGATTGTCCAGGATAATGGTGAGCATGGAGGCCTTCACATCGCCCTGGCAGCGATCGATGAGGCGCTTCATGGTATCCGGGTTGATCAGGGGCATGTCGCCATACACGATGAGCACGCGGCCAGTGAAATTGCTCAGGTGGGGGCGCGCCATCATGACCGCATGCGCTGTGCCGAGCTGCTCCTCCTGGATGGCGTAACGCACGCTCGCGCCCAGGTGAGCTATCACCTGCTCGCGCTGATAGCCGACGACGACGATGATGTCGCGAATGCCGACGCGGCGCACCCGTTCCACTACGTGCTGGATCAGACTCTGGCCGTGGAGCGTGTGGAGGACTTTGGGCAGGTCGGACTTCATGCGCGTACCTTTGCCTGCTGCCAGCACGACGGCGATCACGGCGTCCTGCGCCGGGTTGGGAATTTGAGGTGTGATTGCGCGGACTTGGCCCAGCCTGGTCATTTACATAGTCTGGTCGGTGAGATCGGCCAGCAGTTCCTGTAACTGCGGGAGCTGCTCCGGCGATGCGTTGGGCGAGAATATCTCGGTGTTGACGCCGACCGGAATCTCGGTCAGATGCGCGATGGGGCACAGCGCTTCCGTGCGCGCCCGCACGTCGCGGTTCAAGACGATGACGCGGTTCGCGGCGGCCAGCCCGGTGTACGCCAGCGGCTGGTAACGGGCGTCGCGATTGACGACGAACTCGATCATGCTGCCGTGTACGGCGACGACGTACGGCACGCTCGTGCGGCGCTTCACCCGCGCCGCGACAGCGGGCAGCGGCACGGCGTGGTTGACGTGAAGCATTTCCAGCCGGTGGCGGCGCACCAGCTCGACGAGCTGCTCGGTCAACTCGTCCAGGTAGGATTCGAGTTGACGGTCGGTGAGCTGCGTGAAGAGCGGCCGGTCGGGCGCTTCGACACGGGGATAGGCCACCGGCGCCAGCCCGCTCAGTTGGTGGAGCCAGCAGGCCGGATCGGGCTGGCGCTGAAACCGCGTGACGACGTCTTGCCCGCGTCCCGTCGAGGCGGCGTCGACGAACCGATAATCCTCCGGGTGCTCTTCGTAGCACAACAGCGCGACGTAATGCCCGCGCGAGGCGAGCGTCTCGGCCAGACGCGCCACGTAGATCGCACTGCCTGAACCCGCCAAGCCATACAGGTGGCCTATGCCGATGCGCATGTCCTCTGACCCTAACGATGCCTGCGGCGCATCATGAACAATTCGGTCCCGGCCGGATGGCTGGTCACGTAGCGTACGTCGTCCATGACGTGCTGCATCAAGAATATACCATAGCCGCCGACGGTCAGCTCGCCGTCCATCTTCGGAGGCCGCACGCGGGCCGGATCGAACTTGTCGCCGTAGTCGCGCAGCCGAAAGACGATTCGTTCTCCGATGCGTTTGGCAGTGAGGATGAGATGGCATTCCTGCCGATCGGCGTACGCGTAGCGCACGACGTTGGTGACGGCTTCGCTCACGGCCAGCGCGATGTCAGCCGTGGCGCGCTCGTCGGCGCCCAGCCCGGCGGCGGTCTCGGTGGCCCAGGCGCGAACTCTGCCGACGATTTCGCTCCCGCCCCGGACTTCGTATCGATGCGTGGGTGATATATCCACGGGACTCGCTTCTGGGTGGAGACCACGGCAGCCCATTCGCCGGGTAGTGATGATCGCACCAGCTTACTCTGCGAAACTGGCGACGGCGGCTGCGCGCTCATCGAAAATGTCGAAGACCCGATCGAACCGCGTCAACTCCACGACGCGACGCAGCTCTGGGGGCAGATTGCACAGCCGCACGTCGCCGTGCCCGATGCGGATGCGCTTGTAGAGCCTGGCCAGGGCGGCCAGACCTGAGCTGTCCATAAAACTCACCCGACCCAGATCGATCACGTAGTTCCGCACGCCACGGCCGACGAGATCGTCGAATACCGCATTCAGGTCAGTGACGGTCGTGGCATCCACGTTGCCGCCCACGGCGACGACGACGACGCTGCCGAACTGGTGGGTTTCGACCTCCATTTGCTCTCTCGAGACGATGTCGTGAAGGGTTATCGAGAACATGTTAGCGCGTCCAAGTCAAACACGACCGGGTCAGCCGTGTTGCTGTGCCGGTATCACATCCTAGTAGGCACTATAGAGGCTTCCAGAGCCGGCTTTCGTTGGCTGTGGGATGTGGTAGCGTTTGGATTGCGTTGTATTGGGAGGGATTCATACCGATTGCCATGCCTCCGCTTTCAAGTCCCACGCGCTCAGCGTCTCGAGCCACGAGTAGGCGGTCAGGTCGAGCTGGATAGGAGTGACGGAGATGTAGCCGTTGTCGATAGCCCAGATGTCGGTGCCCTCATCCGGCACGCCGGATGGCCGCTCGCCGCCGATCCAGTAATAGGGTCGTCCGCGAGGGTCCTGGCGCACGATCAGCTCATCGCGATACAAGCGCTTCCCCATGCGGGTGATGCGCACGCCGCAGATGGGCGGCGCCGGGACGTTGACGTTGAGCAGCACGTCGCGCGGCAGGCTGCGCTCGAATGCCTGCGCGGCGAGCCGGGCGGCGAACTCGGCGGCGGCCAGGTACGCCTCGGCGGATGCCGCCGACACGGCGATCGAAGGCACGCCGCCGATCGTGCCTTCCATGGCGGCGGTCACCGTGCCGGAGTACGTCACGTCGTGGCCGAGGTTACAGTTGAGGTTGATGCCGCTCAACAAGAGGTCGGGTTTGAAGTCGAGCGCGCCGAGCAGCACGAGGGCCACGCAGTCGCTGGGCGCGCCGGTCGTCGCATACGCCGTCGAGCCGTCGCGCAGATGCACTTCGCCGATGCGCAGCGGCTTGTGCATCGTCTTGACGTGCCCTGCCGCGCTGTAGTTGTGCTCGGGCGCGACGACGACGACGTTGCCCACCCCGGACAGCGCCGTTTTCAGCGCGAGCAGGCCGGGCGCGGCGTATCCGTCGTCATTGGTGACGAGAATGTTCATCCAGAGGGTCTCCTCAAAGAGCGATAGCCGAAAGTATATCACGAGCATGGAAGAACGAGCTGGCTAACACCCTGACTCTCTCGACCGACATAGCCGGCTCGGCCCAGCGCGTGGCGACGATTACGGTGAACGGCCGGTCGCCTCGTCCGCCGCAAGCCGTGAGCGTGTTATAATCGCCTCAACGCAAGCGCGGCTTCTGGCCGCAATCCGAGAGCGATCCGCGAATCTACGCGAATAGCGCGAAGAATGAGTGGCGATTCGCGTTATTCACAGATGAAAAACCTCGCGGCCGGCGAGGTTGGCGAATCATCATTGGAGGAACCCAAACCCATGGTCAGCCCTGAACCCATCGCGCCGGCGGACGGCGCGAAGATCGCTATTCATAACGGCAAGCTGCACGTGCCGGATTATCCGATCATTCCTTTCATTGAAGGCGACGGCACAGGCCCCGACATCTGGCGCGCCAGCGTGCGCGTGTTTGATGCGGCGGTGCAAAAAGCGTACGGCGGCAAGCGCCAGATCAAATGGATGGAGGTCTACGCCGGTGAGAAGTCGTTCACGCAGTTCAGCACCTGGCTGCCGGAAGAGACGGTCGAGGCTTTCCGCGAATACCTGGTCGGCATCAAAGGCCCCCTGACGACGCCGGTGGGCGGCGGGATTCGATCGCTGAACGTCGCGCTGCGCCAGTTGCTCGATCTGTACGTGTGCCTGCGGCCGGTGCGCTGGTTCAAGGGTGTGCCCTCGCCGGTCCGGCGCCCGGAAAGAGTGGATATGGTGATCTTCCGTGAGAACACGGAAGACATTTATGCGGGCATCGAATTCGAAGAAGGCTCCGAAGCCGGTCGGAAATTCCTTGCGCTATTCAAAGAAGCTTTTCCCAAAGAGTTTGGCAAGATCCGATTCCCGGAAACGTCGGGCATCGGCATCAAGCCGGTGTCGCGCGAAGGCAGCGAGCGCCTGATCCGCGCCGCGATCAACTACGCCATCGCCAACAAGCGCAAGAGCGTGACCTTCGTTCACAAAGGCAACATCATGAAATTCACCGAAGGCGCGTTCCGCAACTGGGGCTACGCGCTCGCCGAGCGCGAATTCGGCGATAAAGTGTACACCTGGTCGCAGTGGGAGCGCACCAAGGCGGACGCGCAGCGAGGCGAAGAGGCCGCCAACGCCGAGCAGAAGGCCGAGCTGGCCCGGGGTAAGGTCCTCGTCAAGGATGCGATTGCCGACATCACACTTCAGCAGGTGCTGACCCGCCCGGACGAGTTCGACGTGATCGCGACGATGAACCTGAACGGCGATTATCTGTCGGACGCGCTGGCGGCGCAGGTGGGCGGCATCGGCATCGCGCCGGGCGGCAACATCAACTATGTCACCGGCCACGCCGTGTTCGAAGCGACGCACGGCACCGCGCCGAAGTACGCCAATCTGGACAAGGTCAATCCCGGCTCGGTCATCCTGTCGGGGGAGATGATGCTGCGCTACATGGGCTGGACCGAAGCGGCCGATCGGGTCGTCAAGGGCATGGATGGCGCGATCGGCAGCAAGACCGTCACCTACGACTTCGCGCGGCTGATGGAGGGCGCGAAGGAAGTGAAGTGCTCTGAGTTCGGGGATGTGGTGATTGCGAATATGTGACCTTTCAGGGACCAGGGATTAGAGATTAGAGATTGGAGATTGGAAGTTTGAAATCGCCAATCTCTAATCGTTTTGGGAGGCAGTGAGGCACAAGCCATGTCGTCTGGGCGCGATGACACGGTATTGGCGTGGTACGCGGCCGACGCCATCAGCCGGGCGTTCGAGGCATACCGTCAGCAGTTCGCGGAGATCACGCGCCGTGCGAAGTCCCGCTTTGAAAATCAGGACTGGCACGGCATGCAGCGCGACGCGGTGGAGCGGCTCGACGTCTACGCGCGGGTCATCGCCCTGCTCGTCGTGGACATTCGCTCGCTTCTCGGCGAGCGGGTTCACGATCGCGCCCTGTGGGCGCAGATGAAGGCTGCCACCTCGGCCTGGATTGCTCGCCGCGCCGATTTCGAGCTGGCCGAGACTTTCTTCAACTCGGTGACGCGGCGCATCTTCGCCACGATCGGCGTCGATCCGAAAATCGAGTACGTAGACTCGGACTTCGACGCGCCTCCACAGACGTTGAGCGAACCGGTGTACGTCGCGTTCACCCGGCATGGGTCGACTCGATCCCTGATCGCGGACATGCTCGCGCACTATCGGTTCGCGATTCCGTACGAGAGCCTGGATCGCGATACCCGCTTAGTGGAAGCCGAGATCCAGTCGCGGTGGGGGCAGGCTTACGGCGAACAGCCGATCGAGTCGATCGAAGTCGTTAAGCCTGTATTCTATCGGAACCAGGGCGCGTACCTGATCGGCCGGATTCGCGGCGGTGATGGGTCCGTGCCCCTGGCCGTCGCGTTGCGCAGTGGAGACGAAGGCGTCGTGGTCGACGCTGTGCTCTTGACGGAAGACGAGGTGAGCATCGTCTTCAGCTTCACGCGCTCCTATTTTCACGTCGACGTCGAGCAGCCGCACGACGTGATCCGCTTTCTGAAATCGATCATGCCCTTGAAGCGCGTCGCCGAGCTGTACATCGCGCTCGGCTACAACAAGCACGGCAAAACCGAGCTTTATCGCGATTTGCTGCGACATCTCCACCAGTCCGACGACAAGTTCGTGATCGCTCCGGGTGATCGGGGCATGGTCATGGTCGTGTTTACGCTGCCCTCGTACGACATTGTCTTCAAGGTGATACGCGACAAGTGCCTGCCGCCCAAGACGGCGACCCGGCAGGATGTGATGGACCGGTATCAACTGGTGTTCAAGCACGACCGCGCGGGTCGCCTGGTCGACGCGCAGGAGTTCGAGCACCTGGCATTCACCGTCGATCGCTTTTCGGACGATCTGCTGGCAGAGCTTAGGGAGGCGGCGCCCGGCAGCGTGACCATCCAGGATGGCATCGTGGATATCAAGCACCTGTACACCGAACGGCGCATCACGCCGCTCAACCTGTACCTGCGCGACGCGCAGCCAGTTGCCGCCGCCGAGGCTGTGCTGGACTACGGCGAAGCTATCAAAGACCTGGCCGCAACCAACATCTTTCCGGGCGATCTGCTGCTCAAGAACTTCGGCGTGACGCGCCATGGCCGGGTGATCTTCTACGACTATGACGAGTTATGTCTGGTAACGGACTGCAACTTCAGGGATATGCCACGCGCCCGAGACGACGAGGAGGAGATGCAGTCCGAGCCGTGGTTCTACGTCGGCCCGAACGATATCTTCCCCGATGAATTCATGCGATTTCTGGGCTTTCGCGGGCATGCGCGCGAGACCTTCCTGGAAGCGCATCGCGACTTGCTCACGGCAGGCTACTGGAGACGGGTGCGGGAGCGGCACATCGACGGCGAAATCATCGACATTTTCCCCTACCGGCAAAGCAAACGTTTGCGTGCGCGGTCCTGACCGCCAGGGAACGCGCGCCGATTCCGCGTCGTCTGAAAGACAGGGAGACGCTGACGCCTGTGGGGAGATGACATGACGACGATCCGGCGTTTATACCTTTACCTTGCTTCATTTATCGGGATGGCTGTGGCGCTGGCCGGCGCCTCCATCCTGATCAGGCTCGTGGTCGACTGGGGATTCGACGCATTCAGGGGTTTTTTCATCACCTCCAGCGCGCCAGCGCTTGCGCTCCTGGTCGCCGGCGGCGTTTCGTGGAGCTTCTACTGGCGGGTGGCCCAGCGCGAAGCCATTTCCGCGCCGGAAGAGCGGGCGTCGGGGACGCGCAAGCTCTATCTGTATGGCACCTTGACGCTCAGCTTGCTCGGCGCGCTGATCCTGCTGCAGCAAGCACTGACCGACCTGCTCGTTCGATTGCTCGGTCAGGGTTTTAGCAGCGTCGACAAGCCGTGGACGCCGTTCTTGATTGCCGCTGTGTTGGGCGCGGCCTGGCGCTGGCATAGGCAGATCGCCGACGCCGAGCGAACGGCTGGAGCAGACGGCGTGCGCGGCGGCGACCTCAGGCGCGCTTACTGGTTCGCCCTGGCAGTCTACGGCGTCGCCGCTGCGGCGGGCGGCCTGATGACGTTTATCTCTGGAATGATCTGGCGCCTGGAAGATCGTGCGCCGCAGCCGTTCGGGTTCTTTGGAAGCGCGCCGTGGATCCCTATCCTGGTACCGCCGCTGATGCAGGTCCTTGTCGCAGGTTTTGCGATCTGGATGTTCTGGCTGCCCTTGCAGAAGGCGGCTGCTTCAGGAGATGAAGCCGAGCGCTCGTCGCGCCTGCGTTCACTGTTGATCCACCTGTTTGTATTCTCGGCCGCGGTTTGGGCGCTAGGCGGCGCGCAAGAGGTGCTCGGCGATGTGCTCGAGCGTCTCCTGTTCGGCGCGCGCGGCGCCCCGCTCTTACCGGCGATCGCCGCGCCGCTTGCGTCGTTGACGGTAGGCGGGCTGCTGATATGGTATTTCTTCGCGCAGGTTCGCGCGACGTTGATCTCGGCGCGCCCGGCAGACACCATCCTGACCGGTGTCGGGCTAACCGTGGCCGGCTACGGCTTCCAGCAAGCCGTCGCCGCGTTGCTGCGCGTGCCGGGTGGGCGGGGCGCGCCGATCGAGACTTTGATTCCTGTCGTCCTGCCGCCGTTGCTCATCGGCGGCGCCGTGTGGCGGTGGCGCTGGATGCGTCTGGAGGCGGAGACGTCGAGCGCAGACGGCGTTTCTGCGCGCGACGATCTGTGGCGCAAGGTATACCTCTATGTCTTTCAACTGGCTGGCCTGGCCATGGTTCTCGCCGGCGCTGTGGCTATCTTGACGAGAGTCATCGCCGCGCTGTTGGGGCAACCCTTCGTTGTCTCACCTGCCGACAGCGTGATGATGGCGTTGTCGGATCCATTATCGCTCCTGCTCGTCGGCGGCGGCCTGATGATTTACATGATGCGGCTCGTCGCCGGGGACAGCCGCCTCGGCGCGCTGTCGGTGGAAGAGGCGATGCAGCGCATCATCTGCGGCGCTGCGCCCACCTGGGCGATTGCGGTGGCTGCCGTCGTGGTGCTGGCTCCGCTGTTCGCCATCGCCGCCGCAGCGCTGCTCGGCCCGGCGTTCGGCGATCTCTTCCGCCTCATCACCGCGTTCGATTGAGAATAGATTCAGTTTGCCTGCATGGGAGGGGTGCGATATAATCGCATCACTCCGTTTCCCATCTCTTGCCCGGACAAGGAGGCGTACCGTGTACCGAGGAGGCACCGGCCAGTGGACCTGGCTGCTGCACCGTATCAGTGGCGTCGCCATTGTCTATTTCCTCACCCTTCACATCTATGAAACCCTACAACTCGCGCTAGGCCCAGCGGCTTACGACGAAGCAACCGCCGTTTACAAACAGCCGTGGTTTCGACCCTTCGAGTTCGCGCTGGTGATGGCCGTCGTGTATCACGCCTTCAACGGCGGCCGCGTGATGTTGTTTGACTACTTCCCGTCTCTCACACGCTATCGCAAACAGATATTCTGGATCGGGATCGTCCTGCTTGTGGCGCTCACGCCGATCATCGGCTACTTTATGCTGTCGGAATTGTTCGGCATGGGTCTGGCGGAGATCTTCGCCAGCATGAACGGCATCGGCTACGCGGCGCTGATCGTCGGGCCGGTGGCGATTCCGGTGCTGTACCTGCTGTGGCGCGGCTCGGCGCTGAGCGAGGGCCGCAGGATGATCCTATCGGCGTCGAACAGCACGCCGGCGCCGGCCGCCAGCCGGTTTGAGAAACTGGCCTGGTCGTTCATGCGCATTTCGGGCATTGTCCTGGTCTTTCTGGTGCTGGCCCATCTGTTCATCATGCACATCGAGCGCGACATCGCCGAGGTCACCGGCGAGTTTGTCGTCGATCGTTTCCGGGCTAATTCGGTCTGGATAGCGATCGACTTGACCATGCTATTCCTGGCCTGGCTGCACGGCCTGAACGGCGTGCGCGTCGTGCTGTCCGATTACATGCGCCGAGGCGCGCCGCGCAGGATCGTGCTGGGAGCGATCGGCGCTTTTGGTGTGATGTGGCTTGTGGCGGGCGGCGCGGTGCTCTTCGTCATACCGACACTGGTCATCGGAGCGTAATCATCCTGGATGTTGGCGAATTGCCGGAGTGCAGCCTTCAGGCTGCCATATCTTGGGCTTCCGCAGGCTGAAGCCTGCACTCCGAACGCCGGATAGGGCTGTTGCCAAACTTCAGTGATCATCAATAGGCGACCGGCCCCTCGAAGGTGCCGGTCACCTGGAGCATAGCGTATGGCAAAACATCATCAATTCGATGCCGTGATCGTCGGCGCGGGAGGCGCGGGTCTCATGGCTGCGCTGCACGCGTCGAAACAGGTGAACACCGCCGTTCTCTCCAAGCTATATCCTACGCGATCGCACACCGGCACGGCGCAGGGCGGCATCGCCGCGCCGCTCGGCAACATGGAAGAAGATCACTGGGAATGGTACATGTACGACACGATCAAGGGCGGCGATTATCTGGTCGATCAGGACGCAGCCGAGATCCTCGCCCGCGAATCGATCGACGCCATCATCGAGCTGGAGCACATGGGCCTGCCGTTCGACCGCACGCCCGACGGCAAGATCGAGCAGCGCCGCTTCGGCGGACACACCCGGAATTACGGCGAAGCGCCGGCGATGCGGTCGTGCAAGGCGGCCGATCGCACCGGCCACATGATTCTGCAGACGCTGTACCAGCAGTGCATCAAGCAGAAGGTCAACTTCTTCGACGAGTTCCAGGTCATCGATCTGCTGATCGAGGATAACGTGTGCCGGGGCGTCGTCGCCGTGGAAATCCTGACCGGCGAGTTTCACGTCTTCCACGCCAAGGCGGTATTGATCGCCGTGGGCGGCTTCGGGCGCGTGTGGCAAGTCACCTCGAATGCACACTCGCTCACCGGAGACAGCGTCGCCACGGTCTTCCGGCGCGGCCTGCCACTGGAGGACATGGAGTTCTTCCAATTCCATCCGACCGGCATCTACAAAATGGGCGTGCTGCTGTCCGAAGCGCTGCGCGGCGAGGGCGCGGTGTTCATCAACGATACGGGCGAGCGCTTCATGGAGCGCTACGCCCCGACGATGAAAGACCTGGCCGGCCGCGACGTGTGCTCGCGCGCCATCTACCTGGAGGTCCGCGACGGGCGCGGCATTGGCGGCAAGGATTTCGTGTACATCGACACGCGCCCGGAGACGATCAACAGATTTCAAAGCGGACCGGGCGGCAAGCCGGTGACGGCCGAGCACCTGGAAGCGGCCCTGCCCGACGTCTTCGAAATGGCGCGCATTTATCTCGGCGTCGAGCCGTTGAAGCAGGGTGTCCCGATCCAGCCCACCGCGCATTACGCCATGGGCGGCATCCCGACCGACAACGACGGCCAAGTGCTGGCTGACGCGAAGGGCGCGATCGTGCAGGGGCTGTACGCCGCCGGCGAGTGCGCGTGCGTCTCGGTGCACGGCGCGAACCGCCTCGGCACCAATTCGCTGGTCGACCTGGTCGTGTTCGGGCGGCGCGCCGGCAAGGCCATGGCCGAGTTCTGCACGCAGGCCGGCTTCGCCCGCCTGCCCGCCGACCCGGAGAAGCGGGCGCTGTCCGAGCTCGATCAGATCCGCAGCGGCAGCGGCAAAGAGAAGCCGGCGAAGATCCGCGACGCGATGCAGAAGATCATGATGCAGCAGGTCGGCGTGTTCCGCGAAGGGCCGATGCTGCAGAAGGCGCTCGACAGTGTGCGAGATCTGAAAGAGCGTTACGCGCGCATCTCGATCGAGGATAAAGGCGCCAAGTTCAATACCGACTTGTATGAGGCGTGGGAGCTGGGCTGCCTGCTCGATCTGGCCGAAGTGACGACCTTCGCCGCGCTCGATCGCACCGAGAGCCGGGGCGCGCACTATCGAGAGGATTACCCCAAACGCGACGACGCGAACTGGCTGAAGCATTCCTTTGTCACGTGCAAGAACGGCGCGCTCGAAGTCGCGTACAAGCCGGTCATCATCACCAAGTTCGAGCCGACGGAACGGAAGTATTAGGACGCGCTGACGGCTGGAATGCCGACGGGAACAAAGGAAAGGTGGCGTAATGCGTATCGACAACGGTAAGACTTGGATAGAGCACCCTGAACTGGCAGGTAAGGTCATCCGATCATTACGGCGGACCGACCGCGAGCCCGCCGGGGATAACTATATCGTCATCGAATTTGAAGATGGCACGCGGTTTGAACTGGGGGCCAATGACCTGGGAACCTGGGTCATCCAATCGCCGGTTGAGTATGCTGCTTCGTAACTGCTCAGCCCGCGTCATTGCGAGCGTTTTTTGCGAAGCAATCTCCTGCACGGACGGCCATGGGCACTCATGACGGCTGAGATTGCTTCGTCGCAAACGACGCTCCTAGCAATGACGGCTGAGTAGTTACGCTGCTTCTAATCTAACGGAACACCTAATCCGTGAGGCTAAACCGGACTATGCGGCGGTGAAGGCCTTGGTTGCACAGTTAGCCCCGGCCGATCGACTGCGTCTCATCGGTGAACTGACCGGGCAACTGGCTGAGATCCCGGAAACTGCTCAGCAGCCCAAACGTTACGCAAGCGATTTTTACGGTATCTGGAAAGGTGTGGTCTTTTCTGAAGATGATGTCAAGGCAGCCGAGTGGCATCCAAGTGACGAGGCGTTGAATGCCGCTTAAATTTATCCTAGATACCCACATGGTCTTATGGCACATGACCGATGACCACAGACTGGCTCGGAACGTCAAAGCAGCCTTGATGGACCCGAATAGCGATCCGATCATTCAATCTTCAGGGCTGGTGAAAACGCTCTGGTAGTTCGACTTCGATGAATTGGAAGAGAATATGAAAGTTCACCTCAAAATCCAACGCTTCAACCCCGAGAAAGACACTAAGTCGTGGTGGAGCGAGCACGACGTCGAGGTTGACGAGACTGATCGCGTGCTCGACGCTCTGCACCTTGTGAAGTGGTATCAAGACGGTACGCTGACGCTGCGCCGCTCGTGCGCGCACGGCATTTGCGGTTCGGACGCCATGCGCATCAACGGCCGCAACGCGCTGGCTTGCAAAGTGCTGATCAAGGACGTCGGCAAGAAGATCACAGTCCAGCCGCTGCTGGGCCTTCCAATTATCAAGGATCTCGTCGTGGACATGGAGCCGTTTTTCGCAACGTATCGCTCCGTCAAGCCCTACCTGGTCAACGATAGCGATCCCGGCGAGCGCGAGCGGCTGCAGTCACCTGAGGAGCGCGCCCGTTACGACGACACGACGAAGTGCATTTTGTGCGCGGCGTGCACCACGTCGTGCCCCATGTTCTGGGCCACCGGCGAATATGTAGGGCCGGCGGCGATCGTCCAGGCGCACCGTTTCATCTTCGACAGTCGAGACCAGATCGGCGACGAGCGCCTGCGCATCCTGTCCGACGCGACAGGCGTATGGCGCTGCCGCACGGCCTTCAACTGCGTGGAGGCCTGCCCACGCGGCATCGACGTGACGCGTGCGATCAAAGAGGTTCAGATCGCGATCAACACCGGCAAACGATAAGCCGCCGTCTGGTGACGCAATCGAACGACCTCGGTCTCGTCAAGCAGATGAAGCCTTTTTGTCTGCGAAACGGATCGCGCGGGGCGGTGTTATATTCCTCACAATTGCCGACCCCACGGGCCATTCGGAGGAGCCGCCATGATCGTGCGCCTGGTGTGCATGAAAATCAAGCCGGAGAAGCTGGAGGAGTTCCGACGCGTTTACGAGGAAGCCTGCGATCGCATCCGGGCCTTTCCGGGCTGCATGTTTCTACAATTACTGCTTGATATGGAGGGCGAGGGCAACCTGTACACGATCAGTCACTGGCGCTCGCTGGAGGACCTGGAAACCTATCGCAACAGCGCATTCTTTCGCGGTGTGTGGGAGCGGCTGAAACCGCTGTTCCGCGAGCGACCATGGGCGCAAAGCACGACAGTTCTGGTGGATTCCTCGAAAATGAAACGGGCGGCGGAAGACGGTCGTTTCGAGCAGGGCGCTTACGGCTTTAGACACAGCTAAGACATGGCGGGCGCCCGCAGCGCCGGGTGTGGTTTTGCGCAGAATCCTTAGGCATACCTTCCTACTATTTCCAATTGATCTGATAGGCAGAGCTGTTCTATAATATGTACCGAATAAGGATAACCCGGCTGGCCGACGGCAGGCCTGGTGGGAGTGATCTTGCCTGGCGAGGCGCGCCGGGCTAGATACGAGTATGAGCCGCGATCTCGTTGGCGCCACGCTTGGCAAATATCGCTGCGAGCAGTTTATCGGCCTCGGCGGCATGGCGGAGGTGTATCGCGCCGTCGATACTGAGCTTGAGCGCGAGGTGGCGCTCAAGGTTCTGCACCCGTTCTTCGTCAGCGAAGAAGGATTCACGGAGCGCTTCCGCCGCGAAGCGCGCACGCTGGCCTCACTCCGGCATCCCAACATCGTCCAGGTCTACGACTCGGGCATCCAGGATTTCAACTCCTATCTCGCCATGGAGTACGTGCCCGGCCCGACGCTCAAAGACTGTCTCCGCGATCTGAACATGCGCAACGAGCGCATGCCGCTCGCCGAGGTGCGCCGCATCGTCGACGCGCTCCTGGCGTCGCTGCGTTACGCGCATCGCGCCAACGTCGTGCACCGCGATCTGAAGCCCTCCAACGTCATCCTCGCCGGGGATGGGCGCGTCGTCCTCACCGATTTCGGACTGGCCAAGATCGTCGGCTCGACGATCCACACGGCCAGCATGTCGATGATCGGCACGCCGGCGTACATGGCCCCCGAGCAGGCGCAGTTGGGCACGGTCGATCCGCGCAGCGATATCTACTCGGTGGGCGTGATGCTCTTCGAGATGCTCACCGGCCGCTTGCCGTTCGAGGCGGACACGCCCTTCGCCATGATTGCGAAGCACGCGAAAGAGACGTTCCCAAGCGCCGCCTCTGTGCGCCGCGATCTGCCACGCGGCCTGGATCGGGTGCTGCTCATCGCCACCGCCAAGGATCCATCGGAGCGTTTCCAGTCGATCGTTCAGTTCGCCGATGCCTTGAATGCCGTGTTCGAAGGGCGGCGCCTGCCGTTCATCCTGCCGCGTCTGCGCCTGCCGCGCACGGCGCGGAACTGGATTCTGGGCGGGGCCGCTGCGGCCATCGTCCTCCTGGGGCTTGGCTCGTTCCAGGGTTGGTTCAGCGCGGCCTCGCCCACCTTGACGCCGACCATAACGCCCAGCCCCACGCCGCGCATTTTGCTCGCGTTGATCATCGGGCAGACTCCTCTATACGAACAGCCTGACCTCACGTCCCGCGTTGTGGGCGAGCTTTCGGACGGAACGAAAGTCGAGCTGCTGGCCCGGCAGGGTCTGTGGTGGCAGGTGCGTTCGATGGACGATGCTCAGCTCACCGGCTGGGTGCTGGCGGAGAATCTCGACTTCCTCCCAACGCCGACACCCCTGCCCACACTCACCCACACGCCGCCGCCCGGCGCCTCGCTCACGCCGCCGCCGACGGCATCCGCCACGCCGCGACCGTCCGCCACGCCGAGCGCGACGCTCACTCCTTCTCGGACGCCGACCGCTACGCCCGGGGATGGCGGTCCGATCGGCTCGCCGCCTGCTACAGCGACGTCGAATTCGACGGCGACCCCGTTGGCGCAAACGCCGACCCCGGTGCCGACTCAAATTCCGACTTCGCCCCCGTCGCCGACAAATGCGCCGCCTCCAACGGACACGCGGACGCCTGTACCGCCTACCCCTACACCAGAGCCGACCGACGCGCCTGTAACGCCGACGGCGACTTCGCGTCTGCCGACCGTTCCCGGTATGACTCCCACGCCGACGATCGACGGCGGCTAGTGGCAGCCTTCACTTCGACCGTACCATGTTTCGTTCCGCGCTCCTCGGCGGTGCTCGCGTTCTGGGCCTGCCGATGTCGCCGCATCAACTGGCCCAATTCGAACGCTATGCCGCCGATCTCGTCGAGTGGAACCGGCGCGCCAACCTGACGACCATTGTCGACCCGCTCGACATCGTTCGCAAGCATTTCCTGGATTCGCTCTCAGTGCTTTCGGTCTGCGATCCAGATTTGGGCGCTCGAATCGTCGACGTGGGCAGCGGCGCGGGATTCCCCGGTCTGCCGCTGCGCATCGCGCGCCCCGATTTGCACGTGACCCTGCTCGAGGCGACCCGCAAGAAGTGCGACTTTCTCCGGCACGTCGTCGGCGTGCTGGCGCTGGACAACGTACACGTCGTCAACGCGCGCGCTGAGGACGCGGCGCGGGATGCGGCGCACCGCGAGCGCTACGACGTCTCCGTGGCGCGGGCCGTAGCCGAAGCGCCGACGCTTTTGGAGATCCTGCTGCCCTTTGTGAAGGTCGGGGGCTGCGCGCTCGCGATGAAGTCGGGTGGGGTGGAAGCAGAAGTCGAGCGGGCTGGCGCAGCTATCGCGGCGCTAGGGGGTCGAGTCCAACGTATCGCGCCGGTAAGCGTGCCGGGTATCGACGAGCCGCGTTACGTCGTCGTAGTAGACAAAGTCACTCCGACGCCCGGCAAGTATCCGCGCCGCGCCGGCATGCCGCACAAACGACCGATAGGGAACTGACCGCCGCTCCAGGGTGGCGGTCGCTCTTCAGAACGGCGGAGCGCGAGGCGTCGTTTAACTCTTCGTCGCCGGGAGTTCGTCGCGAGTCACATCGGCCACGCGACCACGGGTGACCTCGACCAGCCGGGTGAACAGGATGGGGAAGACTGCGTGCGGATGTCCTGCCGCCGCGTACACCGTCTCGAATCGCTCCAGCGACCGATCCACGATGACCGGCAGGCCGTCAGAATGCCCGGCGGGCGGGACGCCGCCGATCGTGTAGCCGGTCGCCGCGCGCACGGTCTTGGCGTCGGCCATTTTGACGGTCGATGCGCCTGTCGCCGCTTTGAGCTTGTCGGCGTCGGCGCGCCGGTCGCCCGCTACTAGGACCAGGGCAGGTCGCTCATCTGCCGTGAACACGAGCGATTTCACGATGGCGCCGACCGGCACATCTTGATTGAGATGCTTGCTCAATGCGGCGGCCGCCATCGGCGCCGTGCGCGCACTGTCGGGCAGATCGATGATGACATCGCCGATGCCGGAAGCGATCAGGGCGGTGCGTACGCGTTCGACGGACTTCATAGCGCCGTGACCTCGCACATCGGCGCCGCGCTACAGTATCTCGGTGAGTCTTGCCGGACCATCCAGCAGCAGGCGAAACTTCTCCAGGATGTTACGGCCCAGAATGATCTCGCGGCCATTCGGCATCGCTCATTCTCACCAGCCGGGGCGAACGAACGATATACTCCGGCACAGGATGAGTGCCGCCTTGTGTGATCATGACAGGCGCGCGGCCATATTTCCGCCGGATGCGACGATGGAGTGCACCCTGATCGGAATCGGTATCCACGACTTGACCTTGATAGAAAGCCACGTACATACCGTCGTGCTTCCGTCGTTCTTCGGCGGGCAGCGCATACCACGCTTTTGACTCGGCCGCAATTTGCTGCTCGCGAAACTCGGCCAGCGCGGATTGCACAGCCGCTTCGATGAACTCGGTTGTGCTGACGCCCTTACGCCGAGCTGCTTCACGCGCTTCATGCTCGAGCGATTCGGAAATACTGATGCTCATCGGCTTGCTCCACTTTGGCTGTGAATGCCTGGGCACGAGTCTGGTGGCCTAACTACTCGATCAAATGCACGGCCTGCGGCCCAAGCAGGTTCTGTAAGCGGGCGATCAACTCGTCGCAGATCTGTGTCGTGTCGTTGGGGAAAGCAAGCTCGTAGTTGCCGTTGCTACCGCCGGTGACCAGAAACACGAATCGATCGTCGCCCGCGTAACTCTGTAGCAGGCGATGCGCATCGCCGATGCGCCGGGCGTCGCTGCGGCCGTCCTGTGTGCGCTGGATGACCACACGCAGGTGGCGAGTCGCGCCCGCCCGCAAGGCGAGATCGCCGCTGGAAGCTGCGCTGTCGACGTGCGCGGGCGTGTGCAGCGTCGGGAGCGCGGCGCGCACAGGTGTGCTTGGGCCGGCTGTCTGCACAGCCGCATGAGTTGCCGCCACAAGCACAGGCGGTTGAGCCGGTTGTATCCCGGACGGCACGCCATAGGCTGGACGTGGCTCGCGAGTCTTCGCCGCCGACTGGATCGTCGGCGGTTGGCTTCTGGCGGGAGCAATGGGGTCCTTCGTCGGGACGTCTACAGGCTGCACGAAATCGAGATTGTCGGTGACCGAGTCGCAAATGATCGACGGCTTGCGCCCGCGCGCGTCGACCTTGCCGCGCACCAGGACGATTTTGTCCCGCTGCCACAGCGATCGCGTCTGCTCCCACATCTTGGGGAAGACAACCACGTCGACGCTGCCCTGGATGTCCTCGAGTGTGACGAACGCCATCTGATCGCCCTTCTTCGTCTGCGTCGTGCGGTAGGCGGCGACCAGCCCCAGAACTGCCACTTTCTGACCGTGATGCTCCTCGCCCATCTCGCCGCACAGGTGGCTGACGGTATCGCGCACCTGCGCCAGGGCGCGGGCAACGGGGTGCTCCGAAATGTAGACTCCGATCAGCTCTTTCTCCCACTCCAACCGTTCGCGCAGCGGCGCTTCCTCGATCTCCGGGAGCGTCCCCATCGTCGACACGCCGGCGCCCGTGTCGCCGAACAGGGACATCTGGCCCACGTCCTGCGCGCGGTGCGCCGCGCTGCTGTTCCCCAGCATTTTGTCAATCGAGGCGAGCAGTTGTGCGCGGTTGCCGAACGCTTCGAACGCGCCGACCTTGATCAGCGCCTCGAGCGCGCGCCGGTTGACCTGACGCAGATCGACGCGGCGGCAGAAGTCGTCCAGGTTGAAAAATCGGCCGCCCCCTGAGCCTCCAGAGCGAGAGCCTGCCCTGAGCGAAGGCGAAGGGTCGAAGGATGCATCCTGAGCGAAGTCGAAGGACGAAGGGTCACGCGCCTCGATGATCGCCCGGACGGGGCCTTCGCCGACGTTCTTGATGGCGGCCAGCCCGAAGCGGATCGCATCGTGATCGCCGGAACGCTCGATCGTGAAGTCTATCTGGCTGCGGGTCACGTCAGGCGGGAGGACGTCGATGCCCATGCGGCGCGCCTCGACGATCAGCAGGCCGACCTTCTGGGTGTTGTTGCGCTCGACGGTCAGCAGCGCAGTCATATACTCGACCGGGTAATGCGCCTTGAGGAACGCCGTCTGGCAGGTGATGACCGCGTAGTCAGTGGCATGCGCTTTGTTGAATCCGTAGCGCGCGAAGAATTCGATGTCGTCGTAGATCGCCTTGGCGGTGGATTCCGGAATGCCGTTGGCGACCGCGCCCGCGATGAACTTGGCGCGATGTTCGTCGATCTTCTCCTTGATTTTCTTGCCGACCGCCTTGCGCATTTCGTCTGCTTCCGGCAGTGAGTAGCCGGCGAGCTGCTTGGCGATCTCAATGATCTGCTCCTGATAGACAATAATGGCGTACGTTTCGGCCAAAATTGGCTCGAGCGCCGGATGCTTGTACTCGATCGGCTCTTCGCCGTGCATGCGCCGGATGAACGAGGGAATGTACTCCATCGGGCCGGGGCGGAACAGCGACAGCGTGGCGACGATGTGCTCGAACCGGGTCGGCTTCATGTCAGTCAGCACGCGGCGCATGCCCTCGCCTTCCACCTGGAACAGGCCGAGCGCGTCGCCGCGCGCCATCAGCTCGAACGCCGCGGGATCGTTCGTCGGGATCGTGTCGAGCGCCCATTTCACGCCGTGGCGCTGCTCAATGAGGTCGCACGCCTTGCGCATGATCGTCAGCGTGGACAGGCCGAGGAAGTCGACCTTGAGCAGGCCGATCTCTTCGCACACGTGCATTTCGAACTGGGTGATCGCTTCGAGCGGCGAATCGCCATGGCCCTTGGTCGGCCGGTGCAGCGGCACGTACTCGACCAGTGGCCGGTCGGAGATGATCACGCCGGCCGCGTGCGTGCCGACGCTGCGCGCCGCGCCCTCGACTTCCACGGCCGCGTCGAGCAGTGTGCGGATGTAATCAGTGGACTCGCACACCTGCTTAAGCTCGGGCACCTGCTCGATCGCCTCGCGGATCGTAATCGGCTTGCCGGGGATAGCCGGCACCAGCTTGGCGACGCGATCGACGTCGGAGAGCGGCATGTCGAGCACGCGACCCACATCACGGATCGCCGCGCGCGCGCCGAGCGTGCCGAAGGTGATGATCTGCGCCACTTTGTCACGCCCGTACTTGCGCGCGGCGTATTCAATCATCTCGCCGCGCCGGTCGTCGGGGAAGTCCAGATCGATGTCGGGCATGCTGATGCGGCCCGGATTGAGGAAACGCTCGAAGATCAGGCCGTGCGACAGTGGGTCGATCAGCGTGATGCCCGCCGTATATGCGACGATACTGCCCGCCGCCGACCCGCGCACGTTCCACCAGATGCCGCTCTCGCGCGCGTAGCGCGTCAGGTCGCTGACGATCAAGAAGTACGTGTCGAAGCCCATCTGATGAATTACGCTCAGCTCGTAGTCGAGCCGCTGGCGCACTTCGGGATCGTCCGCGCGCTCGCCGTAGCGCTCGGCCAGCCCATGCTCGCACACGGCGCGCAGATACGTCTCCGCCGTATGGCCTTCCGGCACGGGGAAGTCGGGCAAGTGGTAGCCCTTGAAGCCGAGATCGATCTCGCACATCTCGGCGACGAGCAGCGTGTTGCTCAGCGCTGCCGGGATTTCGCCGAACAGCGCCGCCATCTCGTCTGCGCTCTTGAGATAATACGAGTCGTCCGTCATTTTCATGCGGTCTGGCTCGGAGACGAGCGAGCCGGTGCCGATGCACAGCAGCACATCCTGCGCGCGGGCGTTCTCGGCGCGCAGGAAATGCACGTCGTTGGTGGCGACCGGCCGCAGCCCGAACTCCTGACCTAGCGCGAGCAGTTGCCGGTTGACCTGGACGAGATCGGGGATACCGTCGTGCAACTGCAATTCGACGAAGAACCGCTCGCGCCCGAACACGTCGACGTACCAGGCCAGCGCTTCGCGGGCTGTGTCGATCGCGCCGTCCCGGATCAAGCGCGGCACTTCTGCCGATCCGCATCCGGTGGTCAGGATCAGCCCTTCCGAGAAGCGCTCCAGAACCTCCTTGTCGACGCGGGGACGGTAGTAGAAGCCTTCCAGTTGCGAGATCGAGGCGAGCTGCAGCAGGTTTCTGTAGCCGGTCTCGTTCTGCGCCAGCATGAGCAGGTGATGAGGCGATTTGTCCAGTTGCGGATCGCGGTTGTGTCGCAAGCGGCGCGCCAGGTAGCCTTCCATGCCGATGAGGGGCTTGACGCCAGCTTGCTGGGCCGCGTCATAGAAGTCGATCACGCCGTACATCACGCCGTGGTCGGTCAGCGCGACGGCGGGCTGGTTCAGTTCCTTGGCGCGCTTGACGATGTGGGCCGGTTTGTTGAGGCCGTCGAGGAGCGAGTATTCGCTGTGAACATGCAGGTGTACGAAGGACATCGCAGCGCCCTCTGCGAGCCAAACCGGTATTCAGCGCGGTGGGTCAGGTGAACAAAAGCGGAACAACTGTTCCGGCGTCATTATACCACAGCCGGATCGCGCGGGAATCCCCCTTCCGCCACACTCTGATCCGCCTCCACTTCAGGCCCACGCAGGTTGATCGGCTGACAGACAAGCCTAGAAGCGACGGTCACGCTCTCGGTGCGCCCGATCGCGCAATTGCAGCGCGAGGTGCTGCGTCTGCTGGGGCTGGTGAGCGCCGGGGCGGACGGGTTCGACGCCGACGATGCGGCGCTGCAGGTTGCGCTGGTGAACAGCCGCTTCGCTGTGATGTGGGAGCCGTACGTGGCTACCGTTGTGGACGCGGCGATAGTCGATCGCGTCAACGAACTCGACCTTTCGCGCCGGGAGCAAGGCATCTGTTATTCTGTTGCAATGCAGTTGCATCGGTTCTGCGCACAGGCGTGGACTATAATCTCATAGATGCGGGCCGTGCGACACGCATCTCCATCGGCGTGTGAGCAATGTCTCCGAGGGGATCGCGCTCGGGAGAGTAGGAATATGATTCAGACGTCTGGCCGGTCTCAAAGAGAGTCGTTCGACGCAGAGCGGAAAGTGGAGCTGCTGCGCGCTCTCAACGCGGCGGCGGCGATGCTTCAGCGCTCGGCGCATTCCGAATTCGAGGTCTATCGAGCGGTCAAAGAGCAGATCGGCGGCCTGGGCCTGCGCGGCTCGCTGTGGGTGCTCGACGAAGCGGGTGACCGTCTCACGCTCCGCGCGGTTGCCTACCCCGGGCAGGTGCTTGCCAGCCTGGAGCGACTGACCGGTCTGAAGGCCGAAGGGTTTGAATTCGCCGTGGCAAAGGTGGATGTCTTTCGGCAGGTGGTTGAGGGCGGCCAGACGGTTTTCGCCTCGGAGACAGTCGGCCTTCTCGCACAGATCCTTCCCAGGGCCGTCCGCCCGTTCGCCGAGCGCATCTTCAGCATGATCGAGAATGCGCCGGGTATCTTTGCGCCGCTCATCATCGAAGGACGCGTGCGCGGCGTGTTGAGCGCTGCAGGCGCCGGCCTGACCGAGGAAGATGTGCCCGCGGTGGAAGCCTTCGCCAACCACGTCGCCGTGGCGTTGGATAACGCTCATCTGTTTGCGACTGTTCAAGAGGAACTGCTGGAGCGCGGACGGGCGGAGCAAATTCAGAATGCTGCGTACCGGATCTCAGAAGCGGTGCTCACCGCCTCCGATCTGGAGGCGCTCTTCCGCTCGATCCATGGCATCATCAGCGAGCTGATGCCGGCTCGAAACTTCTACATCGCGCTGTACGACGAAACGACGGGCCTGCTCAGCTTTCCTTACTTCGTCGACGATTACGACGAATGGTCGCCGCCGAAGAAGCCGGAGAAGGGACTGACCGAGTATGTGATGAGGACGGGAAAGCCATTGCTCGCGTCGCCGGACGTCTTCGATGATCTGGTGCGGCGCGGCGAGGTGGCGCTCGTCGGCGTGGATTCGATCGACTGGCTGGGCGTGCCGCTGAAGATAGGGGAGCAGACGATCGGCGTGCTCGCGGTCCAGACCTACACCGAAGGCGTCCGTTACAGCGATGAAGACAAGGCTATCCTTACGTTCGTCTCCGCGCAGACGGCCCTGGCGATCGGTCGCAAGCGGGCCGAGGATGCGCTTCGCGAGTCGGAAGAGCGATACCGGCTCATGTTCGAGAGTAACCCGCACCCCATGTGGGTCTACGATCTTGAGACGCTTGCGTTTCTCGCCGTCAACGACGCCGCCGTTCATCACTACGGTTATTCACGAGAAGAATTCCTGAGGGTGACCCTCAAAGACATTCGTCCTCCCGAGGATGTTTCCGCCCTGCTCGAGAACGTCTCGAGGGTGACGGAGGGAATGGACGAAGCCAGCGTGTGGAGGCATCGCCGAAAGGACGGGACGATCATCGACGTGGAGATCACCTCTCATACGCTCAACTTCGCGGGGAGGCGGGCCGAGGTGGTCCTGGCGCACGACATCACCGAGCGCAAGCGGGCCGAGGACGCGCTGCGTGAGAGCGTCCACAAATATCGGATGCTGGTGGAACAGGCCACAGACGTGATCTCCATCACTAACCCGCAGGGAGATTACATCGAAGTGAACTCGAAAGCGTGCGAGCTGCTGGGCTATACGCGCGAAGAACTGCTGCAGATGAACATGGCCGACCTCATCCCGCCGGAAGACCTAGCCGCTCAGCCCATTCACTTTGCCGAGCTGCGGGCCGGACAGACGGTGCTCACCGAGCGCCGGCTGCGGCACAAGGACGGGAGTCTGGTGCTCGTGGAAACCAGCGCGCGCATGCTTGAGGACGGGCGCATTCAGGCCATCGTACGCGACATCACCGAGCGTAAGCGCGTGGAGGCGGCGCTGCGTGAGAACGTCCACAAGTACCGCATGTTGGTGGAACAGGCTGCCGATGTCATCTCCATCATCGACCCGGAAGGAAATTACATCGAAGTGAACTCGAAAGCCTGCGAGCTGCTGGGCTATACGCGCGCGGAGCTGCTTCGCATGAACGCAGTCGACTTCATTCCGCCGGAAGACCTGGCTGCCAAGCCCATTCACTTCGCCGAGTTGCGAGCAGGCCAGACGGTGCTCACTGAGCGCCGGCTGCGGCGCAAAGACGGGAGTCTGGTGCTCGTGGAAACCAGTGCGCGCATGCTCGAAGATGGGCGCACCCAGGCCATCACGCGCGACATCACCGAGCGCAAGCGCGTGGAGGCGGCGCTGCGCGAGAGCGAGGAGCGGCTGCGGCTGGCCGTGACGGCCGCCCAAATGGATACCTGGGAGTGGGACATCCTCGCCGACCGGACAAGCTCCGGCGGATACCGCCAGGTGGCTCCTCCGGCCGGAACCTATGAGTCTTTTGTGGCAAGGGTTTATCCCGCAGACCGCGAAGTCATCGAGCAGGCCGTTCAGCGCACCGTCGAGAATGGAGAACCCTACAATGTAGAATTCCGCACCGTGCGACCGGATGGCAGCATTCGCTGGCTGGCATCACAGGGCCAGACGCTGCGCGGCGAATCGGGCCGGGCCGTTCGCCTGATCGGCGTCACGCAAGACATCACCGAGCGCAAGCAGGCCGAAGAAGCGCTGCGCCAGGCGCAAAAGATGGAGAGCCTCGGCGTGCTCGCCGGCGGTATCGCCCACGACTTCAACAACCTCCTGGTGGCGATGCTGGGGCAGGCCTCGCTCGCCCTAGCGCAACTGCCGCCGGAAAGCTCAGCTCGCACACACGTGGAGAAAGTCGTCAAAGCCGCCGAGCGCGCCGCAGACCTGACCCGGCAAATGCTCGCCTATTCCGGCCGGGGCCAGTTCGAGAAGCGCGCCGTCAATCTGAACAAGCTGATTCACGAGAACCTGCATCTATTCGAGGTCGCCGTGCCCAAGAACGTGCAGTTGCGCTCGCTGCCGGCCGAGCCGCTGCCGACGATCGAGGGTGACGTCGGCCAGTTGCAGCAGGTCATCATGAACCTGATTATCAACGCAGCCGAGGCGATCGGCGAGCGGCCCGGCACGGTCAGGGTGACGACCGGCGTGCAGGAGGTGAGCGCCGCAGACGATCAACTCTGGCGGTACACGGGAGAGCCTCTCGCCCCCGGCGAGCATGTGGTGCTGGAGGTGAGCGATGACGGCAGCGGCATGAGCGTCGAGACGCTGTCGAAGATCTTCGACCCGTTCTTCACGACGAAGTTCACGGGGCGCGGCCTGGGGCTGGCCGCCGTGCTGGGTATCGTGCGCGGGCACCGGGGTGGGCTGTCGGTCGACAGCGAGGTTGGACGTGGGACGACTTTCCGGCTCTTGTTTCCGGCCGGGGGTGAAGCGTCGAGCGAGCCGATCGCGCTGCGCGCGGCTGCGCCGGCCGGCGCATCTCCGGGGCTGGTGCTCGTCATCGACGACGAAGCGCCAGTGCGCGAGGCCGTCGCCGACATCCTCGAGATCGAAGGCGTGCAGGTCGTCGGCGCAGCTACGGGCGCAGCGGGCATCGATTTGTATCGGGATCGGGCAGCCGAGATCGGCCTGGTGCTGCTCGACCTGTCCATGCCGGGCATGACCGGCGACGAGACGCTCCGCCGCCTGCGTGAGATCAGCCCCGACATTCGAGTGATTCTGTCGTCCGGATACAGCGAAGCAGAGGCGACCCGGCGCTTCACGGGCCTCGGGCTGGTAGGCTTCATTCAGAAGCCGTACGACGCCGCGTCCCTCGTCGCGGTCGTGCGGGAGCATCTGGCTTGACCGGCTGCCCTGAGACAGGAACGGATCGGTCATACGGGCGCGGCGCGGCGTGCGCGTTTCGCCGTTGAATGGTAAACTGCGGCCTTGCGAGAGCCTTGAGGCTCTCACGAGGTCGCATCGTGAAGAAAAGTCCTTTCACGCCGGTTCGAATCGTCGTCGCGGTTGCCTGCATGCTGGCCCTCGCCAGCCTGGTGATCGCCGCGCCTGCGTTGCCCGCGCAGGTTATGTCACTGGGATCAGCGCGCGCGCGATGGGCGCAAATCGAGAGTCCGATTCCCACCCCCCTGGCCAGCCCGCTGTTTCCAACCGTCGTGAGTCCGCTGCCGACGCCACCCTCCGAGCCACTCGAATGCAGCGCGGCTCTGCCGTGCACGGACGATGCGCCCACGCCGCAGAGCACTTTCCAGGCGTTCTTGCCGGGCCTCTCGGAGCCGGATAGCGCGCCCGCCCGCCCGCCGGGGCCGCCGCCCGATCTGGGCACGATCCTCAACTATGTCGCCGCCGCCGTCGTGGTGATCGGCGTGACGCTGAAGGTCTACTGGTTCATTTCCGATCGGCGCAAGGCTGCATCGAAGTAACACTATTGTTCTCCTGGCGGCTCTTCCATCTCTTCTGCCATCATGTCGATGATGTCGGCGCGGCTGACGATGCCGACGAGCTTTCCGTTCTCGACCACCGGCACGGGATTGACGCGGCGCTTTACCATCAGCTCGGCCAGGCCTTCCACGCTGTCGTCCGGGCTGACCGTCACGACCTCTTCCGACATCAGATCCTCGGCGCGCGTGCCCAGCATGTGCCGCATGCGGTGCTCGTAATCGCTGCGCCGCTCGAGTGGGATACGGCCCAGGTCGAGTATCTGAATGAAGCGCGGCATGTCCAGCCGCGTGTTGCGCACGATCATATCCAGCTCGGTAACGATGCCGACGACCGACCCGTCGTCGTCGAGCACCGGCACGCCGCTGATGTCGCGAGCGCCCATCAGCTTGGCCAGCTCGTTCACCGGCGTGCCGCGTTTCGCGCTGACGACGTCGGTGGTCATGATGTCTCGTACCTTCATCGCGTTTCTCCTCTCTCGTCGATAACCACAGAGACACAGAGATCACGGAGTTCTTCTTTGAAATCTCTGTACACTCCTCATCTCACAGAAGATCGTTAATCACCAGGTCGCCAAAGACACGAGGGAAACTTGGTGTCTTCGTGTCTTTGTGGTGTTATTTACGGCTGATAGCGATGCGGCCGCGCTTAATCACCTTCTCAACCAGGTTGACCCCGTAGCGATAGCCGATGTGCCGGTAGTCCGGGGCGTCGAGGATGACGACGTCGGCTTGCCGGCCGGGCTGCAGCGACCCGATCCGGTCCCCCAGCCCGATTGCGTGCGCTGCGTTCAGCGTCGACGCGACGATCGCCTGCGCGGGCGTGATCCTCAGGTAGCGGCAGGCGACGGCGATCACCATCTGCATCGACTCGCACCAGGTCGTGCCTGGGTTGCAATCGCTGGCCAATGCCAGAACGCCGCCTGCGCCGAGGATTGCCTGCACGGGAGTGAAAGCCGTTTGCCCCAATCCGAACGGCGTGCCTGGCAGCGACACGGCGACCGTGTTCGACCGGCC
Source organism: Anaerolineae bacterium (assembly GCA_035283185.1). Taxonomy (GTDB): domain Bacteria; phylum Chloroflexota; class Anaerolineae; order Fen-1058; family Fen-1058; genus DASSFZ01. The sequence goes on along the minus strand of DATEUJ010000162.1, from coordinate 10,531 downwards.
CAGGGCTTCGATTTCGTGCGGCGGCGTGACGACGAGATGATCCGCGCTCGCCGCGCCCAGCTCGACGGCGAGCTGCGCCCCGCCCAGCGGCGCGAATTCGTCCGCATGGATCTTCAGCCCGAAGCCGAGCGCTCGCGCCGCCTCCAGGATTTTGCGCGACTGCGCCAGCGTGAACGCGCCTTCTTCGCAGAAGACATCGCAGTAGAGCGTATCGCGTATTGCAGATGGCTTATCGCTTATCGCAGATGGCTTATCGCTGATTGGTGGAGATTGGAGATCGGAGCTTGAAGATGTGCCATCGGCGATATGCGATATGCGATTCGCGATATGCGATTCGCGATACGCGATACGCGATACGCGATTGGCGATAGGCGATTCGCGGACCGCTGGCAGCATCTCGTTCACCACCAGGTCGGCATAGGCGTCTTCGCGTCCCTTGTATTCGGACGGGATGGCGTGCGCGCCGATGAAGGTCGGCACCAATTCGATGGGGTGCTCTGCGTCGAGGCGGTCGATCGCTTCGAGCATGCGCAGCTCGGTCGCCGTCTCCAGGCCGTAGCCGGTCTTGGCTTCGACGGTCGTCGCGCCGTGGGCCAGCATGCGATCGAGGCGAGGGCGCGTCTCCTCGACCAGTTGATCGACGCTCGCGGCGCGCGTCTGGCGCACCGTCGCCATGATGCCGCCGCCGGCGTTCATGATCTCCAGGTAGGTCGCGCCTGCAATGCGCTGCTCGAACTCGGCAGCGCGATCGCCAGCCCAGACGACGTGCGTGTGCGGATCGACGAAGCCGGGCATGACGACTTTGCCGGCGGCGTCGATAACTTGTTTGGCCTTGAACTGCGCGGCCAGATCGCTTGTCGGCCCGACGGCGACGATCTGCTCACCTCGGATGGCGACTGCGCCGTCTTCGATCAGGCCGAGATCGCCGAGTCGGGTTCCGCGCTGCGGGCCGTCGTCGTGCGGCAGGATGACGAGCAGTTGAGAAGCACGCGCGATCAGGAGATCGATGTCCATGGAGCGCGAGGAAGTGGTATGAGAAAGTTAGAGAGAGGCGCCCCCGGCAGGACTTGAACCCACAACCGTTTCCTTAGGACGGAACTGCTCTATCCGATTGAGCTACGGGGGCGTGGCAGAATTATAGCATAGATGAAGATGCTCCGGCGCAAACATCTGGGCGCTCACGGCGAATCCAGCCGCAGCGGGCAGACGTATATCTATGTGTGACCCGGTGCATCCTCTGTGCGCCCGATTGCGCCGGCGCGAAAGAGGTGGTTGCAACCTCTTAAGACTACAACACACGTCCAATCAACATTGGACTAACCTGGAAGGGGGTGATCGTATCTCTACAGAACGCTGAAACAGTCTTGCTGGCCCAAATAGCTTGGGCTTGCACCGAGTCACTTTACACATCAAGGGAGGAATGAGAAATGAAAAAGATCTACGTCATCCTCACACTCGTGCTGGCCAGCCTCCTGGTGGCGAGTGTGGCCGTGGCGGACGAACCGCTCCCCACGACCTTCGTGGCCGTCCTGACGGCTGACCAGGAGGTTCCACCCTGCGGCCCGGCGACGAAGGCGGCGCGCGGGCTGTTCGTGGGCAACGTCGTCGACGAGGCGACGGGCACGGTCGAGTGGACGCTCGTCGCCAACAACCTGCCCGGGAGCACGACCGCGGCGCACATCCACTTCCCCGGGCCCGCGGGCGTGGCCGCGGGCGTCGTCCAGCCGCTCCCGATCACGCCCGGTGCCGAGAACGGCGTCATCGCGACGGGCAGCTTCTCGAATCCCGTACTCGTGGCGGGGATCCGGGCCGCCCCCGAGCTGTACTACGTCAACGTCCACACCGGCCCATCCGGAGTCGGGTGCCCGTCGGGGGCGGTCCGGGGCCAGCTCGACCTTCAGGGGCCCTTGAACAACTAGGCGGACAGTCACTGCGGTTTGCCTCGTGGGGCGGGAGAGATCCCTCAATGTTGGACAGAAGAGGGTCTGCTGGGACATCTCCTTCGAGGGAATCGATCCGCCGTTCGCCGCCCATATTCACTTCGCTCCAGCGGGCGTTAACGGCGGCGGCGTCGTGCCCCTGAGCCCAATCACGGGCGGCTGCAAGGAGGGTGTCGATCCGGCGCTAATCCAGGCGATCATCGACTTCCCGGAGCAGTACTACGTCAACGTCCACAATGCCCCGTTCCCAGGTGGAGCGGTGCGCGGCCAACTGAGTAACCGCGGCCAAAGTGATTAATGGGCGCAGTTGGGTGTTCAGATCAAGTGGCCGGCATCTCTGAGATGCCGGTCACTTTTCGTTTGCCTTTCTGATCGGGCTGTCATACAATTGTGGTTGTGTAATCGCCGAGAGTAGGCATACCATGGCAGCCGAAGCCCATCAGGGGCAACCGGAAGACGAAACAGCCCCCGGGCCCATCTCTGTTCGGTCGGGTGGCGTGGATGCTGCTGGCGACCCGCGAGCCGCCGACGTGATGTGCGTCTCGTCATCCAGCGCGCCGGTAAGAAGCGTGGATTGAACGAATGGCACGGATTGAAGCCGCGCGCACGCGGGCATTTGTGATCTGCTCGATTCTCCCGATCCGTGATTCAAAATGACCGAACTCCTGCACAGAGACCTCACTGGATCCATCCTCCGCGCTTACTACGACGTTTACAACGGCACGTCCCGCATCTACCCGGAGCGATTCTACGATCGCGCAATGGTGCATGAATTGACGGCAAAGAAAATTCATTGCGTCCAGCAACCGGAGTACGAAGTCGTTTACAAAGAGCGCATCGTCGGGAAGCAGATTCTCGATATTCTGATTGCCGGGGAAGTCGTCGTCGAAGACAAGGTCGCGCCGAGCCTGACCCGGCTGAACAAGGCCCAGTTGCTCTCATATCTCAAAGTGACGGGCAAACAGGTTGGACTGCTCCTCAACTTCGGCGGGCCGAAGCCGGAGTTTCAGCGCCTCTTCTTCGCGCCGCGCGAGCCTAAAGTCGCCGACGCGTACGCCGAACGCGCGGTCAGCAACGTTGAGCGTCCGGAACTCGTTGCGCCCGAGATGGTCTACGACATCGTCGGCGGGCTGTTCGAAGTCCACTCGACGCTGGGGATGGGTTTTGTCCATCGCATCTACGCCAACGCCTGCTACCACGAGCTCAAACTGCGCGGCCTGCCGGCCAGGCGGCAGAAGTCGATTCAGGTTTTCTACCGGGACATCTCGCTCGGCGAGCTGAAGTTTGGACACCTCTGCGTCAGTGATACCGTTATCGTCTTCCCGACTGCGATCCAAAGCATCGCCGACCTGAAACTCGATGCGCTTCGCGAGTGGCTGCGCGTTCAAGGGGTTCCACTCGGCATTCTCGCGAACTTCAACGACATCGAACTCAAGCCAATCTTTCTGAAGCCACGAAGCGACTGAGCCAAAAAAGAAGTCGTAATCCGCCGAATTCACTCGATCCGCTGAATTCACCCGATCCGCTGTCAAGGACCCCCCATGCGCCTCGTCATCCAGCGCGTCAAACAAGCCAGCGTCTCCGTCGACGGAAAAATCGTCGGCCAATGCGGCCACGGTCTATGCATCCTGGCCGGCGTGCGCCTTGGCGACACGGAGGCCGAAGCGAAGTGGCTGGCGCAAAAGGTCGCCGGACTGCGCATTTTCGAGGACGACGAAGGCAAGATGAATCGCTCGGTCATCGACGTGGGCGGAAGTGCGCTCGTCGTCTCGCAGTTCACGCTGTACGCCGACGCGCGCAAGGGCCGCCGCCCCTCGTTCGTCGACGCCGAGCTGCCCGATCGGGCCGCGCCGCTCGTGATGAAGTTCGTCGAATACCTGCGCGCGGAAGGTGTGCCGACCGAGACCGGTGTCTTCGGCGCGATGATGCTCGTCGAGATTCACAACGACGGCCCGGTGACGATCATGCTCGAGCGAGAGGCAGGGCAGATTAAAGTAATTGGAGATTAGAGATTGGTAATCTCCAATCTCCAATCTCCAATCTCTAATCTGTCATCTCCCGTGTGGCCGGATTGACGAACTGCGTTGAGCATGTTAGTATTCTTGTAACCAAAACACAGAGAGCGTGGGGACGGGCCTCACGCTCTTTTGCTGTAAAGGATCGGCTATGCTCATCAAACGAACGACGATCGGTCTGGTGGCTCTTCTTCTCGCGGCCTGTTCGGTTTCAACGCCGACCCCTGAACCAACGGCTACGTCTCAGCCGACATCAACCCCCATGCCGGAGGTCACTGCGGCCATCACACCGGAACCTTCGGCGACATTCACGGCAGCCGTCACACCGCAACCGACCGCATTGCATACACCGACGCCCTCCCATACTCCCCGACGACCAACTGGCCAGCCCACAAACGAACCGACCAGCGAACCATCCGACCATCCGACTAGTCCACCTGCTGCGCCTCGCGCGATCGGCGACGCCACGCCGAAGCCGCCGCCCGAGTCCGGCTCGTGCGGATACTATCCGTGCAATGACGACATCGCCGGCTGGGTGAATCGGATTCAGGCGCCGCCCGGCTTCAAAGTGTCACACGTCGCCCGCGCGCCGAACGGCGAGCACATCACGTCGATCACGCACGGGCCGGACGGCCGATTGTTCGCGTCGACGATGGAAGGCAACGTCTACGTCTTTGACGCGGCGGGAAATCCGTCGCTCTACACGAGCGGCTTCAATCTGCCGATCGGCCTGGCCTTCCGCCCCGGCACGAGCGATCTGTACGTCGCCTCGCGCACGTTCGCGCCGGACGCCGTGCCGAACGAGGGCAAGGTGACGATCGTCCGCCCCGATGGATCGAAACAGGACATCGTCACCGGCCTGCCGTGCTGCTACACCGCCATCGAGCATCAGCCGAACAGCATCGCCTTCGGGCCGGATGGGAAGGTGTACCTGAGTATCGGCGCGCGGGCCGATCATGGAGAGGAGCCGGGAAAACCCGACGTGCCCGCCACGCTTACGCCATACGAAGCGGGCATCCTGCGCTTCAACCCCGACGGCAGCGGGCTGGAGCGGTACGCGGTCGGGCTGCGCAATCCGTACGATCTCGCCTTCGACGCCAGCGGCCGTCTGTTCGCGACCGACAACGGGCCTGACTACGGCCCGCCCGAGCGGCTGCACCACATCGTCCAGGGCGGCCACTATGGCTACCCGTACTACGACTGCGACATTTGCCAGAATGCGCCACCCGATCTCGTCATCACGCCGCCGATCGCGCAGTTCATCCCGCACGGCGCAATCACCGGCATCACAGCCTACACGGCGAATGCGTTCCCGTCGAATTATTACAACGATCTGTTCGTCGTGCTGTGGAGCGCCTTCCCCGGCGCGCAGAAAGTCGTGCGCGTATCGACGTTCCCGACGGCCGTCAGCGATTTTGCGCTGGGGTTCGCCTCGCCGATCGACGTAACCCAATCGCCCGACGGTGCGCTGCTCGTCGCCGACTGGGCGACGGGACACATCTTCAAGATCGCCTACATCCCGTAGGGGCAGGCCTTGCGCCTGCCCTGGGCCTTGCGCCTGCCCTGGGCCTTGCGCCTGCCCTCTCAGGGCGACCGCCAGGGTCGCCCCTACGCGGGTAACGTGAACGCGAAGGTCGATCCTTCGCCGACGCGGCTCGAGACCTCGATCGTCCCGCCGTGCGCTTCGACGATGCCTTTGGCGATCGCCAGGCCCAATCCCGCGCCGCCGCCCGCGCGCGAGCGCGACTTCTCGCCCCGATAGAATCGCTCGAACACGCGCGGCAGGTCTTCGGCGGAAATGCCCTCTCCCGTATCGCTCACCGATACTCGAACCTTCCCGTCGTGCCGCTGCGCGTCGATCGTCACGTGCCCGCCCTCCGGCGTGTGACGAAGCGCGTTGCCGATCAGGTTCGTCAGCACGCGCTCGATCTTCTGCGGGTCGATCGTCACCGGATCGACCCGCGGCGACACCTGTCCTGCCAACTGCACCCGGCGCCGCTCGGAGAGCGTGCGCATGCGCTCCAGCACGTCGGAGATCAGATCGCTCAGCGAAACCGAAACCATGTCGAACTTCAGCCCGCCCGCGTCGAGCTGCGCCAGCTCGAACAGATCGTCGATCAGGCTGTTCAGGCTGGCGACGTCGGATCGAATCGAGTTCAGATAGCGCTGGATCGTTTCGGGATCGTCTACCACACTGTCGGCCAGCGCCTCGACGACGACGCGGATACTGGTGAGCGGCGTGCGCAGATCGTGCGACGTCCACGCGATGAGGTCGCGCCGCAGCGTGTCGAGCTCACGCTGCTTGCGCGCCGCCGCGTCGAGTTGATCGGCCATGCGGTTGAAGGTGATCGCCAGCCGCGCCACCTCGTCACGACCGTCGACCTCGGCGCGCGCCGAGAGGTCGCCGCCGGCCAGGCGCTCCGCGGCCTGCTCGACGCGCCGCAGGCCGCGCGTCAGGCTCGCCGATACGAACGCGCCGAACGAGACGGCGATGCCCGCGCCGAACAGCAGCAGCACGCCGGCCAGCGCCAGGTCGTGGGTGTTGAGAAACATGTTGCGCGCGGTGATCCACACGCTGATGAACAACAGCGCGGCCTGCAGGATCGACCCGAAGATCATCGTGTGCAGGATGCGCCTGGGCCAGCGCCACCAGCCGAGCCGGTACAGCACGTAGCCCGCCGCGAACGCGCCCAGGCTGGTCAGCGATAGGCCCAGCGCGAGCTGTTCCAGGTCGGCGCGCGGCGGGTGCATTATCAGCTCGATGGCGATGACGGCGACGGCCAGCGTGAGGACGACGCCGACGAGGAATGCGGCCGGCTGCCCGATGCGTTGTAAGCGGATGGGTAATGTGCTCATGCTTCTCTTTGTCAGACTTGAGTTTGGCAAATCACTGGAGTCGAGCCTCTGCGAAGCGCCCTTTAGGGTTAGGCGGTCATACGCGAAGCGGGCGGTCAAAACCGGCTAAAAGCCTCGACTCCAATCCAAGATATGACACTTGTCAAAGTTCAGTTCTGCGCCGAGAATCACGCGGCCTCGAACTTGTAACCGACGCCCCACACGGTCTGGATGAATTGCGGGTCGCTCGGATCGTCTTCGATCTTCTCGCGCAGGCGGCGGACGTGAACCGTGACCGTGCTGGGATCGACGTACTCGGCGAACCCCCACACGTGCTCGAGCAGTTGGTCGCGCGTGAACACCTGGCGCGGGTGGCGCGCCAGGAACCACAACAGGTCGAATTCCTTCGCCGTGAGATCGCAGGCGCGATCCGCGACGGTCACTTCACGCGTGCGCGGATCGATGTGCAGGCGCCCAAAGCCCAGTGGCTTCTCGGCGACGATCGTCGTATGCTTGGTTCGGCGCAGCAGCGCCTTGACGCGCGTCACCACCTCGCGCGGGCTGAACGGCTTGGTCACGTAGTCGTCCGCCCCTAATTCCAGCCCGACGATACGGTCGGCCTCGTCGGTCTTGGCGCTGAGGATGAGGATCGGCACGTCGGACTGCTCGTAGTCACGCAGACGGCGCACGATCTGCAGGCCGTCGACGCGCGGCAGCATCAGGTCGAGGATCATCAGGTCAGGCGGCTTGCGCTCGATCTCTTCGAGCGCGGCCTTCCCGTCGCGCGCGACGGCGACGCTGAAGTTCTCGCGGCGCAGGTAGATGCCCAGCACGTCGCCGACGTTTGGCTCGTCGTCCACGATCAGGATGTGCTGCCCGTTCATAATCGCAGCCAGCATGCCTCCAGCCTAGCGGCTGAGGCTTACGGAGGGATTACGGCCACAGGTGATCAGCACTTTACTCCAAAGTTCAAACTCCAAAGTTCAAACTCCAAATCGCGGACTCCTGAAGCGACGCGGAGGGGGCAAAGTGCCGGTCACCTCTCAATATGCCCCCAGTTCTTGCAGCCGGTCGTCGCCGATCCCGAAGTAGTGCGCGATCTCGTGCCGCACGACGCGATGCACCATCGCGCGTATGCTCTCCCCGCTGCGCCGGCAGTGGATCAGAATCGGCGACCGGTAGATACTGATCTTGTCGGGCGTGACGGCGTTGTAGCCTTGCGTGCGCTTCGGAAGCGGGATGCCGTGGTAGAAGCCGAGCAGGTCGACCGGACGCCTGATCCCGGCGATGCGCATCGTCTCGCGGTCGGGCCATTCCTCGACGACGATCGCGACGTTGTGCAGCCGGTTCCGAAAGACGTCAGGCAGGCCACGCACGGCTTCGTCTACATATTGGTCGAAGGTGTCGAGATCCATCGCCGGCATATTGTATCAGTAACTTCGCTATCAGGCATAGCGCAGCCCGCTTCGTGTGCACGCAAAGCTTGTCAGCAACCGTTATGCTGCCACTTCGCCGCGTGCACGCAAGGTTGTCATCAACCGTAGGGCGCGTTTCCATACGCGCCGCAAATTGGCGGCTATCGAAAGCCGCCCTACGTCCGGCCTGACATGTTTTGCGTGCACACTTCGCGCCCTACTTGACGGCGAATGATGTCCATGTTAGACTTGTCACGTCCTTAATAACCGAACAACGGCAAAGGTGCGCCAGACGCCCGGACGCGTGGCGCACAATGGGGGAAGCCGGTGACACTCGCTCCGATGTTGTGATAGGCGAGTGAAGTCCGGCGCTGTCCCGCAGCGGTAGCACCGCCTGATTCGGCGGTGGAGCCCGAATACCCGCCTTTGCCCGGCTTTGCGTTCCCTTCGCGGAAAGGGGGGCCACGTAGCGCTCTCCCGCCCCCAGGGCGGGTTTTGTTTTCTTGCGGCCTCACCTTCAAGGTAGGCCGCATGTTGTCTCTCGGCGATGACCGACCGGCATGGTAAAACTTCAAAATCCAAACTCCAAAGGGAGGAGGACTCTTTGATGCACAGGCTCATTTTGCCCGTGACCGTGGGCGTCTCGATGCTGGTGGTCGTTCTGGCCGCTTTACCCGTTCGGCAGCCTGTCTCCGCCGCCGAAGCCGGAGAGACGCAGCGTCAGGCCTCTCAAGCTGATCTCGCCTCAGCCGACACCGGCGACGTCATTTCTAAGGCGCTGGCTTACATTCACTCGCAGCAGCAGCCTGATGGGGGAATCGACGCTTTCGCTTCCGGCGCTTCGAATCCAAGCGGCACGGCCCGCGCCGTATTGGCCCTCGTCGCCGCCGGCCGGCCTGTCGATTCGATGACTGCTGCCGGCGGCGCGACGATGATCGACTACCTGAAGGCGCACGCCATCACCTATACGCATGACGCTACGGGAACGCTGTTCCCCGAAAGCGCCGGCCTGCTTCTGGCCGCTGCGAGCGCGGCGCAGGAAGATCCGACCGATTTCGGCGGCATGGACATCGTGGCCGAACTGGAAGCTTCATTCCGCCCGGCGACGGGCGTGTACAGCACGACCGCCGCGCAGGACTTCGCCAGCGGTACGGCGAGCGATCTCAACCAGGCTTGGGCCATCCTCGGATTGAGCGCCGCCAGCCGTCCGGTTCCCATCTCGGCGACGAGCTATCTGATCGACTCGCAGGCGCCGGACGGCACCTGGTTCTTCGGCGATGCAGACACGACCGCTTACGCCGTCGTCGCGCTTATCGAGAGCGGCAACGTCGAGCCGGCCGATCCGGTCATCCAGAAAGCGATCGAATTCTTTCGCGCCAGCCAGACGCCTGAAGGCGGATGGCGACCGTCGTGGGATACCGATCCGATCAACGCCGATACGACCGGCTGGATCATGCAGGCACTGATTGTCGCCGGTGACGCGCCCACAGCCGAGTCGTGGGCGAAACCGGGCGGCGATCCCGTTACGGCTCTGATCGGTCTACAGAAACCCGACGGCAGCATCGGCGGCACGTACGTCAACGCCTACAGCACAATCGAGGCGCTCTTCGGCCTCGCCGGGCAGCCGCTGTTCTCCCTGGCTCCGACGAATCGCGCCGGGTTGGTCGTGCAGCTTGGCTCCGACTCGACCTTAACCCGCTGCGTCGAGTTCGGCGAAGATTCGTTGTCGGGCTTCGACGTCTTGCAGCGTTCCGACCTGCCCGTGGAAGCCTCGTTCGATGCGGGCACGGGGACCTTCGTGTGCCGAATCGAGAATGCTGGCTGTCCGGTCGAGAACTGCTCGTGCGCCTTCCCGCCCGACTACTGGTCTTACTGGCACTTGAGGGATGGGAGTTGGGCCTATGCTTCGGTCGGGGCCAACTCCTACACGGTTCACGCCGGCGACGTCGAGGGCTGGAGCTGGGGCGCTGGAGAACCGCCGGCCGTCTTCACCTTCGATCAAATTTGCGCGCCGTCGCAGGCGCCATCAGGAACGGGCGCCGCCGAGGTCGCGCCCTCGCCCGCCAGTCAAGCATCCCTGCCGGCGACCCCCGAGCCGACGACTTCGCCTCCGAGTGTGCCCGGCCAGCCCGTGCAGGATCAGACTTCCGATGCGCCGTCCATTGCAGGCTATGTCGTATTCGCAGTTATCGCGGTGGTGTTGGGAGGGATTCTTCTGCTGCCACGCATTCGCAGGCGGCGGTGAACACGATTCCTGGCGCCTACCATGTCCAAATCTTTCCACAAGGAGAATACCCATGCGTATCTTTGTCGCTGTCTTACTCCT
>DATEUJ010000161.1:0-35633 GCA_035283185.1 Anaerolineae bacterium | reverse complement strand
ACGGCGATGCGCCAGCCGGTGTCCTCGTGGATCAGCACGGCGCATCCCGGCAAGGTCGCGCCGCATGCGTCGCAATAGCGATCGCCAGGTAATGCCGTCACGCCGCAGCGGGTGCAAGTCACTCCCGGCGCGTCGCGCAGGCGCGATCCACATGCGTGGCAGAAGCGCGCGGCCTGCACGTTCAATGTGCCGCAGGCGGGGCAGTAACGATCGTTCATGGTGGTGAAGGCACGGCATGGGGATGCCGCGCCTGCGGAGGCCGGCGACCAGAGATTAGCGTTCGGAATCTGACGGTTGCCGGATCTCGATCTCGGCCCGCTCTTCGGATTTACCCAGCACGTCGATCTGGATCAGAATGACGGTGATGTTGTCCAGGCCGCCGGCCTGGTTAGCTGCGTCGATCAGGCGCTGGCATGCCTCCTGTGGTGAAGGCGCGGAAAGAATGATCCGGTGGATGTCGTCGTCCGCGACGTACTGGCATAACCCGTCCGAGCAGAGCAGCAGACGATCGCCTGGAGCGAGCGCAATGCGCTTGACGTCCGGCTCGATCTTGGGCCGGTCGCCGATCATCTTGTAGATGACGTTCCGGTTCTCGTGAGTGCGCGCTTCTTCGCGCGTGATCTGGCCCGTATCCACCAGGCGCTGCACCAGCGAATGATCGACGGTCAGTTGCGTGATGTCGTCTCCCGTGACGAGATAAGCGCGGCTGTCGCCGACGTGCGCGATATGCGCCTCGCCGTCGAGGATTACGGCCATCACCAGCACCGTGCCCATGTCGGTGCGCGCCACGGCGCGCTGGTGGTGCACCGCTTCGTTGGCGGCCTCGATCACGCTGCGCAGCCAGGATGGCACGTCGACTTGGGACGGCGCTTCGTCGATGCCCTGCGCCAGGAGACCTTCGAGCGCCTGGCGGGCGATGACCCGAATGGCAATCCCGCTGGCCACGTCGCCGGCCGCGTGGCCGCCTGCGCCGTCGGCGACGACGTAGACGCCGATCGGGCGGCTGACCGATCGATGCACTTGCCCGATGTCCAGGGTGAGCAACGAGTCCTCGTTAAGCTGCCGGTGGTGGCCGATATCGGTCAGGCGGCCGACGCGCAGATCGTACGTCGTGGGCCGGCGCACTTCGGCCAGCGCGCTGCGCAATCGATCTGCCAGCGACGCGGCGCTGACGAGCTGTGCATTGAACACGTCTCGGAACAATTGTGTCAGGCTGGGCGGTTCGAGCATAGCGTGCGGCGAATAAATCTGCCCGGTGAGCAGCACGAACAGCAAGGCGGCCAGCGAGGTGACGTCTTCCCGGAACAGCTTGCGCGCCTGAACCCCTTCGGAAACGATGCGCGCCGAGGTGAAATCGAACCAGCGCGCCATCCTGTTGTCGAGCGAGACGTGCGATAGATCGGCGGCGCCGAACGCGATGTTACGGCGATGCAGGAAGGCCAGGCTCTCGGAGAGCATCATCCCCCACTGCAAGACGTCGAGCAGCTCCTGCGGGGCGGCCAGCGATGTCCCGGTCAGCGGCGACGGTTGGGGCAGAACGACGTAGTAGCGCCGAGCGCCGGCGATCGATTCGGAGAAAGTGTCGACGGGCAGGAGCGCGCCGCCGTGATACAGGCGCATGTCGGCCAGCCGTCGCTCGATGGCGATCGCGTCGGCGGCGATGCTCTCTTTGACGATGAACTGCGGATGGTGCGGCTCGATGCCGACGAGGAGCGCGCCGCACTGCTGGCAATATTCATCGCCGAACGAATTGCCGCTGTACGCGCACGAGGGGCATCGGATGCGCTTGTGCCGGTCTTGTGCGGCGTACGTGCTCACCGACCCATCTTCGCCGATCAGGCTCAGTATTTCGTAGGGAAGCACGCCGACCAGGGCGCCGATGGGCAGCGCTTCGAAGAGATAGCGGGGGCGCGGCAGGGGCTGCGTGTCGTCGATGCCGGCCGGCGATATGGCAGGCGCCGCCTGCTCGTCGCCGTCGAGCGGCCGTGTGATCGTGCGCGAGTCAAACGGGCGCGTGCCCAGCGTGTTTTCGTCGATCAGCGGCGCGGTCGCCACATTGCCGGCGCCATCCGCCGGGCTGGATTCGGGCTGAGCCTCGCGCGGCAGCGCCGTGCTGCACCGGCGGCAGAATCGCGCATCGGGTGGATTATGCGTGCCGCACACGATGCAGTTCATCGGGACATCCTCGACACAGTGGGCGATTCTGGCGCCCGGAATACAAACTCGACGCTCCCGAATGAAACGTGATAGCCGTCCCGCAGTAGATTGCGGTGTGTAGCCAGGCCGTTGACCCGGATGCCGTTCGTCGAGCCTACGTCCTCGACGATGTAGTCCACGTCTTCGCGCCGGATCTGCGCGTGGCGCCGCGACACGGTGAGCGCGCCGGGCACATCAGGAGCGATGCGAATATCGTTGTCGGCGCCACGCCCGATGCCGATCAGCGGCCGGTGAAGCTCGTAGATGCGCGGACCTTCATCTTCGCCGAGGCGTTCGAGAAAAGCGACGGCGGCTGGCTCGCGGTGCTGCGCCAGTTCCGCTGCTGGCTGAGCCTTCCGCCGCCTGATGCGGGACGCGACGACGAATCCCGCGACGAGCACCCCCAGCAGCCCCAGCGTAACGACGATCGCGAGCAAAGGATCTAGCGCCATGTGTATTCCCGAATTAACATTCAGTGAATTATAGCTATAAATCGGCTCGATCGGAAATCGCCCATGAGTGGGGAAAGGGTGGATAATCACCGGCCGACCGGCCATTGACGAGTGCGCACGTCCGAGCTAAACTAACGCGCGTGCCCGCCCGTCTCTCTCGACACTTTTTTGCCCGCCCGACTCTGCGCGTGGCGCGTGAGCTGTTGGGCTGCAGGCTGGTTCGCCGGATCGACGGGCAGCGCTTGTCCGGCGTCATCGTCGAGGCCGAGGCGTACGTCGGGGAAAACGACCTGGCCTGCCACGGCCGCCGTGGACGCACGTCCCGCAACGCGGTCATGTTCGGCAAGCCGGGCCTGGCTTACGTGTATTTCACCTACGGCATGCACTGGATGTTCAATATCGTCACGGAGCGCGAAGGGTTCGCGGCGGCCATCCTGATCCGGGCTTTGGAGCCGGCCGAAGGCATCGCACGGATGCGGGAGCGCCGCAAGCAGGCTGTCCTGCGGAACCTCTGCAGCGGCCCGGCCAAATTGACGCAGGCACTGCGCATCGACAGGCGGGATAACGGTGTTGATCTATGCGCACGCGGAACCGATATCTGGATCGAGGCAGGGGAGCCACTCGCGGCGAAACGGATCGGCCGCAGCCCGCGCATCGGCGTCGGTTTCGCGCCCGAGCCGTGGCGCAGCAAGCCGTGGCGCTTTTTCGTGCGGGACAATCCGTTTGTGTCGAGCTAACCAAACACAGGGGGTGACCGATGGGACTGCTGGATGGTAAGAAAGCGCTGATTTTCGGAGTGGCTAACAAGGACTCTATCGCGTGGGGCATCGCCCGGATGATGCACGGGCATGGCGCGACGATCGGCTTCTCGTCGATCGCCGATCTCGTGGAGCGGCGGGTGCGCCCGCTGGCCGAGTCGATCGGGTCGACGTTCGTCGAGCTGTGCGATGTGCAGAGCGACGAGCAGATCGCGGCGGTGTTCGAAAAGTGGAAGGCAGCCTACGGCGATCTGGACATCCTGGTGCACGCGCTGGCCTTCGCCGGTCGCGAAGCACTGGCCGGCCCGTATCTCGACGTCACGCGCGCCGGGTTCCAGTTGGCGCTCGATATCAGCGCGTATTCGTTGACGGCGCTGGTCAAAGCCGCGCACGATGTGCTGCGCGCCGGATCGAGCGTCATCACGCTGACCTACTACGGCTCGGAGAAGGTCGTCCCGCACTACAACGTGATGGGCGTGGCGAAGGCCGCGCTGGAAGCGAGTGTACGCTACCTAGCCGCCGATCTCGGCCCGCGCGGCGTCCGTGTCAACGCGATCAGCGCCGGTCCGATTCGCACGCTGTCCGCGAAGGGCGTCTCCGGGTTCACCGACATGTACAAGCACTTCAAAGACATGACGCCGCTGCGGCAGAACATCACAGCCGAAGATGTCGGCAAAACGGCGGTGTGGCTCGCCAGCGATCTGGCCCACAACGTGACGGGAGCGGTCATCTACGTCGACGGTGGGATGAATGTGTTAGGACTGGCCGTGCCGCCGGTGACGAGGGACGAGTAATGAGTGATCGGCGATCAGTAATCAGTTATCAGTGATCAGTAATCAGTGATCAGTCATCCGTCGTCGGTCATTCGTCGCCTGCCCTCGTAGTGAAGCGGAGGGGGTTCGTCTACTCTCCGCGCTCGAACCGCTCGATGCGCTCGCGCCAGCGGGCCGGGATCGGTTTGGGTTTGTTCCCGGCGTAGTCGTAGCAAACCTGCACCGTCCGGCCCGTCGCCATCACCTGACCCGCATCGGCGTCTTCCAGGCTGTACTCGAACACGAACGACGAGTTCTTCAAGTGAGTCGCCCGCACGCGCACGACGATGTTTTGGTCGAGCGTGATCGGCGTTTTGAAGGCGCAAGTCGCTTCGGCTACGATCATGCCCGTGTCCGACGCGTCCCGATCGAACAGGTCGAGGTGACGCAGATACTGGAAGCGCGCGTGCTCCATGTAGCTGAAGTACACGGCGTTGTTCACGTGGTTGAGCGCGTCGAGATCGCGGAAGCGGATGTCGATAGGGACGGAGAAGCGGAAGGCCATGTTGGAGTTGGGAGTTGGAGTTCTGAGTGAGAGTGCTGATTCGGACGAAGAGAGTATCAGCCGGGTATGTCGATAAACTTGACTTGGCCGGACGCTAGGTCCACGAGGCAGCCGGAGCGCGGCTGGTAGCGCGGCCCGCTGAGCGCGCCGGGGTTGACGATGCGCGTCCGGCCTTGCTGCTCGTCGCGGCGGCGCAGCGTGTGCCCGTAGAAGAGAAAATCGAACTCGCCGGACCTGGCCGCCTGGTTGACCAGCCGCATCTCGTCGCCGCGAAACAGGCCGATGCGCTTGCCGTCGAGCGTCACCGACAGGCGAGTCGGCAGCGACGATTGGAGCCGCGCCTTCTGCAGGGCGACTTCGATCGCCTGCCAGTCGCGCTCACGCTCGCCGCGCACGATGTAGACCTGCCAGGGCTTGAGCAGCTCCACCATGTCGGCTCCGCCCAGCCCGCCGCAGTGGAACAGCCAGCGCGCCCCGCCGACCAGGAACCGGTCGAGCAGCATCTGCAAGCCTTCGCGATTGTCCCGCGTGTCGGATACGACGCCGATTTTCATGCTACGGACGAGGTTCCCCCTGAAGCCTTGGCCACGTCTGTGAGAATATGGAGGTGACTCTGGCTATGATACCATATTGGCGAAATCCATGACGACATCGCTGGATGAGACGATGCGCCAGTTGCGAGGTTAGACACGATCAGGCAGTGGTGGTACAATTTCGTTAGAATCGTTCATGATGCGAGAGCGAGTGCGATGAACACAATCACCGCCATTTACGAAAGAGGTGTCCTGCGACCCCTGACGCCCCTGAGCTTGCCCGAACATGCCCGCGTGCAGATTCAGGTCCAACAGGTATCAGCGCCCGACGATGCCAGCGCCCAGCGCGGACGGGTGAGAGAGGTGTTGGTCGCGGCGGGCCTAAGCCTGCCTGCCTCGCCTAACGTCCCAAGGGCAGACATTCTCTCAGATGAACAACGGGAAGAACTCGCGCTCCGATTCTCTGCCGCGCCCCCGCTGTCTGATCTGATCATCGAGGAGCGCGAGAGCCGCTGATGGCCGACTACTACGCCGACAGCAGCGTGCTGGTCAAGCGCCACGTGCGTGAAACAGGCACCGACTGGTTCCGCGGCCTGGTCAATCCAGCATCAGGCAACACGATTATCACGGCGCGAGTCAGCATGGCTGAGGTCTTCAGCGCCCTTAACCGCCGCCTGCGCGAGGCGCACCTCAACCCCGCCGACTATACACGCATCGCGAACGATTTCGCGGCTGTCTGCGCAGCCGAATATGATCTGGTCGAGCTGACACCGGCGGTGATTGAGCGGACCCGGCTCTTGCTCGAACGGTACCCCTTACGTGCGTATGACGCTGTCCAACTGGCATCGGCGCTGATGACGCGCGAGACACTGGTGGCTGCCGGGTTGCCATCGCCGGCCTTCCTTGCCGCCGATGATCGTATGCTCGACGCAGCTCAGGCAGAAGGATTGACGGCAGACAATCCGAATCGGCATCCATAAGACGTCGTCACAAAAGGGTGTCTACGGCCTCTGTACGGGCGCTCTTGTGGAACCCGTCTCGTTCTCTTCTTGCTGACCGCTTCTGAAGGCCATTTGGATCGAGTCTTACTCGGCTTCTGCAAGCCCTCCACCAGTTGGTAGTAGACCTGCCGCTCGCGACCATAGTAGTTTGTGCAGGGGAATGCGGCCACAGTTCTCGCTGGCGGGATCGGGCTACAGCGCGGCGCAGATCACTGCGCGCCAGGGGTCAGCGGTCGCCGCGCCCACCAGATGTGCAGCGTGCTGATGTAGCCGTGGCGGATCGACTTCTCGCGCCGGGCGTGCGCCGAGATGCGCTTGATGGGCAGATCGACTTCGATGAGGCGTTTAGGAAGGTTTGTCATTTAGTCACGTGGTCAGTTGGTCGGGTGGTTGTGCGAAACCCAGGTCAAGATCGCGAAGGTTGATGATCGCCCCGGCGCGGGTGAGAAAATCCATTCCCAGGATGCCGTTGATGTCGAAGCCGTAGTTCATTGCGCCAACCTCGATCTCGAAGTCAGGGATGGCCCGCTGTTCAACCTGCAATCGGTCAACTCTGCGCGTGAACACGGCTTCTGTTCCGCCGACGCCTCGGATGGTGTACAGCGTGTCGTCCAGTTCTGGGACGATGCCGATCGGCGCGACCGCGCGAGCGGCTAGGATCGTCGTCGCCGAACCCGTATCCACCAGCACGTCGTCAATGTCGACCCGCGCCCCACGATACGACACGGTCACGCGGGCGAAGGCGAGTTCATCTTTGAGAGTAAGCTGCATCGTTCCTCCGAATGCCGATCCAACGCCGCTCGCGAATGTCCAGATCCTTGCGGCCCGTGTGCACAAAATAGAATTCGCGCGCCGGATATTCGTGGTGCAGCCGCTCGTACGCGTGCATCGCCGCCGTCCCGTCCGGGCAGGTCTCGACCACGGCGACGCGATCGAGCAACCGGCGGTCATCCTCGGTGTGCGCCTCGATGGCCTCAATGATCAGCCATTGATCGGGATACGCTTTACGCACTTCGGTCCAAACCATAAGAACCTCCCTGAATCTGCGAACTGCAATGTTTGCTCAACCAGCATAGTGCAGATGCTACGTCTCGATCGCCGCCGCTAGAATCCGCGCCGCGTTCGTTTGGCAGCGCTCGACCCTATTGAAATGCATCGGGGCGGCGCTTGGGCGCTCAGGCTGGCCCGATCAGCTCGACTGAAGCTCGTCCTTCACGGTGCGGTAGAGCGACTCGGCCTTGAGGTCCCTGAGCGAGTAGCATGGCGCATCGAGGTGCTCGGCAAGCCGGGCGGCGAGACCCTGGTCGAACGCCTGGTGCTCCATGTTGATCACCACCGCGCGGATGTCCAGCTCCGCGATCTGCTCGGCGACGTTGTAGGCCTCGGCCTGCGGCGAGGCGCCGCCCTGGCTGACGTTGCCCGCGCCGTCGGTCAGCACGATCACCAGCGGTGCGACGTCGGGGTGGACCTGCATCTCGCGCGCCAGCACGCGCTGCGCCAGCGTCAACCCGGCGCTGAGCGGCGTCTTCCCTCCAACCGGAATGTCTTTCAGCGCGCGCTGCGCCAGATCGATCGATGATGTGGGCGGCAGCACCAGCCGCGCTTGGTCTTTCTGGAAGACGATCAGGCCGACGCGGTCTCGGCGCTGGTAGGCGTCGGTGAGAAGCGACATGATCGCGCCCTTCGTGGCGGCCATGCGCTCGGCGACGGCCATCGACCACGAGGCGTCGACGACGAACAGGATCAGGTTGGCGGCCTTGCGAACGCGGACTTTCTTCTGGTAGTCGCCGCGCCCGACGCGCAGCGCCGGGCCTTCGATCTTTTGCCGCCGGCGCTCGGGCTGGTGCGGCGCGGCGGCGCGCAAGGTGGCGTCGAAGGCGAGGTCCTTGGGGTCGCCGGGCGAGGGTCGGGCCTTGATGTAGCGCCCGCGCTTGCGCTCGGTCTTCGACGTGCTTCGTCGGCCGGCGTGCGTGCGAGTGATCCTGTCGAGTGGGGTATCCAGCTTGCGGACTTCGAAGGTCTCGCCGATCGGCACGGCGTCGCCGCCTTCCCACCAGTAGGCGTCTTGTCGGCCGATCGTCTGCGCCTGCGTGCGCGCCTCGCTGTGCCCGAAGTCGGCGGAGTCCTTAACTTCGCCTTCGGGCGCTACCGTTTTTTTTTGACGCTGCCTTCCTCGCCCTCTTCGTCGAGCATCGCCTCTTCCCCGCCCGAGAACTCGCTCTGCGCTTTCTCGAGCCGCTCGCTCAGGTCTTGCATGGAAACCTGGCCGTTCTCCTGGAAGGGCTGCCGCTTCAGGCGATGCGGAAGCGCCAGCTCGGCGGCGAGGAGGATATCTTCTCTCGTGATGTGATCGCGGCCCATTTTCGCGGCGTGTGCGCGCGCGCCTTTCAGGATGACGAGGTCGGCGCGATGGCCGTCGACGCCGAGGCTGCCGACCATGCCGGCGATGGCCGCCAGGTCGGCCTGCGTGTATCTGATCTTGGGCAGCGTCTGGCGCGCGCGATCGATTTCTTCGGACAGCATCCGCTCGCGTGGCTCCCACTCTTCGCGGAACCCTTCGGGGTCCTGCTCGAAGGCCAGGTTGCGCTCGAGGATCTGCATGCGCTGCTGCTGATCGTGGATGCCGCGGATATCGACGGCGAGGGCGAAGCGATCGAGCAACTGCGGGCGCAGATCGCCTTCTTCGGGATTCATCGTGCCGACCAGGATGAAGCGGGCCGGGTGGCTGAACGAGATGCCCTCGCGCTCGACGACGTTGACACCCATCGCCGCCGAGTCGAGCAGCAGGTCGACGACGTGATCGTCGAGCAGGTTGACCTCGTCGACGTACAGCAGGCCGCGATTGGCAGCGGCCAGCACGCCTGGCTCGAAGCGGCGAATGCCTTTCTGGATCGCCTGCTCGATGTCCAACGTGCCGACGACGCGGTCTTCGGTCGCGCTGACCGGCAGATCGATGAACCGGGTGCGGCGGGTGGTCTGCGGCAGTTCTGCGCCCTTCGCGGCGCGCTCGCGGCACTCGGTGCACCACTCCGCCGGCGAGCCTGGATCGCAGCCGAAGCGACAGTTCTCGACGACGCCGATCTCCGGCAGCAGCGCGGCGAGAGCGCGGGCCGCGGTCGACTTGGCCGTGCCGCGCTCGCCGCGAATTAGCACGCCGCCGATCTGCGGATAGATGGCGTTCAAGATCAGGGCGCGCTTCATGCGCTCCTGGCCGACGATGGCAGTGAAGGGAAAGACGATGCGCATTCGAGCTCCAGCCTGCCTCACCCACCCCTCCCCGGCCCTCCCCCTCCCTTTCCTGGCGGGAGAGGGAAGGGGAAGGGGGTGGGTGAGGTCATTGCTGTTTGAATTATACCTTACTCATCCGCGAACCCAAAGAATGACGGTTCAGCGGGCGAACCACGTCTCCATCTGCCCAAAATCCACGCGCGCAGTGAAATCGAGCGTCAGGGGCGTGATCGACACCACTTTGTCGATCACGACGGCTCGCACGTCCGAGTCGGCTTCCAGCGTCGCTTCGTCGATGCGCATCTCGTAACCCATCGGGCCGGGATCGGTCGGGCGGCGGCGATGCGGGACGGTCGGATAGAAATAGCGCTGGCGGCTGATGCTCGTCCAGCGATGCGGCGTATCCGGCGTCGCATCCTGGGGCACTTCGATCTTGAGCAGATCGACGCCCGCCGGCAATCCCCATCTCAGCACGGCCTCAGAGAACGTCCGCACGTAGCGTGCCGCCGCCGAGAAGTCGATGTCGGCGGAATGGCTGAGATGGAGCGCGGCTTCCGTCTGCCGTGAAACGGCCAGCGCCGGTATGCCGAACGAAGCGCCTTCCATCGCCGCGCCGACCGTGCCGGACACCGTGATGCTCTCGCCGAGGTTTTCGCCGTAGTTGATGCCGGATATGACCAGGCTGACGGGCCGCTGCGCGATTTCGAACAGCGCGTGCTCGACGACTTGCGCGGGCGAGCCTTCGATGCCATAGGCGACGATCGTGCGGCCGTTGACCACGACGTCTTCCGGGTAAATGCGGCCCTCGCTCGCCGGCGGCATCGAGCGGCCTGCGCCGGACTGCTGCATGGCCGGCGCGGCGATCAGAAGCTCTCCCAACGGCTCACACGCCGCAGCCGCAGCGCGCAGCCCCTTCGACTGGATACCGTCGTCGTTCGTGATAAGGATGAGCGGTCGATCCGTCACGTGTCATCCCCCATGCGCAAACGACCGAATCATACCATAAACGTGATGCGTGATACGTGATGCGTGAGGCAACGGATTCACAACGGATAAACGAATATGCGCACATCGCATCCGTTTATCCGTTGCGCCGACGGCATCCGTTGCCCGCCTTGACTTTTATCCGCGAGCGTCTTATGCTGTACGCGATTCCTGCGCAAGGAGTATCCATTGTCCCGCCATCCTTACATCGCCGTCGAGGGCGTCATCGGAGTCGGCAAGACCACGCTGGTCCGGCTGCTCAGCAAAGACTTCAACGCCGAGCCTCTGCTGGAAGTCTTCGAAGAGAACCCGTTTCTCTCCGACTTCTACAGCGATCGCGCGCGCTATGCGTTCCAGACGCAGATCTTCTTTCTGCTCAGCCGGTATCGCCAGCAGCACGACGTCATCCCGCGCGCGCTGATGCGCAGCGCGCTGATCAGCGACTACACCTTCGCCAAGGACGCGCTGTTCGCGCGCCTCAATCTGGGCGGCGACGAGCTTGCCGTGTACAACCGCCTGCACGCCGCGCTGGCGGAGAAGATCCCAAAGCCCGACCTGTTGGTTTACCTGCGCGCCGGCCTCGACATGCTGATGGCGCGCATCGCCGCGCGCGACCGCCCATACGAGCGCGCCATGGATCGCCGCTACATCGAAAGCCTGCGCCTGGCGTACGACGGCTTCGTCGCCGGGTACACGGACTGCCCGGTGTTGGCGATCGACACGGACGAGCTCAATTTCGTGCAAGATCCCTTCGCGCTCGACTCCGTCCGCGAGCGCATTCGCGCGGCGCTTCGGCAAGGGACGTTTCAGGAGGCCCTGCCCCATATGCCCGTCACGCTCACCGAATCCGATCGCTCGGCGCTCGGCGAGCTGCAGCGGGCGCAGGCGCAGGCCGGCGAGACTCGCCGCGATGCGGTAGCCGAATTCCTGTCGCTGACGCGGAGCGTTGGCGAAGTGAGCGCTGTGCTGCTCGACGGCGGGGATCAAAGGATGCTGCGCCATTCGCTGGCGGCGTGCCTGAGCCGCCTCATGCACCTGGCAGACGCGACCGGCGTAGACCTGGACGAAGCGTATCGCGCTTATTCTGAACGCAAATGAAAATTCCGACGAAAACTTGAAATACGCTCAGCATACGAACTGGACGGGAGAGCACGGTGACTAAACACTTCGTCGCGATCGCGGGAAACGTCGGCGCAGGGAAGTCGAGCCTCGTCGGATTGCTTGCCGACAAGCTCGGCTGGACGCCGTTTTACGAGGCCGTGGACGAGAACCCTTACCTCTCGGACTTCTATCGCGACATGCGCACGTGGTCGTTCCACTCGCAGGTTTTTTTCCTCTCCAAGCGGCTGCGCCACCACCGGCGCCTGCTCGATCATCCCTCGTCGGTGCTGCAAGACCGCAGCGTGTACGAAGACGCCGAGATCTTCGCCAAGAACCTGTACCGCCAGGGCAACATGGACGAGCGGGATTACGGCGTGTATCGCGAGCTGTACGAGGTGCTCACGTTGTACCTGCCGCCGCCCGACTTGGTTGTGTATCTACAGGCGAGCGTGCCGACGCTCCGGAAGCGCATCGCACAGCGGGGCCGCGAGTACGAGCGCGGCATCTCGGCGGACTACCTCGCCAGCCTGAACGAGCTGTACGAAGATTGGATCGCCGGATTCACGCTGTGCCCGGTATTGACTGTGCCTTCCGACGATCTGGACTTCGTCAACCACGGTGCTCATCTCGATCTAGTCGCGTCGATGATCGTGGATCGCCTGTCCAGCGCGCCGGTGGTTTCGACGGTCTGAAGAGGTGCCCTGCTCCCGCTCCGCTTCGCGTGATCAATCCGGCGGTCTGGAGACGACGGATTGATCACGCGAAGGGGCCGCGAGCGCAGCTCAAAGTGAGCACCAGGTGCGAAATCTGGGCTAAGGCGCATGCTCTTTCTTCCCCTTTCCCGCTGTGATATAATCTCGAAAACGTCCGGCCGAGAAAACACCGGTGCGACGTTTATTGTTGCGCCCTGCACGATCGGACGCTCGGGCCGGCGGCGCTGCCGGGCCATGGTGCAATGCTCGCGAACGATAGACATACCAGCTACCTGGATCACCTGACCTGCTCACGCTGCGGCGCAACCTGCGCACCCGACTCGCTTCAGACCACTTGCCCGACATGCGGAAGACCACTCCTGGCCCGATACAACCTGGACGCCGCGCGAGCCAAACTCGACCGTGAGCGGATGGCTGCGCGCCCCGATCGCATGTGGAACTGGCGCGAGCTGCTGCCGGTGCGCGACCCGCAGCACATCGTCTATCTCGGCGAAGGTGGCACGCCGATGTTTCACGCCCGCCGGCTCGGCGAGACGCTGGGCCTGCCCCATTTATGGATCAAGGACGAGGGTCTCAACCCGACCGGCTCTTTCAAGGCGCGCGGCATGGCGGCCGCCGTTTCGCGCGCGATCGAGCTGGGCGCGCGCGAGTTCGTCGTGCCGACGGCGGGCAACGCCGGCGCGGCGGCTGCCGCCTACGGCGCGCGCGGCGGCGCCCGCGTTCACGTCTACATGCCTCAGGACGCGCCCCCAGCGAATCGGGCCGGCGCACAGACGGCCGGCGCCGAAGTGATCCTGGTCGATGGCCTGATCAACGACGCCGGCAGGCTGGCAGCCGCCTACGCGAAAGAGCGAGGCTGGTTCGACCTTTCGACGACGCGCGAGCCGTATCGCGTCGAGGGTAAAAAGACGATGGGGTACGAGATCGCACACCACTTCGGCTGGCGCGCGCCGGACGTCGTCGTCTATCCCACCGGCGGCGGCACCGGCCTGATCGGCATTTGGAAAGCATTTGAAGAAATGCAGGCGCTGGGCTGGATCGACGCGCGCCGCCCACGCATGGTCGCCGTGCAGGCCGAAGGCTGCGCGCCAGTGCATCGCGCGCTTTACGCCGGAGCAGAGCGCTGCGAGGCGTGGCCCGCCGCGCATACGGACGCCGCCGGGCTGCGCGTGCCCCAACCGTTCGCCGACGAGATGATCCTCGACGTGCTGCGCCGAAGCGGCGGCACGAGCGTCGTCGTGAGCGACGGCGCGATGCGGAACGCGCAGGAGTGCATCGGCCGCCGGGAGGGTATCTTGACCTGCCTGGAAGGCGCGGCGACTGTCGCCGCTTTGAGGGCGCTACTCGAGACAGGCTTGCTTCAGGCCGACGAACAGATTGTGTGCCTCAACACCGGAACGAACCTCCACACGGCGCTGCCGCCGCCGAAGGACAGAGTCGATGGCTAATACCGATGCCGATCTCGGTCTTGCCGGCGCGGCGGGCGCCGAATCCGGTCCGGAGAACGCCGGGGCGGCTGCGGCCGATTCGGACAGCCTCGCGGCGCGCGCCGCCGAGCTAGAACGCGCCTACGAGAGCCTCATCGAGGACAGCGTCGTTCCGATCCTGATCACCGATCACGATGGGAAAGTGCTGCGCGCCAACGCAGCTGCCGCCCGGCTCGCCGGTGTGGCGAAGGAAGCGCTTGTCGGCGAGCCGCTCAACAGCAGCCAGTTGTCGATCGGGCTGCGCGTTCTGCAAACAGCCTTGCCCGCCGCCCGACAGAATCCCGAGCTGGGCGAGCGGCTCGAGACGCGGTTGGGCAACCGCAATCTCAGTCTCGACCTGCATACTCGCCACACGGTGTACAATGGGCAGCCGGCGATTCGATGGCTCGTCCACGATCGAACCGCGCTGCAGGAGCTGGAGCGCGTCCGCGACGAACAGGTTTATATGATCGTCCACGACGTGCGCAACCCGCTGGGCAACATCATCAGCAGCCTGGAGCTGCTGAAGGACTCGCTGCAAGATCCGACGATGACGCCCGCGCCGGGCGCGCTGGTGAACATCGCGTTGCGCTCGTCGCGGCGCATTTCGCTGCTCGTCGAATCGTTGATGGACATGACGCGCATGGAAGCCGGGCAGTTCACGTTGAACACGACGACGGCGCGCCTCGACACGCTGATCGAGCACGCCGTCGATTTCGTGAAGCCCACGGCCGATCGAAAGCGCGTCCCGCTCAGGACGGAGATCGAGCCGAACCTGCCGCCGGTGCTGATCAACGTCAACATGATCGAGCGCGTCGTCGTCAACCTGCTCGACAACGCATGCAAGTTCGTGATGCCGGGCCAGGCCGTGACCATCAGCGCGCGGCTCGGCAATGGAGCCGACGTCCACATTTCCGTGCACGACGAGGGGCCAGGCATCCCGCCCGAGGATCAGCGCCGCATCTTCGAAAAATTCAGCCGGGGCGCGGGCATCGGCGGGCAAACGCCCGGCACGGGCCTGGGCCTGGCCTTCTGCAAGCTGGCCGTCGAGACGCATGGCGGGCGCATCTGGGTCGAGAGCGAACTCGGCCAGGGCAGCACCTTCACGTTCACGCTACCTGTCGAAGCCAGTTAGAACATGACCGACTGCCTCTATTACTCCGACCCTACTCTTCGATCGTTCAGCGCTCGCGTCGTCGGGCGGCTTGAGATCGACAACCACCCGGCCGTGATCCTCGATCGCACGGCGTTCTACCCCGAGGGCGGCGGCCAGCCTGGCGACCGGCGGCAGATCAATCAGGCTCAGGTGATCGACGTGCAGGCGCATGACGACGCGGCGCACAGCGCCTGCCCTGAGCGAAGCCGAAGGGTCGTGCACATCCTGTCCGATCCGGTCGCGGAAGACGAAGTGACGTGCGCGATCGACTGGACGCGCCGATTCGACTTGATGCAGCAGCACAGCGGCCAGCATATTCTGTCGCAAGCGTTCGTGCGCCTGCTCGACGCCGAGACAGTCGCCTTTCACCTCAACGACGACCCGAACGAAGGCACGGTCACGATCGATCTGGACCGCGCCGGCTTGCGGCCGGTCGACGTCGACGCCGTCGAGAATCTTGCGAACCAGATCGTGTTCGAAAACCGGCCAGTCACGGCCCGCTTCGTGAGCGGGGAAGAGCTGGCATCGATCCCGCTGCGCAAGCCGCCCACAGTCGTCGCGGCGATCCGCATCGTCGACATCGCGGAGTTCGACCGGTCGGCCTGCGGCGGGACGCACGTAGCGCGCACGGGCGAAGTCGGGCAGATCAAGATCGTCAAGCTCGAACGGCGCGGACCAGAGACGCGCGTCGAGTTTCGCTGCGGACAGCGGGCGCTCGCCGACTATCGGCGCAAGAACGATGTGATCAACCGCGCCGCCGCCGGCCTGTCGATCGGTTTCTGGGAGCTGGAGGCGGCGGCGGCGCGACTGGTCGCGGAAAACAAGGCGTTGTTCAAGCAGTTGGAAGAGGCTCAAGAACGCCTGCTCGAGTTCGACGCGCACGAACTGTTGTCCAACCTGAGAGAGCACGGCCAACTTGCAGTCGCCGCCCACGTGTGGCACGCTCGTGACATGAACGCGCTGCGCAAGCTCGCGAAACAAGTCATCTCGCGGCCGCGCACGGTGGCGCTGCTCGGCTCGGGCGGGGAGAAGCCGGCGCTCGTCTTCGCGCGCTCGAGCGATGTGGCGTTCGACATGAGCCAGCTCGTGCGAGACGCGGCAGCGCACATCGGCGGCAGAGGCGGCGGATCGCCGGACTTCGCGCAGGCAGGCGGCCCGCCGGCGAATGACGAACAGGTGCAGGCGGCGATCGAGTGGGCGGGCGCACAGCTCAGGAACGCGTGAAACGCGATGTGTGAGCCTGCTGTCTTGACCGATTAATGCTATAATGGAAGAGTATTGATCTTCATGAGGTCATGGCATGAAAAAACGCATCACCCCAAATGGCAGAAAGATACGCGGACAGCCCAGATTGATCGGGCGCTATATCGTCACCGACCCTGCGATCTGTCACGGAAAACCGACTTTCCGTGGCACGCGCGTCCTGGTTTCGCATGTGCTCGAGCAGGTTGCCGAAGGGATATCCTGGGATGCCATCGTCTCAGAGTGGCGAGGCAGCATTAACAAAGAAGCGATTGCAGAAGCGGTTCGGCTCGCTAATCGAGCGTTTCTCGATCACGCCAATGAGTACACGGCACCAGAATATGTATTGGAGCGCGTGGCCGCTTGAACATTCTGGACGAGAACATTGGTGAGAGTCAGAGACAGCTTCTGAAAAGCTGGCGCATCGCGGTTCGCCAGATCGGGCATGAAGTAGGCCGGAAGGGGATGAAAGATGAACATGTCATCCCCTTTCTGCTTCGACTGCGCCGCCCCACCTTCTTCACGCTCGACTTTGACTTTTACAGGCGAGACCTTTGCCATTCAAGATACTGCCTGGTGTGCCTGGATGTTGGGAAGTCTGAAGCCGCAGAATTTACGCGCCGTCTGTTGCGGCATCCACATTATGACATGGCTGCGAAACGCATGGGGTGTGTGATTCGCGTCTCCTCTCTTGGGCTCTCCGTGTGGCGTGTCCATGCTGAGAAAGAGGAGCACCTCCATTGGGCTGACTAATGTGCGAAATGCTCTCTTGAACGACACTGTGCTATGGACAAGATCGCAGGCTCCGTCTACGTCTCCTCATCTTATCGCGGCGTCACCGTCGGCGCGATCCTCACGCCGATGGGCGTGGTGTGCGTCGACGCGCCGATGCTGCCCGCCGACGCGCGTGACTGGCGGGCGAAGATCGCGTCCGTCGCCGGCGCGCCGATTCGCTACGTGATCAATACGGACGCGCATCGCGACCGCGTGCTCGGCCAGCAGTGGCTGGGCGGCGCCGTCGTCGCGACCGAAGCCGCCGCCGATAAGATGCGGACGTACGGCGACACCTTCCGGCAGCAGGTGGCCGATTTCCTGTCGCATCACGGCGCGCCCGAGGCTGCCGAAGAAATCGCGCCTAACCTCAAGGTGGTTCAGCCGCAAATCAGTTTCGGCGGCAGGCTGGTGCTGCACGCGGCCACGCCGCGCATCGAGATCTGGAACGTCGGCGGCGCGAATCCTGCCAGCGCGTGGGTGGTCCTGCCGGATGCCGGCGTTGTCTTCACCGGCGACCTGCTGACGCTTAACGTGCATCCGGTAATGTCCGAATCGAGCACACGCGTGTGGCTGGAGCGGCTGACCGAGCTGCGCAAGCCGTCGTTCCCGGCCCGGAAGATCGTGCCCGGACGTGGGCCGGTCTGCCGCAAGGCCGACACGCAGGTGATGTCGGCTTACCTGCGCGACGTGCGTAGCAAAGTGCGCGCGCTCATCAAGGCGCGCAGGCAGAAGCCGGACGTGGCCTCGCTCGTGGCGGCCTTCCTGCCGCGCTTCCCCATCCCGAACGGTGAGCGCGAGCGCATGCAGCGGCGCATCCGCGCCGGCCTGGAGCATGTGTACGATGAACTGAAGCAGGAAAAATGAGCATCGCAGAATGTAGAATGCAGAATGTAGAATGCAGAATGATGAATGATGAGTGATGAAAGGCAGATCAGCAGGTATCCGACGCCTTTGGTTGAAGTCAATCGCGGCAGCTACGCCGAAGCCGTTCATTACGGCGCGATCGCCGTCGTCGACGCACAGGGCAGCCTCGTCGCCCACGCCGGCGATCCCGACCTGGTCACTTACCTTCGTTCGAGCGCCAAGCCCTTTCAACTGCTACCGCTGGTCGAGTCGGGCGGCGCGGATCGCTTCGGGTTCAATGACAAGGAACTCGCAGTCATGGCCGCCTCGCATTCCGGCGAGCCGCGCCACCTCGAAGCAGTTCGAGGCATCCTCGAAAAGATCGGCCTCGACGAGAGCGCGCTGCAGTGCGGTGTGCATTGGCCTTTGAGTGAAGAGTCGGCGCGCGTGCTGCGAGAGGCCGGGCGCGAGCCGGCGCCGATCTACAACAACTGCTCCGGCAAGCACACCGGCATGCTGGCGCAGTGCGCCGCGCGCGGGCTGAGCACGCACGACTACCTCGACCCACGCCACCCGATCCAGGTCACGATTCTCGAGACGCTCGCCGCACTGTGCCATGTCGATTCCGGCGCGATCGGCGTAGGGATCGACGGATGCAGCGCGCCGTGCTTCGCCATTCCGCTGCGCGCCTGCGCGCTGGCGTTCGCCTGCCTGGCCGATCCATTCGGCCTGCCGGAGCCGCGTCGCAGCGCCATCCAGCGCGTCGTGCGGGCGATGATGGCCTATCCCGAAATGGTCGGCGGCGAGGGGCGGCTCGACACGGATTTGATGCGCGCAGCGCAAGGGCGCCTGATGTGCAAGGGGGGCGCGGAAGGGTACCACGGCATCGGCGTCGTGAAGGGCGGGCTGGGGATTGCCATAAAAATCGTCGACGGCAACGGTCAACGCGCCGGCGGACCGGCTGCGATCGAGGCGCTGCGCCAGATGGGCATTCTCGACGGTGGCGAGGTCGAGTTGCTGCGGAAGCATTACCGCCCGGCGGTGAGGAACCATCGCGGGCTGGAGGTGGGCGAAGTGCGGCCTGTGTTTGAGCTGGTCTACGAATCAAGAGAACTGTTCACTGTTCACCGTTTACTGATGACGGATAACGGATTGGGTGACTACAGTACCTGTCAAATGCGATCTTGATTGTGCTATAATTGCTCGTCAGAGGATGCTGAATGCTCAAGAATCTGTTCACAAAGGTGGTGGGCGATCCGAACGATAGGGAGCTTGCCCGCCTTCAGCCGCTCGTCGACCAGGTCAACGCGCTCGAACCCGAATTGGAACGGCTCTCCGACGGTGACCTGCGCGCCATCACGGACGAATTTCGCGCGGGCGTCGCCGAAGCGACCGGCGACCTCAAGGCGCGACTGGATGCAGCGCGGGCCGAAGCGCAGGCCGAGGAAGACCTCGACGCGCGCCGCCGGCTCGATCTAAACGTCAAGAAACTCGACGACGAATTGTTCAAAATCGAGCAAGCGCTGCTCGACGAGTTTCTGCCGCGCGCGTTCGCTGCCGTCCGCGAGGCGGCCAAGCGCACGATCACTCAGCGCCACTTCGACGTGCAGTTGATCGGCGGCATCGTCCTCCACCAAAACAAGATCGCCGAGATGAAGACCGGCGAGGGCAAGACGCTGGTCGCCACGCTGCCGCTGTACCTCAACGCGCTGGCGGGCCACGGCGCGCACCTGGTGACGCCCAACGACTACCTGTCCAAGTTCGGCGCGCAGTGGATGGGGTCGATTTATCACGCGCTCGGCCTGACCGTCGGCGTGATCCAGCACGAAAGCGCTTTCCGCTTCGATCCGGATTTCAAGACCGAGGACGACCGCTACGACAAGCTGCGCCCCGTCCCTCGGCGCGAAGCGTACACTGCCGACATCACCTACGGCACCAACAACGAGTTCGGCTTCGACTACCTGCGCGATAACATGGTGTGGAGCCTGAGCCAGACGGTTCAGCGGCCGCTGTATTACGCGATCGTCGACGAGGTGGACAACATCCTCATCGACGAGGCGCGCACGCCCCTGATCATCAGCGGGCCGGCGGAGGAGTCCAGCGACAACTACCACAAGTTCGCCGAGCTGGTGCGCCGTCTGCGGCCCAGCACGAACGGCGATATGAAAGACGAGGAGCCGGACGGCGATTACGTCGTCGAAGAGAAGACGCGCAACGCCACGCTGGCCGAGGCGGGCGTCGAGAAGGTGGAGCGCGCGCTCGGCCTCGACAACCTGTACTCGCCGGAGAACTCCGCGCTGCTGCCGTACTTCGACAATGCGCTGCGCGCCCACGCCGTGTACAAGCGCGACAAGGATTACATCGTCAAAGACGGCGAAGTGATCATCGTGGACGAGTTCACCGGCCGCTTGATGTACGGCCGCCGCTACAGCGAAGGCCTGCACCAGGCGATCGAAGCCAAGGAGAACGTCACCGTCCAGCGCGAGAGCCTGACTTACGCGACGATTACCTTCCAGAACTACTTCCGCATGTACCGCAAGCTGGCGGGCATGACCGGCACGGCCAAGACCGAAGAGGAAGAGTTTCAGAAGATTTACAACCTGGACGTCGTCGTCATTCCGACCCACCGGCCGATGATCCGCGACGACTACGCGGACGTGATCTACAAGACCGAGGCGGCCAAGTTCAAAGCCGTCGTCGACGAAATCGACGAACTGCACGAGATGGGGCGGCCGGTGCTCGTCGGCACGGTCGCGATCGAAACGTCGGAGCGGCTGTCGGGCACGCTCAGACGCCGGGGCATCCCGCACAACGTGCTGAACGCGAAGGAGCACGAGAAGGAGGCGGGCGTCATCGCCCAAGCGGGCCGCGCCGGCACAGTAACCGTCGCCACTAACATGGCCGGTCGCGGCGTGGACATCCTGCTGGGGGGCAATCCCGAGGGCCTGGCCCGCGAGACGCTGCGCCGGCAGGGCAAGGACCTCACCCAAATCACGAAGGAGGAATGGCGGGCAGCGCTCGAAGAGGCAGAGCGCAAGTGCGCCGAAGAGAAGAAGAAGGTGATCGAGCTGGGCGGTTTGCACATACTCGGCACCGAGCGGCACGAGGCGCGCCGCATCGACAACCAGTTGCGCGGGCGCGCCGGCCGCCAGGGCGATCCCGGCTCCAGCCGCTTTTACATCTCGCTGGAAGACGACCTGATGCGGCGCTTCGGCGGCGATCGCATCAAGGGTATCATGGACTGGGCGAAGATGGAAGAGGATGTACCGCTAGAGCACTCGCTGCTGAGCAAGACCATCGAGCAGGCGCAGACGCGCGTGGAGGGCTACAACTTCGACGTGCGCAAGCACGTGCTGGAGTACGACGACGTCATCAACAAGCAGCGCGAAGTGATCTACGCGCAGCGCCGCAAGATCCTGACCGAGAAGAATCTCCGCCCGATCATCTTCGACATGATCGCGGACGAGATCGGCGCGATGGTGCGGCAACACACGCAAGCCAAGTACGCCGACGAGTGGGACCTGGGCGGGCTGATGTCGGCTGCGCGCGGCTTAATCCCGTTGCCGGCCACGCTCACGATCCGGGACTGGAAGGGCCTCGGCGCGGACGAGATCGAGGATCAGGTGCTCGAATATGCCGAGAAAGCGTACGACGAAAAGGCGCGCCAGCTCGGCGAGATCATGCCCGAGGCCGAGCGGATCACCCTGTTGCGCGCCGTCGATCTGCACTGGGTGCGTCACCTGACGGATCTCGACATTCTCCGCGAAGGCATCGGCCTGCGCGCCTACGGCCAGCAGAACCCGCTGATCGCATACAAAAAGGAAGCCTTCGAAACCTTCGACGAGATGAATGAGTCGATTCGCAGCCAGGTGGCGCGCGACATTTTCCGCGTGCAGGCATCTTCGCCTTCGGCTCGACCCTCCCCCCTTCGGGGGTCGCAGGCCGCGGCGCCGGCTGCGCGAGCGGCGCGCGCCCCCCTTACAGGCGGCGCGAAAGGCCAGAGACCCGTGCGCAAGGCCGCCGTGGAGACGGTCGGGCGCAACGCGCCGTGTCCCTGCGGAAGCGGCAAGAAATACAAGCACTGCCACGGCCGACCCGGCGCCGAGCCGTGGCCGGCAGGCGCTGGGGGCGCAGTTCACGGCAGGCCGGCGAAGTAATCTGACTCCGTTGCGTTGCGGCCCCTCCCTAACCCTCCCCCGCGATGGAAAAGCACATCGCAGGGGAGGGGGGCCGCGTTCAGGCGGCTCGGCCACATGTGTTTGCGGTGCACGGACGGCGCGATTCGAAACATTGGACAATCCGCCGGTAGCGCACCGGCAGTTTCTTACGGAGGGTAGCGTTGAGGAGGTCGTCGATGACGAATGCGGGAGGTGATCTGGCTGCTCGGCTGATGGGCGACATGGATCCCGAGCTGCTGGATTTCTTGAAAACCAAAGTGAACTCCTTTGTCAAATGGGATCTCGTGCGTTTCTTTTATGAGAACCCCAATTCGACCGACACGGCGGATAATGTGGCGCGCTACGTCGGGCGCGACGTGAGCGCCATCGAGGTCGAGCTGGGCGAGCTGGTCGGCACCGGCGTGCTCGAGCGCTCGCGGGTCGGCGACTTGTGGGTGTACTCGCTGGTCAGCGACGCCGAGACGCGCAAGCGGGTCGATCAATTCATCCTGGCCTGCGACGACCGGCAATTCCGCGTGAAGGCTATCTATCACATTATTCGAGGCATGCGATGAGCGAGCGAGTCAAGACAGGAATCGCCGGACTGGACGAGATGCTCGGCGGCGGTTTTCTGAGCGAGACGGCCAATCTGGTCGAAGGCGCGCCCGGCACCGGCAAGAGCACGCTGGGCATGCAGTTCATCGTCAACGGCATTCAGCGCTACGACGAGCCGGGCATCATCCTGACCTTCGAAGAGTTTCCGGCACAATATTATCGCGATGCGGAAACCTTCGGCTGGCCGTTCCGCGCGCTGGAGACGGCCGGCAAGCTGCGCGTGATCATGACCAGCCCCGAAGTGAGCCGGGCCGATCTGGAACGCGTCGGCGGGCGCATCGAATCGCACGTGCGCGAGATCGGCGCCCGGCGCATCCTGGTCGATAGCCTGTCGCACTTCGAGCGCATCACGCGCGACCCGATCGAGCTGCGCGGCGTCGTGTATTCCTTCGTTAACGCGCTCAAGCGCGAGGGATTGACCAGCCTGCTGACTCGCGAAAGCCCGGCCTTGATCGGCGAAGGCGATCTGAGCGACGAGGATGTGGCCTTCATCATGGATTCCTTCCTCATGCTGCGCTACGTCGAGATCGACAGCGCCGTCCGCAAAGCGCTGCTCGTCCTGAAAGTGCGCGGCAGCGGGCACGCCAAAGACATTCGCCAGTTCGAGATCACCGGCAACGGCATCGAGGTGCGCTCCAAGTTCGAGGGCCGCGAAGGCATCCTGAGCGGCAGCCCGCACCGCATGGCCGAGTCGTTTGTCGAGGCCTTTGTGCGGCGCTGACGGCGGCCTGCCCCGCCGCCGCTGTCCCTTCGCCTTCGCTCAGGGCAGGCTCTGTGACCTGTGCTCCTCACCACGAGGCAGGCCCTTCGACTCCGCTCAGGGCAGGGTTTCCAATCCGCTATGATCCCGCTGGCCGGCATTCTCACCATCGCCTTTTGGAGCATCGTTGAGATCCTGCTCGTCATCCTGTACGCGATCGCTCGCTTCTATCAAGCCACTTCGGGGCAGGTATCGCACTACAGGTTGTTCGTGATTCCGATGATCCTGCTGGGAGCCGGCGGCGTGCGGTATGCGCTGCTCGGCGACTTCGTGGACGATCCGCTCGGAGATGCGCTGTTCGTAGCGGGAAGCGTTTTTTTGGTCACGCTATCGGCCTGGCTGGTGCGCCTGATGACCGGAGGGCGGCGGTGATCCTGCTCAATATCCCCTTCAGTGTTTCCGGCCTAGCCGCCGTCATGGTCGTGCTGTACATCCTGGCCGCGTTGAGCCGCCGGCTTGGTGCCGTCACGAAGATGAAGCCGTACTATCGTGGCTTCTACGTGGCCATGGCGTGCCTCGCCATCGCCATCGGCGCGGCGGTGCTGCGGCGGCCCATGATTCCGTCCGATCCTTCGACTCCGCTCAGGGCAGGCCTTTCCATTTATCTCTTCCTCTTCTATCTGCCGCTGCTGCTGTCGGGCATCATCGGCCTTGTCGTGGCTTATCGATACTGGGGGTGGCTGTTCCGGGAGCGTATCTAGTGAGCGATGCACCCGAAAACCCCGATCGGAAAAATCAGCTTCCGCTGAATCCTGCCCTGAGCCGAAGCCCTGAACGCAGTGAAGGGGCAGTCGAAGGGGAGGCAGTCTCGCACGCCGTCGACGCGGGCGACCCCCTCCGCTCCACTACGGGGGCAGGTGGTGCGGCGCGCAGGCCATCCGGCGTGGATCGCCGGTCGTTGGCCGTGCTGCAGGAGATTGCGCTCGCGCTCAACTCAACGGCGCGCATGGGCGACGTGCCGGAACTGATCCTCACGCAGCTCCAGCGCGTGCTGCCTTACCACAGCGCCTCGATCTTCATGACGGAAGACGGCGTGCTGCGCCCGGTAGTGACGCACAGCCCGCACGGCGCGCCGCTCGTCCACGCTACGCGCGATCGCGACTACACCGACCTCAGTGCGTTGCGCGAGGTCGTCACGACGCAGCGCTCGATCTTGCTGAGCGATACGCGGAGCGATCCCCGCTGGCAGGGTCTGGAAAGCCCTGCGAAGTCCCCGACCGAAGGGAGTGGGGAGCGGAGCGAAGGGGTTGGCTGCTGGCTGGGCGTGCCGCTGCTGGTGCGCGATCGGTTGATCGGCGTACTCGCGCTGGAGCACGTCGAGCGGGCAGCTTACGGCGAAGATGATGTGCGCGTGGCCGAAGTATTCGCCGCGCAGGCTGCCATCGCGATTGAGAATGCCCGGCTGCTGGAGGAAGCCCGGCGCCGCGCCGATCACATGGCCGCGCTGAACGAAGTCGCCGCGACGGTCAGTCAGGCGCTCGACCTGGAGCAGACGCTGCGCATCGCGCTCGACAAAGCGCTCGACGTCATGGGCGTGGAGGCGGGCGCGATCAGCCTGATCGACGAGGCGGCCGGCGAGCTGGTGATTCGTGCCCACCGCGGTTGGCGAAACAGCGAGCTGGCGCAAGGCATGCGCATCAAGCTCGGTCAGGGGCTGTCCGGGCAGGCTGTGGTTACGGGCGAGGTCGTCGTCACCGGGGACGTGCGCGGCGATCCACGCCTGGCCGTGCCCCGCTTCGCAGAAGAAGGCGTGCAGGCGATGGCGCTTGCTCCCATGCACGCGCGGGGACGCGTCGTCGGCGTTTTCAGCGTCATGCACTATACGCCGCACGAATTCACCGAGGATGCCATCCGATTCCTGACGGCGCTGGCCGATCAGATCGGCGTCGCCATCGACAACGCGCAGCTTTACGAGGCGGAGTACACACGCCGGCGCACATCCGAGGCCCTGCGCCACATCTCCGGCGTGCTTGCCTCAACGCTGGATCTGGATCAAGCGTTTCGCATCACCCTTCAGCATTTGCCCGAAGTCGTCCATTACGACCGCGCCGGCATCGCGCTCCTTCATGGCGACCGGTTTCGCATGTGCGCTGCGCACGGTTTCGACTCAATCGACACGCTGCTCGGCACGCAGGTCCCCCTTCAGCCCGATTCCCTGCTGGGTCGCCTGATCCGAGAGAAGCGTCCGCTCATCGTCTCCGACGGGCCGGAGCAGCCCGTTTGGGGCATGGGTGCGTTGGACGATCCCGGCCTCCGATCGTGGATGGGCGCGCCGCTGCTCGCGCGCCTGGACACCGTCGGAGCGCTGATCGTGGAGTCGCGCCGCGCGCGGGCCTACCTGGAAGAAGACGCGGCTATCCTGTTCAGCCTGGCGAATCACCTGGCCATCGCCGTCGAAAAAGCGCGCCTCTTCACGGCGGAATCTCGCCGCGCTGCGCAGTTAGCCGTGATCAACGAGGTCGCTCGACACATCACGGCGACGCTCGACCTGGACGAGCTGCTCCAGCGCGCTGCAAATCTGATTCATCAGCATTTTGGCTGCCGCTCAGTCGGCCTGTTCGCCCTCGACCCCCACGCCCGCGAAGCGGTCTTCAGCCACGGCGCGGGCGAGTGGAGCGAGCGCATCGAACGGGGTTATCGCCAGTCGATCGATCGCGGTTTGCTTGGGCGTGCGCTGCGCACGGGCCAGCCCATCGTGGCCAACGATCTGGCTGAGGCCGCGGAATACTTCTCGCCGATCGGTGAGCTGGCCAGCGGATCGGCGCTCGTCATTCCGCTTCAGCGTAGCGGCGCCGTCATTGGCGCGCTCGCCATGCGACACGCAGACGTGAATCACTTTCGCGGCGACGTGATCGAGACGGCGCAAACACTGGCCGACCAACTGTCCATCGCGGTCGATAATGCGCGGTTGTACCAGGAAACCAAGCGGCGTCTGGACGAATTGACCGTGGTGCACGAGATGGCACTTGCCGGCACATCGGCGCTGGACGTCGGCGACGTCAGCCAGCGCGCGGTCGAGGCGCTGCAGCGCAGACTCAACTTCGACTTCATGGCGCTGTTTCTTCTCGACGCGCCGGGCGCGGCGCTCGAGCTGCGCGCGACTTCGAAGCCGGAGGAGGCGAACACGCGCCACGCACGCATCGAGGTTGGGCGCGGCCTGGTCGGCACGGCGGCGCGGACGGGACAGCTGGTGAACTCAGAGGATGTGCTCCAAGACGCGCGCTATCTGCCAGGCCTGCCCGGCATCCGGTCGGAGTTGGCCGTTCCGCTCACGGTGGGCGAGCGCGTCGTCGGCGTGCTCGACGCGCAGAGCGCGCGCCCGTCCGCTTTCTCGCACGACGACGAGCGCCTGCTCCTCACCGTCGCCAGCCAATTGGCGGTGATGCTCGACAAGGCCCGCCTGCATCAGGAGACGGAGAAGCGCTTGAAGGACGTGCTGACGCTGCAATCCTTCGCCCAGCAGATCAGCGCCTCTCTCGACTTGAGCGAAGTGCTCGACTCGATCGTCATCACCCTCAAAGAGGTGCTGAGCTGCCGCGGCGTGAGCATCGCGCTGCTCGTCCCCGATTCGCAGATGCTGGAAATCCGGGCCGCTGCAGGCATTCAGGCCAGGTGGAAGCGCGAAGCTAAGCTGAAGCTGGGCGAAGGCATCAGCGGCAAGGTCGCCAGCACCGCCAGGTCGATTTATGTGCCCGATACGCTTGCCGAAGAGAACTTCATCTTCTTCGATCCGGTCGTGCGCTCGCTGCTGTGCGTGCCGCTAACCATTAAGGATCGTGTCATCGGGACGCTGACTGTCGATCAGAGTGTGGCCGATGCCTTCACCGAGGGCGACGAGCGTCTGCTGACGATCGCCGCCGCGCAAGCCGCCGTCGCCATCGAAAACGCGCAGTTATACGAGGAGCTGAAAGAGCGCGCCCGCAAGCTGGAACACGCGTACCGCGAGCTTCAGGAGGCGGATCGGCTCAAGGACGAGCTGGTGCAAAACGTGAGTCACGAGCTGCGCACACCGCTCACTTTCGTCAAGGGCTACGTCGAACTGCTGCTCGAAGAAGACATGGGACCGATCAACGAGCGCCAACGCGAGAGCCTGGCTATCGTCGCCGAAAAAGCCAGCCAGGTCACACGCCTGGTCAGCGACATCATTTTTCTGGAGCAGATCGAGCGCGAGTCGCTACAGCTCGGCGACGTGCAAATGGTCGAGGTGGCGCAGTTGGCGCTGCAGGGCTGTGAGGTCACCACCGCAGCCGCCGGTATCCGCCTGCGCCTGGAGGTGGAACCGGACCTGCCGACCATCAGGGCGGACCGCGATCGTCTCAACCAGGTGTTTGACAACCTGCTGGCTAACGCAATCAAATTCAGCCCGAGCGGCGGCGTCATCACCGTCGGCGTGTACCGGGAGATGGACGCGATCCTGGTCACCGTGGCGGACACGGGTATCGGCATTCCTCGCGATCGGTTGCATCGAGTGTTCGAGCGTTTCTACCAGGTCGACGGCTCGTCCACGCGGCGATTCGGCGGGGCCGGCGTCGGCCTGGCCATTGTCAAGCGTATCGTCGAGGCGCACGGCGGGCGTATCTGGGTCGAGAGCGAGCCGGGCAAAGGCACGACGTTCTATTTCACACTTCCTTTCAACCGCCCGCTGGCGTCCCTGGCGGCGGGCAGTTCCCCATGAATCAGGCCCGACGCTCCGACGCCGCCCCACAGCGTTTGCCGGACCCTTCGGCACTCCCGGGGGTCGCAGGGCAAGCTCTGCGCCACGTCGTACACAGCCTGCCCAAGGCCGATCTGCACCGCCACCTGGAAGGATCGCTGCGGCTCTCGACGCTGGTCGAGATCGCCCAAGAGCACGGCGTGGACCTGCCATCCTACAACATCGAAGACCTACGGCCCTACGTCCAGATCACCGACGACCCCGCCAATTTTCATCGCTTCCTCGAAAAGTTTCGCCTGCTTCGCCGCTTCTACAAGACGCCTGAAGCGGTCGCCCGCGTCGCCTACGAAGCGGTGGCCGACGCAGCCCAGGACAACGTGCATTATCTCGAGCTGCGCTTCAATCCCGCTGCGCTGGCCCGCACGCAAGGTTTTTCATACGAGGAGGTCACCGACTGGGTGATCGAAGCGGTGGATCGGGCGCAAGCGGACTATCCCATCACGGTGAGGCTGATTGCGACGGCCGTGCGCAACGAGGGGGTGGAAAACGCCAGGCGGATCGCGGAGGTCGCCATCGCCCGTAAGGAGCGTGGCATGGCCGGACTGGATCTCGCCGGCGATGAGGTCAACTTCGACGCGGCGCCCTTCGCGCCGGTCTTTCGTGAGGCGCACGAGGCCGGCCTGGGCATCACGATCCATGCCGGCGAAGCAGGCGGCGCGGACAACGTACAGCACGCCGTCCTCGATATGGGCGCCACGCGCATCGGGCACGGCGTCCGGGCGATCGAGAACTCGGACGTCATCAAGCTGCTGCGCGAAAGGCACGTCACCCTGGAAGTGTGCCCCACCAGCAACTTGCAGACGGGCGTCATGCACAATTTCAGCCATCACCCGCTGCGCGACCTGTACATGCTCGGCGTGGCAGTGACGCTTAACACCGACGATCCCAGCGTGTCGGACACGACGCTCACGGACGAATATCTGGTGGCGCTGATGACGATGGGCATTCGCATGAGCCACTTGCGCCGGATGAACGTGAACGCGCTGCGAGCGGCTTTTCTGCCCGAGGATGTGCGCCGCGAGATGGAACAGAAAGCGATGGCCGAATTCGACCGGCTGCTGGAGGGTTTTACGTAGGGCGCGCGAAATCCGCTCACGAGGCTTTCCGCGTCCTCGGCTCGCTACGCAGTCTGCGGTGACACCGGTCTTTGTTTGAACGGTATTGAGTTTAGCTCGACGTCTCCCACGTGCGCACGGCGCGCAGCACGATCTCGCGCGTGGCCGCATCCGGTATCTCGTCCGGAGTTCGATAGAAACTGCCGTCGACCTCGACCACGAGGCTGCCATCGGGCAGCGCGCCCATGTGAATCGAACGGATCGCCAGGTCGGGGCGCCGTCCCAATTCCAACTGAAGGATCTGCTCGATTTGAGCGATGATGCTGCCCTCCGGGGCAGAGTAGGTAGCCTGTTTTGGTCTGCGCGGCCCGGTCGGAGGCGGCACGGGCGGTCCGGGATCGCTGACGACGCTGATACGCTGAGGCGCTGTCGATTCGGGCGATGCCTTCGAGGCAAGCCCGGCGAAGGCTTTGAGTCCATCAATGGCGCTGACGATCTTCGCCGCCGCTTTGTCGTCGTGGACGTCGCCGAGCCGGCGATACCGCTGGCCTTCGATCTCGACGACCCACTCGCCGGTGGCCGCGTCACGCGCCAGCAACACCACATCCGGCGGCAGTTTCCGCGGCCATTCGTTCATCCGGTAAGGCGGCTCCCGCTTCGGCGCTTGCCCGGAGGCAGCGGCCGGCAGACGGCCATGATCTGATTTGCTTCGGCGGCGGCCGCGCAGTCCGGCCAAAATGCCTCCCAGCACCAGGAGCGCACCGATCAGCAGCGCTCCCACGATGAGAATGAGTTGCTCCGGCTCCATCGTTCCAGTCTCAACCTCTGAGTGATTGGCAGGTTGCGCAGAAGTAGGTTCCCCGCTGTCCGACGACGGTGCGGCGGATCGGCTGCCTGCAGCGGCGGCACGGCCGATCGGCGCGAGCGTACACGCGAAACTTGTAATCGCCCGATCGGTATACCCGGTCGAACGACGCGCCGTTCCGCTTGATGCCCTCGCGCAATGCAGCGCGGATAGCCCGATACAGCGCCCGGGTCTCGGCCTCGCTCAACGAATCGGCGCGCCGTAGGGGATGCAATCTGGCCAGCCACAA
The DNA here is from genome assembly GCA_035283185.1 of Anaerolineae bacterium. Taxonomy (GTDB): domain Bacteria; phylum Chloroflexota; class Anaerolineae; order Fen-1058; family Fen-1058; genus DASSFZ01. The sequence continues at coordinate 5,474 of DATEUJ010000161.1, read as the reverse complement.
TGCCTCGTCGGCGTAGATATTGCCGATCCCGGCGATGAACGTCTGATCGAGAAGCAGTGACTTCAAGCGGCCTTTCCGCTTCCGGAGTCGCTGCCTGAAACCGTCGAGCGTGAATTCATCGCTCAGCGGCTCGGGACCGAGCCGCTCTGTGATGACCTCGGGATGCGGTACCAGGTACATCCGCCCGAACTTGCGCATGTCGTTGAAGTGCAGCCGGCGGCCGCCCGATAGATCGAAGATCACGCGATCGTGTTTGTCAATAGGCTTTGGGTGCGATGTCACGTCCAGTTGGCCGGACATCTTCAGGTGGATGAGTAGGTAATCGGTAGGCACTTGAGACGATTTGGCGCTCAGCGCGAAGACCAGGTACTTAGCGCGGCGGTCGATCGCGTTCACGCGCAAGCCGGGCAGCCGCCGCGTGAATTCTCTGACCGATGGCTGCGCGACGGTGCGCGGCCAGTACACCCGCACGGCAGTAATGGTACGCCCGATCAGGGGTGCGCGCAGGGCGCGCGCGTAAGATTCTACTTCGGGGAGCTCAGGCATCAGGGCATCCCGACGGCGTCTTTCACCTCGGCCAGCACCTGCGCGGCGATGGCCGCCGCCTTCCGCGCGCCATCCTGGAGCACGTCGTCGATCAGGCTGGGCTGCGCGGCAAGTCCGGCGCGCCGGGCGCGGAACGGTTCGAGGTGTGCGTTCAAGTTGCGCGCCAGGATTTTCTTGCAGTCGACGCAGCCGATGCCCGCCGTCGTGCAATCCGTGTAAATCTGATCGACCTCACCCGGCGAGAAGACCCGGTGCAGCGAGTAGACATTGCACACTTCCGGCCGGCCGGGGATGCCGCGGTGCGTGCGCTGCGGGTCGGTGACCATCATCATGACGCGCTGCTGCGTCTCCTCCGGCGTCGCCGCCAGCTCGATGTGATTGTCGAGCGATTTGCTCATCTTGTTCTCGCCGTCGATGCCGAGGATCTTGGGGTACTCGGTGAGCTTCATCTGCGGCTCGACGAGCACCGGCTTGAAGCGGTGGTTGAAGGTGCGGACGATCTCGCGGGTGAATTCCAGATGGCTCTCCTGGTCGGCGCCGACCGGAACGACGTCGGTCTTATACAGCGCGATGTCGGCGGCCATCAGCACGGCGTAGCCGGGCAGCGCGTAGTTGACGTTGTGCGGCTGTTGGCGCACTTTCTCTTTGAAGGTCGGCAGGTCGGTCAGCTTGCCGAGCGACGTGATGGTCGAAAGGATCCAGTGCAGCTCGGTAACCATGGGCACGTGCGACTGGACGAAGACGATGGTGCCCAGGGCCGGGTCGATGCCGGCGGCGAGCCAGTCGAGCACCATCTCGCGCGTATAGGCTTTGAGATCGTCGGTCTGCTCCAGCGTCGTCAGCGCGTGCAGATCGACGATGCAGTAAACACACTCGTAGTCGTCTTGCAGCGCGACGTAGTTTTGAATCGCGCCGAGGTAATTGCCGAGGTGCTGGCGGCCCGTCGGCCGGGCGCCGGAAAAGACACGGCCTTTCTTAGCCACGCGCGGTCTCCATGATGCAGATCAGTTCGGGGCGAGTTTACCACACCCCCGCCTGCCGGCAAAGCCTGACCCATTACGATCGAAAATGCCTCTTCACTTCCGACGCATATTTCGCCCCGACCGTATGGGCATGCTCGCGCAGCCATTCGCTCAGATGCGTGCGCCCGGTCAGCGGGCCGCTTGACACCAGCAAGCCGCCCATCAGGCCATCGACCTCCTCCTGCGTAAGCACGACGTCGCCGACGAAGACGCCGATCACTTGCGACAGGAACAGCGCAAGCCGCGGCGGCAGGTGGACGATCCGCGCCCGGCTGCGCACAGCACGTTTGATGGTTCGGACCAGTGCATCGAACGTGTACACCTCCGGGCCAGCCGCATCGACCACCAAATTGTCGCTCTGGCTGCCGGCGCTCACCATCAGTTCGGCCACGTCTTCCACGAAGATCGGCTGTACCCGGTAATCACCCTCACCCAGAATGGCGAAGACCGGGAAACGGCGCAGCAGCCAGGCGATGTTATTGATCAGAATGTCTTCGTCGCCGAAGGTCACCGTCGGGCGGACGATGGCGTACGAGAGGCCGGATTCCATCAACGCCTTTTCAAGCAAAGCCTTCCCCCTGTAGTAGGGCAGCGGCGAATCCTCAGACGGGTTGGTCACGCTGACGTGCACGACGCGCCGGACGCCGGCCTGTTGGGCAGCGCGGAACAGTGTCTTGGTGTTTTCGACCGCCGCCTCGAACGTCGCCGAGCCGTAGTCGAAGCGCACCCAGTAGGTGTTGTACAGCGCCGCCGCGCCGCGCAGGCTCTCGATCAAAGCCTCGGGCCGGTCGAAGTCGAACGGGGCGACGCTCACCCGATCGCCAAACGGGCTGGGCCGATCGGGATGCCCGGTCAGCGTCTTGACGCGCTTGCCCATGGATAGCAAGCGGCGCGCCACGTACTTCCCGGTATAGCCGAATGCGCCGGTCACAACATTCAGTTCAGAAGTTCCCATGAGCCTCCCTTTCCTTGAGTTCCTTGAGTTCCTTTCTTCAGGCTTGACCCCTTTGCAGGGAACTGATGGTATTCAAGGGATTGGGAGCATGTATCGCATGATCGGGCGCGTCTCCGAGCGGCGCGCCACTTCGACGAAGCCTGCCTTGCGAAACGCGGAGGCCATGCCGGTGAAGGCGTACACTTCGGGCATGCTGTCTTTCTTCGGCTCGATCGGATAGCCCTCGACGATCGTCGCGCCGTGTCGAGCTGCGTATTCGATGGCCGCCTTGAGCAGCGCCACAGTCGCGCCCTTGCGCCGCCAGGGTCGCGCAATGAAGAAGCAGGTGACCGACCAGACGGGTTGGTCGTCGACGCGCTTCAACGTCGGGGACCGATCGAGAACGGGATACGCCTCGCGCGGCGCGACAGCGCACCAACCGATCGGTCGGCCGCCGGCGTAGGCGAGGATGCCCGGCTCCTCGCCCGATGCGACGATCTTCTTGAACGCGCGTTTGTTGCCGTCACCTTGGCGCCGCTCGAACTCCGATCGTTTCAAGCGCCACCACATGCACCAGCATCCCCCGACCGCGCCGCGCGGGCCGAATAGCGCTTGAAGATCGCGCCAGCGATCGGGAGTAAGCGGATGAAACTCGAGCGCTGGTTTGTCACTCATCCTTCGGCACTCATCCTTTCGCTAGGGTTACCACAGCACGGAAAAGCCGGTACGCCGACGGCATATCTTCCGCCGTGAATTCCACGCGCCTGTCTTCCCGACGTGCGCCGGACAAAAGCATCGCCCGATCGACCATCTCGGACTTCGCGAACTCGATCGCGACGGCGATTGGCGACTCCAGGCGATAGGGCGACGCGGCCCGGCCCATGCGCAGCCGGTTGACGGCGCGGCTCGCCGCTTCGCGGATCTTCTTCTGCGCGGCCTCGGGCGGCAGGCATTCGGCTGCCATCCGCCCGGTCGCGTACTTGACGACGGCGACCTCGACCGCGCCCAGCGTCTCGACCGCCTCGGCGCACGCCGTCTGATCGCCGGAAATCATGATCACCGGCGCGTCGAAGTGGCCGCACACAGCCGCGTTCAGGCCGATCTCGCCGGTGATCTTACCGTTGAGCCACAGGTTCGCCACGCGTGAATCGGACCAGGTGTGATCGAGGATGGCGTTCGGCGATCCGGCGCGCGCGTGATAGCCGACGAACATCACGCCGCCCACGTCCACGTCGACGCCTTGCACCATGGACAGCGGCGACGGCCCGCCGGAATTCAGCCGCGCGCGTAGGTCAAGCTCTTCGACCAGAATATTCAAGTTGTCCCGGTGGCCGTCAGTGGCGGCCACCTCCTCGGCGCAGGCGTCGAACGCCCCGGCGATCGCCGCATTCACGTCTTGGGTCATGATGCGCCGGAAGCGCGCATACTCGGCGTGCCCGGGTGTGACTTGATCCCAATGCACCACGCCGGAAATGCCTTCCATGTCGGCGGCGATGAGAATCTTCATTTTGCGCTGAGCTCCTCGAGCATGTATTTGACCCGCTCTCTCAGCAGCGGCAAGTCGATGCGCTTGCCGGATGTGGATTTGTCAATCCACGCCGACCGCTGCGAAATATGGGCTAAGCATCCTGCTTGCGATCCAAACAGCACCATCCGTACCAGCCGCTCACCGTACAGTGCTTCAAATCGCCGGCGCAACTCGGACAGAATCGTCTTTAGTTGCTCATTCATGGCTACACCTTCCCCACCGCGCGCGCCTTTTCCAGCACCTTCTGCGCCGCCTTGACGACCGGCATATCGACCATCTTCCCGTCCAGCGCGAACGCGCCCGCACCCTCGGCCTGGTGCGCCTCGAATGCTTCGACGATGCGCCTGGCATGTGCAATCGCCTCGTCCGATGGCGTGAACGCCGCCTGCACCGGCTCGACCTGATTGGGATGAATGATCTGCTTGCCGGTGAAGCCCATGCGCGCGCCTTCGAGCGACTCGCGTATCAGGCCCTCCGTGTCCCGAAAGTCGACGCATACCATGTCGATGGCCTGGAGATCGAACGCGGCCGCGTGCGTCACCACTGTGCTGCGTGCGTAGAAGACTTCCCATCCTTCGCGCGTGCGCGTCGCGCCGAGATCGCCGGCCAGGTCTTCCGCGCCGAAGATCAGCGCGACCAGGCGCCGGTCGCAGCCGGAGATGTCCCGCAGGTTGATAATGCCTCGCGCTGTCTCGACGATGGCCAGCACGTTGGTCGAGCCGAGCGGCCAGCCGCGCGCCTGCTCGGCGCCGGTCAGCCGCCAGCATAGCCACTCGACCTCCTCGGCGGACTCGACCTTCGGCAGCACGTAGCCATCGGGCCGGCCGTCGATCGTCGCCGCCAGGTCGTCGGCCTCCATGCCCGACCCGACCGGGTTGATGCGCACCAACCGCTCAGATCGGCCGAAGTCGAGCGCGCGCAGCGCCTGGACGATCGTCTCTCGCGCCGCCTGCTTGCGGTTGAGCGCCGTGCCGTCTTCGAGGTCCATGCACACGCAGTCGACGTCTAGGGTCGCCGCCTTGCCGATCTTGCGCATGTCGTCGCCCGGCATGTACAGCAGCGCGCGCCGAACGCGGGTCACCTTTCCAGCCTCCGCTGTCTCAATCCGTCCGCTCCCGGGATTCGCACACCACCAAGACACGAAGACACCAAGATTCTATCTCCCCACAGCCCCTATTATACCGTTTCGCGCTCCGCCGATCGATTTCTCGCTTTTCCGGCAATGATTTGCCACAGAGACACGGCAGCACTGAGTTCTCTCTGCGTCTCCGTGCCTCAGTGGCTTTATCCGTTTGTGGGCCCTGGCCTGCCCGGGTTAGGCCAAAAGGCTGACGAAAATCCGTCGATCGGCACATGACGGCGGCGAGCCAATCGGCTATGATGGGGCCGTCTCTTCTCGGTACACGCCATCCCATCTTTCAGGAGCCATAGCATGCAATCAACG
>DATEUJ010000160.1:0-14079 GCA_035283185.1 Anaerolineae bacterium | reverse complement strand
GAAGGAGTTCCTACAGGAAATCGGAGAATTGCCATGAGCGCGATTAGTCTGCGCCTGCCCAATTCGCTTCACGACAGCGCACGCCAACTGGCGAAGAAAGAGAACATCTCGATCAACCAGCTCATCACGCTGGCATTGGCCGAGAAGGTCTCGGCGTTGATGGCCGAAGAGTATCTGGGCAAGCGCGCAAAGCGAGCCAGCAAAAGGAAGTTTCAAAAAGCGATGGCGAAGGTCGCCAACGTCAAGCCCGAGGCATACGACAGGCTATAGGTCACAGCGCGGTCCACTGATGAGTTGCGTTGTCAAGAGGCAATTCGCGTGTGTCCCCAGATGCATCAACTGACACATGCGGTGCAGTGCTCCCGTAGCGCACGAACTGGCGGGTGGATAGGCCCCTGTGCTGCTCGTCGCTCAGTTTCCACGATCAGACCATCAGCTTGAAGGCGACTTGCTCCGGGTCAGGGTGGCGGCTGCTTGCGCCCCCGTAGCGCCTGTCCTGCGAAGTCCCCGACCGAAGGGAGTGGGAAGCGCAGCCGAAGGAAAGCGGGGTGGGGTCGGCGGCGCGGGCTGAGCACATGCCAGATCACGACCAGGAACATGCGCGCGATCGGCTCACCTGCCTCGTCCAGAAAACACACGTCATGTTGGGCTTGACTCCAGTCGATTCCGATGTACACTGTCATGTAGACCTCCCGTGTCGTGGATCCGGAGGCCCACCGGCGGACGCGGGTGACCGTGTCCGTGTTATGACTTCGTGAAGTGGCACGTCCTTCGGCTGCGCTTCCCACTCCCTTCAATCGGGGACTTCGCAGGACAAGCTTTTGGACAGTGCCGCCCGGCAAGCCTGGGGGACGGTCCGCCTACGCGCCCATCTACGACGAAAATTGGGGGGCCATCGACCCGACTCATCAGCAGTTTTTCAATAGATTCTTGGGTCTGTGTCCACCCCAGGGCGCATCCTTGACGCCGCTTGTGGCACGGGCAAGTATTGGCCCATGATTCTCGCCAGTGGTCGAACGGTCTTCGGTATAGACCAATCCCAGGGGATGCTTGCCCGCGCCCACGAGAAGTTTCCTGAGGTACCCATTGAGAAAGTGGGGTTGCAAGAAATGCGCTATCGAGAAGCCTTCGATGGCGCGGTCTGTATGGATGCGCTGGAGATGGTTTGTCCCGAATCAAGCGCCCAGTGGTTTGATGCTGCCAGGTTCTTCGTACGGGAGGAACAGACCCTCGAACGTAGTGCTGCACTGAGGCAGCACCTACAAGGAGGTACAGGCCATAGAACAATCCAACCTTTATTGGCGAAATAGCAAATGATGTCATCCAAGCAGCATATACCAAGGAGGTACAGGTCATGGAACAATCCCCTGAACTCAAGGCTCTCATGCTGCGCTTCTATGAGGCGGTCTCGCGCGGCGACGCAGCCTTCATGGAACGTTTTCTCTCCAAGCACGGCGACGTGCTCGTGATCGGCACCGACCCGAACGAATGGTGGGCCGACCCGACCACCATCACGCAGACACTCCAGGCCCAGGCGCAAGCCGGGATTCAGGCGGTCGCCGGTGATCTCCACGCCTATCGCGAGGGGTCCGTCGGCTGGGTCGCGGATCGCGGGAAATTCGTCCTGCCGGACGGCACGGAGGCCCCCTTTCGCTGGACGGCCGTCTTCCATCAGGAGGACGGTGAATGGAAACTGGTCCAGGGGCATGCCTCAGTCGGGGTGCCGAACGAGGAGGTGCTCGGCACGGAGCTCAACGTCTAACACTTGGTAGGCACGCGATCGCAAAGACTTCGTTGCCCGGCAGATAACCAATGCAGCACAGCGATGAGTCGAGTTATCCGCGGACGGCACCTAAGCTCTGGTCAGGGCGGCAGTCGCCTGTCGCCCTGCCAGTCCGTAGAGTAGAAACAAGTGGCTTCTCGTATTTCCCGCTGTGATAGACCATAACGCGATAAAGGAGTTCCGCAATGCTCAAAGGCGAAAGGGTCTTACTGCGCCCTATGAGACAAGAAGACATCGCAAGGCAGCACGACTTCAACCAAGACCCGGAGCTATACGGGTTGGATAGTGACTATCCGCGTGTTTCCCCGCTGGAGAGCGCGCAGGCCTTCTACGAAACACGCACCCGGTCTGATGAGAACATTGCACCTTTCGCAATTGAAGCCGACGGAAAGTACATTGGCTTTTGCTCGTTGATGGATCTCCGCAATCGACATGGAAACCTTGAACTTGGCATCATGATCGGCGATCACGCGTATTGGGGCCGTGGTTATGGGCGCGAAGTTACCAAACTGCTGCTGAATTATGGTTTCCACTATCTTGGCGCACGGCGCATTGCTTTGACCACCCAAAGTTCATGAACGCAACCGCCTCAACCCGCCTCACTCACCCGGTCGAGTGGGTTCTGCTGATCGCGATCGTGCTGCTCGCGATCGTTTTTCGCTTCGCGCAGTTCGGGCAGGTGCCGCCGGGCCTGCACTATGACGAGGCGATCGATGCGCGCCTGGCGCAGGAGATTCGCGCGGGCGCGCGGCCGATCTACTTCGAGGAGGGCTGGGGGCGGGAGCCGCTGTATCACTATCTCGTCGCCGCCGCGCTCGTCGTCGTGCCCGAGCCGGCCTCCGCGCTGCGGCTGGTATCGAGCGCGCTGGGTCTGATTCAATTGCTGGCCGCGTACTTCCTGTTCAAGCGCCTGTTCGGCTTACCGACGGCATTGATCGGCGCGGCCTGGATCGCCGTCCTGTTCTGGACAGTCTCCACGTCGCGCGCGGGCGTGCGCAACGTCACGCTGACCGCGCTCGCCACACTCACGGCGCTCGCCTTCTGGTCGGCATGGAACAGCAGTCCAACTTCAAACTTCAAACTTCAAATTTCAAACTTCATCCTTCATCCTTCACCCTTCATCCTTCCGGGCCTCTTGCTCGGCCTGACCCTCTACACCTATCAGCCCAGCCGTGTCGTGCCGCTCGTGTATCTGGCCTTCGTCGCTTACGTCGCTCTCACGGATCGGCCTGCGCTCAAGGCGCGCTGGAAAGGGCTGCTCGTGTTCTTCGGCGCGGCGGCGATCGTCGCGCTGCCGCTGGGCGTTTTTCTCTTCACGCATCCGGGCGCCGAAACCGAGCGCGCGTTTCAGACCGAGCCGATTCGCGCGCTGTCGAGCGGCGATCCGGGCCAGATTGTGGACACCGCGCTGGCGACGCTCAAGATGTTCACGTTTGAGGGCGGCGGCGATCCACAGCCGATTTACAACGTGCCGGGCCGGCCGCTGTTCGTCGGGGTCGGCTCTGTCCTGTTTGTGTTGGGCTTGCTCGTGTGCTTCGCGCGCTGGCGGCGACCGCCTTACGCATTCGTCCTGATCTGGTTGATCGTGACGCTCCTGCCGAACCTGCTCACCGCGCCCGCGCCTTTCTTCTATCGCGCCATCGCGGCGCAGACGGCCGTGGCCGTGATGCCTGCCATCGGGACTGTCGCGATCGGGGATTTCGTCAACCGCAGAGAACGCAGGGGCCGCAGAGAGAGTGATGAAGCTCCGCGCGCTTTGCGTCCTGCGTGGTTGATTTGGGTCACTCTCGTGGCGATCGTGTCGGTAGGCCAGACGGCGCTCACCACGCAGCATGATTACTTCGACGTGTGGGGCAAGGATCCCGGCGTGCGCTTTCAGTACTCGGCGGCGCATACGGCGATCGCGCGCGCGCTGGACGCCTCGCCCGACACGACGCCGGTAGCTATCTCGGGCTTCTTCGTCGAAGATGCCGACCCGTATATCTTCGAGCAGACACTGCGCCGCGACGATCTGCTGCTTCGCTGGTTCGACGCGCGCAGCGCGCTGGTCGCCGCCGGGACCGGCGCCGAGCAGCGCCTCGCGCTGCCCTCCTTCACGCCGCTCGACGAGAGCCTCGCCGCGCGCTTCGTGTCCGGCGTTGAGCCGATCGCGCAGACGAGCGAATTTGCCATCTACCCGCTCGACATCCAGGCATTCAGGGGCGAGGTCGATGGCTGGCATGGCGCGGCGACAGCGCCGAATGGCTCGGAAGCCCGGCTGCCGATCTCGTTCGCCGGCAGCGTGCAGCTTCTCGGTTACGAGCGGCCGGACTCGATGTCACGAGGCGAATCCGAGCTTGTGCTGCTCACCGCCTGGCGCGTGACAGGTGAAGCGCAGCCGTCGCCGGCGGCGATCTTCGCCCATCTGCTCGACGCCGGCGGCAACCTCGTCGCGCAGGATGACCGGCTCGGCTTCCCGCGCCACAACTGGCAGCCGGAAGATCGCTTCGTGCAGGCGCATCGCATCTCGATCGGCGATCTGCAGCCGGGTCGCTACGTGCTCCAAGTCGGCGTTTACGATCGCGGCGGCGCGCGCTGGCCGGCGCAGGACGCGCTGGGCCGAACGCTCGGGGATCGGGTGCTGCTCGGCGAAATCGAGGTGACGCCGTGATCGCCCGCCTGCGCCCGCTCGCCGTCGCAGGCTTCTACCTGATCGTCGCCGCCATCGCGCTCGACGCGCTCGTCGCCAACTTCGGCACGGCGATGCCCGGTATCGTAACAATTCAGGCTTCCGATCAGATCCAGCCCTCCGAGTTCGACATTTTTCTGTGGAACCTGTGGTGGGTTCGGCGCGCCGTGCTCGACCTGCACGTCAGCCCGTTGTACACGAACCACCTCGTCTATCCTTTCACCTCGCCGCTGGCCGGACACACGCTGGCGCTGCTGTGGGGCATCCTCAGCGCGCCGTTCCAGCCGGTGCTGGGATTGATCGCGACGTACAACGGTCTCATCGTGTCGTCGTTCGTCGCCGCCGGGACGTTCACGTATCTTTTCGTCCGGCGGCACGTCCGTCACGAAAGCGTCGCGGCGCTGGCCGGGCTGATCTTCGCCTTCACGCCGGCCATGCTACATCGCGCCTCGGTCGGCCACCTCGACAAGCTCTCGATTTTCTGGCTGCCTCTGGTCTTACTCGTGTGGGACAAGGTGGTCGAGACACGCCGCTGGACGTGGGCGGCCGTTCTGGGGCTGTGCCTGTATCTGTCGTGGCTGACCGACTTCCAGCAGACGATGTGGGCGCTGCTGCTGCTCGTGCCCTATGCGCTTTACACGATGGTCAAGCCGCAGAGCCATAGAGCCACAGAGCCATTGAAAGCTCTCCGTGCCTCCGTGCCTCTGCGGCTAATCTTACTTGTGTTTGCCGCATTCCTCGTTCCCGCGCTGTTCGCGCCGCTGCCACAACTGCTCGAAGCGAACCGCCTGAACTATCCTCCTGCGCGGCTGGAAGACACCGTCTATTTCGGCTTTCCACTCCGAAACTTCCTCGTGCCGGACGACAACGGCGACTTCTCGATCGGCGTGCTGCTGCCACTGCTGGCGCTCGTCGCCGTTCCGCTCGTCGGCCGCAACCGCCAGCGCTGGCTGTGGCTGGGCATCGCGATCGCGTGCCTTCTGCTCGCGCTCGGCCCGTACGTCGACGTCGGCTCGGTGCGCGTCCCGCTGCCGTACGCGCTGGTGCACGTCGCGCTCGGCAACCAATACCGAACGCCGATGCGCTTCGCCACGCCGGGCGTACTGGCGCTGGCCATGCTCGTCGCGCTCACGCTCGATCGTCTCATCTCCAACATCCAACTTCAAACCTCAAACCTCAAACTTCAAACTCTCAAATCCAGACTTCACCTGGCCCTCATCGCCGCACTGGCGCTGTTATTCGTGCTCGACTACCGCCTGCTGGAGCCGTTCCCGATCACGCACATGCCCGATTATCAGGCGTATCGCGACATCGCTGCCGAGCCGGGTGAGTTCGCCGTGCTGGATATTCCCATCGGCGTGCGCACCGGTTTCGCGATCGTCGGGCGCGGCGAGTACCTCCAGTACTATCAGCCGATCCACCAGCGCCCGATCCCGGCGGGCTACCTGTCGCGCTTGCCGAACGAGATCATGGACCATTTCTTCTACGACCCGCTGGTCGGCTCGCTCACGCTGTCACACGCGCTGCCGCCGATGGCCGAGGTCGACGCCAGGCTGGAGCGGTTGATCCGCGACTGGAACGTCGGCTACGTCATCCTGCATCGTGACCTGCTCGAGCCGGGCCGCGTGAAGGCATTTACAAACCTGCTCGATCGCCAGCCGGCGCTGGAGCGCGCCGGAGAAGAAGGGCCGTTGCTTATCTACCGGGCGACAGCACCATGACACAGAAGGGAGTCTCACCGCAGAACGCGCAGAGACCGCTGAGTTCATCTGAAGCTATCTCCGCGTCCTCTGCGACCTCTGCGGTTATGCCCAACTGGGAATGGCCGGCTGTGATCGGCGTGATGCTGGTCGCCGCCGCGTTCCGGCTGCTTGCGCTGAACGACGTCCCGCCCGGCCTGCACCACGACGAGGTGATTATCGGCCAGATCGCAAAGGATATCCTGCGCGGCCATGTCTCGATCTACTTCACGCCCGGCTACGGCCACGAGCCGCTCTATCACTACGTCCTGGCGGGGATGTTCGCCGCGATCGGTGCGAATGCGTTCGTCCTGCGCCTCACCTCCGCCTTCGTCGCGCTGCTGGGCATCGCCGCAACGTATCGCCTGACGCGCCGCGTGTTCTCGCCGGGGGTTGCGCTCGGCGCAATGGCGTGGATGGCCGTCACGCTCTGGCCGATCTTCTTCGCTCGCGTCGGCCTGCGCGGAATCGCCCTGCCGCTGCTATCCACGCTCACCGCCTACTTCTTCTGGAAAGCCCTATTCCAAACTCCAAACTCCAAACTCCAAACTCTAAATTCCAAACTCCAAATTCCAAATTCCAAATTCCAGATTCTAAATTCTAAATTCGTCCTTCCCGGCATCCTCCTCGGCCTCACACTCTACACGTACCAGGCCAGCCGCGTGTTTCCGATTGTTTTTGCCATTCTCGTGCTCTATTTGAGACTCTTCCATCGACTGCTGTTCAAGCAAGTCTGGCGCGGGCTGATCGTCGTCTTCTTCGTCGCCGCGATCGTCGCCGCGCCGCTCGTGATCTACCTCACCGCCGTCAATCCGTCTGCCGAGGAGCGCCTGTCCGAGCTGAGCGGTCCCTTGAACAACCTCCTGGCGGGCGATCCATCGGACGTCGTCCAGTCCACACTCAACACATTCGGCATGTTCAGCGTCATGGGCGACAACGTGCCGATTTATAACGCCGGCGGCCGGCCGGTCTTCCCGGAGCCAATCGGTGCCGCGTTCTTCTACGCCGGCTTTTTGTTGAGCGCCTGGCGCTGGCGGCGGCCGGGCTATGCCTTGCTGCTGATCTGGTTCGCCATTAGCCTGGCGCCTGGGATGGTCACGCCGTTTTCGCCCAACTTCGTGCGCACCATCGCCTCGTGGCCGGTTCCGTTTATCTTCAGTGGCGTGGCGATGGTCGAGTTGGCGCGATTTCCGCTGCGCCGATTCGGCCACTCCTCACGCTTCACGCTTCACGTCATCACGGCCTTCCTCACCCTCGTCCTCGCCTTCAACGCCGTATTGACCACCCGCGACTACTTCTTCAACTGGCCGCGCGGGGATTACGTCCGCTTCTGGCAGCAGACGACGTGGACGCAGGCTGCGCGCGCGCTCGACGCCGACCCGTCGACGCTGCCGGTCGCCGCTTCGGGGTTGAGCATCCAGGACCTTGATCCGCAGACGTTCGACCTGCTGCTCAAGCGGCGCGATTTCAAAGTGAAGTGGTTCGACTGCCGCAACGCGATTCTCTTCCCCGCCGGCGGCGCACCGGCGCGTTACCTGGAGCCAGATTTCTTCTCATGTGATCCCGATCTGACGTCCCATTATTTGCCAGGCGCACCGATCATCGCTCAACCGCGCTGGCCCGATTCCGGCAACGTGATCTTCACACTGCGCCAGTTCGATGCGCGCGCGCTGCTCGACGGCGCCCTGCCGCGCATTGCGTCGCAGCCGATCTACATCGGCAGCGAGCGCTTCGACGCGGCCGATCCCGCCGGCGGACTTGAGCCGCTGGCGCTGCCGATCGACCTGAGTGGATTGCAGTTATTAGGGTGGGAGATGGACCGGGATACGTGGAAGCCGGGTGAGACCGTCGAGATCAAGACGTATTGGAAGGTCACGGCGTCGCTTGCGCCGCCGTTGTCGCTATTCGTGCACGTCACGCGGCCCGACGGATCGATCTTCGCTCAGCACGACGGACTGGACGTGGGCGTGGCGACGCTGGAGCCGGGTGACCTCTTCGTGCAGCGGCACCGCATTCCGCTCGCGGCGGATGCCGCACCGGGCGCGGTGCGTGTCTCGCTCGGCGCGTACCATCCTGACACAGACGTGCGGCTGACCGCGACCCAAGATGGCCGATCGGTGGACGCACTCGTCATCGGGCAGTTGATCTGGTAAAATTGAAACCTTCCCCACCTCATCGATCGCGGAGATTCGCCGTCATGCCAGATCAGCACATCGATCTCAGCCTGGTGGTTGCCTGTTATAACGAAGAGCCTGAGCTGGAGGACAGCATGCGTCAAGTCGTGCAGATACTCGACAGCGCACGCTGGAGCTACGAGATCATCTTCGTGGACGACTGCAGCCAGGATCGCACGCGAGAAATCATCGAAGAACTTCTAGTGAAATATAAGGGCAAGAATTTCCGCAAGCTGTTCCACGAGAAGAACACGGGGCGCGGCCGCACCGTCGCCGACGGCATCCGGCTCGCGCGCGGCGACGTCGCCGGCTTCATCGACATCGACCTGGAAGTTCACGCCCGTTATATTCCCTCCATGATGATCGCAATCCAAAATGGCGCCGACCTGGCTACCGCGCATCGGATTTACAAGGTTCAACTCGGACTGTTCAATCGTTTCATCTTAAGCACCGGCTATGCCTGGCTGGTACGTCACCTGCTCGGCGTTCACCTGAAAGACACGGAAACCGGTTATAAGTTCTTTAAGCGGGAAAAGATCGTGCCGGTGCTCGACCAGGTTGAGGACGAGCGCTGGTTCTGGGATACCGAGGTCATGGTCCGTTCCTTGCTGCGCGGCTACCGGATCGAAGAGATCCCGTGCCTGTTCATCCGGCGCTATGACCGGCAGTCCACGGTCAACGTCGTGCGCGATTCGCTGGACTACCTGGTGAAGCTGTGGCGCTTCCGCCGCGTGGCCAGGCAGTTGCGCGCGCAACCGCAAGCCGAGCGCACGCCCGACGTGTTATAATCCGCGCGCCCGGCTAAGAATATCCGAAAACTGGAGTGCAGGCTTCAGCCTGCCGCATCTGAAGCGGACTAACCCTAAAGGGGGCTACGCACAGTCCGCGCTCCGGTGGTTTTCGGATAGGCGCTAAGTGTTGCGACGGTGTCAGGCTTCTCTTCGCTGCTCTACTCGAATCGACTGGCGTACCATCTCGTCATGCGCGCGCTGTACGGTCGCCACTTCGACGCGCGCTACGAAGTGGTCGCTGCCGAGATTCCGTCTGGCGCGTCGGTTGTCGATGTGTGTGCGGGCGACGCTTACCTGTATCTCAAGTGCCTGCGCCACAAGTCGGTGCGCTATCTCGCGCTCGACATCTCGCCCCCGATGGTCGCGTGGGCGAATCAACACGGCATTCCGGCGCGGCAGTTCAACCTGTGGCAGGACACGCCGCCGCCCGGCGACATCGTCGTCATGCAAGCCAGCCTATACCAGTTTCTACCGCACGCCGACGCGATCGTGCGCAAGCTGCTGGCCGCTGCACGCCAAAAAGTGATCATTGCCGAGCCGATTCGAAACCTCTCGGCTTCGTCTTATCCGCTGTTGTCCTTTGTCGGCCGCCGCCTGAGCGCGCCCGATTCGAGCGGTGGACGTTACACGGGCCAGCGCTTCGATCGCCAATCGCTCACCGCGCTCTTTCATGCGTTCGACGCATTTGAGAGAGATCTGATCGTCCCCGGCGGCCGGGAGATGATCGGCATCTTCAGAGGACGAGGCGATGGTTGATGCGCTTCGCCCGCGCACCTTATCTGTCATGGAATCGCCTCGCATCCCCTTTAACCGCCCCAGCTTCGAGGGTAACGAGCAAGTCTACATCGCCCAAGCGACCGCCAGCGGTCACGCGTCCGGGGACGGCCCGTTCTCGCGCAAGTGCCACGCCTTCCTCGAAGCCGCGCTGGACGCGCCCAAGGCGCTGCTGACGACATCGTGCACGCACGCGCTGGAGATGTGCGCTCTCTTGCTCGACATTCAGCCCGGAGACGAGGTGATCGTCCCGGCCTTTACCTTCGTCTCCACCGCCAACGCCTTCGTGCTGCGCGGCGCCCGGCCGGTCTTCGTCGACATCCGTTCTGACACGCTCAACCTGGACGAGGCACAGCTCGAAGCACGCATCACGCCGCGCACCAAAGCGATCCTGGTCATGCACTATGCCGGCGTCGGCTGCGAGATGGACGCCATCATGCGCATCGCCGAGCGCCACGCGATCCCTGTTGTCGAGGACAATGCGCACGGCTTATTCGGCAAATACAAGGGTCGGAATCTCGGCACGTTCGGCTGCCTGTCCACGCTCAGCTTCCATGAAACAAAGAACTTCACCTGCGGCGAAGGCGGCGCGCTGATCGTGAACGACCCGCGCTACGTCGAGCGCGCCGAGATCATCCGCGAAAAGGGCACCAATCGCAGCCGCTTCTTTCGCGGCCAGGTCGACAAGTACACCTGGGTCGATCTCGGCTCCAGCTATTTGCCGTCCGACATCCTCGCCGCGATCCTGTTCGCTCAATTCGAGGCACGCGACCGCATCCAGGCCGAGCGGCAGCGCGTGTGGGAGTATTACCACACGCATTTGCAGGACTGGGCCGCTCGCCACTTCGTTCAATTGCCCACCGTTCCGGCGCACTGCGAGCAGCCTTTTCACCTCTACTACCTGCTGATGCCATCGCTCCAGCGCCGCCAGGCGCTGATCGCCCATCTGAAGGCGCGAGGCATCGCCAGCGCGTTTCACTACCTGCCGCTGCACCTCTCCGCGATGGGGCAGCACTGGGGCGGTGAGCCTGGCGACTGCCCGGTGACCGAGGAGGTGAGCGACCGCTTGCTGCGGCTGCCGTTCTACAACACCCTCTCCGAGCCGGAGCTGGCGCGCGTCGTCGAGGCGCTCCACCAATTTGAGCGGACGGCGTGACGATGCAGCCCCGGCCGGCCCGGCTGCCCCTATCGCGACGTGAACGGTTCGCCGTCACCGCGCTGCTGCTGCTCGCCTTCGCGCTGCGCACCGTCGATCTCACGCGCGTGCCGCCCGGCTTGCACAACGACGAGGTCGTCGCGGCGAAATTCGCCGAGGCGGTGATGAACGGCCATTACGCAATCTTCTACCCCGAAGACACGGGCAGCGAGCCCCTGCATTATTTCTTCTCCGCGCCGATCATGAGCCTGTTCGGCAGCACCGTCTTCGCGCTGCGCCTGCCATCGGTCGCGCTGAGCCTGATCGCCATGTCGGTGATGTGGGCCTTCGCGCGGCGACTGCTGGGACCGATCGTCGCACTGACGGCGCTGGCGGGTTTTGCCATCACCTTCTGGACAGTCCAATTTGGTCGCATCGTATCGCCGGTCGTGATGATGGCGCCGCTCGGCGCGCTGTCTGCCTATGGCTTCTGGCGCGCATCCGAGGCCGGTGGCCGGCGCGCGTGGATGCTGTGGGTATTGAGCGGGTTTGCGCTGGGCATGTCCATCCTGTCGTACACGGCGGCGCGCATCACTCCCGCCATCTACGTCGCATTCGGCGCGTACCTGGCGATCGCGCATCGAGCCGAATGGCGGCGCGTGTGGCGCGGACTCGCCGTCGTGCTCCTCGTCGCCGCGCTGGTCTCCTTGCCCATGTTCATCTATCTGGCGCAGAATCCGGCGGCCGATCAACTGGATTTCTTCGATATCGATCGCCCGCTGGTCGAGCTGCAGCAGGGCAATCTTGCGCCGGTCATCGAATCGACGCTCAACACCCTCGGCATGTTCGCCTTCACGGGCGACTCCCTGCCCTACTACGCGATCCCCGGCCGCCCGATCTTCGAGCCGGCGGGAGCGCTGCTGCTGGCGGCGGGCCTGGTCATTGCGCTGTGGCGCTGGCGGCGGCCCGAGTACGCCTTCGTCGTGCTGTGGTTCTTCCTGTCGCTGGTGCCCGGCATGCTCAGCCAGCCTGCGCCGAACTCGACGCGAACGCTCGCCGTGCAGGTGGTCCTGTTTGTCTTTCCCGGCATCACGATCGCCGCAATACTGAATCGGTGGCGCAACCGGGCGGCTCCAAACTCCAAAGTCGCCGCGTCGCTGAATCGGTGGCGTAACCCGATTGTGTACGCCGGACTGGCGCTCCTTTTTGCCGTCAACCTGGTGTGGACGGCGCGGGATTACTTCGTCGTCTGGCCGTCGATGGATACCGTGCGCTTCTGGCATCGCAGCGGCTTGAAAGCCGTCGCCGATCGGCTGCAGGCCGACCCCGACGCGTCGCCCGTGGCGATTTGCCTGCCCGACGAGCTGCTCGACGAGCGCGATCCGTGGTGGAAGCCGGCCTGGCAGCACATGCGCTATCTGCTGCACCGGCCTGATCTCTGGCTGCGCTACTACAATTGCGTCGACGCGATGGTGTTCATCGACCGGCCGGCGCGTTACGCCGTGCCCGACGCCGGCGACGCGAGCGCGCTCGCCGCGTTCCCCATTTTCACGCAATTCCTTTCGACGACCAAGCCCGATCTCGACGTTCTACCTGACCGCCTCGGCACCATCGTTCGCGCCGACGTTTCGACTGTCCTGAAACAACGTCTGGCCGAAGTCGCGGCCGATTCCCCGGTGAGCTGGGCACCGGAGGCCGGTAGCGGCGCGGCGCGACTCCCGGTCAACTTCGGCAACCGCGCTGAGCTCCTGGGTTACACACTTCATCCTTCATCCCTCACGCGAAGCGTTCATCCCTCATCCTTTGACCTCACGACCTACTGGCGCGTCACCGGCCGCCTGCCGCCGCAGTTGTCTCAATTCACGCACGTGCTCGACGCCGAAGGCAACATCGTCGCGCAGCAGGATCGGCTCGCGCTCACCTCGGCCAGCCTGCGACCGGGCGACGTCTTCGCGCAGATTCACCGCGTGACGCTGCCCGATGATCTGCCTCCAGGCGAGTACGCTCTCTCGATCGGGCTATACTCGTACCTGGATGGCTCCCGTCTGCCCATCATCGAAGGCGATCAGCCGCGCAGCGATCGGTTGTGGTTGAGGCCGATCAGGCTGTCTGAATAGGTCGAAACATAGACGGTCGGACAACAGCTCTCCAATCGAGTCCTTGCAGTTGGCTGGCTCATGTGTTTGAAGCACAAAATGTGGTAACATTGGTATTGCTCAATTACGGAGAAAGTGAGGTGAGATTTCATGAGCACGAATGGAAGGAAAGTACAACCTACGTCCTATCCCCATATCGTGAAAGTCGAAGGTGTATGCGGCGGTGAGGCCATTATTGAGGGAACACGCATCGCCGTGTGGCACATCGTAGGCTACTATTACAAAGTCGGCATGTCGGTCGAGGAAATTCTGGCGGAATGGGATTATCTGACACCTGCTCCAGTGTTCAGCGCACTGGCGTACTATCACGATCACAAGGAAGAAATCGACCGAGTACGCCAGCAGAATAGTTACGAATACTGGCAGGAACATTACGCCCATGCCGTCGCCTAACCCACCGAAACTGTTCCTCAATGAAAAACCAAATCCGTTGGCTCAATGAGTTCAGATAATCGGCGGGCCGCCCAACCCGTCGTTGCACCTGACCACCTTTACAATGAGCCGCAAGTTCATTCACGATTTGACCTGACGCCCGCACGGGACTACAATTTTTTCTAGCTGTCCACTGAGGCGTGGGCTGTCGCCTGAGACGGACCGCCTCAGATTCCAAATCGGCGAGCGATCGGCGCGACCGACTTAGTTCAATTCAGGATTATGCGGCGGCTTTCACCGGTTTCATCCGCATGGACGGGCTGACCCGCGCCGCATCAATCTTTATTGTGCGACCCGTTCGCTCGAAACCATCAGGTAGATGATGGGAGGATGAGCGGCAAAGGAGGCGTCAACCGACAGGTTGACAAGAACTTTGACAACTGTGTGTCCAAATAGGTGCGGCCATTCAGCCTGACCCACGGAATGA
>DATEUJ010000159.1:0-25383 GCA_035283185.1 Anaerolineae bacterium | reverse complement strand
GCGGCAGCACTCCGACGCGTTCATACTCGGCCAGATTCAGTGGCTGAAGGACAACTACCGCGTCGAGGCGGTGGACTACGCCGACGATTACCTGTTCGGCCGCATTAAGCCCATGCAGCGGCTCGTCGAGAAGGTGGGCATGCCGTGGAGCGGCCAGGTGCGTGTGCAGTTGCTCTCGCCCGAGTTCGTCAAGTGGATGCGCGACACAGGCTGCCAGTGGGTGAACATCGGTGCGGAGTCGGGATCGCAGGCCGTGCTCGACAACATGCACAAAGACCAGAAGGCGTGGCAGATCGAGTGGGGCATGCGCAATCTGACCGAGGGCGCGCCGAGCATCGAGGCGAACCTGTCGTTCATCGTCGGCCTGCCGGGCGAGACGCCGGAAGACACTCAGATCACGTTCGACCTGATCGAGCAGATCTGCGCGATGAACGAGAAGGCGCGCTGCTCGGTGTGCGTGTACATGCCGTATCCTGGCACGCCGCTGTGGCCGCAGGCGCTCGAACAGGGTTACGTGCCTCCCGCCCACCAGGAAGGCTGGTGCGATATGGATCTCAATCGCGCCAACACGCCGTGGATGGACGACGCCGAAGCGCAGGTCATGAGCGAGATCAACGACATCCTGTTCGTCGGTCGCTCCAAGGGGCACTGGCTTCTTGCGCCGTACTACGCCCTTCTGCGCTGGCGCTGGCGGCGGCGTTACTTCAAGCACTATTGGGAGGGGGCGTTAAAGCGCGCCATCATCAACTCGCCGCTCAGAGGCGTGCTGGCCTGGCTCGTCAGGCGACTGGTGAAATTCAACCCCGTCACCCACAAAGGCCCAACGGCCGAAGCGGTTGAGTTGGTCGGGGCTGCGGATTAGATTTCGGAGTTCGGCCGATGTCTATCAGGTCATCGGCTACTCATCATGTCTCTAAGTCGGATATATGCTAATATCCGTACGTCGGATAATGACCCCCACAGGGGATATTATGCGATATGTTCGTTGGATATTCCCGAGTTAGCCGCTTCTCGTAACACGGGCGCACGCAAATTTCCGCAGGCGCACATACTTGTAAGGAGAAATCTCATGGACGCAATCGCGATAACCACTATTGCAAGTGCTACAGTTTCACTGCTTGCCCCGTATTTAAAAAGTTTAGGTGAAGAATTGGCAAAAAAGGCAGGCGAAGAGATTGGTGCAAAAGCGGGTGAAACAGCATGGGGCAAGGCTAAACAATTGTACGAGACTATCAAAGCAAAGTTTTCTCCCAAGCCCGACACCGCCAAAGTTATCAGCGCACTCGAAAAATCGCCTAACGATGAAGACACACAAGCGGCAGTTCGTTTTCATCTCAAGGAGATGATGGCTTCCGATGAAAGTTTTGCAAAGGAATTGGCAAGCCTTTTGAAGGAAGCCTCCGAAGCAGGGGCGGACACCATATTTCAAACAACGATAATGGGTAACGTGCAGAAACTTGTCCAGATGGGCAACGTATACGGTGATGTGAAAATCTGATATGCGCCCCCGACTCTGAAAGGCTATCTCTATGGCTGAAGATACTGGACACGAAACCAGAATTCACGGTGACGTTGGAAAATTAACCCAAATAGGAACCGTGAATGGCAACGTGCTAATCATCAGCGAGAAGGCTGTCAAAGAAGCCCTGCCACGTTCTTTTCAGTCTTCAATCGCCACAGATGTTTCCGACTTCATCAGGGTTGTAGTCAAATCTAATCGCTTTGGCAGAAAAATTCAATTTCAAGTTCCGTATGATATTACAGTGAGTGCCTTTATAGATCTCATTGTTGGCGTGCTTCACTTGCCATGGTCAAAGCCTATAAGTGAACTCATGATTTCTTTTGATTTCAGCTACTCAATCATCTTTGGCGAAGAAAAACTCTCGTTGCGTAAGAGTTTACGTGATGCTGGCATTTCCGACGGCAATGAAGTGACATTATCTGTCAGGGCTTTGTGGACAGATGAACTTGAAAAAGCGGAGCGAAAGGAAACTGACGTTGAGGTGTATTGGCAGGTGAATTCCCAAATGTTTGCCTGGGTTGAGGCGGTGCGAAAAGCCAGAGGGGTTCTAACACAAAATAGAATTAAGGCTCTAGCAGATAGTTGTTTCACATTCGTTGATGAAATAGGCAAGCAGTGAGTCACTCAAATTTAAGACGCGGCTAACACCGCGTTGCAGCCGACTCGCCTCCGCTTCGCTCCGGCGAGCGGCTGAACGCGACCGTTAGCCGGCACTGACTTTCTACAGCATCTCACATCCGTATGCTAAGAGCTAACAGCCGTTTGCGCCAACGCCTCGGCACACCCGGTGTCGAATTTCTCGAGTACGCCACCAAGGCTATTCACCGCATCCTTCCACATGTTTACGTATCGGCGTGGAAGGAAAGTGCTTGGAACCGACCACAGGCCGTATGGACTTCAGCAAAAAGGACTGAAGTTCGCATGACACTCGCCATTGGAGAGGAAAAGGACCAAGAGAGCCGATCTTTGACGGCTACCGTTAGACGCCGGAGCATCCCTGTAGTGAAGCGGAGGGCGAAAGATACTCTTGACCTTCGGGAGCATGATATCTGCCAGCGAATAGCGCTCCGGATTTCTGAGATAATGGAGCTCACGCCCTCAAGCACAGGCGCAGCATCCATTCACGCGCTCCGCAACACCTTCGATGAGTTTGTTGTGTCTCAGCATATCGAGCAACACCATCGGTTGAATTTGTCGGTCAGCACAGTGCTGGAAGCCCTTCATACGCTTTCGGAACAAAGCTACGAGAATAAGTCCTTGACTTTTGGTTGCATCCTCGACCCCAACCAAACCACAGGAACATCGAGCGCGAAATTCCCCGCCGATTTCCTACCTTCAAAGAAATACAAAGCCTTGTCTGACGGCTTTCGCACCGCCTACGACATTTCGTCTGACGGGCAAGTTCTGAACTTCGTCGACCTCGAGCGCTTCGAGAAGAAGCCTCTCACAGAGAAGCACTACTACCCAGACTGGGCCGAGCCGATTGCCCGCGCAAGTCGCTCGGGGCGGTGCGGGATTGCGCTAAGTCGTCAAGGTGACATTCTCATATTCGATGAGGGAACGCTTCGCTTCACATACCGATACGGCCAATGGCAATACTGGAACCACACACACCTAGTAAACCTTCTTCGCGACAGGGCGAGAGCACAGCGCGTCCCTCGTTCCATCCTAGGTCGCGTTGTGGGCGCAATTTATCGTGCAGCGCTGGATGTGTCGTTCCGACGCACCGGCGGGCTTTTTGTGATCCTTCACAACCGTCAGAGTTTGCGTCATGTTGTCCGGGTCGGTGATGCTATTGGCGATGCAAAACGAAGTGAAACAGATGCGGAATTCGACGAAGTAGTGAGAGAACACAGCATTCAGTCGCTGCCTCGCGCGGTCGTCGTCGAACTAGCTTCTTTGGATGGCGCAATAGTCCTGGACAACACAGGCCGAGTGCTTGCGTATGGGGCCGTTCTTCAACCTAAGAATGCGGGACACCTTCGTGGTACCGAGGGGAGCAGAACAAAGGCCGCGATCGGAGCATCCAACTATGGATTGGCCCTAAAGATCAGTGCTGATGGTGACATCACCGTCTACTACAAAGGCGAGGAGTTCATCCGAATGTAGTCAATACAGGTGCCGGCTAACCCCTCGCTCCAGCGGACAGCGGCTTCGCCGCTCAGGGACGCGCCGTCGGGCAGCGGGCTGACGTGTGAGTGAAGTATCGCTGCCCACCTCGCCGCTGAGCTCGACTGTTCGGCGTCCAGCACATTGCCCACTCCAAAGCGTAATCTGCAATATGAACATCGGCCCTGCTGTTGCTTCAGCAGCGTAACCACTCACTGCGGTCTCGTCGGGCCGCTATGACTCAACAACGAATTGGGGAAGTAACGAATTCGTTTCATCCTGAATTCGTCGTTGTGCTGTGGTTCACCGAAACTCTGCGTTACCCAATCGGGGAGGTCCGAGTTGACAATCCGGTGGGTCAGGTCGTATCATTTCATTGACCTGGATATACTGGCATTCACTAGGACGAGGAAATGTCATCGCGGAAGAAAGGACAAAGGCGTCCACGCAAACAGAAGCGATTCGCAAGCCTGAAACGCAGATTGGAAGAAGGCCCCTTTCCAGTCAAACGGATCGTCGTCGAGCCAAGCGGCCAAGTCAAGATGTCCGATGTGCTGGCGGACTTCGTGGAACCCTACAGCCATTTGGCGGATACCGAAGAGGCGTACCGCAAACTGCTGACGTTGGCGGTCCTGGCGTGGAACGCCTCTTTTCTTCCCAAGAACAAGCAGCAGGAAATGATCGACCAGGTGATTGACGGTGGGATACCCACCGGCACAGAAGAACTGCGCGCGGGCTTAAAAGACATTGTGCGCATGTTGATTGCCAGAAAGCAAAAGCACTTCGCTGAGTACAAACGAAATATGATTGATTTTGAACTGACCGACACCGGCACCGGCTACCGCCTGACTGTCGCTTCGACTTTAGACGAAGTGGCGTCATAATGTACTAACCAGAAAGCACGTCAGCCAGGAGCGCGGGAATGACTTTCACCCGATCCGTCTCCCGTATCATTGAACCGCAATACGTCATCGAGGGCGCAGGCGTGCTCCTCCGTCGCTCCTTTGCGCCGCACGCTTCCAATGAGTACGACCCTTTTCTGCTCTTCGACCACTTTGCCTTCAACGACCCCCTCGAAGGGCCGCCGGTTGGTTTCCCGACCCACCCTCACCGAGGCATCGAAACGGTCACCTACATGCTCGAGGGTTCCGTTCGCCACCGCGATAGTCTCGGCAATGCAGGCCTGATCGGTCCCGGCGATGTGCAATGGATGACCAGCGGTCGAGGCATAATGCACGAGGAAATGCCCTGTCGCGGCCCCAGCGGCGTCATCAATGGCTTCCAGTTGTGGGTCAACCTGCCCGCCGCGCAGAAGATGGCGGCTCCACGCTATCAGGAAGTCAGCGCGGCGACGATTCCGGTATTGACCAAAGACGGCGCGAGCGTCCGCCTGGTGGCAGGCGAGTTCGACGGGGTACATGGTCCGGTGACCGAGATTGCCGCCTCGCCTCTGTATTTGGAGGTCAACTTAGACCCGGATTCGTCGTTCGCGATCTCGATACCGCTCGGGCATACCGCGCTGGCCTATGTCTTCGAGGGAGCAGGCTGCTTTGGCGTCGACAGGCATGTGGTGGAAGCCGTGCGCATGGTGGTGTTTGACGACGGCGACCGGGTCGAAGCCCAGAGCGAAGCCGGGGTGCGATTCATGCTCATCGCCGGCGCGCCGTTTCGTGAGCCGATCGTCCCTTACGGACCGTTCGCCATGAATACGGCTGAAGAGATCCGGCAGGCGTTGACTGAGCTACGCAACGGGATGTTTATCAAGTGACTCAGCATTGACTGACACATTTCCCACCGTCGCCGAAGTCGATCGGATCGCGGCGCTCGGCGATCCTGCAATTCGCAACCTGCAGATCACGCAGTGCTACTACGAGCTGTCGGCGGCGCTCGCGGAGAGAACCGGCCTGAGCGCGAACTGGTGCACGTTCGCGACCTGGGCTTCCAAGCAGGCCGGGCAGGCGATTCGCAAAGAGGACCTCGCGCGGACGCTGGAAAATGCGCTTGACACGGCGCCGGCGGCGACGCAGGCCGCCGGGAACGAAGTCCAGTCCCTACACCAGTCGCTCGATGCATCGCGCGGCTGCCGCAGCGCCGCCGCGCGCCGCAAATTCCGCCGCCAGGTTCCGCGCCCGAACCCTGAAGCTCGGATCGCGCACGACGGTCTCGACCGTGAGCTGTAGCGCATCGAGCGTCGCCTCTTTCGGTCGAACCATCAGCCCGACGCCGCTCGCCTCGGCCCGCAGCGCCTGCAGGCTCTGATCGGCTGCGTGCGGAACGATCACCTGCGGCACGCCGTGCACGACGGCCGCGTGCGTCGTGCCCATTCCACCGTGATGCACGGCGACGGACAGGCGCGGGAACAGATGGTCGTAGTCCGCCCACGCGACGGCGATGCAGCGCGGTAGGCGCGGCGCGATCGCCTGCTTGAGATTCGGCGCCCGCTCGCTGCGTCCCATCGCCACAATGGGAAAAACGCCTGCGCGCGCGCAGGCGTGCGCCGCCAGGAGGAAGAAGTCCGGGTCGTCGGTGAACAGGCTGCCGAGCGTGACGAGCGCAAGCGGCATGCCTTGTGGCAGTCGAGCGAACCAGCCGGGCGCATCTCCTTGCGGCGGCGAGACCGCGCCGCCGACGAAGCGCGTCTGCGGCAGCGCCTCGCTTTCGTCCGCGTACCACTCGCGCGTCCAGTACACGACGTGCAGCTCCGGCGACTGCGGCCAGGGCGAGAACTCGCTCGGCCAGTTGCGGCCGCTCACGCCGAGGCGCGCGATCAGGTCCTTCAGCCGCGCGGCGGCGTCCTGGTACACTGCGCGCTCGGCTTCGCTTAAGGTCTCGGGATCGTGCCGGGTGGCCGGATAGCCGCACACGGCATAAGGTACATCCAGCTTCTCCGCCGCAAGAGCCGCCGCGCCCACGGTCGGTTCCCCGATCAGAGCGTCGGGTTCGAACTCGTCAGCGGCGACCAGCAGGTTCTCGACGGCGCGCACGACCGCATCTTCCGAGAGCATGACGAGGAGTGCGCGTTGAAGCCGGGCGGCGGCGCGCTCGCCTGGCTTCAAGTCCGCAGGAAGCTGCGCTGCCGGCCAGCGCCAGCCGATCGCATCCACCGTGCGGAATCGCACGCCCGCCGCCTCCACGGCCGCGCGCGCCGGCTCCTCGCTGACCCACAGCACGTCGTAGCCCCAGCGTGACAGATGCGCCGCCGTCTTGAGATAGCCACCCCAATCCAGGTGGCCGGACGGCGGCGCGGACGTGAACAGAAACTTCCGTGCCTTTGTGGCTATCATCTACTCATGTTCTTCAAATACCTCGGCCTCGAAGATGTAGAGGTGCGTGTCCGGCTTGCGCCAGGCGTCGCGCGGCAGCCCGGCCTTCATCTCGCATAGCACGTCCAGGTACGTCTCCCGATCCCATCCTTGCTCGACCGGCACCTGGGGCAGGAACAACCCGCCGTGCCCGCCGCGCCGCACCAGCACACCGTGCCTGCCGACGACCACCTCTTCCGGCGACGCGGCCTGCCGCAGCGGTGACAGCACGCTGATCTCGATGTGCGTGTCGGGGATTTCGTGCGCCTGCAGCGGCACGAACCTCGGATCGTCGACCGCCGACAGTACGGTGACGCGCCGCACCGACTCCCACACTTCGCTCCGCGCGAACACTTCGCCGCGACAGCCTCTCAGCTCGCCGCTCGGCTTGCGGCGCAGCGTGACGAACGTCGCGCGCGGCTGGCGCAGCGCCGGCGAATCGGCGCGCAGCTCGGGCCATGGCTGGTTTTCGGCGTTTGCGACCAGCGTCGCGCGCGCGATGCGCAGCAGCTCGGCGCGATCGGCGTCCGTTAGCGCCGGCGGCGCGCCCTTCGAGAACTCGATCGCAGCATAGCCGACCACCCGGTCGCGCCCGCCCTCGGGCACGTCGCCCGAATTGGAGTAGCGCAGCAGCTCAGCCCGTTCCGCGCCGATGCGGCGCGCCAGCATCATCGCGGTCAGCACAGGTCCCTGGCCGCACATGCGCGTGTAGAGGTTGGGCACGTCGCGGCGGTGGACGTCCTCGACGATCGCTTCGAGCGCGAGCGGATCGAGACTGAGCACAGCCGCCACCGTCTCGCGATCGACCATCACCGCGCCCTCGTATGGCGGATAATGCGACAGGTCGGTCGAGGCGACGACGAAGATTGTCTTGCCTTCGATCGCGCGGGCCAGCCCGTCGGCCAGCGCCCGGCAGTTGTCGAGCGTCGGGCGGCCGATCGAAACCGGGACGAAAGACTGGCCGGGCAACACCCGCTGGAGGAAAGGCAGCATGACCTCGATCGAGTGCTCGGTCGCGTGCGCGTCTCGCCCGGTGTAGAAACTGTCCTCGGCGCTGCGTATCGAGCGGGCCAGCGCGGAATCGATCGGCGCGTCGCCCAGCGGCGTGCGCCACGCGCCGTCGAGCCAGATCGACGCGCCGTCGAATTCGTAACTCTGCGCGTGATTGAACCCCAGCACGATCACGCCATCGCAGGCGCGGCCGGCCAGGGCCTTGAAAGTGAATGCGGCGACCGGCCCACTGTACACGTAACCGGCGTGCGGCGCAATCAAAATCGACGGCTCAATCTCGCTCGTCGTCGCCTGAGCCAGGTAACCGTCGATCATGCGGGTCAATTCGATTGGATCGGCCGGATAGAACGTGCCGGCCACGGCCGGCGGCCGAATGGCATGCGAGCCTGCTCTTGCAGTAGGCATGAGAGACCTCCCTCTCACCAGCCCACCCTATGCAATCAGTATATCACCACTTGCAAGAGGATGTACAGACCCATTTCGCCGCGGCCGGACCCTTCGGCTGCCCCTTCCCCTTCCTCTTCACTGCGCTCAGAGTCAGGGTCAGGGCTTCGGCTCAGGGCAGGTGCGTGCCCATCGCTGCGATAGACATCCAGGGGGCGGAAGCCGGCGCGGCGGCAGAGCCTCGTCAATTCAGGCTCGTCAAAGTGGTGCACATAACGCAGGCCCCGCCCGCCGCGCCGCCAGTCGAGCAGGTAGTCCCCCGCGTCGACGTCTTCCGGGCGCAGATCGACTTCCGACCACGGGACGATTTTGCGTCGCAGGCGAGGCGCGTGCAGGAATTGCCAGACCGAGACTGCGCAGCGAGAACCCGGCTCCAGCAGCGACCGGATCCCCCTCAGCAGGCGTAACCTGCGACGCGCGCCGGGAACGTGGTGCAGCGCCGAGAAGCACACGGCGGCGTCGAACGGCGCTTCTTCAGTCCGTCCCCTCCGGGCCTGATTCGGCCAATCGACGCTCGTGAGATCGCACAACATGAACCGAAAACCGGGAGGCATACCCGGTGATGCCTGCCGCAGCAGACCCTCGCTGTAGTCGACGCCGAGGTAGCGGCTCACCCGGTGGCCGGCAACCCCGCCTGCCAGCGCCAGTCCCACCCGCCCGTCGCCACAGCCTACGTCGACGACAGACTCGAACGCCCCCAGTCCGTCAAGCGCGCGGACAATGCCCGGCTGCAGCGCACGGCGCGAATCGGCGAAGTCGGCCGCGAACGTATCGTAGAACTCCCGGTTGAGGCGGAGCAACCGGAGGGCGATAGCCGTCTTCATCGATCTGGATTATACTATCAAGCATGCCAGGCACGAACGGGCGCGACATTGTAGACGTCACTCCATACGCCGGCGCCGTGATGGCGATCATCCGGGAGGTGCGCGCGCGGGAGCGCGTCGACGCCGACGTGCTGGGCGCGATCCTGCGCCGCTACCCTCGCGACGGGCGCAGCATGTTCAGCAAGAACCTGCTGGTGCGCACTTACAGGCATCTGTGCGAGACCGGGCAGTTGGAGTTTGACGAGCAGACGCTGCTGCGCTTGCAAATGAAGCCGACGCGCACGATCTCGGGCGTGGCGCCGGTGACGGTGCTGACCAAGCCCTACCCGTGCCCCGGCAAGTGCATCTTCTGCCCCACCGATGTGCGCATGCCCAAGAGCTACCTGCCGGACGAGCCGGGCGCGATGCGCGCCGAGCAGCACGGCTTCGACCCGTACGCCCAGACGAAATCGCGCATTGACACGTTCGACGGCAACGGCCACGCGACCGACAAAATCGAGCTCCTCGTCCTCGGCGGGACGTGGTCGAGCTATCGGCGCGACTACCAGGAGTGGTTCGTCCGGCGCTGCCTCGACGCGATGAATGGCTGCGATTCGTCGTCGCTGGCGGAAGCGCAGGCGCTGAACGAGACGGCGCGCCATCGGAACGTGGGCCTGGTGATCGAGACGCGGCCCGATCACGTCACGCCGGAGGAAATTCGCTGGCTGCGCCGCCTCGGCGTGACGAAGGTGCAGATGGGCGCGCAGTCGCTCGACGACCGCATCCTCGAGCTCAACAAGCGTGGCCACACCGTCGAGGACACGCGGCAGGCGATGACCTTACTGCGCGCAGCCGGATTCAAGGTCGTGCTGCACTGGATGCCCAACCTGCTCGGCGCGACGCCCGGGGGCGACCTGGTCGACTTTCAGAGGCTGTGGGATGACGAGGCGCTCCGCCCCGACGAAATCAAGATCTATCCCTGCTCGCTCCTGGCGAACGCCGAGCTGTACGAATACTGGCTGCGCGGCGAATATCACCCCTATGCGGACGAGACACTCATTGACCTGATCGCGGCGTGTAAATTGCGCGTGCCGCGCTATTGCCGCATCAACCGGGTGTACCGCGACATCCCCGCGCCGAACATCGTCGCGGGCAGCACGCTGTCGAACATGCGCGAGATCGTCCGCCGCGCCATGCAGGCGCGGGGAGAGCATTGCGAGTGCATTCGCTGCCGGGAGGTGCGCGGGCGAAGGATCGAGGATAGCGCCCTGCACTTCGAGGATTTGGACTACACGACGCGCGCCGGCGAAGAGCACTTCCTCGCATTCAACACTCCGACAGGGAAACTTGCCGGCTATGCGCGGCTGTCATTGCCCCAGGAAGACATCGACCTCGGCATCGACGAGATACGCGGTGCGGCGTTAATCCGCGAAGTCCACGTGTACGGCCCGGCGCTCGCGATTGGCGACGCGATGGAAGGCCGGGCACAGCACCGCGGCCTCGGCACGCAGTTGCTGGCCGAAGCCGAGCGCATCGCCGCCGGACGCGGCTGCAGGCGCATGGCCGTCATCGCCGCCCTCGGGACGCGTGAGTACTACGCTAAAAGAGGATACGTCCTCGACGGGACGTACATGGTGAAGTCGATATCATGAATCTCTCCCAGACCACCCGACTACCCGACCACCCGACCACCCGACTATCACGGCGCTCATTCCTGCGGCTGGCCGGGCTGGCCGGGGCTGGCGGCGCGCTGGCCGCCTGCGCGGCGGCGCAGCCCACGCCTCGCAGCAGCGGCCCGACCCAACTGGTCTACCAGGACTGGCGCACCGAGTGGTTCCCGCCTATGGCCCAGCAGATGCTGGAGGAATTCCACGCCGCGCATCCTAACATCCGCGTTTTCTTCACGCCCGACCCGGAAGGTTTGCGAGAAAAGATGCCGGCCGCGTTCGAGGCCGGCACGGCAGCGGACGTATTTCAGGGTTGCTGCGATTACTTCCCGGCCTGGGCGCAGGCGAACTACCTGCTCGACCTGCGTCCCTACGTGGCCGCCGATCTGGATCAGGCGACCATCGCCGACTGGGATCATGCTCAGTATCGGGCCTTCTTCCTGCGCGATGGACGGCAGTTCGGGCTGCCCAAATATCACGGCGCGCTGGGCCTGTACTACAACAAAGACCTCTTCGACGAATACGGCGTGGACTATCCCGAAGAGGCGTGGACCACCGATGATTATCTGAGCGCGATGAAACGCCTGGCACGCGACCGGGACAGAGACGGGCAGATCGATCTGTGGGGCAGCACGCTGGAAGCTATTTACGATCGGATCCAGGTGCATTTCAATAGCTGGGGCGGCCACTACGTGGACCCAGGCGATCCGGCGCGCTGTCGAATGGCCGAGACGGAGGCCCTGCGGGCGCTGGAATGGCTTCGGGCGCGCATGTGGGACGATAAAGTCATGGCCACCTCACTGGCCGTGCAGAAAGTGAGCACGCGTGAAGCCTTCTCTACCGGGCGCGTGGCCATGGTCGAAGATGGCTCCTGGGCATTGAAGGACATCCTGACAAACGCGAAGTTTCGGGTCGGCGTCGCGCCGTTCCCAGCAGGCCCGGCGCGTCGCGCCACGCTGGCCACGACGGACGGCTACGGCATCTACGCGGGCACCCAACATCCCGATGCGGCCTGGGAGCTTGTCAAATTCCTCGTCAGCAAAGACTACGGCCGGGCGATGGCCCGCGCGAACTTCCTGCAGCCCGCGCGCGCCTCGCTGGTCGAAGAATGGGTGAGCTTCATTCAGGCAGAGTTCCCTGCGCAGGCTGAAGAGATCGACATCGCCGCCTTCGCGGACGGTCACGTGAAGGGCTACTCGGTGACAGCCGAAATCTTCGCCAACATGACCGGGGTGAGAGCGATCATCGATGCCGCCTTCGAGGAAATCCTCACCCTGGGCCAGGCATCCGTGGCGGAGCGGATGAAGGCGGTTTGTGACGAGATCACCCGAATCCAATCGAGTTAGGAGCATTCGCATGCGGTCTCGAACGCGGCGAACGCCTGCCCTCGCCCGCCGTGTGCGGGGGTCTCTGCGCGTCAAGATTATCGCCTGGTCTTTCATCCCCGCGGCTATCATCCTGACCGCCGTGGCGCTGGTGACCTACTACGCCTACCAGCGGGTGACGGAAGACCTGGTGATCGAGCGCGACCGGGAACTGGCCCGGCTGACGGCCGTCGAACTGGCGAACAGCCTGCAAGACTACCCCGACTTGCTGTCGGCGGTGGCGCGCGAATTCCGTATCATGCAAGATGATCCCGACCTGACAGCTGAGCACCTGGCACCTGAGCACCTGGCGCCTGAACACCTGGCACAGGCCAGACACCGCCTGGTGCTCTTCGACGGAGGTGTGTTCGCCCTCAACCATTTGGGTCGGGTGGTGGCCGCCGAGCCTGAGCGGCCCGAGACGATCGGGCAAGACTGGTCCACCCGCCCGTACTTTCGCCGGCTCGTCGGCTCGATGGGCGATCCGGTCTTCTCGAGCATCCTGGCCAATGGCCCCAGCGGCGCAGATGCCATTGCGGTCGCCGTGCCGATCGTCAACGACCGGGGCGAGTTTCTGGGCGCGATGGCCGGCATGTTCCGATTGGGCGCCAGCGCCATCAACCCCTTTTACGGCACGATCTTAAGACTCCGTCTGGAACGAAGCGGCGATGCCTACGTGGTGGACGGCAACGGCCGCGCGATCTACGCTTCCGATCCTGACCGGATCGGATCGGATTTCTCGACGTATCCCGTCTCGACCGACGCTTTGAGCGGGCGGGTCGGCGCGATACGCACGCGCGCACTGGACGGGCGAGACATTCTTGCCAGCTTCGGCCCTGTGCCGAACACGAGCTGGAGCCTTGTCATCGAAGAGAGCTGGGAGACGCTGATGCAACCCAGCCTGGTATACGGGCAGTTTCTGCTTGCGCTGCTGGCGCTGGGTGTGGTGATCCCGGCCGTCGTCGTGGCGATCGGTGTCCGGCGTATCACCGGCCCCATCGCCGAGCTGGTCGAGGCGTCTCGCCAGGTGGCGGGCGGTGATTTTGGCCAGACGGTCTCCCCGAACACGGGCGACGAACTCGAGGATCTGGCCGACCAGTTCAATCGCATGTCCGGCGAGCTGAAGGCGTCCTACGCCCAACTGGAGCGCGACCTCGCCGAGCTTAAACGAATCGAACACGAGCTGCGCCGGAGCGAGGAGCTGTATCGCACGCTGGCTCGCAACTTCCCCAACGGGGCCGTGATCCTGTTCGACGCCGACCTGCGCTACATCCTGGCCGACGGCGCCGGGCTGGCGGAGGTCGGGCTGTCAAAGGAAATGCTGGAGGGCAAGACTATCTGGGAGATCTTCCCAGCCGACGTGGTCGAGATTCTTGAGCCGAGGTATCGCGCCGCACTGGCCGGCCAGGCGAGCGCCTTCGAAGTTTCGTTTGCCGAACGCACCTACGCGCTGCACGCGCTTCCCATCCGCGACGAGCGCGGCGAGATTGTCGCCGGCATGGCGATGACGCAGGACATCACCGCGCGCAAGCAGACCGAAGCGCAACTGCGCGCCTCGGAAGCCGAGCTGCGCGCGCTGTTCGCGGCGATGACCGACGTGATCCTGGTGCTGGACGCGCAAGGCCGTTATCTGAAAGTCGCGCCGACAAATCCCGCGCTGCTGTACCGCCCATCCGACGAGCTAATCGGCAGGACGCTGCACGACGTGTTTCCCGCCGACCAGGCCGACATGTTCCTGGGTCACGCTCAGGAAGCCCTGCGAACCGGCCAGACCGTCAACATGGAATACAGCCTGCCCATCGCCGGGCGCGAAGTCTGGTTCGCGGCCTCGGTCTCGCCGATGTCGGACGACACCGTGTTGATGGTGGCGCGCGACACCACCGAGCGCCGGCAGGCTGAGGCCGCACTGCGCGAGCGCGAAGAGCAATATCGCGGCATCTTCGAATCCACGACCGATGGGTTGTTCATCAATACTCTAGACGGACAACTCGTGGACTTCAATCCCTCCGCCGCCCACATGCACGGCTACACGCCGGAAGAGTTCCGGCAGTTGCAGCCATCGCAGTTCATTCATCCCGACTCGCTCCACGTCTTCGCCGAGTACATCGAGGCGGTCAAATCCGGCCAGCTCTTTCGCAGCCAGGCGGTCGACATCCGGAAAGATGGCACTCCGTTCTACGTCGAAGTGCTCGGCAGCGGATTCACGTATCGGGGACAACCGCACACCCTCGCCGTCGTGCGCGACATCAGCGAACAGGTGCAGGCGCAGGAACTGCTGGAGCGACGCGTCGAACAGCGCACACGCGAACTCCAGCGCCGCGCCGAGCAGTTTCGTGTCATCAACGAAGTGGGCCAGCGCATCACGTCGATCCTGGCCGTGGACGAGATCCTGAGCCAGACGGTCAGACTGATCCGTGAGTCTTTTGGTCGCTCCGCGTATCACGTTCACATTGGACTTATCGAGAAAGACGTCGTCGCCTACAAGTCTACGGCTGGGGTGTGGAGGGATGAGCCTGACTGCCGGTGTTGCACCTCCCTGCGTCTGAGAGTCGGGCTGGACGGAATCACGGGCCTGGCCGCCGGGAGCGGCGAGCCTATCCTGGTGCCGGACGTGAGCCAGGAGCCGCGCTACATTCCTGTGCAGGACGGCCAGACAGGCTCGGAATTGGCGCTCCCCCTCAAGGTGAAGGGACGGGTGATCGGCGTGTTGAACGTCGAGAGCGAGCGTCTGAATGCCTTCGACGAAAGTGACGTGACCGTGCTTCAATCCCTGGCGAATCAGTTGGCTGTCGCGATCGAGAACGCCCGGCTATTCGAGACCGAGCAGCGCCGCGCCGACCAATTCCGGGCCATTAACGAGGTGGGGCGTCACATCACCTCTATTCTGACGGTGGATGACCTTCTGGCTCAGACGGTCCGACTGATTCAAGAGACTTTCAGGTATTACTTCACGAGCGTCGGACTGATCGAAGGGGATCAGGTGATCGTCAAATACGGCGATCCACTGCGCCTGCGGGTGGGGCAGGAGGGCATTATCGGCTGGGTCGCCAGGGCTGGTGAACCGCTCTTGGTGCCGGACGTGAGGCAGGATTCTCGATACGTTGCTTCACCGTCGGCCAGCCAGACGCGCTCTGAACTGGCCGTGCCGATCAAGTCCAGGGGCCAGAGCATCGGCGTGCTGGAC
The DNA here is from genome assembly GCA_035283185.1 of Anaerolineae bacterium. Lineage (GTDB taxonomy): Bacteria > Chloroflexota > Anaerolineae > Fen-1058 > Fen-1058 > DASSFZ01. Next base: position 9,977 of record DATEUJ010000159.1, on the reverse strand, counting down.
GTCGAGAGCGATCGCGTCAACGCCTTCGACGAAAGCGATGTGGCTGTGGTTCAGGCGCTGGCCAATCAACTCGGCGTGGCGATTGAGAATGCCCGTCTCTACGAATCTGAGCAGCGACGCGCCGAGCAGTTCCGAGTTCTTGCCGAAGTCGGCCGCCATATCACCTCCATTCTGGATGTCGATCAGCTTCTATCACAAACCGTCCAGCTCATGAGTCAGGCCTTCGGCTACTACCATGTCGGCGTTGCGATGATAGAAGGTGAACAGGCGATTTACAGAGCCGGAGCGGGCGCCTTATGGAAAGAGCATCTGGCGCAGTTCCAGCCGCCGAAGCTGAAAGTAGGGCAGGAAGGGATCACGGGCTGGGTTGCAGGCAGCGGCGAGCCGCTGCTGGTCCCGGACGTGAGCCAGGATTCCCGCTACGTCTGGATGGAAGGCAGCCAGACGCGATCCGAACTGGCGCTGCCCATCCTGGCTAAAGATCGCACGATCGGCGTGTTGGATGTCCAGAGTGACCGGGCGGATGCCTTCGATCAGAGCGATCTGGTTGTGCTTCAGTCTCTGGCGAACCAACTGGCGGTCGCGATCGAGAACGCCCGGCTGTACGAGCAGGCTCAGCAATTGGCCGCGCTCGAGGAGCGGCAAAAGCTGGCGCGCGAGCTGCACGACTCGGTGTCGCAGGCGCTGTATGGCATTGCGCTCGGCGCGAAGACGGCTCGCACGCTGCTCGATCGCGATCCCATCCAGGTGGCGCAACCGCTCGACTACGTGCTGTCGCTGGCCGAAGCGGGCCTGGCCGAGATGCGCGCGCTGATTTTCGAACTGCGCCCCGAATCGCTGGAGATGGAAGGATTGGTCGCCGCGCTGACGAAGCAGACCGCCTCGCTGCACGCCCGATACCACATCGAGGTGCAGACGGCGTTCGGCGACGAGCCTCGGCTGCCGCTGCCCGCGAAGGAAACGCTGTATCGCATCGCGCAGGAGGCGCTGAACAACATCGTCAAGCACGCGCGCGCCAGTCGGGTGGACGTGCGGTTGGAGCTGGCCGACGGCAGCGTGAGATTAGAGATTGGAGATAATGGCGTGGGCTTCGATCCGAAGGGCGAATTCCCCGGCCACCTTGGCCTGCGCTCGATGCGTGAGCGCGCGGAGAAGGCGGGCGGCACGTTGGCCGTGGAAAGCGCTCCCGGTCAGGGCGCACGTATCCGCGTTCGGATTCCTGTCAACCGAAACAGCGGCGGCGGCGATGCCCCGTCACCGCCGCCGACCCAGAGGAGAACGGCCTAGCCTTCCCGCCCATCGGAGTGGCGTGGATTTGGCAATCCACGCCGAGCGTTTGGCGCACATTTCAGACAGGCTCTTACCCCTGTATCTGTATCTCAGAGACTGTCTTAAAACCTCGTGGTTGACGCATCTCCATGCGTCAACAGCGGGCATGGGGATGCCCTTCTACAGGTCGTCTAATCCAATCATCTGTGCGCATTGTATGCTATGCGCGCCTGCGCGTCATGGCTCAAACGCTGGAAGGGGCATTCCTTCCTTGGGCGAATGGCGGCCTCGGCCAAAGGATGTAGTCAGACCCCATTCGCAGGCAAGAACCCCGACGAAATTAGGGAATAAGAGACTGACGATGAGCATTCTCGGGCCAATGCATCTGAATGCCCGGTCGCTCATCCGACTTTCGGCGTACACGTAAAAGGTTCGTTTAGTCGAATACAGGCGTACGGCAACCCAATACAATCCCACCATGTACGTCGCAGCCGCCGGCCTGGCGCTCATCGCCGCGCTGCAACTGAGACGAGTGGAGAGCCATACGCAGCGCGTCGAGGCGAGGGTCGCTTACGTGAACCGGTATGACCGGCCTACCGTGCAGTCAGCTATACAGCTTAAGCCTCAGTTGCCGGATACTCATCAATTCAGGAGGGCAGCCATTGGCTGCATCTGCTTCGTGCTGATCGACTCAGAAGAACGGCGTCATGATGCCAGGACAACAAGCACACCCTCCTGACTCAGCCACGCCCCAGCCCGAGCTGGCCAACTCGCCGGCCGATCACGCCGTCGTCATCGGCAGCAGCATCGCCGGCCTGATGGCCGCTCGGGTCCTTTCCGAGCATTTCGCCCGCGTCACCGTCGTCGAACGTGACTGGCTGCCCGATGGGCCGGCCTACCGAAAAGGTGTTCCCCAGGCGCATCACGCCCACACACTGCTGCCGCAGGGTCAGATGATCCTGGAGCAGCAGTTTCCCGGACTGGTTGATGAGCTGCTGGCCGGTGGCGCTATGGCTATCGACGCCGCTCGCGACATCGCCTTCTTCGAGGCTGGCGCCTGGCACACGCCACGGGCAAGGGATGTCAAAGTCTCGATCGCCTGCAGCCGGCCGCTGCTGGAAAACGCCATTTACCATCGGGTAGCATCGCGCGCCAACGTCCACATCATGCCAGGATACGACACCCTCGGTCTCCGGACCGGCGAACGGCGCGAGCGCGTGACGGGTGTCCGCATTCGTCGTCGCCAGGCCGGCGCAGCCGAGGCCGTGCTGGCAGCGGAGCTGGTCGTGGATGCCAGTGGCCGGCAGCTGCCTCGTTATCTGGAGGGATTCGTGGTGTGCGGCGATGCGGCGTACGCCCTGAACCCGATATATGCCCAGGGGATGACGGCTGCGGCGACAGGCAGTCTGGTATTGGATCAGTGCCTGCAGGAGCAGCGCCGACGGCAGGGCGCTGGCAGCATCACCGGCTTGGCCGAGACTTACCACAAGCAGTTGAGCAAAGCAGTGGCCGGGCTGTGGCGCACGGCGACGAGGAAGGATTGGGACTGGCTCATCACGGAAGTCGACGACAGCGTCTACCAGCCACATCAGTGAACGGCAATGCCGCCGGAAGCTGATCGCGCAGGCGCTACGGCCGTCCACAGCCGTTTGACCACTTGATTTCTTGGCGGAAATATCTTATACTGACAGTGAAATTAGTGTAAACAATGGAATGCCTCAGGCCGTATTGACACACTGGGGCCACAGCCAAGGCGGAGGGGGTGCCTTGGTGGGGAGCGAATAGAATGCCTGCCCACCAGTCGATGAGGCAGGCATTTCGCTTATTCCGGAGATGTCATGCGTCTCAGAAACGTCGCAACTATTGCCGTCAAGGACCTGGTCGACGCGCTGAAGAATTTTCGACTGCTGGCCATCGTCCTGATGCCGATCGCGTTGTCGATCGTGTTCGGGCTTCTGTACCGGGATGCACCGTCCAGCTCGTCGATCGTCGTCTACGATCCGAGCGGCTCTCAGATCGTCACGTCGATTGGAGCGACCGACGGCTGGAGCCTGCGCGTGGTCGATTCCGAAGCGGACGTCGAGCGCGCGGTGACGGAAGAAAGGGCGCTGGCCGGCATCGTGCTGCCTGCCGACTTCGACGCGCGGCTGGCCGCCGGAGAGCGGCCGCCGCTGGAGCTGGTGTTGAACGGGGCGCAGGAGCGCCGCTTCAACGCGCGGCGCCTGGTGATCGACCTGGTGATGAGCCAGTCGAGCCAGCCGCTGCCGGTCGATCTGACTGAGACGACCGCCAATCAGCCCCAGGCTGGCGGAGAGTCTGCGCTGGGGCCTGCGCCGGCCTCAGCCTTGCAGGGGCTTCCGGTTCAGGGCTGGTTCCTCGTGACGTGGTCGATCATGAGCATCGCGATGGTCGGCATGTACATGGTGCCGACACTGTTGGTCGAGGAGAAGGAGCGCAAGACGCTGGATGCGATGATGGTCGCGCCGGTGTCGTACGTCGACCTCATCGCGGGCAAGGCGCTCGTCGGTCTGGCGTACGCGCTGCTGTCGGTGGGCCTGATCTTCCTGTTGAACGCGCCGGAGCAGGTCCACAGCGTCGGCGGGCTGATCTTGATCGGCGTGTTGAGCGCGCTGTTCGCCACGCTGATCGGCTTATGGCTGGGCGGGATGTTCGGCAACACGCAGTCGCTCAACACGTGGGGAAGCCTGCCCATGCTGGCATTTCTGGCGCCGGTCATCCTGGCGCCGGTGCCGAGCAGCTCACTGTGGAGCATCCTGCAGGTTTTCCCGCCGACGCATACGGTGGAGGGCGTCGCCCGTGCGCTGACGGGTGAATCGCCGGATAGGGTCTGGGTGAATGTGCTGGTGCTCGCGGCCAGTTGTGTGCTGGCCGGCGCCCTGGTGTGGACCTCGCTGCGGCGGCGCGAACGAACGTGAAAGCGGACACCTGCACTCACCTGCAGTGGTCGCAGGTGCGGTGTGACAATCTGTCGTATACTGGGACTACGGAGAGGTTCCAGGCGACCTCTACGGTCATGGAGATGAGAAAGGAGAGCGTGCGATGGACTGCAAAGCGAGGCTCGAACAGTATTTTCGCGACAACGGCGTCGGCTTCCAGATCATGACGCACCCGACAGTCTATACAGCCCAGGAACTGGCGGCGGCGCAGCGCGTCCCCGGCAAGCAGGTCGCCAAGGTCGTCATGGCGCTCGCCGACGGCAAGATCGTGATGCTCGTGATGCCTGCGAGCTTCCGCATCGACTTTGCGAAGCTCAGAGATGCGCTCGGCGCAAAAGAAGCGCGGCTCGCCAAAGAGAATGAATTCTCCGACCTCTTTCCCGATTGCGACGTCGGCGCGATGCCGCCCTTCGGCAATCTGTACAGCGTGCCTGTGTACGTCGACCGCGCGCTGGCAGACGACGGGGAGATCGTTTTCCAGGCAGGCACGCACCATGACACGATGAAGATCGCCTATCAAGACTACGCGCGGCTGGCGCAGCCCATCGTCGCGGACTTCGCCATGCACCTGTAATCAAGTCGCCAGGGGAGCATGTGATATGAGCAGTGATCGCTCTACCGCGATTGCGTCAGAGTTTCTACAGCGCGCGTGACGACGAGGCGTTGTTTCTCGCACGCGCAGCAAAAGAAGCCGTGCACGAGCTGGGACACACGTATGCGCTGGAGCACTGCCGCGACCGGCGCTGCGTGATGACGTTCTCGAACTCGCTGGCTGATACGGACTACAAGGGAAGGCAGTTCTGCGCGCGCTGCGCCAGTCGACTGCCCGTGTAGACAGCGAAGTGTGAGCGGGGGGTACACCATGAAACCCAGAATCGATCGGACCCAGTTCGGCTCGATCACGATTGAAGGGAAGATGTATGAGCATGACGTGATCATCCAGCTGAACAGCGACGTGAAGAAGCGGAAGAAGAAACTCAGCAAGGCGATCTATGGGACGTCTCATATCATCTCAATGGACGAAGCTAAGTACGTCTATGAGAAGGGCACGGAGCGGCTGATTCTGGGCGCGGGACAGTTTGGCAACGTACGGCTCTCAGATGGGGCCGCCGACTACTTCAAGCGCAAGAACTGTGATGTGGAGTTGCTGCCGACGCCGAAAGCGATTCGAGCCTGGAACGAGGCCAGGGGTGCGGTGATCGGCCTGTTCCACGTCACGTGTTGATTGAAGATGAACATCCTGAGCAAACTCTCTTCCCAGGTGGGCGATCGAACAGAAACGGCGAACAAGCGGGTCGCCGCCCGCGTCTTGAAACGACCGGCATCGCTGGCCGAGATCGCCGCCGGGCTTGCTTCGGACGACGCGAAGCTCGCCGGCGATTGCGCCGAGGTGATGACACTGGTCGCGGCAGAGAAACCCGATCTCGTCTCGCCGCACGCCGGCGCGCTGATCGCGCTACTGGATCACAAGGACACGCGCGTACGATGGGAAGCCATGCACAGTCTCGCAGAGATTGCTGCGCACGTCCCCAACAGAATATCGCCGATCGTGCCCAAGCTGGCCGAGAAAATCGCGCTGGACAAGAGCGTCATCGTCCGGGATTACGCGATCGAAACACTAGGAGAATACGGGCGCACGAGCGCCTCGGCGGCGTGCAGAGCCTGGCCGCATTTACGCGAGGCGCTCACGCTCTGGGAAGGCAGGCACGCCGGCAAAGTGCTGGAAGCGATGCGGAAACTGGTCGCGATGGACACTGCGCTCAAGGCGGAAGCGCAAGACATTGCAGGAAGATTCGTGGATCACAGCAGCGCGAAGGTGCGCACGGCAGCCAAACGCCTTCTCAGGTGACCGGATCCTGGCAGGCGCATAACGTAGGGGCGACCCCTGCGAAGCGAGCGAGTTGCGGTCGCCCATCAAAGGAGCGGCGAGCATGTCGAACATCATCCTCGAAGAACTGAAGCAAACCCCGGTCGAGCAGCAGCGGGTCGAGCTGGTAGAGCGCAAGGGCACAGGCCATCCCGACTCGATCTGCGACGCAATTATGGAACAAATCTCGGTCGCGTTGTGCCGGGAATACCTGGACAGGTTCGGTCGCATCCTTCACCACAATATCGACAAGGGGCTGCTCGTCGCCGGGCGGGCAGATCCCCGGCCGGGCGGCGGCAGCGTGATGGAGCCGATGCGCCTCGTGATCGGCGACCGCGCCACGGCCGAGTACAAAGGCAAGCGCATCGACGTCGGCGTTGTCGCCGAGGCGAGCGCCAGGGACTGGTTCAGGCAGAACCTGCGCTTCGTGGAGCCTGAGAAGCACGTCGTGTTCCAGAACGAGCTGAAAGAAGGCTCGCCAGAGCTGACCGACATCTTCGAGCGCGACGTGATCGGCGCGAACGACACCTCGGCCGCGGTCGGCTATGCGCCGCTGACCGAAACCGAGCGCATCGTGTTCGCCACGGAACGCTACCTGAACTCTAAGGAATTCAAGCATCATTTCCCCGAAGCCGGCGAAGACGTGAAAGTCATGGGCTACCGGCGCGACCGCGAGCTTGTATTGACCGTCGCCCTGGCCTTCGTCGATCGGTTCGTGCCGGATGCGAAGACGTACTTCGCACGCAAGCAGGAGATCCAGGTCGCGCTGGAAGAATACCTGGCGCGCGAGCAGCGAACGCTCGATCGCACCACGGTGACGATCAACACACTCGACGACCCGGCGCGCGGCGAAGGCGGCATGTATCTGACCGTGCTGGGCACCTCGGCCGAAGGCGGCGACTGCGGGCAGGTCGGGCGCGGCAATAAGGTAAACGGCGTCATCGCGCTCAACCGCCCGATGAGCACCGAAGCGGCGGCCGGCAAGAACCCGGTGAGTCACGTCGGCAAGATCTACTCGCTGCTCACACATCGCATCGCGGCCGAAATATACGCCAGCGTGCCCGGGCTGCGCGAGATCTACGTGTGGCTGTGCAGCCAAATCGGAAGACCGATCGACCAGCCGTTGATCGCGTCGGCGCAGTTGATCCTGCAGCAGGGCGTCGCGCTCGCCGATGTCAAGTCGGCCGTCGAATCGGTCGTCGAGCACGAGCTGGCGACGATCGGCGATTTCACGTCGCGGCTGGCGCGTGGTGAATTGCCCGTGTGGTAAACGAGGAGCCGCAATGCACTACCAATCCTACGCCTATGGCAAGAACCACTGGCAACTCGATCCGGACTTGAAGCCGATCCTGGCTCGTTACTGGAAGGACTTGTCCGATCACGAACAGGCGCTGATCGACTTCGGCGCGCTCGCCGGTGGACGGGCCTACGAGGTGGCCGACCACGTCGATCACGGCGCGGCGCCGGTGCTCGTGATGCACGACCTGGACGGCCAGCGCGTGGATCGGGCGCGGCTCAGCCCGGCCCACGCCGACCTGCTCAAGCACATGGCTTTCATCAATCGCCCGCCCTACGAAGGCGGCTCGTGGCACCACCACTTCGCGTTCGGCTACTTGCTGGCGGATCCAGGGCTTTACTGCTCGCTGATCGTCACCAACCAAACAGCCTACGCCATACACAAATACGCCCCCGAGCACAGGCGCTGGCTGGAGCCGCTTCTCTCCGGAGACCTGTGGGGTGCGACCTGGATGACCGAGACCCAGGGTGGCAGTGACCTGGGAGCGAACACGACGACCGCTCGCCTCGAAGACGGCGGCTGGCGGCTGCACGGCGAAGAGAAGTATTTCGCGAGTAATGCAGGTCTGGCCGATCTGGCGATCGTCACGGCGCGGCCGCAGGGGGCGCCGCCCGGCCCGAAGGGGATCGCCTTGTTCCTCGTTCCGCGCCTCGACCAGAAAGGCCGGCTCAACTTCCACGTCCGCCGTTTGAAAGACAAAAGCGCCACACGCGCCGTGCCCACCGGCGAAGTCGAGTTCCACGGCAGCCAGGCTTTCCTGATCGGTGACGCGAGCATGGGCGTCTACTACACGCTGGAAAACCTGACCGTCTCTCGATTGGCGAATGCGGTCGGGGCGATGGGGCTGGCGCGCAAGGCGCACCTGGAATCGCTGTTCCGCGTGCAGGCGCGCGCCGCGTTCGGCAAGCCACTCGTCGAGCATCCCCTGATCCGCCGCGACCTGACCGATCTCGCCGTGCGCCTCGCGGGTGGCTTGAGCCTCGTCTTCCATGCCATTCAGGCGTTCGATGGCGCCTGGCGCGAAACGCCGCCCTACACCGATCGGTACCATTACGCGCGCTTTCTCTCCCACCTGGCGAAGAACCGCACCGCCGAGCACGCGGCGCACGCGACGCTGCTGGCGATGGAGCTTTTCGGCGGCCTCGGCTTCCTGGATGACTACGTCGTGTCGCGGCTGCATCGCGAGGCGCTCGTCACGCTGATCTGGGAAGGCACGAGCAACATCCAGGCGCTGGATATGCTCGAGGCCATGCGCAAGAAGGCAGCACACGAGAGTTTCCTCGACGAGGTCGTCCCGATGCTGGAACGCGCCGGTACGGACGAGTCGGCTCTCGCGCAGAAGACGCTGGACGAAATTCTCGCGCACCTGGGATCGCTCGAGCCGGAAGAAGCGCAGTGGTACGGCAAGGACGCCCTGGCGACTCTGGCAGACATCGCACAAGTGGCGCTTCTTTATGACCTGGCGGATCATGCCGGGGAACGCTATGCCAAGATGGCTGCGCTGTACGCCCGGCGCTTCCTGGCTGACGCGCCCTATCCAAGTTGGGCGCTCACCGACCGTGAAGTGTGGTCTCCCATTACGATAGGTGAATGACATGTCAGACTTCGGAAGTCTTAAAGACTTCCGAAGTCTTGGATGGAGACTCATGAAGCGCGATCACCCCACCGTTCAGTGGCTGCTCGAATCAAGCGATCCGTCTATCCGTTACTTCACGCTGACCGACCTGCTCGGCAAAACACATCGATCGCCGGAGGTGCGCGCCGCTCGCGATCAGATCGTGAAGGGGCGTCGTGTGCGCAAGCTGCTCGCCGGACAGAAGGCCGACGGCGGCTTTGGCGTGCATCCGTATCAGAAGTGGACCGGCGCACATTGGCGGCTCGTGTCGCTCGTCGAACTGGGCATCCCCGCCGGCGAGCCGCGCGCCGTCGCCGCCGCCGATCAGGTCTTGCGCTGGCTGACGGGCGACGTGCATCGCCGTCGCATCAGGCGCATCGACGGGCTGACGCGCCGCTGCGCGTCGCAGGAAGGGAACGCCCTGGCCGTGTGCAGCCGACTGGGAATGGCAGGCGATCCCCGTGTGAAATATCTCGCGCAGTCGCTGCTGGAATGGCAATGGCCGGACGGCGGCTGGAACTGCGACAAGAACCCTCACGCCCGGCACTCGTCGTTCTACGAGAGCCTGGCGCCGCTGTGGGGATTGATCGAATACCATCGCGCGAGCGGCGATGCGGATGCCGGAAAGGCGGCGGGCTGCACAGCCGAATTCTTCGTTCGGCATCGCCTGTTCCGCTCCGACAAGAGTGGCGAGGTGATCGACGCCGAATGGCTTCAACTGCACTATCCGCTGTATTGGCACTACGACGTTCTCCAGGCGCTGCTCATCCTGTCGCGAATGGGGCCGCTGACTGATCCGAGGCTGAATGAGGCGCTGGACGCTGTCGAGTCTAAGCGCCTACCGGACGGCAGATGGAAGCCCGAAGGCTATTACTGGTGGCCGCCCGGCAAGCGCGCCTCGAATGTCGAAGTCATGGATTGGGGACGCCGCGGCCCTAACCCGATGATTACCCTGAACGCGCTGCGCGTTCT
>DATEUJ010000158.1:0-31003 GCA_035283185.1 Anaerolineae bacterium | reverse complement strand
CCTTGAAGTCGGCCCACCCATCCTCGAAGATTTGTTTGAAGACGTTCTTTTGCGCCTGACCGGGCTTCGCCACAACGCACAGTTTAGTCAATTTCAACCGTTATGTCGAACAACCCCCAAAAAGGAAATTCCTATTGGATCAAGTTAGAGAATCTGGCATTGGACGGTAACTGGGGATTGGTAATTGGTAATTACTAATCCCCAATTACCTCGCCCCCTGACCCACAAGAATGTGGTACGCAACGACCGCCGCCGCGACGTGCACGTTGAGCGACGGGCCTTTGCCGTACATCGGAATGAATATCGTCCCGTCACACAGGCGCAGCGTCTTCGGCCACACGCCGCTGCCTTCGCTGCCCAGCACCAGGCACACTTTGTCCGGATACGGATACTCCGTGTACATCTGCGCGTCGCGGGCAAGCTCGAGCGCGACGAGATGATAGCCGTCGCCCTTCAGCGCGGCAGCCGCCTCTTCGATGCGATTCACGTGACGCCACGCGACGCGCCGCTCGCAGCCGCGCGCCGTCAAACTGATGCCTGGGTGCGGCGGCGCTGGTGTGTCGCCCACCAGAATCATCTCGCGCACGCCGCACGCGTCGGCGATGCGAAACAGAGCGCCGACGTTGACCGGATCGTCCAGATTTTGCAACAGAAAAACGAGAGCGGCCTTACGAGGGCGTGTTTTCGCGGTCTGCTTCTGCAGCCGCTTGATCTCGGTTTTGCTCAATTGCCTCATTGGATTCCAAGCCGCCTGCTATTGTGGCGCTATCAGTGCATGTTATCACAATTTTCGCATTTGCTTTTTGACGAACGCTTGTTTTCGCAGTATTATTTGCGCCATGTCTGGCCCTGCGAGCACGGCGCACACGGCAAGCCCCATGAATCCGCCAGCCGCGCGCCGAGGCGCCCTCCTGGCTTTGGCGCGCCTGTCGCGCTGGACGGCGATTTTGGCCGCCCTGGCGCTGCTCGTCGTTGGGATGTACACGGTGGTCAAGTCGTCGCTGGGGATACAGGCCGGACCGGATGCCTATGGGCCAGCGTTTGGATTCGCCGGCCAGCCCACGGGCCGTCCGCGCCTTCCTCGGGTCGGCATCGTAGCCGGGCACTGGGGGTACGACTCGGGCGCGGTTTGCGCCGACGGGCTGACGGAGCAGGAGATTACGCTTGACATAGCGCGCCGCGCGAAAAGGCTGCTCGAAGCGCGCCGGCTCCAGGTCGATCTGCTCCAGGAGTTCGACCCGCGCCTGAACGGCTACGTCGCCGGCGCGCTGGTGTCGCTCCACGTCGATTCGTGCGAATACATCAACGACATCGCCACCGGCTTCAAGGTGGCGCGCTCGGTCGCCTCGTACACGCCCGAAGCGGAGGATCGCCTGGTGGACTGCCTGGTCGATTCGTACGGAGCGGCGACCGGCCTCGGCTATCACGAAAACAGCATCACGCCGGACATGACCAGCTACCACACGTTCAGCGAAGTCGCGCCCGAAACGCCGGCGGCCATCATCGAGGTCGGTTTCCTATACCTCGACCGATATTTCCTCACCGGCCAGCCGGATCGCGCGGCGAGCGGCATCGCCGAGGGTATTGCGTGTTTTGTGGAATCTCGATAGATGATGTATGAAAGTGCGGAAGTGTGGACGTGAGAGCCGTGCCGTAAGCGACGAGTGATTAGCCATCGGCCATCAGCCATCAGCCATCAGCAATAAGCCATGACCGATCCGCTCGCGAACCTGCATCCTGTCGTGGCCGACCTGCTCCGTCGCGGGATGGCCGATGCTCGCGCCGGCGAGAGGGACTACGCGCGCCGCGCCTTCGAGCAGGCCCTGGCGCTCGATCCCGAATGCAGTGAAGCGATGCTGTGGCTGGCCGCGGTCGCGCCAGACGGCGAAACCAGCCTGCATTATCTGGCGCGCTCGCTCGAAATCAATCCCGGCGATCCGCGCGCCCACGCCGGCATTCGCTGGGCGCGCAAACGCCTGAAACCGCAGCCGCGCGGTAATACCCAGCCCTCGCCGTCGCTTGCCAGGCGTCAAACAGACGAGACACTGCCCTCGCCTCGGGCCGACCGGGCGCAGGCCGCCGCGCCGGAACGACCCCGGCGCGGTGTATCGAGGTGGCAATGGGCGGTCGCCGCTACGCTCGTTGCCTGCATGGTCATGGCCGGGGGCATCACGTTGATCGACGCCATTGGCGCGGATCGAGTCAGCGCGGCCATCGCGCCTCTGATTGGATGGGTCACCCCGACCGCTACGGCTACGCCTACGGAGACGCCCACGGCGACGGCCACGCCGACGCCAACCGAGACGCCGACTCCAACGCCGACCGATACGCCCACCCCAACCGATACACCATCGCCTACGCCGACCGACACGCCATTGCCCACGCCCACACATACGCCGATTCCGCCGACGCCTACGCCTTACGTGCCACCGCCGACCGCCGCCATTCCGCCGTCGGGCGGCAACCCGGCCGAGCGCTGGATTGACGTCAACCTCAGCGCGCAGAGCGTCACGGCCTATGAAGGCAACACGCCCGTGCGCACCTTCATCGTCTCGACCGGCCTGCCCAACACGCCGACGGTCACCGGCAAGTTCCGCGTCTACGTGCGCTACGACTCGCAGACGATGAGCGGCCCTGGCTACTATCTGCCCGGCGTGCAGTGGGTGCAGTACTTCTATCAAGGCTACGCGCTGCATGGCACGTACTGGCACAACAACTTCGGCCGGCCGATGAGCCACGGCTGCATCAACATGACCAACGCCGACGCGCTGTGGATGTACCAGTGGGCGGATTACGGCACTATCGTTCAGGTTCATTATTAGCTCACTACTAAACTCCTTTGCCGGTTCGTATTGGTGAGATTCCGTACTTGCCTGTTGAAACACAGCTGGCTATAATCCCCGTGTACTGTGCAGCCGACAGCGGTTCGGAGACTTCAGCCCATGGCTACTGAACTGATTGGACACATTGAGACAACGCCAGGAGTGAGTGGAGGTAAGCCGCGCATCGCCGGGCATCGCATCACCGTGCAGGACATTGTCATCTGGCACGAGCGAATGGGACTTCACCCCGACGAAATCGCCAAGGAATATGGCCTGTCGCTGAGTGACATCTGCGCGGCGCTGGCCTACTATCACGATCATCGCACCGAGATTGACGAATCTATCCGCGCCGATGAAGCATTCGTGGCCGAACTGCGCCGCCGCACCCCGTCCAAAGTAGCCGAGAACTCCTTGGCCGAACGAATGAGAGGAAACAGATATGACACATGATTTTTATTGCGACGAAGTATTAAAGGGAAGAGTTCCTATACAAGTAGTCATTGAGACTGAAAATGTACTCGCTTATCACCATACAAACCCTCAATGGCCAGTCCATATTGTGGTCATTCCAAAATACCATGTGGAGTCTCTACTCAGCTTATCTTGTGAAAACACCGAACTACTTTCGGAAATGATGTTTGTCCTGCAAAAAGTCATTGGGAAGGTCCTGGAAGAACACGAGGGATGCAGATTAACAACCAATTTCGGTAACTGTCAAACGACAAAGCATCTACATTGGCATGTTTACGTTGCGGACAACATGATGAGTTAGAAGCTGGGGAAAAAACAATGAACGATCCAACATTGCAAGAAGGCTCAAATATCTTACCTGGAAGTGGTTGCGCAAGGAAGTTCGCTCTACGTGAACTTAGATTGAATCACCTTGCACAGTTATCCTCTCCAAACCCAAGAATCTTTATTGGAGTCCAGGACTTTGATGACGTTGGAGCATATGAATTAGCAGATGGCTTTCTGTTAGTACAGTCTGTTGATGTAATTGCTTCTCTTCCGGTGAAGCCATATGACTTTGGCGCAGTTAGTGCTGCACATTGTCTTTCTGACCTCTACGCTAAGGGCGTTGCGCCACAAACCGCCCTCAGTATTCTCTTCCATAGCTTTACTCCATACTATCCAGATCGAATTAATGGAATTTTCTCCGGCTTACTGGACAAACTGAATGAAGCAGATGTAGCTCTCATCGGGGGCCATACAATCAATGAACAGTCGTTATTCTGTGGCTTGGCTGTTTCTGGAGTAGTTGCAAAAGAAAGAATCATTAGAAAATCTGGAGCCCGACCGGGTGACGTTCTTTTAATAACCAAACCTATAGGAACAGGTATTGTCAGTCTGGCAACCCGGCATAACATGTTAGGAGAATTTCCGCAACAGATCATTAGATGCATGGCCACTCTGAACAGTTCGATATTAAAATTCATTGACAAAGACTACGTACATGCTTCCACAGATGTTTCTGGTGCTGGTCTCGCAGGTAGCCTATTTGAGCTCGCCATTCAAAACTCTGTTGAGATAGTTGTAAACGCGAAGGACGTACCCTGTTATGAGCAGGCATTAGCCTACGCGACTTCTATGGAAGAAGATGGAGCTCTATTCAACCGTACATATGTAGAGGGCCGTGTTCAGTTTGAGACAGGTGCAAGCAAAAGCTATGAGAATTTATTCTATGACCCCCAAACTTCCGGAGGGCTTCTATTAGCAGTAGCACCCACTGCATTAAATCAAGTTATCGATAAGCTCAACTCTGGTGGAGCGATGGTAGAAAGACTGGTTATCGGAGAGATTTTGAGGAAGGGATCCCCGAAGGTCTTAGTAGTTTAACAGGATAATGAAGGAGAGCAGAATGCTAGAGATTGGCATGATCCATGGGCGGTATCAACCGTTTCATAATGGGCACTTTGAATACTTAGTACAGGCTTTAGGCTGCGTAAAGAAGCTGATCGTCGGAATTACCAATCCAGACCCTGGTTATACAAAACAGGTAGAATCCGACTCTCATAGACATCTTCCAGGCGCCAATCCGTTTTCTTATTATCTTCGCATGAGGATGATTCAGAATTCAATTCTAAGTGATGATAAACTCCAAGAGCGTTATCCCGATGTTATCGTCACTCCCTTTCCGATCAATATGCCCGAGTGCTGGAAGCACTATATCCTCAGCGATGCTGTTCAAATAATGAGAATCCTTGATCCGTGGGATCAAGAAAAACAAAAACTGTTTCAAACCTATGGATTCCAAGTCGTTGTTTTAGAAGGGAAGAGAGTCGCAAGCGGAACCGAGATTAGAAAAGACATTGATTCTGGCGGTAAAGACTGGCGCCAGAAAGTCCCTCTTGGCACTTTGGAAGTCTTGGAGCGCTGGTTACGACAGAAAGCCGCTTGAGTCGAGGTTCAAGCGGGAGATGGGCACACATCCTTCGCTCACGTGAAATCTTATGTCGCGGCAGGAAGACATTGAAAGGCTCATCGTTAACTACTCTCGTCGCCTGCAAAAGCTAAAAGAGCAAGAAGCCTTCAGCGGGATATCTGCTGATCCAGCTGTTAAGTTGGAAATAGAGGATATAGAAGCAAAGATCAGAGAATTGCAGCGAGAACTTGATAGCATCCAGCTTCCGAAAAACGCAAGTGCAGTACGCCACAACTTAGAAAGGGAGCCACCCTACTTTTTTGGACATGAGAGAACCTTAGAGCTGCTCGTTAGGGAGTTGTTGGAGCGAAACCAGGTGATTATCCTTAAAGGATTTGGCGGCATAGGCAAAAGCTCTCTTGCCAAGAAGATAGCCCATCGCTACCTCAGAAGGGGTCTTTTTGAGATGATTGTATGGGTGGATGTCAGAAGGTACCGTGAAACCCAGCTGATCAACTTGAATACTGTTCTGGACATCATTGCTCGTGTGCATGATCCCAATTCTGTAATTGTTCAATTAGGTGACCTGCAACAAAAAGCCAATGAAGTTATCCGCATATTGTCCCAACACGCTGCCCTGATAATATTTGATAACTTCGAAAGCGTCATACATGATCGTGAAGGGTCAGACATCTGCGGCTTTATCGATCGACTGCCAATAACAGCTCCCAGCGGCGCAAGCCAAACCACAAGTATGGTGCGGGTCATCATTACCACTCGAGAGCTTTCAGACGACTTGGCAAGACTCCAACCACGTATTCACACGGTCACGGAGTTGAATTTGGACGACACCAAGAAACTCATCGATCGCAAGCTGGATGATCTCTCCATTTCACTAGAGCTAAAAGACAATTACCCCAAGCTCTACAGACTGACTTGTGGCATTCCCAAGCTTATTGAATTCGCAGTTGGGCAGATTCGCTATCTTTCTTTCGACCAGATTCATAAGGGTTTTGATTTTCATCCGCCGCTCGAGAGAAGCGATGAGATCTACAACTACCTGTTTCGGCGAACATGGGAGGAGATTCTCGCTGAAGGGCAGAAGCGGATTCTGATGGGAATGACTTTCTTTGTCGAGCATGCTCCAAGTGAAGCCATTGCAACCACAGCAGGAACAAACGCTAGTGAGTTCGCCAAGTGCATTAAAAGCCTCTGTGACATGTCCTTGTTGGATGTGAACTACTATGATAGTGGTGTAGCGTACAAGATACATCCACTGACACAAAAAATGTGTGAAACCCAAGCGAGTGAAGCACCCGACTTTGCTCAATCTGCTGCCAAGAGATTTGTCGAATTCTATCTTCAGTATTCTAAGAGCCATTATCGAACCAGCCAGGCGCTCATGGAGCGCGAAGTCAAGAACATTATCGCCGCTACTGAGGTGGCGCAGCAGCTGGCTGAATGGGAGCTGCTGATAGACTTTCGGGACTCCATAAACCATTTTATGTGGTTGGCTGGATATTGGCCCGAGCGCGTCGCTGCCAACAAGAGCATCCTTTATGCATGTCGCCAAGCTGGCAATGAGTCGTTAGAGGCCAGAGTTCTTGTTGAAGACCTGGGTTTTACGTATTTGCGTTTTGAAGATCTTAAGACCGCAGAGGAGTATGTAAACGTAGGGCTAAGAATCTATCAACGGTTAAATGATGAAAGAGGAATAGCGCTTGCCACTCGGCACCTCGGCAAGTCGGCGTTGCTCAAGGGGGAATATGAACTTGTGGAGCCAGGGCGTGATTGGCAATACTACTTCCAACAGTCTCTCGAATTGTATACAAACAGCCTAAGCATGAGAGAGAAACTGAGCCAAAGCGATCCAAAGGAGGAAGTTGCTATTGCCGATCTCGAGCTGGATTTCGGAAGACTGTATTGGCTATGGGGAAGAAAGTGCGAGCGAGATGGGCGCAAGCATGGCAATTCAGAACTCATTCACAGCGCTCTCGAGTTGTACAATAAATCAATGAGTGCAAGTGAGCGAGGAAAGAATCTATTTCAAAAGCACGAGAACCTAAGAGGGTTTGCCAAAGCACTCGGTAATCTTGGTAATGCCGTTAAGCAAAAGGGCCTTTTCTATCTGCAGGAGAACCAGACCCATGCAGCGATCTCTGAATTCAATCAAGCACACCGTCTCTACGAAGAGAGCCTAGAAACAGCGCAGAGAATTAATAAGATTGATGAAATCGCTCACGCCAAGTGGGGGCTGGCCGAGATCTACGAACTCGACTCAGATATTCCTAGGGGAGATAAGAAGAGCCTTGATTTGGCGCTGAGTTTAGCAGAGGCCTCCAATCAGTTATATCGCCGAATGGCTACACCGGCGGACATTCAGGAGACGCAGAAGCTGCTAGAGCGCATTCGCAGTAAACACAAGCAGATGAACGACTCAACGCCCTCTCATCGTGTCGAAGATTCGGGGAGGAACAACGAAGAGAACACTGAAACCGGACTGTCGCAAGCAAAGCATAGCAAGCCAAAGAAAGGAGCAGAGCCAATGCTAGAAGCAGCTGCCGTTCCAATTCTCGTGAAAGCAGTTGATTTCCTTTTTGACGAGAGCCGCAAGATCCTTCAGGAACGAAGGGAGCGCAGGCAAGCTGAATGGCAACAAGAAGAACATGCTGAATCGTTTCCTTCCAAGCCGACCGCTGAAGTACAACCTGAACAGAGCGAGAAAGGACAGGATCTGTCCAAGAAAGACGCGGAGCAAAAGCCTGCAGACAGCGTTTGGACAAAAGAAGAGTTGCTTAGTCTGAAGTTGAGCGAAGCGACGTGGTCAGCCTACGAAGCAGAAATTCAGCACTTGATAGAGCTGAAAAGGACCTATACTCGCAACTATCAACTTGCGAAAGAACAGTACGCCAAGTGGACGGGTTCCCTTGTGCCGCCCATTGTCGTGCACAATCTAGAAGAAGCAGAGAAGTGCCTAATCGACACCATGAAGCACTTACGTGGCACTCTAAGCAAACTGTATGGCAAGAGCATCATTGTTCCTGACATTGAAGACGATATACGGTGACTGAACCCGTCAACAGAATATGCCCAGCTGCACGACGAAAGGAGCTCTCGCTTCTCAATATAGGAACAGTCCCAGAGCCGAGGAGATCGGCGTGCCAGAACGGGGTCAAGTTGTGTGGCCGTGAACGGCCTAACAAGTCGCGAGACTGTGTCAAAACTATCTTGATCTTCCACTATCGAGGCCAAATTGATGACGTGAACCCCAGCCTGTGCCCCATTACAGGGCTTAAAATGGCTCTTTTCAGGGCTCGCCCCACTGCGCTGAGTATCACACAGTCTCTCGCTGCAGCCGACCCCGCGGAGCGGGGCGCAAGCAGCCGCCTCCCGCGCGGCGATTCAGAGGTTTATCATGCGCTGGCCGATTATGGCCTGGTGATCGCCAGTGACGCCGAGAAAGGCGGCACCTGGGCTGGAGCCACCGAAGCACTCAAAGCCAGGTGGGTTCCTGTTTTCGTCCTCAGCGGACCGAATGCTCCACGGGGCAATCGCCTTCTACTTCAAAAGGGTGGACTGCCGTTTCCTGACCCCTTCCCCGATCAACCTTCGGCGTTGGGTAACTGGCTCACCGCTCACGCCGTCCAAGCCCAACCTTTTCCCACACGAGCCGGTTTATTTTAGGCCTTGCCAGCTGAGTCTGACCCTCCCCCATCGCGCATTTGAGGTATAATCTAAAATAGCGGGCCAAACTAGTTAAACGCGCGCCCTCTTCTCAAGCCTGACGTGTCAAAGAGAAAACACAAACACAAGTCTCACTTCGCTCCACCGGCTAACTCGCCTGCGGCGTTCAAGCAGAACGGCTTGAAAGCGTTTCGGCGCGGCGACTTTAACGACGCTATCGATCAGTGGAGCCGGCTGGATGTGGCGGTTGAATCTGCTGTGCGTTCGGCGCTGGCCGAGGCTCACTTCCGGCGTGCGTTGTCGCTCAGGGATTCGGCCCAATGCCTGACCGACCTGTCGCGGTCGGTCGAATTGATGCCGGGAGAAAGCCGGTATTGGTATCACATGGGGCTGGCGCATCACCGGGCCGATCAACTCGACGAAGCGATTGCCGCGTACGCGCGCGCCGCCGAAACCGGCGCTTCACTCAGTCGCCTCGGCTTTGTGCGCGGCCTCGCCGAGGTCGAACGTAATTTTCATATCGATCTGGAATCCCTGAATGGGCTTTCGACTGCTGATCGGACCGCGCTCTTGCCGATCACAGCCCTGCTTCGCAATGACCCGCAGGCTGTTCTCCCTGCCCTCGCGCAGCGGGGGGACGCTCAGCCCGGAAATGGGCTGGATCAGCCGGCCGCGCCCACAACCGGCAGCGCCAACAGGCCGACCTCGATGCTGTGGCGCGGATTGGCTCTGCTGGCTACCGGGCAGATCGCACAGGCTCTCGCCGCGCTGGCGCCACTCGGCCAGTCGCTCAAGGCCGGCGCAGAAGCCGTGCGCGCGTATTACCACGGCCTGGCGCTCGCCGCGACGGGCGATCCGGCCGCTGCGCTCGCCGAATGGACGGCAGCGGCAGCCCGGACGCCAACGCCGCGCTTGCAAGCCGCCGTGGCCCGCGCGCACCTGCAGCAGGCGCGCGCGGCGATCGAGGCCGGACAGTGGCCGGCCGCGCTGGCTTCAGTCGACGCGGTGCTCAAGCTCTCGCCCCAACATTCAGCGCTCACGGCGATTCAGCTCGTCGCCCGCAACCGGCTGGCCTCGGAATGCGCCGCGCGCGGCGAGTGGGCCGCCGCACTCCCTCATTGGCAGCACATGCGCGCCTGTCTAGAGGCCCACCCTGATCTTGGCCCGATTACCCCCGTTCTGCACAACTTGGCCATCACCCACGAGCGACTTGAGCAATGGGATGCCGCCGCCGAGTCGTGGAGCGCGCTACTGAGCAAGCTGCCCAGACGCCCGGCCAAGAAGGCGCCGGAGGGTTTGCATCTGCCGATCCCTGAACTCCGCGCCTGGCTGCGCCGCCGCGTGCTGGACTGTTACCGGCGGGCGGGCCGACCCGATCAAGCTATCGCGCACTATCGCAATGCCGTCAAAGCCAATCCCGACGATCTCGACCTGCGCCTTGAACTGGCCGACGCCCTGCTCGCCAACGAGCAGGTCATCGCCGGTCGCAACGAGTTGGAGCGCATTTTGCAAAAGGACCCGGCGCACGTGGACGCGCGTGTCCGGCTGGCCGAAGTGCATCGGACACGTGGCGAACTGTACGCCGCCGAGCAGCGACTGCGC
Source organism: Anaerolineae bacterium (assembly GCA_035283185.1). GTDB lineage: Bacteria > Chloroflexota > Anaerolineae > Fen-1058 > Fen-1058 > DASSFZ01. The sequence continues at coordinate 20,533 of DATEUJ010000158.1, read as the reverse complement.
GCCGCGCTGGAAACCGATCCGCAGCACGCGCCTGCCCGGCGTGGCCTGGTCGACATCCTATGCGAGCGCGGGCACGCGCAGTTCAACGTCGGCTACTACTCTCAGGCGAAGAAGATATACGAGGAAGCCTTGCCGTTGACACCCGACGATCCGCAACTGCTCGTCTGGCTGGGCAACACCGAGCTGGCGCTGCACCAGGTATCCGAGGCGCGCGAGCGCTTCGACGCGGCGATGGCCGCTTCGCGAGGCGACCTGCACACCTACGTTCACGTGTTCGGTTGCTGGGCGCGGCGCGGCAACCTGACCGAGGCGCGGCACATTCTCGAACGCGCCGAAGCAGCCGGCGTCGCCTCACCGCACTTCTACGTCGACGTGGCGGGCGAGTGTTTCCAGGCCGCCCTGGGCGCTGCGTCGCCGGCGGGATTCCTGAGCGCGACAAAGACGGGCTATGGCCCGTGGGAACGACTGGGACGAGAGATGTTGCAGAAGGCCGAATCCGCCGGCGGCGACAGCGCCGAATCGCTGCGCCACGTCGTCGCCATCCTCGGCCCGGTCAAGCCCGACCTGGCGCTGGAGTACGCGCGGAGACTCGCCCACCGCACGCCGGACGATCCCATGGCGCTCTTGCAGTTGGGCGTGCTGCAGGGCATCAACGGGCAGACGTCGCAGGCCAAGGACAGCCTGCGCCGGGCGGCGCACCTGGCGCGCCGGCGTGGCGACTCCGCGCTGCTCGAAGAGATTCAGGATGCGCGCTACATGATCGACAACCCGTTCGCGGGCACGTTATCGCGAATGGGGCTGCCGTTCGGCGAGCTGGACGACGAGGACTTATTCTGATGAAGCGAGCGACGATCACGGGCACGCCTGTCGCCAACCCGTATGCCATCCTGGGCGTCGATCCGCAGGCGACGCTCGACGAGATCAAGACTGCCTATTTCGCGCTGGTGCGCGCGCACCCGCCGGAGCGCGACCCTGAGGGCTTCAAGCGCATCCGCGCCGCCTACGAGCAACTGCGCGATCCCGATCGGCGGCTGGAGACGGATATGCTTCGGGTGCAGGCCTGGCCGGAGCTGTCGCTCGACGGCCTGCCCCCGATAGAGGCAGTCGGGGGCCTGTTCGAAGACGCCCCGCTCGATCCCCCGCTGCGCGAGGGCAGGCTGTCACTCGATCCCGCCGACGTGATCCGCGCTGCGCGCGCGTTGAGCGATCTCGGCCGGAGCGATTTTCGCGAAGACTACCGTGAGGTGAATGTGTGAACCCGCCGAACGTCGTGCGCGGCTCCAATCTGCTATCGCGGCTGGGCCGGCTGCTAGGCATCCGTCCAATCCCGGCCGACGTCGCCGAAGAGCTGGCCGCGCTCCGGGCCGAAGTGAGCGCGCTCGCGCAAGCCCAGGTCGAGCATCAGGATCGCGCGGCGGCGCTGCGCGAGGCGATCGAGAAGCTGGAGAAACAAACCGCCCGCGCGGGCAAGGAACAGTTCAAGGCCAACTCGCTGGCCGAAACCCAGCAGCAGAGTGTCAAGTCCATGCTTGAGCAGTTACGCGAGGCGAACGCTTATCGCGAGCGTGAGCTGGCTCACCTGCGTGAACGGCTGGTCGCCGCGCGCGCGGAAGGGCGCATCGACCTGATTCGCCGACTGCTGCCCGTTCTCGACGGCCTGGACGAAGCGTTGAGCGCCGGCCGGCGGCTGCTTCCGGATGACGGCGTGCCGGAAGAGCCGCGCGCGAGGCCGTTTCGGCAGCGGTTGAGCGGCGCGTGGGCGCTGCTATCTGGCAGGCCCCTCGACGAATGGCCGCCCGGGACGCGATCCGCATCGTCGAGCGGCGAGGCGATCGCGGCCTGGCTGGAGGGATTGGAATTCGTGCGCGAGCGCTTGCTCGACGTTCTATCGGCCGAGGGCATTCGCCCCATCGAGACCGACGGCGAGATGTTCGATCCGAATCTTCACGTCGCCGTCGAAGCCACGCCGGCCATCGATGGTCGGCCAACCGGCAGCGTCGTGCAGGAAACGCGACGCGGCTACCAGATCGGTGACGCCGTGCTGCGCCACGCCGAAGTCATTGTCGCGCGCTAGTCGCGTATCGCCTATCGCTTATCGCATATCGCATATCGCTTATCGCGTATCGCCCATCGAGAGCCATAGGGCGTCAGCGATAAGCGAGAGGAAGTCAGCATGAGTAAGATCGTCGGTATTGACCTGGGCACCACATTCTCTGCCGTCGCGCACGTGCAGGGCGGCGTGCCCGCCATTTTGCCTAACGGAGCGGAACGCATCGTGCCCTCGGTCGTCGGCTTCACCCCGGCCGGCGCGCTGGTGGTTGGTACGCCGGCTCGCAACCAGTACGTGCTGTACCCGGAACGCACCGTGCGCTCGATCAAGCGCCGCATGGGCACCGATCTGCCGGTGACGCTGAACGGCCGCGATTACACCCCGGCCGAGATTTCGGCCATCATTCTGCGCGAGATGAAGCGCATCGCCGAAACCAACCTGGGCGAAACTGTCGAGCGGGCCGTAATCACTGTCCCGGCTTACTTCCCCGACGCGGCGCGCCAGGCGACGAAAGAAGCGGGCGAGATCGCCGGGTTCAGCGTCGAGCGGATCATCAACGAGCCGACAGCCGCCGCGCTGGCCTACGGCCTGGATCGCGCCGGCGAGCGGCAAATCATCGCGGTGTACGACCTGGGCGGCGGCACCTTCGACGTGTCGATCATCGAGCTGAACCAGGGTGTCATCGAAGTGCGCGCGTCGCACGGAGACACGCACCTGGGCGGCGACGACTTCGACGCGCGGCTGGTCGATTTTCTGGCCGGACAGTTTATCGAAGAGCACGGCGTCGATCCGCGCGACGATCGGAAGGCACTGGCCCGCCTCACACGCGCGGCCGAGCAGGCCAAGATCGAACTATCGACACAGCCGTTTGCCCATGTGCGCGAAGAGTATCTGCTCGAAAAAGATCGCCGCCCGCTCCATCTGGACGTTGAAGTCGCGCGGGCCGAGTTCGAGAAGCTGATCGGCGACTTGCTGGGGGGCACGCTGACCGCGTTCGATCAGGCGCTGGCCGACGCCGGGCTTCAGAAAGGCGATCTCGAAAAGCTGATCTTCGTCGGCGGCTCGACGCGCATCCCATTCGTGTGGGAACTGGTTGCCAACCACGTCGGGTTGGAGCCGATGGTCGAGATCAACCCCGACGAAGCCGTTGCGCTGGGGGCGGCCGTTCAGGCGGCGCTGATCGCCGGCGAGCCGCTCGACGCGATCCTGGTCGACGTGACGCCGCACTCGCTCGGCATCGAAGTCGCCCGCTGGGAGTTCGGCCGCTTCGTGCCGGATCACTACGGCATCGTCGTCCGGCGCAACACCACGCTGCCCGCCCGCCGCGCGCAGGTGTTCAGCGCGCTGTATCCCGACCAGACGGCGATCAAGGTGCAGGTGTACCAGGGTGAATCGCCGACCGCGTCCCAAAACACCCTGCTGGGCGAGTTTCTGTTCGAGGACCTGAAGCAGGAGGCGCCAGGCGAGCCGCCTCACATCACCGTCGAATTCGACCTGGATCTGAACGGCATCCTGAACGTCTCGGCCGTCGATCGAGGCAGCGGGCAGGTAAAGCAGACGACGCTGCGCGCGGCGCACGCCCGGCTGAATCCCGCCGCCAAGGAAGCCTCGGCGCGCTACGTCGGCGAGCTGTGGGAAGCATCCACGGCGGCTATCACAGGCGGCGATCCACTGCTGGCGCAGGCGCGAAGCTGGCTCGATCGCGAGATCGAAGAGGCGAGCGCACTGGCCGATCTGGTGGCGCGTTACGAAGCCGCTCAGCGTGCGGGGGATGAGGCCGAAGTCGGACGGCTTCGCGAGGAACTGATCGATGTGCTGTACGATCTGGATGCGGAAGGTCCAGACATCGAGGATGAAGACTAGACTCCTTGACGGAAGCCGCTGTAGATAGGAATTGGAGTTATGGCAAATTTTCCCCGCCGAGTCAGGCAGATGATCGAGCCGCAGTATGTGATCGAAGGCGCCGGCGTGCTGCTTCGCCGTTCTTTTGGGCCGAGCCGGGCCAACCTGTTCGATCCGTTTCTGTTGTTTGACCATTTTGCGTTCAACAACCCGCTCGAAGGTCCTATCGCCGGCTTTCCGACTCATCCGCATCGCGGCATTGAAACCGTCACCTACATGCTCGAAGGCAACGTGCGCCACCGCGACAGCCTCGGCAATACCGGCATTATCGGCCCCGGCGACGTGCAGTGGATGACCAGCGGGCGTGGCATTCTGCATGAAGAAATGCCCAAGCGCGGGCCGAGCGGTGTCATCAACGGCTTCCAGTTGTGGGTCAACCTGCCCGCCGCACAGAAGATGAGCCAGCCGCGCTATCAGGAAGTGAATGCGTCCAGCATCCCCGCTGTGGAGAAGGGGGGTGTCAAAGTGCGCGTGGTGGCGGGTGAATACGAGGGAGTCCGAGGGCCTGTGACGGACATCGCTGCCAGGCCGCTTTACATGGAAGTGACCCTGGAACCCGGCGCGGAGATAGACCTGCCCACAGCAGAAGGACATGCTGTGGTTGCCTACGTCTTCGAGGGTGCAGGACGGTTTGGCTTGGACAGTGACGGGCCGGGCGAACTCGTCGAGGCCGTACGCATGCTAGTCTTTGAAGACGGCGACCATGTGCGCGCGCAGGCCGCAGCCGGCTCGCACGCCCGGTTCATGTTGATGGCGGGCGCCCCGTTCAATGAGCCAATCTTCCCCTACGGCCCGTTCGTGATGAACACTCAAGAAGAAATACAACAGGCGCTCACAGACCTGCGCAACGGCACCTTCGTGCAAAACGACCCCAAGCCATCGCCACAGCTCTGACAGACTGTCTTAAAACCCATACTTGACTCTGACCATGCACTGATGCTAAACTGCTATCAGTAAAGGTACAAACGCACGACAGCATTCGCGTCGGATATTGAATTCCCACGCCCCCCATTCGGCGCACCTACTTTCTCATCTTCTGTGGCCCAGTGAAGTCAACGCGGCATGGCGAGTCGATTACGCGAGATCGCTGCATTCGTCTCGGTGTTTCCTCCGAGCAGACGATACAAATCGCTGCGAGAATGCGTTCATTCTGAATGAGCCGGCAAGCTGACCAGCCGTACGATGTGTTCATCAGCTACAGCCCGAAAGACCAGGCGTGGGTACGCGACTGGCTGTTGCCGCGCTTAGAGAAAGCCGGTTTCGGCGTCGCGGTCGATTTCCGCGACTTCGTCGTAGGCATGCCGCGCATCGAGAATATTGAGCGGGCGATCGAAAACAGCCGACGGACCATCGTGGTGTTGACGCCGGACTGGCTCGACAGCGAGTGGAACGCCTTTGAAGCGCTCCTGCTGCGCACCACTGACCCGGCGGCGCGCCGACGCAAGCTGATGCCGGTGCTGCTCAAGCCATGCGAGCTGCCGCAAGCGATTGCCTCACTCGAGGCGGCCGATTTTGCCGCCGAGCGTCATTGGGAGCGGCAGTGTCAGCGGCTGATTCGGGACGTCGAAGACGTGATTGCCGTGCCTGCGCCGTGGACGGAGGGCGGCGTCCGTGACGTCGCGCGCTGGAAGCGATGGCTGCACCGCTATCGACGCGAGGCCAGGCGCGCGGCGCTGATGGGGTTCGGCGTTTGGCTGGCTGCATCGCTTCTTCTGCAGTGGCCTCCCTTTGACCCGAAGGTTGGCTGGCGTGGTCTTGGCCCGAGTGTGCCGGGGGCCTGGCGATTGACTCGCGCCGGAGAAGTGCTCCTGGTGAGCACGTCGACCGATTTTGTCGGCTGCGATCCGATCGATACAGGGGATACCGGTCTGTGGCGCAGCGTGGATCGCGGCGCGACGTGGCACATGGTGGATGCGCCGCTTGCCTTCGATCGACCGAACCAAGGGTGCGTGCTGGCCGCCATCAAGTCATTCGCTCACGCGCCCGATCTGGCGCAGCGAATCTATGCCGCCACATCGGATGTTGGGCTGTTAAGAAGCGACACGGCTGGCGAGACGTGGACGCGCATCGATACGGACGGGCTGCCGGCGCAGTTGCAGACGGTCGCCGTCGCGCCGGACGATCCGGATCACGTGTTCGTCGGGGCGGAGCAGGGTGGCGTGTATCGATCGGTTGACGGCGGTGTGAATTGGGATCGACTGGATGGAGCGGATACGTGCCCCACGGTTTCAGATGGTCGAGGTACGTTGCCCGTGAACCTTCCTGCGGGCGCGATCATGACTACTGCCGGTGCGCTCTTCGTGGGAACCGACAGCGGCTTAGATAACCCCAGCCCGGAAGCGGGCCTATATGTCAGCCGGGACGGCGGCGACTGCTGGGAGCGAATCGACGACGCCGAGCAGCGTTACAGCTACCGGGCGCTGGCCGAAGCGCCGGGCGCGGCCGATCAAGTCCTCGCGCTTGCATTCGATCACTTTCACGTCGAGGGCAAGGCCGCCGTGCATCTGTGGCGGATTCAGTTGGGTCGCGGGCGCGTCGAGTCGCTCTGGGAAAGCGGACATGCGACCACGTCGCTGCATGTCGTGCCGGGCAATCCGCCGACGTGGTATGTCGTGACGGATGTCGGTGAAGTGTTTCATGGCTCCGTGTTTGGCGCAGGCAAGCCGGAGCAGTTGCCGAGCATCACTCGCTGTTCGCTCCCGCCCACTTGCTTCACCGACCTGGCGCCAGATTTCCAGTCGGATGTGCCGATGCTGCTTGCGAACGATCAGGTATATCGCCGCGAGTTTGTGCCGTGGTATAGCCGCATCTGGCCGTAATCACGAATCCCCGTTGTTGCGCGCCGAGCGGTGTGGAAGGAAGTCATCGCATGATCGAAAAGACACGCATCCCCCAGGTTCGAGAACGTGCGGCCTTGCCGCAGTATGACACCCACGAAGGCGACCGCGCTTCGTTGGAGCGGCTCCTGCCAGGCTGTTTGGGATGGTTGTGGCGGATCCTATCGTGGCTGAGAGGACAGTCGCCACCCGGCCCGGCCGAAGTGCCCGTCGTCGTGACACCACCTGGGCCAGAAGTGTACAAGTACGCAACCTTCTTTCGTAAGAACGCGGAATCCATCGCTGCATCCCGCCGCGCGTTTGGCGACTATCGCTCCAAATATCAAGAAGGCCTGGCGGCAGAGTCTTATCCGCTCCGCGTTCAAAAGGGGCATCATACCGGTTTGATCGCCGGTTGCAATGGCCTGCTGGACGCACCGGCTTCAATTCAGACGCCCGACGACGCCGTCCGCATCGGGTCGGGCTGGTTGTTTCAGGACTTACCGTCTAGAGTGCTGTTCGGATTGGCGCCATCCGACGCGGAGCGAACGCTTCGCGTCGCCGCGGTTCATGTGATCGAGAGGAGACGCGGGATGGTCGATCCCTCGGCGGCCTCACAACAAGAATCTGGTGGCAAAGTCACAACAGGTAGCGAGAATAAGCAAATCGTTGAATCGCCGGGATCCATTTCGACTCCACCAGTGGCACATGTTGTGTTTCAGCAATGGCACGGCGAGTGGCCGGTGTTAGGCGGGCACGTCGCCGTGCACTTGCCGACCGACGAGCGGCGCGTCTCTGCCACCAGTTCATATTTTCCACTGCGCGCCGACGCCGCCTTTGCGCCGAAGATCGACAAGGCTCGGGCGATCGCGACGGCGCGCCTCGTTCTGGCGAACTATCTCGAATTGGATCTCGCCGAATGGAGCGCGTCGATCGTGCCTTACGCGGGCAGCGGGTTGTTCATTCTGCCATTTGCCGGCCAGTATTACCTTGCGCATCAGATCGAGTTTGTCTCATCGGCAGCCGATCAAGCCTATCGCGTGTTCGTCGATGCGGAGAGCGGCGACGCGCTTGGGCGTCCGGATGACCTGGTGGCGTATCAAGTCTCCTATTTTGCCACGTCGGAAGGTGCGCGGACCAACACGCTGTTTGCCGATCCGGCGCTGGCATTGCCGACCTTGAGCGCCGCGCTTCAACCCTTCATGCGCGTCATCCGATCGAATGGCTCGGCAGTCAACATCGCGGCCCTGGCGGCGGCGAATCCACCACAGATCGATCTCGAAGCGACCAACGTTGCCGTCCATGCCAGCAAGCTGGTGGATCACTTCACGGGTGTATGTGGCGTCGATGCAACCAGGCTCCAGTCATACCCCAGGGACGGCGGCGTCCAGCAGCCGGGTCTCGAGATCGTCGTCGGCGCGGGCGGGTCATCCCTCACCATGTGTTTCAATCGCGCCCAGGTGCAGCACCCCAAGCGGGTGACGTTCCAAACCGATCCCGGCCAGGGATTGACAGGGGAGGATCAGGGTAATCGGGTCATTCAATCGCCCAGCCTCGACCCGGAGGTCGTCTACCACGAAATCGCGCACGGTCTGATGTGGTTGATGAACTCGAAGCCGTTCGACTTCCAGCACGAGAGTGTGCCGTTCGGCCGCGCGCTGATCGAAGGATATGCCACCTACATCGCGCGATCATTGGCGGCCCGCGTCGATGCAGGCTCGACGCTATGGGCACGCGGCGCCTATCGACCGGCAGCCTGGGGCACTATGTGGGACCTATCTCGCCCAGATCGCCAGCCGGGCGAGGATGTGCTCCCTGCGCCCAACCTGTATCCTCACGATCAGATCGTCGGCCTGCCCGTGTACCAGGTCGGTATGATCTGGGCCAGGGCCTTGTGGGAGATGCGCAACCGGCTGGGAGCCGAGCTTGCGGATCGGCTGGCGGTGAAGGCATTCGACCACGTGCTCGGCTGGGTGAGCAACTTCGAGACGGCGGCGGAGGGCTTCATCGACGAGGCGCGGCTGAGCGGCGTGGTTAACCAGAACCAGATCGACGCTATCATTGACATCTTCGCCGGACGCGGCATCCTCGCCGAGCGCGGCATTCAGTCGCTGGCTCAGGCGACTACTGCGCAGGGCGGGCGCGCGCTGTTGGTCGGCACGGATTCCGGCGTGAGGCAGTCGTTGGACGATGGCAACACCTGGCAAGACCGGGGCCAGCTCGCCGGTGGTGCGAAGTTGAGCGACATCGTAGCGCTAGCCGCCAGCGGCTCGACGATATATGCTGCGACCGAGGATGGCATATACAAGCGCAACACGGCCGATCCGGTTTGGTCGCCTCTCGGCGAGTGGCCGGTGGATCAGTTGCCTGTGTCACTGGCCGTTTCCGACGCGGCTTCCGACAAAGTATACGTCGGCACATCGAACGGTGTCTGGCATTACGTCTCGGCGGACAACGTCTGGCAGTCGTGGAATTCCCAGAACCTCAAATTCGAGGGAATCGCGCTCAGGCTGGCAGTGTCCGATATGCTCTCCGGGCAAACACAGGCGAGAATATGGCTCGTCGCAAGTTTGACCCAGCGCCTGGCGTGGGCGGAGGAGACAGCCGAACCGCGATGGCGAAACCTGGGTCGGATCCAAAGCGACGCGACTAAGATCACGGCAGTGGCGGCGCGAGGCAATGGCATCTACGTAGGCACTCTGGCGCACGGAGTCTGGCATCGCGCCGTCGCGCCGAGCGGCAACCCGGGAGACGTAAGCCTGAGCGGCGGACAATGGGTCAAGATTTCCGGCGACAACCTCGGCTCACGCGCAGTCCTGTGTCTTGCCACGGATGCGACGCGGCTGTATGTCGGCACGACGTCGGGGTTATTCACTATGGACCTCGGCACCCGGCAGTGGGCGCAAGAGGATGGGCAACTTCAGGATAAGACAGTCATCTCGCTGCTAGCCACGCCTCAACACCTGCTCGTTGGAACCGCCGCACATGCGGTGTGGCGGGGGATGGCCGGTCAGGCGCAATGGACCCCAGTCTTGGCAGCTTAACGATCGAATGATCTCAAACCCACGAAAAGGAGCCTGTCATGCGCGTGCGTGTAATCGCAGTTTCGGTCTTCATCGCCGGACTGATGCTCATCGCCAGTCTGTCTTTTGTTTCTGGTCAGACGGCTTACGCCACTAATCATTGCGCGGCCACTTATACGGTTCAGCGCGGCGATTGGCTCTACAGCATTGCCCGCCGCCACAATACCACCGTAACCGAATTGCTGCGCCTGAATGCGGGGAACATCGCCAATCCCAACTTGATCTACGTGGGGCAGACGTTGTGCCTGCCCGGCCCGGCGACGGCCTCGCAGGTTGTGATCGAATCGGCTTACCAGTATACCCCGGATGCCGACGAGAGTTTGTGGACCATCATGTCCCGCGGCGGCTTCATCGGCAAGCGCGTTGTATACCCGCTAGGGTCGGCTCTGCCGGTCGATACGGTCAGCACAACGCAGGAAGTGGCGGCGTCGATCCTTTCCTCTCCGCCGCCGGTGCTGCTGGGCGTGCGTACCAGCGCGCAGGCGACGACCTACACACTCGTGGCCGTGGGACAGGCGTCGATCCTGTCTTCGCTACGCATCTCCGTGACACAGCCCGCGCCGGTCCCGCCATCTTGCGATCCGAAACCCGTCAAAGAAGCCTTGGGCGAAACGAACGTGAGCGACGCGCAGGTCACGGTGTGGCTCGAAGCATCGGATGGCTTGCGCTACCCGTTCGCGATCACCCAACTCGATTATGTGCCCAACGCCGAAGAGGCGGATGGTTGCTGGGGTGATAAGCCGGTTGCCTTCGCGCTGTTCCCGGTAGATGCCGCATCGAGCGGGACGTACCGTATTCTTCTCCTGCTTACGCAGGAAGGGTTTGGTCCACCCGGCGCCAACTGGCGGCAGCGTTGTAGCAACTGGGGCGGTTTCGGCGGCTGGTTCTACGGCTGGCTGCGTTCCTTCTTCGGTTGTCCCCGGTAACGGGAGCAGGGAGCGCCGCATGACTGCGATGGATAATGCCCACGCGCTCGTCGTGGGCATCGCCACTTATCAACACCTTAACCGGCTGCCGCCGATCGTTGTGAAAGATGCCCGCGACATTCACGATGTGCTGATCGCCCCACAGCACTGCGGCTACCTTTCAGACCACGTGCGACTTCTGCTCGACGACGCGGCGACGCAAACTGCGCTGCGCCAGGCGCTTGGAGATTTAGCCGCGCGCTGTGACGAGGACTCCACAGTCTTTATCTACATCTCCAGCCACGGCGGACGGATCGAGTCTGGCCCGTATGCGGGCGAGTACCTTCTTCCGGTGGATACGATCTACACATCGGATCAATCGATCGCCCGAAGCGCCATCTCTGGCGCGGAGTTCACCGCAGCCTTGCGAGCGATCCCGGCGCGCAAGGTCGTCGTCGTCTTCGACTGCTGCCACGCGGGCGGCATCGGTCAACCGAAAGATGCTGCTGCGCCTGCCATCAAAGTGGGTCTGCCGGATAGCTACTATGATGCGCTGAAGGTCGGCCGGGGTCGGGCTATTCTGGCTTCTTCGCGCGGCGCCGAGTTGTCGTGGGTGTTGTCAGGTGCGGAAAACAGCTTATTCACCCGGCATCTGCTGGCCGGCCTGCGGGGCGGCATCGCCAGTGACGATGGTTTGATTCGCATTTTCGACCTTTTCGAATATGTTCAGCCGAAAGTGACCGGCGATCAGCGGAATCAGCACCCGGTTTTCAAGGCCGAACTGGAGGAGAACTTCCCGGTTGCGCTCCGTCTGGGCGGGCAGAAAGGTCTTGTGCCTAAAGATGAGGAGGGTTTCCGCTATGATGCGTATATCAGTTACGTGGATAGGGAGCCGGATTCAAGGTGGGTGTGGGACACGCTTGTTCCGCGCTTGAAGACAGCCGGCCTGCGTCTCGCCGTCTCCGGCGATGTCGAGGAACCCGGTATGGCGCGCGTAGTGAACATCGAGCGGGGCATCCGGCAGTCGAAACGCACTGTGATCGTTCTATCAGAGATCTATCTGCTGGATAATACGGCTGACTTCGAGAATGTGCTCGCCCAGACGATGGGTGTACAAGAGGGAGCGTATCGCTTATTGCCCGTAAAGATTGCACGGATAGACGAGGGCCAGTTGCCAGTCCGGCTCAGCATGCTGACGGCGCTGGACATGACTCATCCCCAGCGGGCAGAGCGCGAGCTTGATCGGCTGGTCAAGGCACTGCAAGGACCGCTGCCGCGTCGGTAAAGCGACGACATGGATAGAACTACCGCCATCCCGCCCTGCCCCGCAGGAGCGACGATGGCGAAGACGTTCGACCACTCCCTCGATGAAATCGCCCGGCTGGCGACGCACTACCGCACCAACCGTACCGCCTTCCACGCCCCCGGCTACAAAGAAGCCCACGTCCGGCAAAAGATCGCCGCGCCTTTGCCCGAGAACCAGGACATGCTATATGAGCCGCAGGAGGCACGACTATGACGCTCGCAGTCCGCACAAAGACCATTGTCCAACCTGGTGGCCTGGTTGAGGTTCGTTCGCCCGAACTGACGCCCGGCGCTTCCGCTGAAGTGATCGTATTGGTGGATGCACCGGCACCACAGCGCGTTATGACGGCAGACAGTCTGCTGGACTCCGGTCTGGTTGGCCTTTGGGAAGATCGAACCGATATTGCAGATAGTGTCGAGTTTGCGCGCCAGTTGCGCCGACAAGCCGAACGGCGCGAGGGAACCGGCGATGATCCTGCTTGACGCCGATGTGATATACTTGCTCGCAGTTCTTGAGGTCCAGGTGAGATACTATGGCAACTGCAATACGCCTCGATGCAGGCTCGGTTCCACAGACTGCGCCGATCCAGTTAAATGTGCATGTGGTTGCTACTCTGAACATCAGCGCTGACGAAGCCCGGCGACGGGTGAACCGCCAGGTGGTGTCCGAGCTGGGCATTGGTTTGATCGCGCGCACCCCTGAAGTGGTGATCGCCGGCGAGCAGATTGTCTGGCGCGTGCCGATAGTCCTCTCGTTGCCGGGATTGGGCGACCTGGGGCAAGTCGGAGTCGTCGACGTAGACGCTCGCAGCGGCGACGTGCTGCTCAATCCCGCCACACACGAAACCATCACCCAACATGCCCAGCGGCTCTATGCCGGTGCGACACTCCAAACAAAGTAGCGCTGGAGACTTCAATCCATGACCACTGAATTGATCGGGCACATTGAGAGAACGCCGGGAGTGAGTGGCGGTAAGCCGCACATCGCCGGGCATCGCATCACCGTGCAAGACATTGTGATCTGGCACGAACGAATGGGTCTTCACCCCGACGAAATCGCCACGGAGTATGGTCTCTCGTTGAGCGACATCTACGCGGCGCTAGCAGACTACCACGACCATCGCGCCGAGATTGACGAGTCTATCCGAGCCGATGAAGCGTTCGTGGCCGAGTTGCGTCGCAGGACCCCCTCCAAAGTACTGTCGTGAACACACATTACTGATCTAAACCTCACTGCCCTGATCGCGCCGGCATTTTGCGCCCACACTCACGCCACGCCGGGTACGCCTCGCTTTCGCGAGTCCCAGTGCCAAACGAGCGGATACCGCCTCGCATTTGATCGTGTGCCGGGACATGCTATACTGAATGCAGGAGGCATGACCATGACACTCGCAGTCCGCACGAAAACCATCGTCCAGCCGGGTGGCGTGATTGAGATTCGTTCGCCCGAATTGACGCCCGGCGCTTCGGCTGAAGTGATCGTGTTGGTGGATGCACCGGCTCCTCAGCGCACTATGACAGCAGCCAGCCTTCTCGATTCGGGTCTGGTTGGCCTGTGGAAAGATCGAGCAGACATTCTGGACAGCGCCGAATTTGCGCGCCAATTGCGCCGACAAGCCGAACGGCGCGAAGGAATAGGTGATGATCCTGCTTGACACCGACGTGATGATCGATGTCATGCGGGATCACGCACCGGCAGTGGCCTGGCTCAAAGTATCGCCGACCGAAGAGTTAGGGCTGCCCGGTCTGGTCGTGATGGAACTGCTGCAAGGCTGCCGCACGATGGACGAGCAGCAACGCATCGAGATACTCTTGCGCCCCTACTTGCTCTATTGGCCGACGCAAACCGACTGCACACGGGCGTTGACCGACTTCGCCACCTTTCGTTTGAGCCACAACCTAGGACTGATCGATTCGCTCATTGCCGAGACGGCCATAGGGCTGGGTGTCGCCCTGGCAACGTTTAACGAGAAGCACTATCGCGCTTTGAGCGCGCTGAAGACGCTGCAGCCGTATTCGCGGTAGCGGCGGCCGGATCGGGCATCAACACTTGCTTTATCTCATGCAAACCGATTGACCGGAGTCCTCTTACATGCCGACGCTGGACTGGATTGGCCGCTCGGCCGTCGTCGAGCACCACAAGCAAGTCCCCTTCCGCCTGCTCAAATGCGATCCCAAGTTGTCCCACGGCGACGCCGAAAGCGGCAACCTGCTGATCCAGGGCGATAACCTCGAAGCGCTCAAGGCGCTGCTGCCGTATTACGCCGGACAGGTGAAGTGCATCTACATCGACCCGCCCTACAACACCGGCAATGAGAACTGGATTTACAACGATAACGTGAACAGCGCGCACATGCGCGAATGGTTGGGCAAAGTCGTCGGCGGCGAAGGTGAGGACCTGAGCCGCCACGATAAGTGGCTGTGCATGATGTATCCGCGCTTCACGCTGCTTTGGCAGTTGCTGAGCAATGAAGGCGTGATCTTCATCAGCATCGACGATACTGAAGTATCACATCTCCGGCTCATTCTGGATGAGATTTTTGGAGAGAAGAACTTCATTGCGAATATTGTGTGGCAGAAGAAACAGTCTCCACAAAATGACGCAATCAACTTGTCGGACATGCACGATCACATCCTGGTTTATGCAAAGCGTGCCAAGCCAAGTCGAGGGGATCCTTACGGCTGGCAGAGGAATCTTGCACCACGAAGCGCAGAACAGGATAGGCGGCGGTACTCCAATCCAGACAATGATCCGCGTGGCGACTGGGCATCAGCAGATGCCACCGTAAACAAAACAGCAGATGAACGACCGAATTTATACTACTCGGTGACCAATCCACACACTCGTGAGGAAATCTGACCTTCACGACGGCGCACGTGGCTGTTTGAGAAACCTGTATTCGAAAGGCTCATCGTAGAGGGTCGTATCTGGTGGGGCGCAAACGGCGGAAATTTCCCACGGCTTAAGAAATATCGCTCTGAGGCCACTGAGGGGATTGTGCCCTCTACTTGGTGGAACAGAGAAATGGCGGGCGACAACCAAGAATCACGGAGAGAGTTGCGCCAAATCTTTCAGGACTTGGAACGTGACGCGTTTGCTACACCAAAACCCGTTCGTCTCATCGAGCGCATTCTTCAAATCGCCATCAATCCCGGTGATCTGGTGCTGGACTCGTTCGCAGGCAGCGGCACCACCGGCCACGCTGTGCTGAAGATGAACAAGCAAGACAGCGGCAACCGCCGCTTCATCCTCGTCGAACTAGAGACGGACATCGCCCGCAGCATTACTGCCGAGCGGCTCAAGCGCGTGATCGACGGCTACACGTGGAAAGACCAGCGCGGCAACGAGAAACGCGAAGAAGGTCTCGACGGCGGCTTCCGCTACTGCACGCTCGGCCCCACGCTGTTCGACGCCGAGGGCCGCATCCGCGACGAAGTGACGTTCGACGAACTGGCCCGTCACGTCTTCTTTGTCGAGACAGGCACGCCGCTGCCTCGACGGGCAAACGGCAAAACCCCATTGCTCGGCGTGCACAACGGCACGGCTGTCTACTTGCTATACAACGGAGTGCTCAAAGACAAATCACCTAATGGCGGCAACGCGCTCACGCGCGCCATGCTGGCCTCGCTTCTGCCGCACGACGGCCCGCGCGTCGTGTACGGTACGAGTTGCCGGATCGGCGCGCAGCACTTGCGGCAGGCCGGCGTCACCTTCAAGCAGATACCGTATGCGATTAAGGTCGAATGAGACCTCACCCCCGGCCCCTCTCCTGAAAACGAGACGGCTGTTTTCAGGAGAGGGGAGCGGCTCCCCCTCTCCCAATGCGCTGTTCCTTTGGGAGACGCGAAGCGGTTGGGGGGTGAGGCAGGAGACCAATGTTCACTCTGAAAGCCTACCAGCAGCGCGCGCTCGACACGCTGCGTGCCTATTTCCGCGAGTGCGCTCGCAGCGGCGACGCCGACCTC
Source organism: Anaerolineae bacterium (assembly GCA_035283185.1). Classification (GTDB taxonomy): domain Bacteria; phylum Chloroflexota; class Anaerolineae; order Fen-1058; family Fen-1058; genus DASSFZ01. The sequence continues at coordinate 4,506 of DATEUJ010000158.1, read as the reverse complement.
GCCTACTACAAGACCACGCGCGAGGTCTTCGGCGAGGGCCTCAAGTATCACCCCGTCGCCGATCTGCCCGGCCTGCCCTATGTGTGTGTGCGCATGCCCACAGGCGGCGGCAAGACCGTCGTCGCCTGTCACACGCTCGGACTCGCCGCGAAGGAACTGCTGCACGCCGACCGCTGTCTGGCGCTATGGCTCGTCCCGTCGAATGCTATCCGCGATCAGACTCTCAAGGCGCTCAAAGACCGTCGCCATCCGTACCGTCTCGCGCTCGACGCCGCATTCGGATCGGTTACGGTGATAGACGCCGGCGACGCGCTGTATCTCCAGCGCCCCACGCTCGACACCGAGACGGTCGTCATTGTTTCGACGCTGCAAGCCTTCCGCGTGGATGACACCGAAGGCCGCAAGGTGTACGAGCCGTCCGGCGCGCTGATGGGTCACTTCAACGGCCTGCCCGCCGAGATCGTCCAGACGCTCCGCCGCTACGACGACGGCGCGGTCATCCCCTCGCTGGACAACGTGCTGCGCGCCCGGCGCCCCGTCGTCATCGTCGACGAAGCGCACAACGCCCGCACCGGTCTGTCGTTCGTCACGCTGGCCCGCTTCAACCCGTCGTGCATCGTCGAGTTCACGGCCACGCCCGACATCGAGCACAACCCCAGCAACGTCGTGCACAGCGTCTCCGCGCTGGAACTGCAAAGCGAAGACATGATCAAAATGCCGATCCGGCTGGAGACGCGCCCCGACTGGAAGGAATTGCTGGCGGACGCGGTGGCGATGCTCAGCCAGCTCGATCAAGCCGCCCGGCTCGAGCGACAAGAGACCGGCGAATATCTGCGCCCGATCATGTTGCTGCAGGCCCAGTCGCGGCGTAAAGATCAGCCCACGCTCACCGTCGAAGTCGTCAAAGAGTGCCTCCTCAAAGATCATGGCGTCCCGCCGCACGAAATCGCCGTCGCCACCGGCAGCGAGTGGGAACTTGAGGACGATCTGCTCACGCCCAAGAGTCGCGTGCGCTTCGTGATCACCGTGCAGGCGCTGCGCGAGGGCTGGGATTGCCCGTTCGCCTACATGCTGTGCTCCGTTGCCGAAGTGCGCTCGACGACCGCCGTCGAGCAAATCCTGGGTCGCGTGATGCGTCTGCCCGGCGCGAAGCGCAAGCGGCGCGGCGAGCTGAATCTGGCCTATGCCTTCGTCGCGTCGGCCAACTTCGCCGAAGCGGCAATGGCGCTGCAAGACGCGCTCATCGAGAACGGCTTCGAGCGCCAGCAGGCTGCAGATCTCATCACGCAGATGCCCGCGCCGATCGAGGCGCTGCCGCTATTTAGCCGGCAGAAGACCGACATCCCGCTGCATGAACCGCCCGATCTGACTTACCTGCCCACTGAGATCAAGGGACGCGTCATCTACGACGCGGAAGCACAACGGCTTACCTATACGGGCGTGATGAGCGATCCGGATCGCGCCGCGCTGCTTGAAACCGTCACGACCCCGGCGGCGAAGTCGGCCATCGAGCAGGCTTACCGCCGCTCACAGGGTTGGTCGATCGCTGAAGTCAAGGCGCCCGCCGAGCGCGGCGAAATCTTTTCGATTCCGGCGCTTGCCATCCGGCAGGGTCAGTTGTTCGAGCCGTTCGAGGATACGCACTTCCTTGAAGATGAGTGGAGCCTGGCCGACAAAGATGCATCGCTGTCCGAAGCGGAGTTTGCTTCGCAGCGATTACCCGGGCAGGCAGGGGAGATCGCCATAGACGATCGGGGCAGAGTCGTCACGCACTTCATCGCCAATCTCCAGCAGCAGATGACGCTGATCGCGAGCGAGCAGTGGAATGCCGGTCAGTTGCTCAACTGGCTGGAGCGCAGCATCCCGCACCCCGACATTGAACCGGACGAGATCGCGCGCTTCTTGCAGCGCCTGGTGCGCGGCCTGCTCGATGGGCGCGGTCTCGGCCTCGACTATCTGATTCACAACAAGTACAGGTTGCGCGACGCGGCGGAAGTCAAGATCGATCAATACCGCAAGCAGGCTCATACCGCCGCTTATCAACGTTTGCTGCTGCCCGACTGCCCCACACCGCTCGTCGTGCGCGACGAAGTGCGCTTCTCATTCGACCCCAACCGCACACCGCCGTATCAGATGCCCTATCGCGGCGGCTACGCCTTTCGCAAGCACTACTTCAAGCAGATCGGAGACCTCAAACCGCAGGGCGAAGAATTCGAGTGCGCGCAGTTCATCGACTCGCTGCCGGAAGTCAGATACTGGGTGCGCAATCCCGTCAAGACCGATCAGGCCTTCTCGCTCCAGACCTCGACCGACCGCTTCTACCCCGACTTCGTGTGCCAACTCGTCGACGGTAGCTATCTCGTAGTCGAGTATAAGAACGTCACTGACTGGTCGAACGACGAGAACAAAGAGAAGCGCGATTTGGGCGAACTGTGGGCGGCGCGCAGCGACGGAACGTGCCTGTTCATCATGCCGCGCGGCAAAGATTTCGAGGCGATCCGGCAATTGATCGAGTGAGATTGAGTCATGACCTCTCTTTTTCGTGCCGCTTCTCCATCTGCATGGCTACCCGGGCAATTCTGGGATCGGCAACGACTGCGCCGCCACGCACGGTCGCGCCGATCACGATGCCGGCGCCGATCAGCACCGCGTTCTTGATGATTTTAGGTAGACTTTGCATGATTCACCTGCCGGGTAGAAGGGGAACGAGACGGAGAGACTGGCTCCCGATCGCTGATAACAGGATATTCCCAATAGGTGCAAAACTCACATACAAACCGGCTAAGCTACCGCCCGGATGAAACTGCCTTCTCCCACCGAGTTTCCAAGTCACGGTAGTACTCGTCGGGGTGATGGCGAAAGCGATACAGTTTTTTCAAACGCATTTCGACTTTCTGCAGGGTCTGACGTGCTTGCTTGAGATCTTCGGGTTTCACTTGGCGTAGGCGAGCGAGCAAGACATCGAACGACTCGGCGTAGTCAATGAAGGCGGCGAACGGCCCATAGCGTAAGATGAACTCGTGAACCGACTTGCGTCCGGTGATGCGCCGCTGATGATGTTTCATGTCTTTGAAGAACGTTTCCAGATCATTGTTGGAGGAGGGCACATTCGAGACCCGATAGCAGGTGAATAGGCCCCACCAGCGGTGGCGCACAGCCTTCACGATGCAGGCGATGACATCCGCTTCGTCCGGTTGTTCGATGGCTTCCTGCTCCAAACGTTCCAAGAACTGTTGGACTTCCCGTTTGACCTGACGCGCGGTCCGTGCGTGACCCTGTTTATCGCAAGGTTCAAACAAGTGCGCCAACTCGATCACCCATTCGCTTTGACATTTCAGTCGAGCATATGGCTCGGCATAGTGTTGGCGGATGGCCGTGAGGTCGAGCAGCGCAGACAAGAGGGGATGCCCCCCTTTTTCTGACAACGGTGCAGGGACGTTGCCAGGCGCTGCAGTTCGTCGTAGAGCTTGAGGCCGGCCAGTTCAAAGGGCGACAACCCATCTGCCCGCAAGGCATCCCGCAGCGCTTCGCCATAGTCCGTCAGCACGCTGGCCCGTGGATCATCTTGCGGCGCCTGGCTCAGCACTTGGCTGATGGGGCGCAATTTGGCTCGAATATCGCGGCGCAGGTCAGTTTTCATGGCCCGATCGGCCTCAAAAATAGGCCGGCCCGCTTCGCACAAGCAGTGCACTTGGCAGGCCTGATGGGGGCAGCCGGGTAAGCTGGCCTCCACCGCGCGGCGGATGTTTTTGTCCGCATCGCTGACCACCGCCCGAATTCGAAAGCCTAACGCTTTGACCGGTTCCAACAACTGACGGCTGATCAGGTCGGCTCGACTGCTATACAGGGTCTCGGCCACTAACGTCAAATCCAAGGTCGCTTCCCGCACGACAAAGAGCATCTCATTGCCTTGTTCCGGTCCCATCCCATCCAGGCTGATGACGAGTCCATGTCGTTGGAAGTAGGCCCGCTGAGCTTCGATCTTGGCCGGTTGGGCCGCACGCAGCAGAGCCAGAAACTCGCCGATCAGGTTGAGAATGTGACGCCGCGAGACGGGTAAGTGCCGGGTGGCCAACACCGTCGCAATTTCATCGAGGGTGCGATGTTCCCAGAAACGCCACCAGCCGATCTGGACAATCAGGTCAAAGCCGAAGCTGCTTCCCTTCGGACTCAACCGTTCAGCTTCGGCACACCGGTAGATGACAGGCGCCTGGGAACAACGCACTCGACTGCAACTGTAGCCCAAGCTGACCACGTGGACACGCCCCTCCAGCGTGACCAGATACTTGCTCCACAAAGTGCAACGCCGCTGGAGAGACGCACCACAAGACGGGCAAGTCGTGATCGTCGGCCGGAAGTAACGCCTGGGAACATTTTCGTTGTCCTTGGCTTTTCGCATCGCTCTGTCCTGAGTGGGGATGAAGCATTCTACCCGGTCAGGCAGCGAGTCGCCAATCGCGGTGATGTCCAGGGCGTGCGGTTTGTATGTGAGTTTTGCACCTGTTG
>DATEUJ010000157.1:0-30501 GCA_035283185.1 Anaerolineae bacterium | reverse complement strand
CCCGGCCGCCGGATGATACACCCGGCGGGAGCTATCCATGTGCATTTGGCAGGCGGTACGCCCGATCGCCTTCCGGCGTCTTAAGCGTGATCGTGTCGCCGACCTGGAGGCCGCTGCGAGACGCGGAAATGCCGTTGACGACGATGGCCCGGCCCGCGCCGATTTCGGCGTACGCCTGCGCCTCGTCGCCCGACGTGAACTCCAGCCCGGCCACGCTCGGGTACGTCGCCGGATCGATGCCGACGATTTGCACCGTTTTATTTTTTGTCAATAGGGGCGCAGCAAACAAAAAAGCGCAAGACGAATGTCTTGCGCCTTCGGTTGTGAACGGTGAAGTGGTCTTACACCATAATGACGTTACTGGCCTGCAGTCCCTTCGGGCCGCGCTCGATCGTGAACTCGACGCGCTGCCCTTCGTTCAGCGTGCGGTAACCCTGGCTCTGGATCGCGGAGAAGTGGACGAAAACGTCTTCGCCCCCCTCGCGCGAAATGAATCCATAGCCCTTCGTGGCGTTGAACCACTTGACGGTTCCCTGGACTCGCTCTACCATGTTGCTGTTTCTCCTTGCTGATGTGTTTCGGGTGTCAACGAGGTTCGCTGCCAGTGAATCACAAGACCCGCCGGCCTTGCCGCGCCTGCGGGTGCTTTAGTTCCCCAACACGAACTTCACTTCCCCCTAACCTAACTTTAGCACACTACGGAATTTCCGTCAACTCCACAGCATCTGGCCCATCTGGCCCCCGCGGTGCCATCAGTAGCCGACATGGTTTCAATGTGAAGGCGCACAGGGCGCAAAGGTTCGTCAACTTTGTTGGCGGCCTGGTGTGCACGCAAAACATGTCAGGTGGCTCACCGCCCGCGTCCCCGCGGGCGGCCAACCGCGAGGACGCGGTTTGGCGAGCACTGTAACGACTGACAACATTTGCGTGCACACGCAGCCTGAGGACGCTTGCAAGACTGGGCGTTTGCTGTTACATTGAATACTGGCTATCGCAGTGAAAACCTATACGCGCGCCTCCCAAATCGCTCTGCCCACTTTCCATATGACCACGTCCCCTGCCGACGAAACCAGAGTCCGCCAAGCATATGCCAATGACGGCGCAACGTCCTGCGAAGCGCGCGTGGCTCTCGAACTGAAATACGCTACATTATTGACACCCACAGATGAGTTTAGCCGGAGACTCGTTAGCTATCAAGCCAACAAGCAAGCTAGGCTTCACAGCTGGCTGAAGTACAAGGAAGGGTTTTCGGCGCAACTTGTCGAGAACCTCCTTGTGAAGTTTGGAGTTCAACCAGGAAAACGAGTGTTAGATCCATTTGCCGGATCGGGGACAACGTTGCTCGTCGCACAGGAACTCGGTATCGACGCCGTTGGAATCGAAATCCTGCCTGTGTGCCACTTAGCCTGGGAGGTCAAGTCGCGCTATCGAGAATACGACCTGGCCGAATTGCGGCAAGTGAAAGAGTGGTTGCAGGAAACTTCACCCGGACTGAGTAGCACGGGCTTTCCGCATATCACAATCACCCGGTCTGCGTTTCCCCTCGATCAAGAAGCCAGGCTTATGTGGTACGCGGAGCAGTTTAGCGCACTGGCTGTCGGCGATCTGACCAAGTCATTGCTTCGCTTTGTGCTGATGTCCATTCTTGAGGATATCAGCTTCACGCGGAAGGATGGTCAATACCTGCGTTGGGACACGCGATCGGCAAAGGCGCAGAGGAGAGCGGCCCAACGACTTGACCGGGGCAAGCAGCCATTCAAGATGTTCGACAAAGGCAGAATACTTGACACTAAGGAGGCGCTCCTCACGGGTCTGGGTCAGGTTATTCGTGATCTTGAATCGATGCAAAGAAACGGCGAGCTGTACGGCAGCCAAGAGTTGATCAAGGGCACAGTCCTGGAAGTGCTCCCTCGGTTACCTGGTGAGCAATTCGATGCGGTCATCACTTCGCCGCCGTACTGTAATCGATACGACTACACGCGAACCTATGCATTGGAGCTAGCCTTCTCAGGTGTAGATGAACAGGCCATCAAAGATCTGCGACAAGAACTGCTAAGTTGCACTGTGGAGAACCGTTCGAAACTAGAACGGCTGCAAGCCTTCTACTCCGGCCTCGGCCGCCAGGCCGATGTCCAGCAAGTGATACAAGTAGTCGCCGCAAATGCTGCGCTTCAAGAAGTCTTCGCTGCAGTGCGAATGCGCGGAATGAGAGGCGAACTGAACAACAAGGGCGTCATTCAAATGGTGGAAGGCTACTTCACTGAGCTGGCGCATGTGATTTTTGAGTTATTCCGAGTTTGCCGCACTGGAGCACACGTCGCCATTGTTAACGACAATGTGAGATATGGAGGCGAAATCATTCCGGTGGATCTCCTGACGACTGACATCGCGGCCAGCTTTGGTTTCGAGCCGGAGTCGATCTTCGTGCTGCCGCAGCGCAAGGGAAATAGCAGCCAGCAGATGGGTAAGTACGGCCGAGAAGCCAACCGAAAGAGCATCACTATGTGCATTCGACCGGATTCTTGATGCTGCCGAGAAGACAGGGAGATCCAAGCCTGAGTTATCATTCATTGCCACGATTCTCGTGGATCGAGTTGCCCGCGAAGCGGCTTTTTGGATTCAGCAGGGTAAACTTACTTCTGTGTACAATCTGTCTCAGATAGCAGAAAGCCCCGCGAAGCGCGAAGCGTTTCTGGGCGACTTGGCTGGGTTCTTGGGTTGCAAGTAATAAAAAGCGCAGGGAGACTCCCTGCGCTTTTCAAGGTGTGGATAGTGCGTGACTACAGCAAGATGACGTTGCTAACCGGTAGTCCGTTCAGGGCGCGCTCTAAGCCATGGCCTGCTCGGCGAAGCTGGCCGGCATGCAGCACAATACCAGGTCCCGGGCGGCTTTGACCTCGTCCAGCCGGCGCACCGGAGTGTTGTGCGGCGCCGAGTGCAGCAGCTCGGGCTGGCGCACCGCCTCGTCTGCGATCTGGCGCATGGCGTCGACGAAGGCGTCGAGCGTCTGCTTGCTCTCGGTCTCGGTCGGCTCGATCATCAGCGCCTCAGGCACGATCAGCGGGAAGTAGTTCGTCGGCGGGTGGAAACCGTAGTCCATCAGCCGCTTGCTCACGTCGAGTGCGCGCGCATCGCTATTTTCGAACTTGCCCTGGCAGACAAACTCGTGCATGTTGATACGGTCATAGGGCACCGGGTACTTATCACGCAGCTTGACGCGCAGATAGTTGGCGTTGAGCACGGCGTGCAGCGAGTTCTGGCGCAGGCCCTCCGCGCCGTGCACGCGAATGTAGGTGTAGGCGCGCACGAACATCCCGAAGTTGCCGAGGAACGCGCGCATCCGGCCGATCGACTTCTCAGGCATGACTTCGACGTACAGCGGCGTGTCGTCCCCGTCTTCGGGGTACTCGACGCCGACGATCGGCCCGGGCAGGTAGTCGACCAATCGCTTCGACACGCCGACCGGCCCTGCGCCCGGCCCGCCGCCGCCGTGCGGCGTCGAAAAGGTCTTGTGCAGGTTGTAGTGCATCACGTCGAAACCCAAATCGCCAGGGCGCGCGATGCCCACCAGGGCGTTCATATTCGCGCCGTCGCCGTACAGCAGACCGCCACAGCCGTGCACCAGACGCGCCACCTCTTCCATGTGCTCCTCGAACAACCCGAGCGTGTTGGGGTTCGTGAGCATCAGGCCGACGACCGTGTCATCGCATGCCGCGCGCAGCGCTTCGAGATCGATGTTGCCGCGCCGATCGGACCGCAGTTGCTGCACGGACAGGCCGGCCATCGTCGTCGAGGCCGGGTTGGTGCCATGCGCGGAATCCGGTATGAGAATCTTGGTGCGCTTCGCGTCGCCTCGGTCCCGATGGTAGGCGCGCATCATCAGAATGCCGGCGAACTCGCCGTGCGCGCCGGCAGCCGGCTGCAGCGACACGCCGGCAAATCCGCCGATCTCCTTCAGCCATTCCTGCAGGTGATACATCAAGGCCAGGTTGCCCTGCGCGGTGAGCGGGTCCTGCAGCGGGTGGGTGAAGGCGAAGCCCGCCAGCCGCGCCGCGTCCTCGTTGATTTTGGGGTTGTACTTCATCGTGCACGAGCCGAGCGGGTAGAAACCGCCGTCGATGCTGTAGTTCAACTGCGAGAGGTGCAGGTAGTGTCTCACGACGTCGAGCTGCGACAACTCCGGCAGGCCAAGCTCGCCGCGCAGCAGGTCTTGGGGAAGCTCGGCCAGCGGCACATCCGGCGCAGGCATGTCGACGCCGCAGCGGCCCGGAACGCTCAGATCGTAAACGGTTGGCTCGGGAGTTTTCATGGCTGCCCTCCTGTCACGCCTCGGCGGCCTGGCGCAAGCCCTCGACGAGATCGTCGATCTCCTGGCGCGTATTGGTCTCGGTCACCGCGATCAGCATGTGGTTCTTGAGATGCGGATAGTCGCGTCCCAAGTCGTAGCCGCCGATCATGTCGAATTCGTCGAACAGCACGTCGTTGATCTCGCCCACGGGCCGGGGACACTTCACGACGAACTCCTTGAAGAACGGCTTACCGGCCTGCGGATTCACCCGGTAGCCTCTGAGCTTGTCGATCTGCCCGGCGGCGTAGTGGGCTTTGTGATAGCACAGCCTGGCCACCTGCTCGAGGCCGCACCTGCCCATCGTCGCCAGATACACGGACGCGGCCAGCGCGATCAGGCCGACGTTCGTGCAGATGTTGCTCGTCGCCTTCTCGCGCCGGATGTGCTGCTCGCGCGTGCTGAGCGTGAGCACGTAGCCGCGATTGCCGTCCACGTCGAGCGTCTCGCCGACCAGGCGGCCCGCCATTTTGCGCACGTAGGCGTTCTTCGTCGCGAATATGCCGAGGTACGGCCCTCCGAACGAGAGCGGAATGCCGAGACACTGGCCCTCCGCCGCGACGACGTCGGCGCCGTACGCGCCGGGAGGCCGGAACAGGCCGAGCGAGATCGGATCGGGCACGACGACGAAGAGCGCGCCCGCGGCATGCACGGCATCCGCCAGGCCGGCGACATCCTCGAATTGCCCTAAGAAGTTGGGATTCTGGATGATCAGCGCGGCCGTCTGATCGTCGAGCAAGGTCTTGAGATCGGAAATCTCGGCCATCAGGTTTTCGTCGCCGACGACCGACACGCCGGTTCCTTGCAGGTACGTCCGCACGACCTGCCTGTATTGTGGATTCAGCGCCGGGGAGACGATCACCTTCCTGCGGTTGCCCTTGACCGCGTTGAGCGCGAGCAGCACGCCTTCGGCCAGTGAAGTGGCCCCGTCGTAGTGGCTGGCGTTGCTCACCTCCATGCCGGTGAGCTGGCAGATCATGCTCTGGTATTCGAACATGGCCTGCAGCGTGCCCTGGCTGATTTCAGGCTGGTAAGGCGTGTACGCCGTGTAGAATTCGCCGCGCCGCAGCACGTAGTCGACGGTGTGCGGGCTGTAGTGGTTGTACACGCCCGCGCCCAGAAAACAGGCATAGTGGTTCACGTCGGCGTTCGCTTCCGACAGCCCCTGCATCTCCCACCAGGCTTCCATCTCGGTGGAGGCCGCCGGCAGGTCCAGCTTGGGAAAGCGCGCGCGCTCGGGCACGTCGCCAAACAGGTCTTCGAGCTGCGTTACGCCGATCGCCTCGAGCATCGCCGTGCGGTCGGCGTCAGTATGCGGAATATAGGTCATCGCCGATTCCTTTCGAGTGAAAGTGACGCGTGAAATCACTCGTCACGCTTCACGCATCACGCCTGCGACCTGCCCTCGCTTGCTGTGTGCGGGGGTCGCGCTGCAGGCGCGGGCGTTTTAGCCTCTCTCCTCACAATACTTCTGATACGCTGCCGCATCCATCAGCGCATCCAGTTCCGACGGATTGGACAACTCGATGCGCACCATCCAGGCCCGGCCGTACGGATCCTGGTTGACCAGCTCCGGCGAATCGGGAAGCGACTCGTTCACGGCCGTGATCGTGCCACTGACCGGCGAATAAATGTCGGCGGCAGCCTTGACCGACTCGATCGTACCGATGCTGTCGTGGCTGTTCACCACTTTGCCCACTTCGGGCAGTTCGACGTAGACGATGTCACTCAGGTGATCTTGCGCGTAATCGGTGATGCCGATCTCTCCCTCGCCGCCTGTGACGCGGATCCACTCGTCGTCCCTGGTGTATTTGAGATCGCCGGGAATGTTCATGTTTTTCTCCTGGGTCATTGGAATGAGACCAGATGACGCCTGCCCATAACAAAGGGACGCAAAGCACGGCTGTGCTGTGCGTCCCCTGCCTGTGACCTGAGAGATTCGTCCCCGCGCCGCATGGAGGAGTTTGCCCCTTCGGTGTCGCCGGCCACAAGACGGAGCGACTCGGCGACTTTCCAGAGGATGAGCAGGCTCTGTCCCGGCTAGATTGTAGCCGCGTGGCTCAGGCGTGTCAACCGCAAGATGTCACGATTCGCGCCTGTCCTTTGTCGGAGAGTGGCTTATTCTTCGATGGCCTCGACGGGCGCCGGGGCCGGCTGGCGGCGTAGGCGACGCAGAATCTCGTGCTTGTTCTCGCGCCAGACGTGGATCATCGCCGGGAGCGCCGAGACGAAGATCACCACGGCAACCAGAATCAGGAAGTATTTGTCGACCTGCTCCGGAGCGACATTGGCGGCGGCTTTGCCGATGCCGTACCCGACCAGCGTCACGCCCACCGCCCACAGCAGGCCGCCGAGGACGTTGAAGAAAAAGAAGCGGCGGTAGCTCATATACGCCGCGCCCGCGACGATCGGCGCAAAGGTGCGGATGAAAGGCATGAAGCGCGCCAGCACGATCGTCTTGCCGCCGTGCTTCTCGTAGAAGTTGTGGGCGGCAACCAGGTTCTTCCTCTTGAAGAAGCGCGAGTTTTCGCGATTGAAGATGTGCGGGCCGGCCTTGGCGCCGAACCAGTAGCCCACGTTGTCGCCGATGATGGCCGCCACGGCGAGAAGCGGCATCAGGACCCAGATGTTCAGGATCGGCTGGCCGCTGCTCGGATCGGTGCGCGACGCCAGCAGGCCGGCGGTGAGCAGCAGGCTGTCGCCCGGCAGGAAAAAGCCGAAGAACAAGCCCGATTCGGCGAAGACGATGGCAAACAGGCCGAGGTAACCGACGGTCTGAATGAGTTGCTCGAGATCACCCATTACGAATCCTTTTGCGCGCGGACTCCCCAAATGAAACCCCGCTCACGCGAGCGGGGTCCGGTGTGCGCGGCCAATTTGCAGGATACCACGGTTTGCCTGGCCGGACAAGGAGAAATCGGTAAGGATACAGTGGGGAGAGTCATCAACCGTAGGGCGCGTTTCCATACGCGCCGCAAATCGGCGGCTATGGAAAGCCGCCCTACGTCCGGCCTGACCTCTTTGCGTGCACACTCGGTTAACGATACAGAGAGCCGGCGCCTACGTTGACGTAGAGTTTTGCCGAAGATACACGCGCGGCACGCGCGCCATGAGCATGGACACGACTTCGTAGTTGTTCGTGCCGAGGTTGCGCGCCACATCCTCCGCTCGAATCCGATCCTCGCCCTGTGCGCCGATGAGCACGACCTCGTCGCCCTGCGCCACTGCCGGGATGTGCGTCACGTCGATCATCGTCTGATCCATGCACACGCGCCCGACGATTTGCGCGCGCTGGCCTTGCACGAGCACCTCGCCCCAGGTGCGTGGCCGGCGACGAAACCCATCGGCGTACCCAATCGGCAGCACGGCGATTCGCTCGGTGCCTCGCGTCACGTATTCGCCCCCGTAAGAAACGGGCGATCCGGGCGGGAGCACGGTGACCTGCGCCACCGCCGTCTTCAGCGCCATCGCAGGGCGGAAGTCCGGCGGCGCAGGCACGTCGTCGCTGGGATCCAGGCCGTGCATGGCGATGCCCAGGCGCACCAAGTCAAAATGGCTCTCGGGAAAGCGCAAGATGCCGGGCGAGTTGGCCGCATGCCGGATTGGGATTCGGATACCGCGCCGTTCCATTTCGCGCGAGATGTGGTGGAAACGGTCGATCTGCTGGAGTGTGTAAGATGGATCGGCTTCGTCCGCCCTGGCGAAGTGGGTGAAGATGCCTTCGAGCGACAGGCCGTCCAGCGCGTGCATCTGCTGAATCGCGTCCGCCGCTTCTTCCGGCGGCAGGCCGAGGCGGTTCATGCCGGTGTTGACCTTGACGTGCAGCCTGGCTCTGCGACCGACTTCGTGCGCTGCTCGATGGAACGCGCCCGCCATGTCGAGATCGAAGACCGTGCAGGCGACGTCGTTCTCGATCGCCTGCTTCGCCAGCCAGCCCGGCGTCCATCCCAAGACGAGGATCGGGGCCGTGATTCCGGCCTGTCGAAGGGGAAGCGCCTCGTTGAGCGCGGCCACGCCGAGCCACGTCGCGCCCGATTGCAACGCCGTACGCGCGACCTCGATCGCGCCGTGACCGTAAGCTTCCGCCTTGACGACGGCCATCACTTCGACGCGCGGGCCGACGATCTGTCTGATGCGCCTGACGTTATGCGCGGTCGCGCCGAGATCAATTTCAGCCCACGTGGGACGGGGGAGATTGGAGATTGGAGATTGAGATGTCGCGCCTGCCTGGAGCATCACCACGTGAGTATAGCATTCGGATCGGGCTTTGACAACGCCTCCGAGGAGGCATATAATTTGATTAATCCCGCGGTTAGGAGTTTCATGCAATGGGTCAAGGCATTGAGATCACAATAGATAATCGAGGCCGCATCGTCATTCCGGAGTCGCTCCGAAATCAGTTGAGGTTACAACCCGGAATGACTCTGGTTGTTGAGGAGGCGGACAATGAAAACGTGCGCCTGAGTCCTCTTGCGGAGACCCCAACGCTCATCGATGAGGGCGGAATACTGGTCATTACTGGCGAGCCCTTGAGCGATGTGTCGGACATCGTCCGGCAAGAACGCGATCGCCGCATTTCCGATCTCTTGCAGCGCGTGGGGCTGTGAAAGTCTTCTTCGACACTTCCACGTTAGTCGCTGCGTTGATCAAAGTACATCCGGCTCACGCGCAGGCTCTGGTACATCTGCAACGAGTGAAAGCCGGAATCGACGCCGGACTCGTCGCTGCCCACTCTCTGGCTGAGCTTTACGCTATCCTCACTTCGTTCCCCATCCGACCTCGCATCTCACCTGAAACTGCTCGACGGTTGATCCAACATGACGTCCTCGATATCCTCGAAGTGGTATCTCTATCCGACAAGGATTACGTGACTCTCATCGATCAATTGTCTGCACAAGGCATTGCCGGCGGCGCCACGTACGATGCTTTGATCCTGCAAGCTGCCGCACAAGCCGACGCCGATCAGGTGGTGACCCTGAACGAGAAAGATTTCCGCAGACTGCGCCCCGATCTTACCGATAGAATCGTCCATCCATAACGAGGAGAAATCCGTTGAAGGTAAGTCACTTGCTACGCTGGAAGGTTTGGCTGTGTTCGTGGTGTCCATTCTCCTGTTCGGCGCATCGAATGGAACATGGTGGGTGTATCTCTTGTTCTTCCTTGCGCCCGATCTCTCGATGTTGGGCTATCTGCGCGGCCTTCGCACGGGCGCCTGGATCTACAACCTGGTGCACCTCTACGTGACGCCCATCGCGCTGATCCTCGCCGGATACTTTCTCAAGTCGGACGTGCTTTTGTTCGCGGGCATCATCCTGCTGGGGCACATCGGCGCGGATCGACTGTTGGGCTTCGGCCTCAAATACCCGACCGCATTCAAGGACACGCACCTGCAAAGAGTCTAACGCGATCACGCCCATCACGTTTCACGCTTCACGTTATCACGTTTTACGTTTCACGTTTTACGCTTCACGTTTGACGATCCAATGAATCCTGCTCCTTTCACATTCGATCTCCTCGCCCGCGACGGACGCGCCCGCGCGGGCGTGTTTCATACGCCGCATGGCGAGATCCCGACTCCCGTCTTCGCGCCGGTCGGCACGGCGGCGACGGTCAAAGCCGTTCCGCCGCGCGACCTGAAGGAGCTGGGCGCGACGCTGGTGCTGGCGAACACCTATCATTTGTTCCTGCGGCCCGGCGACGAGCTGATCGCGCGCATGGGCGGCCTGCACGCATTCATGGGCTGGGACGGGCCAATCCTCACCGACTCGGGCGGCTTCCAGGTGTTCTCGCTCAAGGAGATCCGCACGATCGACGACGACGGCGTGACGTTCAAGTCGCACATCGACGGCAGCCTGCACCGCTTCACGCCCGAGAAGGTGATCGCCGTCGAAGAGCATCTCGGCGCGGACCTGATCATGGCGCTCGACGAGTGCGCGCCGCCGCTCGACCGCGCGTACAACGAACAGGCGCTACGCCGCACGCACGCCTGGGCCGAGCGCTGCCTGCGCGCCAAGACGCGCGCCGATCAGGCGCTGTTCGGGATCGTGCAAGGCGGCGTATTCGACGACCTGCGCGAGCAGTCGGCGCGTTTCCTGGCCGATCTCGATTTCCCCGGTTACGCCGTCGGCGGGCTGGCCGTGGGTGAGACGAAGGAGCAGATGCATCACGTCCTCGACGTGGTCGACCCGCTCCTGCCCGAGGGCAAGCCGCGCTACCTGATGGGCGTGGGAACCGTCGAGGATTTTTTCGAGACCGTCGCACGCGGCGTGGACATGTTCGACTGTGTGCTGCCGACGCGCCTGGCGCGCCACGGCGCGGCGCTCACACACGGCGGGCGGGTGAACCTGCGCAACTCGGCACTGGCCGAAGACGCGCGCCCGATCGAAGAGGGATGCGCCTGCTACGCCTGCCACCACTTCACACGCGCCTACATTCGCCACTTGATGCAGGCCAACGAGATACTCGGCCTGTACCTGGCCTCGATCCACAACCTTCATTTCCTGCTCGACACGATGCGTCGCATCCGCGAGTCGGTTTTGACAGGCACGTTCACGCAGTTCAAGCACGAGATGAGAAATCAGGCTTTTTAGAGAAACCTGGTTTCTCCGCAACTCATAGCGCGCCCGGTGGGGTAGATTCAAACGATTGTGACGGCGTTGGGGGTATCTGGGAGCCGGCGTAATCGTACCGTAACCGAATCGGCTTGACTTCACTCCCAAGGTAGACTATGATGGGCAAGGCAGCTCTGTTAGCCTGTTACCTGAGCGTGGAGACCAATGAGCCGGCCGCAGCGCGAACCCAACCGCACATATACCGTCTATGGAAGCGGCGCATGGGGCGGGTGTTCGGCCATCCAGGCCAGGCTGATGGAGCACGGCGTCTGCTCTTACACCGGATGGGCGCCCAGCCCGCCGCGCTGGCGCTTCCTGTTCGACACGTATCTTAGTCCGCCGGAGGTTCGCACGTTACTGGCCGATCTGTGGGGAAAGTACGACGTGAAACTCGAGTACTGAGCGAGGCGATGCGCAGGCCGCCGCCGACCGGCCCTCATTCGGTTACTCCTACGCATGGAAGCCATCCTCCCGCAGGCGCTGGAAGCTGCAGGAGGATTTTTCGACTCGCCCGTTGGCGCTGGGAGATGGTTGACATTACTAGTGACCGGCACTTCGAAAGTGCCGGTCACTTCGTCGGTCACGGATACAACCGATTCAAGAGCCTCGGGAACGGACTCACCTCGCGAATGTGCTCCAGCCCGCAGATCCATGCCACCGTTCGCTCAACGCCCAACCCGAAGCCGGAGTGTGGCGCCGACCCGTAACGGCGCAGCTCGACGTACCACTTGTACGGCTCCATCGGCAGGCCGTGCTCCTGAATGCGCTTGACCAGCAGATCGGGGTCGGCCATGCGCTCCGAGCCGCCAATGATCTCGCCGTAGCCTTCAGGGGCGAGCAGGTCGGCGCTCTTGCACACCTCGGGACGGCCCGGCCACAGCTCCATGTAGAACGCCTTGACTGCCGTCGGGTAGCCGACGACGAACACCGGCTTGTCAAACTGCTGGGCCAGCGCCGTCTCGTGCGGCGCACCGAAATCGTCCCCCCATTCGATCTTCAACAGTTCCTTCTGTTCCGCGTCCGTTTCCTTCTCACGCAGTGCATATAATAGATCGATTGCTTCGTCGTAGCGAACGCGCGGAAACGGCGGCGTGATGTTCTGCAACTTGCTCGTGTCGCGCCCCAGGAACTTCAACTCGACCGCGCGCTCCTTCAGGCAGGTCTGGACGATGTGACTGACGAACTGCTCTTCGATTTCGAGCAGTTGATCGAAGTCGCAGTAGGCGATCTCCGGCTCGACCATCCAGAATTCGGTCAGGTGGCGGCGCGTCTTCGACTTCTCGGCCCGAAACGTCGGGCCGAAGCAATACACCCTGCCGAAGGCGAAGATGTTGGCTTCGTTATATAACTGGCCGGTCTGCGCCAGGTATGCCTTCTCGCCGAAGTAGTCGACCTCGAACAGTGTCGAGGTGCCCTCGGCGGCGGACGGGGTGAGGATAGGCGTGCTGACTTCCATGAACCCGTGCGAGTCGAGCCAGTCGCGGATGGCGCGCAGCACGGTCGAGCGCACGCGCTGCACGGCCCACTGCCGCGACGAGCGCAGCCACAGGTGGCGATTGTCCATCAGGAACTCGACGCCGTGCTCCTTCGGCGTGATAGGGTAGTCCGCCGCCATCTGGACCACGCGCAGGTCCTTCACGCCGATCTCGAAGCCGCCGGGGATGCCCGGCGCGCGCGCGTCGGCGCGAACCGTGCCGGTCACTTCGACGCTCGATTCCTGCCCGATGCGCTTCGACAGGTCGAACAACTCCGGCGAGACCTCTTTGGCGAACACGACGGCCTGGACAATGCCGGTCCCGTCGCGCACCTGCAGGAACGACAGTTTGCCTTTGTCGGTCTTGTCGTACAGCCAGCCCTGAAGCGTCACTTCCTGCCCTACGTGCCGGGCGATGTTTTCGATACGGATCACGTCAACCACAGATTCCTCCGAGAAGGAAGTGAGGCGATTCTACCATGAAAGCCCCCACCCCAACCCTCCCCCGTCGAACAAAAACGGTTCGACAGGGGAGGGAGCGGCCGTTCCCTCCCCTGCGATGTGCTTTTCCATCGCGGGGGAGGGTTAGGGAGAGGGCCACTCTCCCGCAGTTGAACTTCGCTCCGCCTCTCAGGTATAATCACCCCGCAATCCTCTATCAAGGAGTTGCCCATGCGCCCTGGCAAAACCAAGCGCACCCAAGCCGTCAAAGAATCCGCCGGCCCCCACCCCAACCCTCCCCCGTCGAACAAAAGACGGTTCGACAGGGGAGAGAGCGGCCCGTCCCCTCCCCTGTGGCATCTTTTCGCCACGGGGGAGGGCTAGGGAGGGGGCCAAATCCGCCAGGCAAAGAGAGACTCAAGATGAGCAACAACACACGCCGGTGGCGCGCCTCCCGTGAAATGCAAGCCCGCGCCCGCGAGCTTCGCAAAGACATGACGCCTGCGGAAAAGAAACTCTGGCAGTATCTCTGCAACGGCCAACTCGACGGCACGCATTTCCGCAAGCAGCACGCCGTCGGAACCTACATCGTGGATTTCTTCTGCGCCAAATCCAAACTCGTCATCGAAGTCGATGGCGACTCGCATGCCGAACAAGTGGAATATGACGCCGAACGGACACGATGGCTGAACGAAGAGAAGCACTATCGCGTCATCCGTTTCACTAATCGCGAGGTACTCCGCAACATCGAAGGCGTGCTCGAAGCGATTCGAGCCGCATTGTAGCCCCCACCCCAACCCTCCCCCGTCGAACAAACAGCGGTTCGACAGGGGAGGGAGCGGCCGTCCCCTCCCCTGTGGCATCTTTTCGCCACGGGGGAGGGTTAGGGTGGGGGTTCGCCGACTCGCTGACTCGCTGACTCACTCCTCGATCGCTTCAACTCTGCGAATACCGCCCGCTCCTCCGGGCCGAATGCCTTCAACCCCCACACCCCTGCGCCGTACACTGCGATTCCCGCGCCCAATGCCACGACCCCGCTGACGGGCCACAGCGCCCACGTCACGGCGAACATCGCCGCCGCCGAGGCAAAGAACTTCCACAGCATCCGAATCCACAGCACGACGCCGACTGACTTCTCGACGTAGTACTGGAACGCCAACCCCTCGACCAGCTCGGCCATGATCGTGACCACCGCCGCGGCGACGTACGAGTAACGCGGGATGAGGATCAGATTCGCCACGACGTTGAATACCAGCCCGATGACGAACGCCCGCGTCAGTTTCGATTGCTGCCCGGCGGCGATCAGCACGTAGTTCGTGATGCTGTTGATCCAGCCGAAGGGAATCGACCAGATCATGATTTGCAGCGCCGTCGCCGAATGCGGCAGGTACTCGTGGCCGCCCAAGATGAGCATGAGCAGCGGCGCGACGAAGGTCGTGGCGACGGCCAGCGGCAGTGCCAGCGCCACGAGCAGCCGCACGCCGATGCGGTACGAGCGCAGCAGGGCGGCTCTGTCATCGCCGGCC
This sequence comes from Anaerolineae bacterium, assembly GCA_035283185.1. GTDB lineage: Bacteria > Chloroflexota > Anaerolineae > Fen-1058 > Fen-1058 > DASSFZ01. Next base: position 16,104 of record DATEUJ010000157.1, on the reverse strand, counting down.
TGGCGCGACATCACGGGGAACAGCGCGATCGTCGAATAGGCCGGGATAATGTTCAGGGCATCGACCCACTTGTAGGCCGCGCTGTACAGGCCGACCACCGTCGGGCCTTGCAGCGAATACAGCAGCGGAATGTCGATCTTGAAGAACAGCGTCGCCAGCAGATGGTTGAGCATCAGCGGGAACGACTCGCGCACCATCCCGCGCCGCAGCGCCGGATCGCTCTCGAGGCGCGGCTTGAAGAACAGGCGGAACGACTGCCGCGCCAGGATCAGAAGCGTGACGACGTTGACGGCGAGGCTGACGAGCGCCAGCCCGACGATGCCCCATCCCAGCAGCAGCGCCGGGACGCCCAGGAGCACTTTGAACATCACGGTCACGACGCTGATCGCCGCCGGGTACTCGGCCTTCTCGTTGGCGTAGAACAGCGCCGTCAACCCGTACGACAGGCTGCTCGGAATCTGGGCGACGGTGAGCAGCACGATAGTGATCGCCGTTTCCGGCGTGAGGTTGCCGCCCAACAGCCCGGGCGCGCCGGTTGCGATCAGTAACAGCAGCAGCACGGCAGGTATCGACACGCCGCCGAGTATCAGTCGCAGTATCGACGTGTTGACGAGGTAGCGGTTCGCCTGCGAATGGTCTTTGGAGACCTCGCGCGTCAGCAGCGTGTTCAGGCCAAAGTTGGTCAGAATCTCCACCCAGCCGGCGATGACGACGGCGAGCGCATAGTTGCCGACGTTCTCCGGCTGCAGGATACGCAGCATCAGCGCGGCGAAGGCGAAGTCGATGGCGCGGTTGAACAACGTGAGCAGCATGGGCGCGAGCGAATTTTTCGCCACGCGGCGCACGGTCGAGCCGGCGATGGCCTCTTCACGGTAAGCCAGTCGCCACAGCCACACGCCGACCAGGCACACGATGACCATGGCCGACATGAACGAGATGAACGCGCCGAGCTTGAACGACCACGGACTGTATTTGAATCGAACGGTGTGCTGCCCCGCCTGGAGTTGTACAGCGCGGAAGTTGCCGTTGGCGCGCTGAATCGTCAGATCCGTCTCCTGGACTGACCCGCCCAATCGATCCCACGCCTGCCAGCCTGCGAAATACGTGTCGTTAAGCACCAGCCACGCCGGTTGATCGAGCCTTACGTCGACGAAGACTTCACTTGGGGCGTACGAGGTGATGGTCGCAGGTTGCAGGAGGCACGCTGCGCGAGCAGGATTGGGGCCGGGCACGCCGGCATCTAGTATGAGCATCGTGCGCGGATCGATTTTTCTCAGCGCGTCGAGCTGATCTTCGACGCCGGCGGCGCACGTCTGGACGTAGGCGCGCGGCACGGCGCCGAGGTTTTCGTACACCTTCACCTCGGCGTCGTACACCAGCCTGTACTTTAGACTTTCGATCGGCACGTCGGGATCGGTCAACACGTATTTCACGCCGAGCAGATCGAGCATGGGCGAGTCAAGCCCGCCATACGTCGTGAGCGGCGCGATGCGGTTGTACTGCAGCTCGTCCTGCTGATCGATGACGCGCATGTAGTCGGCATACTGCTTGAGGATAACCGAGTCGTAGCCGCGGACGTCCTGAAAGGCAGCCGGCCAGCCCAGGTTGGCGTTGAACGTCTTGCGCCCGTGTGGATCGAACGTCGTGAAGCGCCACAGGGACGTGTCCTGTCTGAGAAAGTCGACGACCGGCGGCTCGTGATCGAGCAGCGCTGGATCGACGGCAGGGTTGAATCCCCAACCGGCGATCAGGAGATCGAGCACGAGCACCCCGACGGCCAGCGGCTTCCAGATGGGCAAACCTTGCGAAGACGCGAAGCGTGGAACCTTCGCAAGGTTGCGTTTGCCTATGTCGATCGGGCACAGCGACATGCGCAGGATAACCCCGCTCGCCATCGCGAACAGCGCCAGCAGCAGCAGGTTGCGCCACTCGTACGAATAGAACAGTTCCGCATTAGGGAATGCGCGATCGGCCAGCGCCAGAGAACGCAGCAACCGGTCGGCAGCAATCAGCGATTGCGTCGGCACAACAAACCGGCTCACCAACAAGCCGACCAGCAGCAGCGCCCCGCCCCAGAACGCGAAACCGGCCAGCACCGTCCGCAGCGACACCGGCGCGATCAGTGTGAACCATCGCAGCAGCCCACGCGCCTGGCGGGCTGCCCGATCCCGATCGAGATCGCGGATCAATGCATCGATGCCGAATCCCGCCAATGTGGCGATACTCAGCGTGAACGGCCATACCCATCGAAACGGCGAGTGCAGTTGATTGATGCCGGGCAGCACGTAGAGGATGGCGTATAGCGCCGTCCCAAACGCGAAAGCCAATGACAAGAGCGCGAGCGCCGTAAAGAAGGGGACATGCGGGCGCTTGAACCAACGGACCAACCGGCCAACCCGCCTGGATGTTTGTTGGCCCGTTGGCTGCGCGCGGAACACGGCGAAGATCGCCAGCAACAGCGGCAAGATGCCGAGATAGGTCCCGCCTTCGACGTAGTTCTTGATGCCGAAGTGCGTGCTGCGATCCCACGTCGCGCAGGTCGGATCGGCCGGCTGCTGCGTGCAGAACAGGTTGCTCGTCAGTGGGACGTTCCGCCAAGTGAAGACGTCGAAGACCGAGTGATGCGCCGGGTTGCCATAGGCGTTCGGCATCAAGAACTTCAGCACGTGGCGCGGCGGCCACGCCCAACCCCGCACCTGCTCGAGCGTCGCCGAACCTTCGCGGAAGTTCCGGGTGACGACCTCACCCAGCGGCAGCAGTTGAACAGCGCCCAGCCCGATGCCCAGAGCCACCATGAGCAACAGCCAGCCGATCGGGCGACGCACCACAGCCAACCATCCGACCAGCCAACTCACCAACCGTCTGCTTGTTAGTTGGTTAATGGGTTGGCTCGCCGATTCGCTGACTCGCTGACTCAACAGACGCCACAACGCGAAGAACGCCATCACGAGCAGCGTGTAGTACACAATCTCTGAATGCCCGGCGAGGATCGTGCAGCCCAGCCCGATCGCGCCGATCACCGCCCACGGGATCGTCGCCGGCCTGCCGAGCAGTGGTCGCTCCTGAATCACGCACTCGATCATCGCCAGTAGGAGAGGCAGCCACGCCGCCGCTGCGATGATCATCGTGAAGACGACACTGACGACGAAGAAGCCGCTGAGCTGATAAACGATCGCCGCGAAGAAACTACCGAAGCGCCCGATGCCCAGCATGCGCCCCAGCACATACATGGACGCGCCCGCCAGGAATAACTGGCTCACGGTGAACCAGCCATACGCCTGCGCCAACGGCAGCACGTAGAAGATCGCGCTGAACGGGTACAGCGTCGACGCCTGGCCGTTCGCCAGAAACGGCGCGCCCGCAAAGAGGTACGGATTCCATAGAGGAATCTCGCCCGCACGCAGCGACTCGACGACGAAGCGCTTCCAGGCGTAGTTTTCGAGAATGAGGTCGGCCAGGAGCTGGTTGCCAGGGATGACCGCGTCGAATTGCTCTGCCGCCGAGCGCCACGGAGCGAACTGAAACGGGATGTCGGCCGGCAGCAGCGTCTTGCCGCCGAGCGTGACCTGCCAGAACAGGAACACAGGCAGGAGAAACAGGCCGAGCAAGACGAGCAGAGTGGGCAGGCGGCGACGTAACATGAAAGGAGGGTGTGGATCAGCGATCGAGAGACAGCCGACGCACGCGGCGGTGGCGCAGCCACACCTGCCACACGCGCCAGGCGGCCTCGATCTTGACGGGGATGCTCATCTTCGACTGGCCGATCCGGCGGTCTTCAAAATAGATCGGCACCTCCAGGACGCTGAGGCCAAGCCGCTCGCACAGATAGGCCATCTCGACCTGGAACACGTAGCCGTTAGAGCGCACGCGGTCCAACTGGATAGCCTCCAATGCCGATCGGCGCCAGCACTTGAATCCGGCCGTCACGTCGAGCGTTTTCATGCGCAAAATGCTTCGCGCGTAGAAATTCGCCCAGGCCGATAGAAGCACCCGTCCCACTCCCCAGTCTTTGTCGAGATGCCCCCCCACGACGTAGCGCGAGCCGACGATGACTTCGTATTCCTTGAGGAGCGACAAGAAACGAGGGACATCGGAAGGCGAGTGAGAGAAGTCGGCGTCCATCTGGACGATCGCATCCGCGCCATCGGCCAGCGCCAACCGAAATCCGTCGACATAAGCCAATCCGAGGCCGCGCGGACCGGTCCGGTGCAGCACGCGCAGGCGCCCCGTGTAGCAGGTTGTCAACTGCTCGACAATCTCGCCCGTCCCATCGGGAGACTGGTCGTCGACGACGAGCATCTCGAGATTCGGCACCTGCAGCGCGAACAGGGCGGCGACGAGTTTGGGGATGTTTTCGGCCTCGTTGAAGCTGGGGATGACGACGACAGGCTTCACGCGGCGGATTATACCATCTCGGCGATGACGGCCTTTGAGGGTTTTATGATCCAGGTAGTGGGAGGCCGCGTCACAGCGCGGTGAGGGCGTTCAGCGCGGCTGTTTTTACCTCGTCGGGCGATGCGAAGGGGCCATCCGAGGTGGTGACGGCGCCCAGCGACAGGCGCAGGGACGGTCGTTTCGAGGCGTCGGCGTAGCGGTCCTTGGCCGGATAGAAATAGTTCACGGCCTGCTTCAATCGCGTCGCCAGCTTCTCGCGCAGATCGTGCACGAGACCCGCGCCCACGACGATGACGAAATGCCCGCTGTCGAGCTGGCCGATAAAATGCGAATCCGGATCGGGGCTGCCTTCCGATGCGGTGTTGCTCAACACGAGCGCCAACGCGCGGACCGCATCGTCTCGCGCCACGAATCCGTATTCGTCCGCAAACTTGTCTAGTCCGTCCACGCCGACGCACAGCACGGCCCAGCCCTGCTGCCGGGTGAGCGACGACAACTTCTCTGAAATCAGCGGCTCGCTCGCCAGGCCCGTGATGGGGTCGACAAGAGTTTCGTAACGTGCTCTCCTGAGCGCGTTGCGCACGCGCAGGCGAAGCTCTTGAATATCGAATGGCTTCGTGATGTAATCGACGGCGCCCAGCTCCAGACCCGACAGGCGGTCGACGCGCTCGCGGCGCTCGGTCAGGAAGATGATCGGGACATGCTCGGTGCGACGCTGAGCGCGCATGCGGCGGCACACTTCGTAGCCGTCGATGTCGGGAAGGCGAATGTCGAGGACGATCAGATCGGGCTGGACATCTTGAGTGATGCGCAGCGCGTCAGCCCCCCACGACGCCCAGTGAATCGCGTATCCCTCGCCTTCGAAGAAGGTCGTCAACATGGCGGCAGTTTCGCGCTCGTCTTCGACGACCAGGATAGTGGGCCGATCTGACATGGCAAGTTCTCCGTGCGGTGGATGATCGCAGCGCGGGCGAGGTGCGCCGTCCGGCGCAGGAGGGCGAACGACGAATTCTGGCCGGACACCTGTCAGCCGACCGGTTCCTTGTACACGGCGAAGGTGCAGAATTCGTCGCCGACTGCGTGGCAGGTGACCTCGTCGACTCGAAACTCTTTGCCTCCGCTGACCCAGCGCAGGCCTTCCTGGAGCAGGCCGACCGCCGCGTAGCACACCGGTTTCTCGACCTGGCGTCCCCAGCACACGGGGCACCTCTCGATGACATATAGAAAGTGGTCGTCTTTCTCCTCGACGCGGCTGACCTGATCGCTGACCTGGCTGAAGATGCCCGCCATCGCCGGCAGGCCCATCTTGAGCTTGGTGCCCAGCGGCAGCACTTTGAAAGCCAGATCGCCTACGCCCGCCATCGCGCCGAAGCTTTGAATCCCGCGCGCAAACGACGCCCGGCCCGCGCGCAGGGCAAGGCCGCGCCCACCGCGCGGACCGTACATCTCTTCGAGAGCCGCATTCAGGGCAGAATACTCGCTGAAGTCGAACTGCTTGTCGAGGTTGTCGGATGGATAGTTGTCGATCACGTGGGACAGTTTCGCCATGTTCAACACGGCGTTCAGGCCGTTCTTGCCCATGATCTCTTCCATCGCCAGGAGATAGATACGGGCGATCCTGTTAGGATAATACAGTCCGCTCTTGTCGATCGACACGTTTGACCCTCCCGCCCAACGGTTACGCGACGCCAGGCGAAGATGGTGAATGGCGCACCACAGGCCCGGCCCTGACCTGTGGAAGCTAAGGCTACCACACACAGTATGCGATGTCAAGCCAATAGCTGTGGTCTATGTTATAATCTCGCGCAGTCCGCCGCCGAATCGACTCCGTGCTTACCGACTACCGCGTTCGCCAGCGCGAATACCTCTTGAAGATCAGCCGCGCCATGACGGCGCAGCTCGATCTGTCGTCGGTGCTCAGGCTGATTCTGGAGGCCGCCGGCGAAATGCTGGCCGGCAACGCCGGGTTGATCGTCCTGCGCGAGAGCGACGCCGCTGCGCAATCGGCCGGCGAAGCGACGTTGTCCGTCCGGGCGAGCTTCGGCATTCCGACGCATCTGCTCAGCCTGTTCGCTCCGCTCTGGTCGGGCGGCATCGACGGCAGCGCCGGCCTGTCACGGCGGCAGCTCGCGCAGATCGCCCTGGCCGCCGGCATGCCGCTGCAGCAGGTCGTGGCCCTGCCGATGCAAATCGGCGATCAAGTCGTCGGAATGATCTACATCTTTCGCAACTACGGCGGCGCGTTTTCGCCAAACGACCGGCAGATGCTGCAGGCCTTTGCGGACCAGGCGGCGGTTGCCGTCAACAACGCGCAGTTGTATCAGCAGGTGACGGAGGAAAAGCGCCGGCTCGACGCCATCCTGGAAGCGAGCGCGGACGGCGTCCTGATCTTGGACTCCGCTTTCCGGCTGACGCGCTTCAACCAGGCGCTGGCGCGTCTCACAGGCGCCTCGGCTGCCCAGGCGGTCGGCCGCCACCACGACGACGTGATCGCCCTGCACAACAAGCGCGCGGGCATGATGCTGAGCGAGGCGGCCGCCGGCGGCTGGCCGCTCGCCACCCGCAGCCCTGCCGGCCTGATCGCCAGCGGGCCGCTGTATGTCGAAGGCGACCTGCAGCGCGCCGACGGATCGCGCGTGAGCGTCGGCATCACCTATGCCCCCTTGTTCGACCGGGAAGGTCGCCTGGTCAACCTGATCGCCAACGTGCGCGACATCACCCGTTTCCGCGAAGCGGACGAACTGAAGAACACCTTCATCTCGGTGATCTCGCACGAGCTGAAGACTCCCGTCGCGCTGATCAAAGGCTACGCCGGAACGCTGGGCCGCGAAGATGCGCACTGGGACCCACAAACGGTTCGCGAAAGCGCGACGATCATCGAAGAAGAGGCCGACCGGCTCACACACCTGATCGACAACCTGCTGGATGCATCACGCCTGCAGGCCAGCGGCCTGAAGCTCGCCCAAAGCAGCGTCGCCGTCGACGCGCTGGCCGCCCGCCAGATCGAGCTGTTTCGCACTCAGACGACCGCGCACACGCTGACGGCGGATTTCCCATCACCCTTTCCGATCGTCCACGCAGACGCGGCCCGAATCGAGCAGTTGCTGAGCAATCTGATCGGCAACGCGATTAAGTACTCGCCGAACGGCGGCGCCATCCGCGTCTCCGGCAGAGCGAAGCCCGACGCGATAGAGGTCACCGTCAGCGACGAGGGCATCGGCGTTCCGGTAGACGAGCAGTCACGCATCTTCGAACGGTTCTACCGCGCGGACGACGCGCTGAGCCGCCGCACACAAGGCTCGGGATTGGGTCTATACATCGCCAAGGCCATCGTCGAGGCGCACGGCGGGCGCATCTGGGTCAATTCCGCCCCCGGCCGCGGCACGGCCATTACCTTCTCGTTGCCACGGGATGAGTCGCCGGGGACGATCATCTCCTGAAAGGACTTTTCTAGATGAGGTATAACCCAACGCCGACCGCGATTCGGTGCCCGTTTTGCCAGACGCCGATCAGCGTGCCGGTCCACCGCATCGTCGACGCGGTCGACCAGCCAGAACTGAAGCCGCGCCTTCTCAGCGGCCAGCTCAACGCGTTCACCTGCCCCAACTGCCGCAATAGCGGCGCGCTGACCGCGCCGTTCATGTACCACGACGCGAGCAAAGAGCTGGCGCTGATCTTTCTGCCGATGGAGACCGGCATGAGCAACGCCGACCAGCAGAGGCTCATCGGTCAGCTCACCCAGGCGGTCATCAACAGCACGCCGCCCGAGAAGCGAAAAGCGTACCTGCTTCAGCCGCAGCAGTTTTTCACGTTGCAATCGCTGGTCGACGCCATCTTGGGCGCCGACGGAATCACGCCGGAGATGATTCAGACGCAGCAGGCGCGCATCGATTTGCTGCGGCGTCTTCTCGAAACGCGGGACGAAGCGGCGTTCGAAACCCTCGTCAGAGAAAGCGACGCCGTGATCGACGACGCCTTCATCCAATTGGTCACGGTGGCCATGGCCAGCGCGCAAGCCGACCGGCAGGCGGACGAGTTCGCCCACTTAGCGACGGTGCGAACTCGGCTGCTCGAGTTGTCCAGCGCGGGCAAGAAGATCAAGGCCGAATCCGATTTGATCAACTCTGTACTGGCGAACCCGACCCGCGAAAACCTGCTCGAAGCGCTGCTAAAAGCTCCCGATTCGGATGCGCGCGAAGCGCTGCTCGCCGTCGGCCGCGCGATGCTCGACTATCCCTTCTTTCAGCAGCTCACCGGCCGGATTGACGCCGCCAAGGCAGACGGCGATGCGGCCGAGGCCGCTCGGATTACGGAGCTGCGTAAGGAAATTCTGGCGCTGCGCGACAAGCTCGACGCGCAGGCGCAGCAGGCCCTCGCGCAGCGCGCGACGATCCTCCGCGAGATCATGGTGAGCGAAGACATCACCCAGGCCGTGCGCGCGCGCATCAGCCTGATCGACGATTTGTTCCTGTCTGTCCTGACGTCGGAAATGCAAGCGGCCCAGCAAGCCGGCGATGCGAAGACTTTCGAGCGACTTCAGCAGATCGGCAACGCAGCCGTTCAGGCGATCCAATCGCGGCAGCCCCCGGAGCTTGTATTCCTCAATGCGCTGCTGAGCGCAGAGTATCCCAACCAGACGCGCGCGCTGCTCGAGCGCAACCGGCGGGCACTCGCGCCAGAACTGGTCGAATGGCTGGAGATGGTGGCCGTCGACTTGCGCCAGGACGGGCGGCAGGAGGCGTCCGACCATCTGACCAAAGTCGTCGCTCAGGCGCGTGAGCTGATGGGAGCGACCGCCGCCGGATGAGGAAAAGAAACCGGGGGTCTTGTTCGCTCAGACCCTATCTTCCAATCGGAATCCATGCCCACGCACGGTGACGATGTACTCATGATCCGGATCCGCTTCCGCCAGGCGATCGCGCAGGCGGCGCATCAGGGCGTCGATGGCCTGTTCCGTGATGCCGGATTCGTCGCTGTCGGGCCACACCGCTTGAATCACATCGTCGCGCGTGACCACCTTGCCTTTGCGCTCGTACAGCAGCTCCAGGAGCCGGTATTGCGCTAGCGACAGCGCCGGATCGAGCTCCTTGCCTCCCACCCACACTCGCCGCTGCGTCTTGCTCAGGCGGAGGCCGGGCAGGCTGACGCGGATCATCTCTCTCGTCAAGGGCAGCGTCGCGTCCGCGCCGACGAAGAGCAGCCGCACGCTCAGCGCAACCTGGATCTCGTCGCCGTCTTGCAGCTTCACACGCCCCGTCGCCGGAATGCCGTTCACGTAGGTGCCGTTCTTGCTGCCTAGGTCCTCGACGTAAAAACCATCTTCGGCGCGCCAGATGCGAACGTGACGGCGGCTCACCTGCCGATCGGGCAGGACGATTTCGCACTCTTCGCCGCGTCCGAGCGTGATCGACGGCTTATCGAGCGGCCAGCGCCGGCCGGCCAGTTGACCATCCTGCACCACCACAATAGGCACCGCTTGGTTTGGCATGCTCCCTCCAGTGAGGCCTGAGGCGCCGATGTTTTGGCGGCCACGGGCGCGGCCACGGGACTCCTTGACAATCCTCCCTCACTCGGCTAAGCTTGCAAGCGAGGAGAAAGAGAGGGATTGCTCGAACCCGGATCGGTTGTTCACGACCGCTACAGAATTGTCGGCGCCATCGGGCAAGGTGGTCAAGTAGCCGTCTACGAAGCCGAAGATGTCCGGCTGCAAGGCCGCCGCTGCGCGATCAAGGAGATTCGCTTCGACCCCGAGGCCGACGAAGAGACTCGCCGCCAGGCTGAGGAGCAGTTCCGGCGCGAAGCGGACATTTTGGCGCGCCTCGATCACCCCACCCTGCCCAAAGTCTCCGACTACTTCTCGCGAGGCGACCACGACTACCTCGTGATGGACTTCGTGCCCGGCCTCAATCTCAAGGAGGTGATGGACGAAGCCCGCCGAGGTGGCCGCCTGCTGCCCGAATCGCAGGTGCTGGCCTGGGGCGCTCAAATCTGCGATGCCCTATACTATCTGCATACCCAGGACCCGCCCATCTTGCACCGCGACATCAAACCGGCCAACATCAAGCTGACGCCGGACGGCCGCATCAAGCTCGTCGATTTCGGCCTGGTCAAGCTGATGGCGCACGACGAAGCCCGCACGATCACCGTGATTCAGGGTCGCGGCACCGCCGCGTACGCGCCACTCGAGCAATACGGTGGCGATACGGGCCATACGGACGTGCGCAGCGACATTTACTCGCTCGGCGCGACGCTGTACCACCTGCTCACGAACCAGCAGCCGCCCGACGCCAAGCAGCGGTTTTTGCGCCCCGATTCGCTGAGTCCCCCCCGCGTCCTCAACCCGGCGATCTCGCCTCGCGCCGAAAAAGCCATTCTATCTGCCATCGCCATGCACCCAGGCGAGCGCCCCGCCTCGATTCTAGAGTTTCGAGACGCGCTGATGCAGGATACGCTGGAAGCGCAAAACGTTCAGGCCACGCTGGCGCGCCGGGACGCGCGCGCGAACGCCGTGCGCCGCGCGCTCCGCGCCCACCGCGCGGCTGTCCTCGGCATCCTCATCATGATCGCGCTCGCGCTCCTTGTCACGCTTACGGCGGAGCCTGTTCGGGTCGAGCCGAACGCGACGATGCCTGCTCCGACGCCTGTCTCTACGGTCACATCGATCGCGCCGTAGCGCGATCACCTCTCCTGGGTTCGGCGCTGAACCCAATCGACGATCCACGGCGCGGCTGCGCCGATCAGTGTCACCACGAGAGCCGACCAACCTCCCAGCAGGGCATGCACGGCGTCGGCGCCGGGCATCCCGAATGCGTAGCCGGTGTAGGCCGCCAGCCCCCAGAACGAGCTCAGGAGCGCAAGGCGCACGGCGCGATCGATCGCGCCGTCTTCGTTGCGTCTGGACTCTCTCCGGTAGCCCCACGTGCTGACCAGCGTGACGCCGAGCAGCGACAGCGCCAGATCGATCAGGTTCGCGCGCCGTGGCTCGACGCCCAAGAGCGAATCGACGAGGGCGATGGGCGTCGGCGTCAGAGTCGGCGTCAGAGTCGGCGTGGGCGTCGCCGTCGGCATGCGAGTCGGCGTCGGCAGCGGGCGCTCGATGGTCTTGATGACCGTAGGGCCTCCTTCGGCAATCGTCAGTTGCAAGTTGACCGAATTGAGCGCCGGTTCGCTGGCGGCGCTGATCTCCAGGCGGCCGTTATGCTCGATGGCGAACGCCGCTTCCGCCAATCCACTCGCGGTCAGCGAATCGTAGCGTTGAGATGCGTCTCCGGCATCGCGATACACGACGGTGAATCGGACGGGCGTGCCATCCGGCACGGGGTTTCCGTTGCGGTCGAGGATCACGCCGGTGCGCACGCGCAGCTCGTCCCCCACGCGGTAACTCGGCGGCTCCGGCGTCGGCGTCCCAGGCCCCGGCTCTCCCTCGCCGACGATCAAAGTGAGCACCTGGGTAGGATCCGGCTCCAACTGTGTGGGGAGGTCGTAATCGGTCGCCTCGACGCTCACGGGCGACGCGCCAACCGGCTGCAGCAGCCCAAGGAGCGCGCTGACGGCAGCATCGATGAAAGGCGCGCCTACGCTGTACGCCGCGTAGAACCCAGCCGAGATCGGCCTCAGATCGTCAACTGCTAGCTCGTACGGCGGGCCAAACGAGAGCAGCGCTACTTGCTTTCCGGCCATCAAGCCTGGCCGATCCCGCAGCAGCAGACGCGCCGCGTCAGACTGCTGGACGTCGCTTTGGACATTCTGCTGCGCCAGGATGACCCAGTCGGCCTGCGCGAACGCACCGCTCAGGTCCTGGGCCGCAGGCGCTCCGGCTAGAAACGCCTTAAGGTCGGCAAACCCGAAGCTGGTAATTTGCTCGGGGGGCACGTTGCCGAGACGAGTCAAAGCCTGCGCGATCGACGTCGTCGAGAGCGTGACACGCTCCGGGCATCCACGACAGTCGAAGACCAGCCGATCATCGGTAAACACGAGGAACGACTCTTCGGGAATCGGCGCGGGCAGCGGCACAGCCTCGATCTGTGACGTGCCGGGATATTCACGCGTCAGCGCCTGGAGCGCGATGCGCTCTACGGCAGGCTGGCCCTGCCGCAGGCGCTCGTTCAGCGAGCTGGGTACAGCCACCGTGTCGGATGGCCGGAAGCCGGGGTACAGGCGATACTTGAGGCGCAGGATGCGCTTCACTGCGCTGTCGACGCGATCCTGGAAAGCCAGGTCTTCCCGGTACTTCTGCTGAAATGCCTGGATCGTCTCGCGAATGGTCTGCAGCTCGGCGCTGGCAGCGCCGGTGAGCGAAAAGTCATTCAAGACCAGCACGTCGTTGCCGGCCAGGAATGCGTCCAGCGCAATCCGCTCGGCAGGAAACGTGGTACCAGTCTGATCGTAGTAGCGGCGCAGCGACTCGTCGCCCAGCGAGCCGCTGACCATCAACCCGCCCGCATTGCGCCAGTTCGCGACCTGAGGAAGCGCCAGCAGCGTCGCCATCGCCGACGGGTCGACGCTCACCGGATCGGTGCGCTCCAGGCGATCTTCAAAGCCGCGAATGCGCGCGTGCGACGTCTGCACGGCGTCGGCGAGCGGCCTCGTCGAGGCGTCAGGGACGGCCATCAGCTTGAAATACGGTTCGAGATCGATGCGCTGCAACTGGTCGAGTGAGCGATCAATGGTGTCGGAATCGGCGTACAGGCCGCCCTCGCCGGGGAAGCGCTTGGCGACGACGGCCATCCGCCCGGCCGACCCCTCGCGCAGCCCACCCGCGTACGCCTCGGCCATCGCGCCTACCCAGTATGGATCGCCGCCGAAAGCCCGCACGCCGCGATCGCCGCCATCGGGATCCGGTTGCACGAGCACGTCGAGCGAAGGACCGAGCAGGAAGTTGGCTCCCAGCGCGGATAGCTCGTTGCCGACCACTCGCCCCATCTCCTGCACGTCGGCAGGATTCCAGGTTGCGCCGAGCGCCATCAGGCTTGGCTGCGGCGTCAAGCCGGAGCTGATTTCGCTGTAGGCGGGGCCGCCGCCATCCTGCTTGAGCGCGACGAACAGCGGGATGAAAGGCGCGGACTGGTCCCCGGCCCTGGCGGCCAGCAACTGCAGTGAGGACGTCAGGCGGGCAACTTGCTCGGGCGTGTCGTCGCCGGCGTCGACTATGTTGCCGTGGTCGGCGGTGAGGATGACGCCGCCGACGTGGTAATTGAGAACGAGATCGGCAATGGGAGACGCATCCGAGGTGTCGGCGCCGTCGAAGGCGACGATGAAAAGCTGGCCGATTTTCTCCTCGGACGACATAAGCGCAAACAAGTCGGCGATGAAAGCATCCTCGCCGCCTTCCTGGGCGAAAGTTGTCCCAACTGAGGCAGCCGCCATCGAAACGACGAGTATGCAGTTAAGGAGGATAAGGAGAATGCGCCGCATCTCTTGGTGTCATAAGACGAAGTCTCAGTGGATCATAATTTGCTCCCGCTGGATTGCCAAATCCAGCGGAATACGGCGGATTTGGCAATCCGCCATGAGCGATCCGCGACCTACTGAGTCTGCGGCAAGTATAATGCTGCGGCAGAGTAACGTCAATCAGTCCAGATCCCGGAGTGAATCCCACGTCCTCTGGATGCGCTCCCACGTGCGCTCGGTCTCGTCTCTACCCATCTGGCGCAGCACGGCCGTCCGATCGGGGCGGTAGCGAATGATGTCGAGCGGGGTCAGCCATTCGCGCGGCCCGATGATCGCGCAGCGAATCTCTTTGTGGTCGGGTACGCCGTCGGCGCCGCGGTGCACGCGCCGGTTGATTTTGCGCATCTGCTCGAAGTCGTTCTCGAACGTCGCAGTAATTGCCAGGTCGAGCACGTAGCCCAGCCGGCCGGTGATGCCGCGCGGGGCAGGCGCCAGAACCGCGTCCTGTGCGAGGATGTCGTGATACGGCGACAGCAGCACGACGAATATCTCGTCGGCGCCGGCGTCGATGGCGGGGCGCAGCGGCGAGTTGTACATGACGGCGCCATCCCAGTGGTTCGTCCGGTTGACCGGCGCCTGCGCGTAGACGTAGGGGATAGCCGAGCTGGCGAGCAGGTGATCGTGCGCGATGGCATCGACCTTTTGATAGAGCGGCTTCGAGCCGTCGAGGTCGCGATGGTTGGAATAGATCACCGGATGGCCGGTCGTAATGTCCGTGGCGACGATGTACAGCGGCAGCGTGACGTGGCGCAGGCGGTCTTCCGGCGCGTACCGCTCCAAAGTGCGCTTCCACGGACTGCGATCCAGCAAGCTGTTCCACGGGCGCAGCCGAAGGAAGCGGTGCATGTCGCGCGTGCGAAGCTCTTCCCACATCTGTGCAACGCCCGGCGTGCCGTCGAGCGCCCACACCGCCGCATTCATCGATCCGATCGAGGTGCCGACGACGATATCGGGCCGCCAGCCCAATTGGGCCAGCTTCTCGATTACGCCGCACTGAAATGCGCCGCGCCCGCCTCCGCCGGAGAGAACGAGGGCGCGGACGGGTCTGGGGCCTGTTTCGATCGTCGCAGATGCCATAGCACAGTCTACATTCGCACCTAATCGAGCACGGCGAGACTTCGGAAGTCTTCAGGAGCAACCTTGCCTGCGGGGACACGCCTTGAGACTTCCGAAGTCTTTAGGCTACCATCTATATGATGCGGCACGTGCCGCTCGGACCTCGCACAGGGAGATCGCATTTCAAACCACCGCAACGAATGGACATCGAATAAACGGATGCAGCCAGCGTCTCTGTCCAAAGCCACGGCAAACAGATGTGATATGATACCACACGCTCAGCATGTGCAACCTTTCCAAATCCTACGCCGACGTCACCGTCCTCCGCGACGTCAGCTTCAACTCCAACCCCGGCGATCGCGTCGGCCTGATCGGGCTCCAGTGGAGCCATCTCCACCCGCCGCTGAGACCAGCACGTCAGCAATGCCTGTGACACAGCCGTCCCCACTCGCTGCTGTCACCGACCTCCATACTTGGAAGTTCCTCTGACAGGGTCACTTCTACTCACCCCTGCCGCTGACGCCCACACTTTAGAAATTCTCCCGACCGGACTACTCCCACCTGCGCCTGCCGCGCACCCCGACACTCCGCCCAGCCCCTCATCACCCTCAGTGAGGGTCACTCCTCACCGCGTGTACTGTCCGGCCTGCGGACAACTGCTGCAACGACACTTCATTCTCCCGCCACACGGACGCGGGCCCCTATGAATGGTAGCGTGTCCACTTCCCTGATTCTCCCGGCTCAGGATGCAAGGCTGGAGTCCTGCGCCCACGCCGCCGCTTGCCTGCCGACCGGATACTGTCCTTGCGCGGCCCCGATCTCACCGAGCAGTATCCTCATCCGGCTGCCACAAGGTCATTCACGATTTGACCTGGCACCCCGCACGGGACTACAATTTTGTCTAGCTGTCCACTGAGGCGTGGGCCGTCGCCTGAGACGGATCGCTTCAAATTCCAAATCGGCAAGCGATCGGCTCAGGCTTAGTTCAACGCAGGATTATGCGGCGGCTTTCATCCGTTTCATCCGCGCGTACGGGCTGACCCGCGCCGCATCAATCCTTAATGTGCGACCCGTTCGCTCGAAACCATCAGGTAGATGATGGGAGGATGAGCGGCAAAGGAGGCGTCAACCGACAGGTTGACAAGAACTTTGACAACTGTGTGTCCAAATAGGTGCGGCCATTCAGCCTGACCCACGGAATGA
>DATEUJ010000156.1:0-8478 GCA_035283185.1 Anaerolineae bacterium | reverse complement strand
GGTGGGCGTTGACGAGGGTCAGCACAAAGTCGGGTACAATAGCCATGGATGGCCTCCAGGGATGCGCGTGAGATTGTTGGTCGGTGCCACAATCATCGCACATCCTGAGGCCATCTTCAAGTCTGGCCCACGGTCAGCCGCTGAAGGGCGGCAATTCTGCAACACTCTCACGAGGGGATTGAAACGGGCATTACTGGCTGGCTTCGGTGTCCGACGCCGGGAGTGAACGAACTGAATCCCGACGAGGGGATTGAAAGCAAACTTCAAATCTTCAAATCCTCAAACTCCAAAAGTTGAAGAGCGACCAGTCTGATGGCAACCACTTCAAGCTGTGGAATCCGCCCCTTGGAACTTCAACGCCAGCCGGACCGCCGATCCGACAAAGCGCCTCTCAACCTTTGAACCCTGCCCCTTTGGACTTTGCCCTTTGGACTTTGCCCTTTGGAGTTTGCCCCTTTGGAGTTTGCCCCTTTGGAGTTTGCCCTTTGGAGTCTGAAGTTTGAAACTTGCTTTTCTCGGCAGTGGGTGTAGACTTTCCCCTGCCTGCGCCGTATCACACATCTGCCCATCCGGGCGAAAAAAGGGGGAAAACATGGCCGAGAGTGTGTACAAGATCGTCGAGCTGGTCGGGACGAGCACCGAGTCGTGGGAGAAGGCCGCCGCCGCGGCCGTCGAGCGCGCCGCCCTGACGCTGCGCGACCTGCGCATCGCCGAGGTGGCCGAGCTGGACATGCAGCTCGAAAACGGTAAGGTCATCGCCTACCGGGCGAAGGTCAAGCTGTCCTTTAAGTACGAGGGCCCGGAATAGCTCGGCCGCGCTCGACTCCAAAAATGAAGCACCCGGGAGAATGCCGGGTGCTTCTCGATTGGAGACTCCGCGAATCACAGATTTCACTCGTAGTAGCGACTCACTTGCCCTCGTAGCGAAGCGGAGTGGGGTCAGTCGCTTTGCCTCACCCTGGCCTGCGGACACCCCCTCTCCTGGCGACGCCGTTTGTCGCCAGGAGAGGGGGCAGGGGGGTGAGGCAAGTGAGTCGTTACTCCAATTCCTCGTCCATCAACGGCTCGTCGACCGGCCCGGCCGGCGGCTCGTTCGACGGCGCGATGAGAATGTCCCCGAACATCCCATCCTGCCGCACGGTGACCTCGCGTCGCTTGAGCAATTCGAGCACGGCCAGGAAGGTGATGATGATCTCGACGCGCGAGCCTGCCCGCGCGAGCAGCCGCTTGAAGCTCACTTCCGGCTGCTGGCCCAGGCGGCGCCGGATGAGCGCAATCTGATCGCGAATCGTTAGCGTGTAGGGGCGCACGACGGCGTCGACGGTTGCCTGCGGTTTCTCGACGAGCAGCGCCTGGCGCACCAGCCGCAGCAGGTCGTCGAGCGCGACGCCGCTGAAGTCGACTTTCTTTTCGATCTTGGGCGGCGGCGCGACGCGGATGAACGTGCGGCGGTTGGCCGCCTCTAGCTCGCCCAGCTCGCGCCCCACCTCTTTGAACTGCTTGTACGTGATCAACCGGCGCAGCAGCTCGTCGCCCGCATCTTCTTCGCCCTCGCCGGGCGCTTCGGGCGGGCGCGGCAGCAGCGCCTGCGACTTGATGAGGATCAGCTTCGCCGCGATCACCAGGAATTCGGCGATCGCGTCGACCTCCAGCCGTTCGAGGACGTGGATGTATTCGAGGTACTGCCCGGTCACGGCGGCCAGCGACATCGTCGTGATGTCAAGCTCTTCGCGCTCGATGAGATACAACAGCAGGTCGAGCGGGCCTTCGAACTCGGGCAGCTTGACCTGGTAACTCATAGCTCGACTCGCTTCGTGGGCCGGATCCAAAAGACTCACCACGGATGACACAGATTCCACGGATGTTCAGACACGGCTATCCGTGACATCCGTGGATTCCGTGGTTAACTACTGCGAAACCGTCATCTGCGCGCCGATCGCTCCGATCAGCATGTGCTTCCAGGCGACCCCGTCCGTCCATTGCCCGGGGCAGTCGACGCCCTCCAACTCCTTGTGGCCCTTGATCGCGTCGAAGTCCAGGTTCAGTTGATCCATCAGGTACGCGATGAGCCTGCCTCCGGCGGCGATCTGCGCCCCGTTGGGCGGCGCCGCGCTCGTCGTGGTGTTGCCCGCGAAGCACACGCCGACGCCCGCCGCGTTCAGGCCGGACACGTGATAGCACACCGTCGTCATCTCGTGGCACTTGACGATCCCGCCGTCGGCGGCGATGAAAAAGTGATAGCCGATGCCCGGCCACTGCTCCTTCGTGATTTGCCCGGCGTTATCCTTCAGTTGCGCCGTCACCTGGTAACGGGCGATCTCGTCGACGCTCGTCGAGGCCGGCGCGCCGCTGTGATGCACGACCAGAGTGCGTATGCTGTCGAGCGTGCGCACCGGATAATCGAGCGAGTCGCCCTGCTTCTTCTCCGCCGCCGGCAGCGCGTTGTACGTCGGCAGCGTCTTCGTGCGGTCCTCCCACTCCGGCTGCGGCACGCTGGCGATCCACGCCGCCTGGACTTTGCCGCGCAGCGATTCCTTCACCGCTTCGCTTACCGCCAGCAGGCGCTCCTTCCAGCTCGCTCCCTGAATCCACTCGTCGCCTGGCGACTTGTGGCCGGGGACGATTTCGGACATGCCCTTGACGCGCGAGAATGGCAGGTTCAGGCGCGCCATCAGCCAGGCGCACAGCTCGCCCGCGCTGGATAACTGCTCGTCGCCGGGCTGCGCGCCGACGAAGTTGCCCGCCAGCGCCACGCCGACCGAAGTGCGGCTCTGCCCGACGGCGTGATCCGTCAGCGCCTCGAGCGGCTGCGTCTGGTAAACTGTCCCGTTCGACGTGATGTAAAAGTGATAACTGATGCCCGGCTTGTCCTGTTTGTCGACCATCGTGCGCGCCAGGCTCGCCGGAGACAGCGTCCCGCCCGCAGCCGTGTGATGGACGACGACGAAGGCGATGTCGCTCAGCGCCCGGCGCGGCCACGTCTTGTCGGTGCTCTTCGGCAGCTTCGCGCTCACGTCCTCCAGCTCGAAGCCGAAGGTGGAGGGCGACAGCCCGCCGCTCGCCGGCTGCGCGGCCCGGCCCTGCAAATCGGCGATCGCGCGCCGCGCGGCGAGCACTTCGCGGCCGATCTTTGCAGGCCGTACGCCGCCGGGCGTCGCCTGCAGCGCGAGCGATTCGAAGTACTGCGTCTGGACGCCGTTCTCGACGGCGACGTTCGAGATCGGCGCGCCGGTCAACTGCGCGTTGGCGCGGTAGAACCTGAGAAAGTCTCCGCTAACCGTATAGCCGCCGATCACCTGCCGCTCCGCCGCAGGCGCGCCCTTCGACCCTTCGCCCGCGCTCCCCGCTCCCTCCGGTCGGGGACTTCGCAGGGCAGGCTTCGCTGCGCTCCGCTCAGGGGGCGCGGCCGACGCGCGCACGACCTCGACGGATGCCAGGTCGCCGCTGGCGCTTACGTACCGGGCGCTGATCCAGCCTCTGCTTCGGGCGTCGGGATACGCGACTTGCAGCCAGGCGTTGTCCGGGCTGCGCCCGGTGACTTCGAGCGTGGCGCCCTTCATGACGCCGCCGACGCGCCGGTGCTGCGTGCCCGGCCCGCTGCGCACGTTCAGCTCGTCGGTCGTCGTGACGATCAGCCTGCCCGGCGCGGACGGCCTCGGCGCGGCCTTTTCTGCGGCCGCCGGCTTCGCGACGGCGAGAGGCGCTGCCCCTTCGGCTGCTCCTTCGGCTTCGCTCAGGACATGGCTCAGGGCAGGCGCTTCGGGCGCGCCGAGGACCTCGACTTCGTCGAGATCGCCCGTGACGCTGGCCGCTTCGCGCTGCGCGCTCACCCAGCCTTTCTGTTTCGAGTCGGGCAGCGCGATGTGCAGCCAGGTGTTGTCCGGGTTGCGGCCCAGGACTTCGAGTGTGATGCCCTTGCGGAGCAGGCCGATGCGGTCGAAGTGCGTGCCCGGCCCGCTGCGCGCGTTGAGATGGTCGCTCGCCGTGATGAACGGCTTGCCGCCGGCGAGCGGGGCGGCGCTCCATTTGTAGCCTGACTCGGCGGCCATCTGCATGTCTTCGATCACGCCGCGTTTGCCCTCGATAGCCCAGTCGTCGAATGGGCTCCAGCGGTATAGCAGCAGGCAGCGAATCTGCTGGTTCCCCGGCGTCCTGTTCCAGTTGTCGATCTCCTGGTAGGCGTTGCGCACCCAGCCGGAGTTGACGTCGGCCCACGGCAAGACGTGCCCCTGGCCGTCGTCGCTCTGGTCGGTTTCCGTGACGTAGATCGGCAGGTGGCGCAAAGAGGGGGGGATGACTCGCATGAAGTCTCGGTAGGCGCGGAAGTGATAGTGCAGGCCGGGGTACTGCGGCCAGGGCTGCTTCTCATCGAAAATCAGGCCGGGATCCGCGCCGTGCGTGTACGCGTGAAGCGCGATGCCGTCCAGGTTCATCCCGAGCTGCTCCAGGATGTCTGTGAAGTACTTGATCCAATTCGCGCTCTCGTTGCCGGGATAGCGCAGGACGGCCGTGTATGGCGCGACGGCGCCCAGCACGACCTGATCGTCTTCGTGGCCGGGCAGCATCTTGATCCGGGCGCGCGCTTTCGTGAAGCACTCGGCGTACTTCTCCGGCGCGATCAGCTCTTCGGCGGTGAAGCCGCTCGCGCGGAACTGCACGCCCGGCTGCTCGTTGGCGTGGTTCATCTCGTTGCCGATGATCCAGACGTGCGCGCCCTTGGAGTCGGCGACGTGATTCGCGCAGCGCTGCGCGAAGTCGTCGTAGTGGCGGCTGTGCGGGATCGTGCCGCGCGGCGAGTACCCGTTGTTCAGGCGAATGATCACGCCGAAGCCGGCGTCCGACCATTCGCGGTAGTCAGGCGCGCTGTGGGAGCCGGGATCGTGCCCGATCTCTTCGGTAACCAGAACCCAACCTGTGCGGCCCTTGTCCGTCAGGATCCAGCGCCAGTTGCCCGGATCGTGGAAGCCGTAGATGTAGTCGGACTCGCCGGAAATCGCCATGCCTGCCTCCTCTTCTTAGAGCCTGTTTGAAAATGCTCTCCAACCGCGTCCGCGCGGTTGGCCACGCCCGCGAGGACGCGGGCTGCGAGCAATTTACAAATGCTCTTAGAGCGCGTCTTCAAACCCGTGGAGCGGGCATCCCTATGCCCGCTGTTGACGCATGGGGGTGCGTCAACCACGGGTGGGGATGCGTCAACCACAGGGTTTTAAGACAGTCTCTTAGCGCCGATCCGAAAACCTCTGGAGTGCGGGCTTCAGCCCGCTTTGGCCATGCAGACTGACCCCACTCCGCGTTGCTACGGGGGCAGGTGAGTCTGCACTCCACCTCATCCGCCTGCTGTCACAATCAAAATCACGATGAACACGACGAGGATGACGATCCCGATCGCCGCCACGCCGATCACCATCTGCTGCTGCTGCTTCCACAGCCGGACCTGGCGCTCGGCGATGGCCTCGCGGCGCCGATGTTCCTCTTCCCAGAAGCGCTCCATGCGTTGGTGCGAAGCGGCCTCCTCCTGCGCCTTGAGATCGGATATGCCCTCGGCCATGCGCGTGAACCGGTCGCCGGTGCGGATTTGCTCGCGCTCCACGATGCGGTCGACGAGGTCTTTGTGGTGCGAGGGCTGGAGCTGCAGCACACGCGCCGCGGCGGCGCCGACGTCCGGGTTCTTATCGACGCCGATTTCGCTCAGCGCCTTGGCCAGAGGGCGCTCGTACGTCTCCGGGTCGTCGAGGAAATCCTCCAGCGCGCGGATCGCCCGATTGTTGTCGGCAAACGCATTTCGCACTAGCGCGCGCAGTTCGTCGCGAGCGAGAGACAGCTCCGAACCGGCCGCGCCGGACCCGGCCTGCAATGCAGTCAGGATCGTCTGAACGGAGTCCATGCATCTCTCTCCTCTATCCGAATATGCAGCTATGGCCGGATGTCGAACAGTCGCCGCGCAAGCAGGCGCGCCTCCGGCTCTGCGCCGGCATCGTCGAAGAACCTGAAGCACGTGTTACGGCCGATGAACGCCGCGCCGCCCGACGCGGGCCGCGTCCCTTCCCAGTTGATCGGCGCGATCCACAGGCGATACACCCGCTCGCCGCCGGTCATGTGCTGGAACTCGGTCGCGCCTGTGGCGCCTGACCATCCCTCCGGCGCGGTGTCGCGGCTGGCGATGCGAATGACGCCCCCCGCCGCGGCTTCTTCGAGCCAATGCTTCATCGCGTACAACCGCGCCTCGTCGCAGCCGGCGCCGACATCCGCGCGCGGGCCGAGGATGCGGTATTGGAAGCCGTTCATCCAGACGTCGTCGATCGGCTCGTAGCGCGCGCCGATCGCCTGCAGCACCGGTGGCGGATAGAACTGCGCGCGCAGCACGACGACGTTGAACGCCTGCTCGTCGATCATCGCGATCAACTCCGCCGGATCGAGCACGCCGTTGTTCCACAAGTTGAGGAGCTGCGTCGGATTGGTGACGACAGGCTTGCCGGCGCGCAGCGCGAAGGACGCCTCTTCGGTCAGGGCCGGGCGTTCATCCGAGGTCGCGTGCGCGACGATACGGTCGCCCTGGCTCGCGTCGGCTTCAGTCGGCAAGTGGCCGGCCTGCGTGTAACCGATCGAATCGAAGTACGGGTAGCCGGCGTACACCGACGCGCCGTGCCCGACGCCGATCGCGTCCGCCAGGGCGCCGAAGACCGGCCCGTCGGTGGGCAGGTGGCGCACGGCCCAGGCCTGGGCGAGATAGAGTAGGGGAATGAGAATGCCGAGCAGCGCCGCCGCGCGCGGCCAACGCGCCGGCGCTCGCTCTTTAAGCTTGCCCAGCGCGAACCCCGACGTGATGCACGCGGCCGTCACGGCGGTGACGAAGTAACTCTCGCCCGCGCCCCACTTTCCCGCCAGCGCGGCGTTCGCCAGCGCGAAGGCGAACCAGATGCTGTAGGCGGACAGCCGATCCCAGTACAGCTCGTAGAAGAAATAGCCGATCGCCAGCCCGGCGATCAGGAAATGCAGGCTGAAGAACTGCCCGTAGAGCGTCACGGCCTGCCGATAGTCGTACGCATTGGCGTTCGCCGTGATCGAGTTGACGAACCACTGCCCGCCCGTCGCGGCGTTCATCCACAAGAAGACGGCCCCGGCGGCGGCCGCCAGTCCCAGCCCGCTGGCGATCGCCTTCTTCGGCGATCGCAGAAAAAGAAAGGCCAGCGCGGCGGCGGCGGTGGCCGCCGAAAGCTGCTTGGTATACCCGGCTAACAGCAGAAACACCATCGACAGGACGATGTTGCGCCGGCCGTGCTTCGGGTGATCGTACCCGCTGATGGCGACGACGGCCAGCAGCTCGAACAGCACCATCGTCATGTGCTGGCGGTACAGCGGCCCGATGTGGTAGACGAAGTTCGACGCGAACACCATCAACCCGCTCAGCGCGGCGATCGGCCGGTCGCGCGTCCGGCGCTCGACGACGACGGTGACCGTGACGCCGATGGCGATCGTCGCGAGGAAGGAGAGGAAGCGGCCTGCGGCGAGCGTCGGGCCGAAGATCGGGAAGAGCGGCAGCGCCAGCAGGTGGAACACCGGCCCGTAATTCGATGCGTAGAAGGGGAACGCCTCGTTGTCCCGGTAAGGCCATTCTCCGCGCGAGAAGAGGATGCTATCGTTCAGCTCGAAGCCCTCCCCCTGGTCGTAGTCGTACGGGAAGCGGAGCAGCGCGAGCGCGTAGATGAAAAAGATGACGAGGTAGCCGACGAAGACGGCGATCGTGAGCGCGAAGAGGATTCTCGACGCGAGTGACAACAGGCGGCTGGGTGACGAGGTCATCACAGCGTTTCGTTGTGAGATAGTCTCTAAGCCGGCCGGTCGCCGAGCTTCAACAGAGGCAGCGCCATGAGGATGATGCCGCCGCCTGCGGCCAGCCCGATCGTCTGCAGCGGCCCGAAGCCTGCGTCGCGCGCGCCGACGACGTTCGCCGCAAGCGCGCCGGCGATGACCAGCGCGCCAACGCCGATCAGGATGAATCCGAGCTGCCGCTTCGTGATCACGTCGGAGATTATAGCACGCTCGTGGATAGACTTTAAGCTGTAGATTTCGGAAGTCTTATAGCATGTGCTTGTCGGCGAGGTGCCCGAAAGACTTCCGAAATCTGGGCTGAAGTCTGGGCTGGGTCTGGGCTGTGTTTTTTGACGCTCGCCGGTCTTCGTGCTATACTGCGCGCCGTAACGGCGGGCGAGTGCGACGCTTGCGGCGGTCCCTCGTCCGCCTTCGCTTTTGGTTGAAGCGCGCGTAACTGCTCGGCCCGCGTCATTGCGAGCGCTGTTTGCGAAGCAATCTCCGGCACGGACGGCCCTGCTCGCTCACGGCGGCTGAGATTGCTTCGTCGCAAACGGCGCTCCTGCTCAGAAACTTGCGTCTCGTTGAGCTTAGGCAGGTGTTTCGACAATCGTGAATCCGAGTTTAGCCGCTTTCTTTTTGAGATGCGCGACTTCGCGCTGGCGCACT
>DATEUJ010000155.1:0-5008 GCA_035283185.1 Anaerolineae bacterium | reverse complement strand
GGTCACCCAAGTCGACGTGCGCCCACTGTTGCGCCGCCCATTCACTCGCGGAAGCGATCATGGTTCTCTCCGGCTTCACCCAAGCTACGCGCATTATCGCACAAGTCGAGGGAACAAAAGTTCTGGGTAAAGATCAGGCCTTCAGGCGGATCCGGCTGAAGCCTCGATTCCAAGTCGTTAATCCAGGTGGAAATCTCTAGTAACCGGAGGAGTGGGCAAAACATGAAGACGAGAAAGGCGGCGCCTCGCCGCATGACATCCGTCCGCAGGCCGAAGGTTCTGGCCCGAAACGGCGTGCTCAAGGCCGTGCTGGACAACGGGCTGACCGTGATCCTGCGCGAGAACCACAACGCGCCGGTCGCGACGTTCTGGTGCTGGTACAAAGTCGGGTCGCGCCACGAGCGATCGGGGATCACCGGCATCAGCCATTGGGTCGAGCACATGCTGTTCAAGGGCACCAAGACGTTCCCCCGGGCGACGGTCGACAAGCTGGTATCGCGCGAGGGCGGCGTGTGGAACGGATTCACCTGGCTCGACTTCACCACGTACTTCGAGACGCTGCCCGCCGGCAAGATCGATTTGGCGCTCCGCATCGAGGCCGACCGGATGACGAACGCGCTGTTCGCGCCGAAGGAAGTCGAGAGCGAGCGCACGGTCATCATCTCCGAGCGCCAGGGCAACGAGAACAGTCCGCAGTTCCTGCTCGGCGAAACACTGCAGGCCAGCGTCTTCATGGTGCACGGCTACCACCACGAGACGATCGGTCACCTGTGTGACTTGCAGTCGATGACGCGCGGCGACCTGTACGCGCACTACCGGACTTACTACGCGCCCAACAACTGCGTGGCGATCGCCGTCGGCGCGTTCGACGCCAAAGACATGCTGTCTCGCATCGGCAAAGCCTTTGCCAGGATCAAGCCCGGCCCGGCGCTGCCGAAGCTCGCGTCGGTCGAGCCTGAGCAAAAGGGCGAGCGGCGCATTACGGTAGAAGGTGAGGGCCTGACGTCGTACGTCGACGTCGCTTATCGTGCGCCCGAAGCGCGGCACGCCGACTTTGCGCCGCTGGTCGTGCTGGACGCGATCCTGTCCGGTGCATCGGGGTTGTCGCTGTTCGGCGGCGGGACGACGAATGCGTCGTCGCGGCTGTACCGCGCGCTGGTCGATACGGAGCTGGCCACCGATGTATCGGGCAGCTCGGTCCCGACGCACGACCCCTACATGTACGCGATCAGCGCGACGGTGCGCCAAGGCCACACGCCGGCGGAGGTCGAGGCCGCGCTCGACGCCGAGCTGCAGAAGGTCGTCGAGCAGCCGCCATCGCAGGAAGAGGTCGACAAAGCCATCCGCCAATCTAAGGCGCAGTTCGCGTACGGCAGCGAGAGCGTCACCAACCAGGGTTTCTGGTACGGCTTCAGCGAGATGTTCGCCGACCATACGTGGTTCGAGCATTACCTCGACCGCCTGGCGCAGGTGACGGTCGACGAGGTTCATCGCGCGGCGAAGGCGTACCTGGTGAAGAGCCGCCGCACGGTAGGCTATTACGTGCCAAAGCAAGGATGAGGGATGAAGCCTGTCCTGAGCGCAGTCGAAGGAGAGGAAGGATGAAGACTAGACTCACTCGTCGCTCATCACGTATCACTTATCAAGATTCACGTTTCACGTTTCACGTTTCACGCATCACGCATCACGATTCATCCGTCCCCGGCCCCGACACCGTCCAGCGCCGTGAATATCCCAACGGCATGGTCGTGCTGGTCAAGGAGAACTTCTCCAGCCCGGTGGTCGTGATCGACGGCGCGCTGCGCTTCGGCAGCGTGGACGTTCCGCGCGAGCAGGCCGGCCTGGCTTCCTTCATGGCCGACGTGCTGATGCGCGGCACGCAGCGCCGGACGTTTCAGCAGATCTACGAAGAAATCGAATCGATCGGCGCGACGGTGAGCGTGAGCGCCGGCCTGAACGTGTCCGGCTTCGGCGCGAAATCGCTGGCCGAATCGCTGCCGACGATCGTCGACATCCTGGCCGACGTACTGCAGGATCCGACCTTCCCGGAAGCCGAAGTCGAAAAGCAGCGCGGCGAGATCCTCACCGACTTGCAGGAGCGCGCGAACGACACGCGCCGCATGGCCGGCCTGACCTTCCGCGAGCTGCTGTATCCTGAAGCGCATCCGTACTCGATCAGCGGAACGGGCTACGCAGACACGATCAAGGCGCTGACTCGCGACGATCTCGAGCGCTTCTATCGCGAGCGTACCGGCGCGCAGGGGATGATCGCCACCATCGTCGGAGCGGTGAAAGCGGAAGATGCCTTTCGCTTGTGGGAAGATGCATTCGGCGACTGGCGCGGCGCGGGCCCTTCGACTTCGCTGCGCTCCGCTCAGGGTGCGCGCGCCGCGTTGCCGGAAGCGCCGAGAGTGTCCGACGCGCGCCGCAAGTCGGTCGGCATCCCGGGCAAGACGCAAAGCGATCTGGTGCTGGGCTTCGTCGGCCCCGCGCGGGCAGACCCGGACTACTACCCGGCGGCGCTGTGCAACACGATACTCGGCGTGTTCGGCCTGTATGGCCGCCTCGGCGCGAAGGTGCGCGTGAAGGGCGGCATGGCGTACTATGCCTACAGCTCGCTCGAAGGCGGGCTTGGCCCCGGCGCGTGGAGCGTGATCGCCGGCGTCAATCCGGCCAACGTCGACCGCGCGGTCGATCTGATACGCGGCGAGATCGGGCGCATGCGCGACGCGAAAGTGCCCGCCAGCGAGCTGGCCGACAACAAGGCGTTCATCACCGGCTCGCTGCCGCTGCGCCTGGAGACCAACGACGGCGTCGCCGACCAGATCACCAACATGGAGTTGTACGGGCTGGGTCTGGACTATCTGCAAAACTACACGAACATGGTCAACGCGATCACGGCGCAGCAGGTGCAGGCCGCCGCCCAGAAATATCTCGATCCGGACGCGTACGCGCTGGCCGTCGCTGGCCCGCCTGGGCAGTGACCGGTGATCAGTGATCAGTGATCAGTGATCGGTGATCAGTGATCAGTAATTGGTAATTGGTGAATGCTCGAATGTTATCCACGGGCGTCGACATCGTCCACATTCCGCGCGTGCAGAAGGCGCTTGGCCTCCATGGCGAGCGCTTCTTGAATCGCGTGTTCACGCCGCGCGAGATCGCGGCGTGCAAGGGCCGCGCGGACGAGTTCGCCGCGCGCTTCGCCGCGAAAGAGGCCGTGAGCAAGGCGCTGGGTGTGGGGATGCGCATCATGACCGCCGACGGCATCCTGTTCCACGACGTCGAGATTCTTCCAGACGGCAACGGCAAGCCGCACGTGCACTTGAGAGGACATGCGCTGGCGCGCTCCAAGGAGCTTGACCTGGACGAATGGTCGGTCAGCCTGACGCACGAGCGCGAGTACGCCGTGGCGTTTGTCGTCGCGACAGGTTGACACGATGATGATCGCTGCTGGCCGTGCACCCTGCTTCAAGAAGATTTAACGCGCTCTTTGGCCTGATTTGAGCTTGATCGGTTTGACTGAGTTACGATGAACATTCAAATTATCGTCCTGATGCTGGTTGTCCTGGTGATCGGTGGAGGCGCACTGGCGCTGTGTTGGATAAGCCGTCGCTGGCCTGTGCCGGCTTCAGCCGATGCAGACGCGACCACCGGCCCTATTCATCTTCCGGACGATCTGCCGCCGGCGATCGCCGGGGTGCTTGACAGCGACGGCGCCCGCCCGCACTGGCGGCACGCGCTGGGCACGCTGCTCGACCTCATGCGGCGCGGCGTGGTGCGGCTCGAAGAACCGCCCAGGCGCATGCGGCAGGGTCCCGGCGACTTCGTGATTCACCTCCGGTCATCGCCGATCGGCCTGCGGCCGCACGAGCGCAGCCTGCTCGAGGTTCTGTTTGGCCCCGGAGATGGCGCGGCCTCCGGTGTAAGGCTGTCCGATCTCCGCCCAAAGCTGTCTTCCCATTGGAAGACTTTCTCGGAGTCCGTGACACAGGAAATGCAGATGGCCGGATTGCTGAGCCGTGAGCGGGTGTCGTTTCAAAAGCGCCTGCTGCTCTGCGCGGCTGCCTTGCTCGCGCTGGGCGTGGGCGGACTGGCGGCGTGTCTTGCGCAAATCGGGCGCTGGCCCCCGAATGCCTCTATCGGGGGCTGGGGAGTCTGGCCTTTCCTGGTGCCGATCAACCTGATCGCTGCCGGCGGCCTGGTGTTTATCATTGCCGCAGCGTTCCCGACGCTTTCGGACGAGGGCCTGCAGCGGGCCAAGCGGTGGCGGCGTTTCGTCTCACACCTGCACTACCTGGCACACAGGTATCCGCCGGCTCCCCGGCCCGATCTGATTGAAATGTGCCTGCCGTATGCCGCGAGTTACGGCCTGGCCGGGATGTGGGCCGCTCGCTTCCCGGATGGGCATCTATCGGAGGTCGCTGCCTGGTTCGACCCATTTGAATATGGTGGCTGGCCCCGACTGACTCTATCGGGGGCTGGCAACACCCACGTGATCGCGGCGCTGCTGCCATCGTTGACCAGGTTGCCGCGAAGTCCCCTTAGCGAAGCCGAGATCTTTGACAGTGATCCGAGGCCCTTCGGCTGAATAAACTGCTGGAGTTTGGCAAATTCCGGAATCGAGGCTTTAGAAGTTCTAAGTCGTGTCAAGAGGCTGAACCTTAACAAACTCGAATAGTCGTCACCGTGCTGGTTTGCGCCAAGCCGCACAGAACTGACCCCGTCCGCGCGGGGCTTGACTGGCCACTGAGTTAGGCTTACCCTAGGTACTGATGCGCAAGCCCTTGCTTTCACTATCCGCGCTCTGGCTGCTACGCGGCACCAAGCCGCTCCAACCGCGGCAGACACGGCCATTGGCAAAGCGCGTCGGGTCGCCAATGAAACTGACGAAGACCGCCGCACTGTCTTGCCCGATGCCCTTGAGCGTTTCCAGATGGCGCGACGGATGCAAGCGGCGATAGAGCGAGCGCACGACGGTCCGCCGCAGCTGGTCGCGGTCGGCTTCGAA
>DATEUJ010000154.1:0-35378 GCA_035283185.1 Anaerolineae bacterium | reverse complement strand
TCGCCGTGCGCCTGCTGCAACGGCGCCAAACCGCCCGTCAGACGCCCGACGCACCCGCGGTGACCGTGGTCGAGCCGCTGCTCGTCGAAGTGCTCGCACGCTATCAACACACCGAGGCCGCCACGATGACTGCCGCCCGGTTCTGGCGGCGCGTCGCCCAGCTCGGGGGCCACCAAGGCCGTCGCCGGGATGGCCCGCCGGGCTGGCGCACCCTCTGGCGCGGCTGGCGTCGCTTGGCCGACTTGACCGAGGGGGCGCGGCTGTTCGCCTGAAGGCCCCACTCCGGCGTTTTGCCAAAGCCCAATTCGAAAAGGCCCCGATCTCAATTGAGATCGGGGCCTTTTGCGTGTGCGAGCCTGCCATCGGGCAGGCGCGGCTAGACGCCGGTCAGTTGCCTCATGGCAGCCGGCAAGCGTTCGAGCAGGTCACCTGCGACGACGCCGGCTTTTCCGATTTCGGTGCGGGCGTTGTGGCCCGAGAGTCCGTGGAGGTACGCGCCGCACAAGGCTGCGTCGAAGGCATTCAACCCCTGCGCGCGAAGGCCGGCGATCGCGCCGGCGAGCACGTCGCCGCTCCCCGCCGTGGCGAGCGCAGGAGTGGCAAACGGCATCACGACAATCCGCCCATCCGGCGCGCTGACGACGGTAAAGGCGCCTTTCAACACGACCACGTGCCCCCAGGTCTGCGAGAATCGAGACGCCACGCCGAGGCGGTCCGCCTCGACTTCGTCGCGCTCCAACCTGGTGAGACGCGCCATCTCGCCTGGATGCGGCGTGAGCACGGACGACTCTGGCAGAAGCTTCCACCATTCTTCTTTCCCAGACACGACGTTCAGCCCATCCGCGTCGAGCACGAGCGGCGGCAGCGAGACACGGGTCGGCGGCGCGGTCGAGTCAGATTTCGTCGAGAAGCCCATGCGCCTGTTGGAAGGCGCCTCTCCTCCAAACAGCCGCTCGAGGAAAGCGGCTGCCTCCTTCTCGTGCGTGAGACCCGGGCCGATCAGAACGGCGCGGTAGCCTTCGAGTGCTTTGCTGAGAATCGGGACGGCGTCGGCGGAGACGATGCCCATCGAATCGGGCAAGGGCTGAAACGTGGCTTCGGTCAATCTGGACGCGACGATGGGCAGGACAGTCCGTGGCGCGGCGACGGTCACGAGCCCCGCGCCGCACCGATACGCGGCCGCAGCCGCTAGGGCGGGCGCACCTGAATAGTGAATCGAGCCGGCGACGATCATGACCTTGCCGAACGTGCCTTTGTGCGCGCTGGCGGGCCGCGCCGGCAGCAGCCGCCGGATCATGTGGGGATCGGCCAGTTCGAGTGCCACGCCGGAGGCGAGCGCCGGATCGACGCCGATGTCGGCTACGATCAGCTCGCCACAGGCATCGGCTGCCGGGAAACGCGTGTGTCCGATCTTCGGATACGCGAACGTCACGCTGACGTCGGCAGGCAGCGCGCTGACATCGAGCGCGCCACTGTCAAAATCCATGCCGCTCGGGCCGTCCACCGCGACGATCAACGGGCCGGCCGGCGCGGCGGGCGATACCGGCGCCGTCAAACCGGCGTCCTTGTTTCGCCGCGCTTCGATATCGCCCTTGACCGTGTTGAGCAGCTTGTGTGCGTCGGGCGGCAAGGGGAGGCGCGCGCCGGTTCCAAAAAGCGCATCCATGACGACGTCCGCGCCCAGGCTGAATCGGCGCAGCACGCGCAGCCCGCGATCGTCGGGCAGCACGCCGATGAAGGCGCCCGCTTCTCTCGCCGCGGTGACCCGTGCGTCGTCGCGCGGCATCAGCAAGTAGCACGCGACTTCCGCGCCGGCTTCGCGCAGAAGTCTGGCCGCGACCAGCCCGTCGCCGCCGTTGTTGCCCGACCCGACGAGCACCAGGACGCGCTTGCCCCCGATAGAGGCAGTCGGGGGCTTGCCCTTGACGGCGCCGCGCTGCTGGACGACCTGCGCGACGGCGGCTCCGGCGCGATCCATCATCGCGTCGTAGGAGTGCCCCGCTGCGTCCGAGGCGGCCTCCATCGCTTTCATCTGCTCGACGGTGACGAGCTTCATGCTTCCTCCCGGGTCAGCGCCGAGGTCTGAAGGCGTGGACCGCTGTGCGTCAGCATGCCGATGCTGCGATACCACTCGATCGTCGCGCGCGCGCCTTCCTCGAACGGGGTTGGCTCGAACATCAGCTCGCGCCTGGCCTTGCGGCTGTCCACCATCCAGTCGTGGAAGACGTAGTGCGCCAGGTTGACCGGGTAGTACGGCTCGCGGCCGGTCAGACGCGAGAGCGCCGTCCACACTCGCGCGAAGAGCAGGATCGCCGGCGCAGGCACGTCAATCCAGCGCGGCTGCGTGCCGGTGATGCGGCTGATCGTCGCATTGATTTCGCGGTGCGTCAGGCTCATCCCGGACACATTGTAGGTCTCACCCGGGCGGCCGTGCGTAAGCGTCGTTTCGATCGCGCTGGCCAGGTCGGGCACGTAGACCGGAAAGGTGAAGCGCCGCCCGCCGTGGACCCGAATCGGCAGACCCTTGATAAAAGGGTCTTCGAAGAAGAGACGGTTAAATGCGTAATGCCCCCAGGGACCGTAGTACGCGCCGGGCCGAAGGATGACGGCGGGGAGTCGATGCTCCTGCCAGTAGCGCCGCACGAGTCCTTCGCCTTCGAGCTTGCTGCGCATGTAATCGTCGACCGGCTCGCACGGGTATCCCTCGTCGATAGTCGTTTCGGGCTTCGGCCGGCCGACGACGGCGACGGTCGAGATGTGCACGAAGCGATCGACCCGCGCCAGACGCGCCGCGTCCAGGACATGACCCGTGCCCCGTACGTTGGTGGCGAAGAAATCGTCATGCCGTCCCCAGAAACGAAACAGCCCCGCGGCGTGCACCACTGCACGGCAGCCGTACATCGCGTCCATCACGGCGTTCCGATCGCGCGTGTCACCCCAGGCCAGCTCGACGCCCAGATCGGCCAGGAACTGCCAGGCGCTGGAACGCCGCACGAGAGCGCGCACGCGATGGCCGCGCGAGACGAGCAGGGGGATCAGGTTGCGTCCGAGGAAGCCGGTCGCGCCGGTGACGAGGATCATGGGCTGGAGGTTGGAGATTGGAGGTTGGAGGTTGGAGGTTGAATGCTGGGGGTCGAGCGTGTCGGCCCTGATACTTGACACCTCAACACCTGACACCTCGTCGAGCGTGTCGGCGGCAAAACCGAGATCGAGCGCCTCGAGCGTGGCGCGGGTCGGCCGGCCGGTGGCGGGGTCCCAGCCGCGCGCGGCGTAGTATTCGCGCATCAGGAGCTCGAAATCGGGCACGTTGCCGGCGTTCGGCCCGTCGGGTAGAGGCTTGAGCAGCAGCTTGGGGAGTTTGTCGCTCGCGCGCGTCAGTCCGAAGCGATGATTGATGACCCGCTTCAAGTTCCAGATACGCGCGCCGGCCTGCATGAACTCGCCGATGTCCCCGTCGAGACCGACGGCGGCGTTGTACAAGATGAGCTGCGAGGTCACCGGCAGGCGAGCGAAGATGCATACGATCAGGCTGTTGCTGAGCGACCGGTAATCCTGATGCCGCGCGACGAGCGCGGCCTTGCCCGTGTCGGGCGTGGGCGGGGTGAGAAGCGGGATGCCGATTTCCTCGTGATCCGCGCCGATCTCGGCGACAAAGAAGTCGCTCTGGTTGTGGCACGCACCGCGCGGCGAGGTGGCGTAGACGATGCCCATGCCCGATAGCGCGCGCGGGTCGTGATAAGGCATCTCCAGGTTGTTGACGTGCGCGGCGAGTTCTTCCACGCCAAAATGCGCGCCGAGCGCTTTCGCCCCCCGGCTCATCACTTCGCCGATGCCCTCCCGCTGCGTGATGAGATGCAGCAGCGCCTCGGCCGGGCGCGGATCGCCCCATTCGAGCTTCAGACCGCCCGTGTCCCGTTCCGTGAGCATGCCGCGATCGAACAGCAGGTAGGCCAGGCCGATGACGTTGCTCGCGCTGATCGTGTCAAGCCCGTAGACGTCGCACAACTGGCCGAGATGGGTGGCCGCGTTCATGTCGCCGCTGCCGAGGATCGAGCCGAAGCCCGTCATCGTCTCGTACTCGGGGCCTTTGCTTTTTTCGCGCGTGTAGGGGCCTTCTGTGATCGTCACCAGCCGCCCGCAGGCGATCACGCAGGCGTGGCAGGTGGTGACGCCGGTGAGGATCGTGTCGGCGATCACGCTGCCGCTGACGTTCTCCTGGCCCTCGAACTGCCCGGCGGTGAAGTAGCGCATCGGCATCTCGCCGAGCATCTGGAAATACTCGGCGGCGCTGGCGCTGCCGGCTGCGCGCAGCGAGAGGGTGATGTTCTCCTCGCGCAAGGCCCGGTTGAGCATCGATCGAAATGTGCTGAAAAACTGCGGCTGCGCGATGGGCAGTTTACCTTTGCCTCGCACGGCGATGGCTTTGAGGTTCTTGCTGCCCATCACTGCGCCCATGCCTGCCCGGCCGGCGACGCGCCCGTGGTCGCACAGGATCAGCGAATACGGAATCAGGCGCTCGCCGGCGACGCCGACACAGGCAACGCGCGCCAGCCGGTCGCCGACCTCCTGGCGGATGCGCTCCTGCGTCTGGTAGGTATCGGCCTGGCCCCACAGATGCGACGCGCCGCGCAGTTCCGCCATGCCGTCGCGAATCCACAAGTACACGGGTGAGGCGGCTCTGCCGGTGATCAGCACAGCGTCGTAACCGGCGAAGCGCAGCTCCGGCCCCCAGAAACCACCGCAGTTCGCTTCGCCCCACAGACCGGTAGCGGGTGAGCGGGCGCACACGCTGAACCGCCCGTTCGTCGGGCCGGCCGTTCCGGTGAGCGGGCCGGTGATGTACAACAGGGGGTTGTCCGGGCCGAGTGGATCGAGATCGGGCGCGAGTCGATCCCACAGCAGGCGCGCGGCCAGCCCGCTGCCGCCGACGTAATCTCGAGTGAGGTCGGGATCGATTTGCTGCTCGGTTATCGTGCTGCGGGACAGATCGACGCTGAGGAGACGGCCGAAGGGATTGAGCATGAAGCCTAGACTGAGAGTTGGAGTGAGAGTGGGCTAGGCGGGAAATGCGGTATCGACGCGCGTAGCGCACTCTACCAGATGCTGCGCCGCGCCGACGTGGCGCAGAATGTACGGCAGCTTGCCGTGGACTTTGAGTTGACCGCTCACCATCGCCGGGATCGGCCCGATCTGCCTGGTGATGACGCGTTTCCAGTTGGCGAGCGGCGCGTTGATTCTGAACCTGGCGTCCGGAGCCGAAGCCAGGTCGGTGAACCTGGCGTCACGGCACTTGCCGTGCCACAGGTCGACGTAGACGACCATCGGCGTGTCCAGGCCGGGAACATCTTCGATGACGAAGTTGAGATCGCCTTCCCACGTGCTGGCCGCTCTGGCGTATTCTTCGTCCGAATTGATCTGGCGCTCGAAATCAGCGACCCACTCGGCGCTGGGGAATGGATGTGGCATTTTAGGTATCAAGCCCCGGAACGGCCTCGTCGGAAATCGGCAGACCCAGCTCGGCCAGCCGCGTCACGGCGTCGAACGGGGGCACCTGGAATCGCTCGCTGAGCCGATCGGGGTGCCGTTCGGATTCAGGCAGCGCGCGTACCCAGGCCTCCGGCGTGAGCAGGCAGCGAGCGAAGTATTTGATCTCGTGGCGCGACGCCGGCCACGGCACGTTCAAGCCGTGCTGGCGCGCCGCGTCGCTGTCGCAAATGGCGCGGTACAACAGGCGCGCCTGAGCCATGCGTGGCGCGTATCGATACAGGCCGTGACCGATCGTGAAGCTCAGCTCGGTGGGTTTGGCATCCCACAGCCCGAGAGACGGCTCGGTGACCATCCGCTCAACGGGCACGGGCGGCCGCGTGACGTGATAACGCGCGAGCAAGTCTTGGGCGAGCTGCTCGATCTGCTGCCGCGTTTCGCCGGGGATGCTCGATTGGGGCAGTGTCGCGATGGCTTTGCTCCAGACAAACGTATACTGAGCGCTAAAGAAAATTCCGAATCGCGAAGGGGCAGGCCTCGCGCCCCTACGACAACCGGAAAGAGGCCATGTGCCTGTCAGACGCCCCCGGCGGGATTCGAACCCACAGCCACCTGCTTAGAAGGCAGGCGCTCTATCCATTGAGCTACGGGGGCATGCCTCACCTCCACCTCCGGCCCCTCCCCCTCTTCTGGCGTTACGCCGGGGGAGGAGGAGGGGCGGCGAAGCCGGGGTGAGGGTGAGGTTATCCGCCCGCCACGGGCGGGAAAAGTCGGAGAAAGTCGCCCTCTCTCAGCACCGCATCCACGCCGACCTGCTCGTCGTTGAGGAAGGCCGCGTGCAGACGCTTGCGCGGAATGCCGATATGCTCCAGGGCCTTGAGCACCGTCGCGCCATCGTCGAGATCCACGAGCATCACGTCGCCTTTGAAATCCGGCGGGCGATAATCGCGCAGCACGGCGTGCAGCTTCACGTTCACACGCACGGCGGCTCCTACTCCGTGCAAGGGCGCAGCCCTTTGTACACTTGCGCGCCGGACAGCGTGCGCAGGATCAGCTCGGCGTCGCGGTTCAGGTGGCGGGACAGCTCGTAAGACGTGAGCGGCTTGTTGTCGTTGACCAGGAACGTGCGAAAGACCGCGTCGATAATCGACGTGTGCTGGTTCACGAAATCCACCCGCTGCCTGGCGATCGCCCGCACGCGCTGCAGCAGGCCGTCCTCCTGCTGCACTTCGCCCGTCTCGGGATTGACCGTATCCACCGTGGCGCCATCGTCCAGCTCCGCGTACGCTTCGTGCAGGTCTGCAGGAATCTGGCTCAGCAGATACGCGTGCAGATCGCGCCCTTCCTGCTGCCACCACTCGAAGTCGATGTGAAATGGCGTGTCGAGCGCGGGCTTGATCCGGCGAGACAGCTTCTTGGGCGGGTGGGGCATGGAGCAGTTCCTTCGAATGAAAACTCGCGGCACACAGTGTCGCGAGTGATTATACCACTGATCGCACT
Source organism: Anaerolineae bacterium (assembly GCA_035283185.1). Taxonomy (GTDB): domain Bacteria; phylum Chloroflexota; class Anaerolineae; order Fen-1058; family Fen-1058; genus DASSFZ01. The sequence goes on along the minus strand of DATEUJ010000154.1, from coordinate 28,394 downwards.
CAGGCGATGAGTGTCAATGCAAGATGAGAAGGCAGTTGCACTGCCGTCCCAGTCTGCCGGAGTGCAACCCTTCGACCCTTCGACTCCGCTCAGGGCAGGCTATGCTCAGGGCAGGCTGCGGCGGGAACCGTGGAAAACAGGCTAAGTCAGTCAGTGCGAGACGCCGTACCCGTCTCCCACGATGCGCACCGCAGGATGCGCGCTCCACGCGGCGAACAGCGGGCCGGGTGCGATACGCCGCAGGGCGTTCATCGCCGCGTACAGCGACTTTGCATGCACCGTGCCTTGCGGGCTGAGCTTGGCCAGCTCTGGGAAGAGGGCGCCGATCAGATGGGACAGATTCTCGCCGGCCAGGCGCAGCCACGCTTCGTCGATCACGGCCGGATCGTCGACGACCAGCATCATCAGCTCGTCGTAGTCGCACCCAATCTGCCGCTTGACCATCTCGAACGTGACGCGGCGATCTTTGACGTGAGTGACACGCACCCACTCGCGCTTCGGTCGCCGGCCCTTGAGATCGACGGCCACGACGCCCGGATCGTCGGCGCGGCGAATCTGAACGTATGCGCCGGCCGGCACGTCGTTGGCCTCGTACCAGGTGTCAAGACCGAAGGCGTAAGCGTGTTCGCGCACGACCCAACCCGGCCAGCGCTGCCCGGTGCGCGCGTCTTCGAACATGAAGCGAATGCGATGGGTGCGTCCCGTCGGGAACAGCCTGGCGATGCGCGGCGAGAGCGGCACCGTGCCGACGCGCCGGTGAGGATAGGTTAGGACGAACGTGACCTCGTCGTAATCGTCGTCGGGCGCGGGGATCGCCGAAAGCTCGTCGTCGATCTCGCGCTCGATGCGTAGCAGCGCATCGTCGAGCCGCGATCGATCGGACGGCGCGCCGGCGGCAATCAGGCGCGGCGGCTGGAAGAGCACTTCCGGCGGCTCCAGGCGCCGCAGGAACCACAGAACTTCGCCGGCCGGACCGACTTCGTCGAAGCGCTCGTCGTGCTGCAGCGCGTGATTCAGCGAGAAGATCTGGAGGTGCCGGTTGATCTGCTCCGGCATGCCGATGTCTTTGAGCAGCGCCTCGGTCGGCAGCGGGCCGCCCTGGTGCATGTCGAGGACGGCTTCGGCCAGGTTGAGATGCCCGACGTTGACGTCGGCGATCAGGCTGCGCAGGAACCACTTCCCTGCCAAACGGACCAGGTCGGGCGATTCGTTCAGCGTTTGCGCGAGTTTGTCCACGACCGGCCGGCCGTGGCGCTTGAAAAGCTCCTCGGGTGACAGCAGGGCCTCGTCGACGGCCAGGCTGCCGTCTGTGTTGAGTCGGTGCGGCGCGGAATACTCTGCGGCGAACTCGCGTGTGTGGCCGTTGTCTAGCTCGACGCGGATGACTTTGAAGGGACCGATTTCGGGATTGACGCCGTCGCGCACGGCGATCACCGTGCCGGCGGCGAATTTCAGCGCGGGGAAGACAACCTGGTCGCCGACGGCATAGGTATCCTTGGGTTGATACAGCTTGCCTTTGATCAGCTCGCGGCTGAGCGCACTTTCCTCGCGCTGGCAGCGATAGCGAACCAGCGCCAGTGCCAGCTCGTCGGCCGAGCGCGGCATCTCGTCTTCGAGAAAGAGGTTGAGCAGATGGTCGAGGTCGTCGGGTTGAACGGAGAAACTCTGTCCCCAATACTCGGGCGACTGTGTGGCGCGCTGAATCACGGACCGGATCTCCTGCGGACGAAAGGCGAAGGGTTGCTGCGCGGGGAGATTATACCACAACCGCGCGTTTGGCGGCATTCCTTCGCAGGGTACCTCATCGGCACGGGCGGTGTGCTATACTTTACACCGCGATGGCGAGGCACGCTGAAAGAGGTAGGAGATCGACATGTTTGGACCGCGCAACGTGAAGCGTGAAGGGCTGGAGGTCGTGTATCGCGCGTCGGGCCTCTTAAGGGCGCAGGTGATCAAGGGCCGCCTGGAGGTCTCGGGTATCCCGGCTGTGCTCGACTATGACTCCGTCAGCCAGGTATTCGGGATCACGATCGACGGGCTGGGCGAGGTGCGCGTGATGGTGCCGATCGAGCGTGTCGACGAGGCGCGGGAGTTGATCGCGGCCGGAGATGACGAGATGCTTGCCGGAATGGATGAAGAAGGATGAGCGTAGTTTCCTCGGCTTCGCTCGGGACAGGCCTCGCGGTTGGCACCGCCCGCGGGGACGCGGGCTTCGAGCAACTTCCTCAAGGCAAGGCCTGCCGCGTCAGTTGCATCGGATCGACGTTCAGACTGCGCACCCGAATGTCCCAATGCAGATGCGGACCGGTCGACAGGCCGGTGCCGCCGACGCGGCCGATGAAGTCGCCCTGATTCACCTGCTGGCCGACGCTCACGTCGATCAACGACAGATGATACAGGCCGGTGTACACGCCCCAGCCGTGGTCGATGACGATGGCGTTGCCGCGCACGACGAGCGACTCGGCCAGGGCGACGACGCCGTTAGCCGGCGCGTAGACGGGCGTCCCGCTCAGCGCCGAGAAGTCGGTGCCTTCGTGAAAAGAGGTGAACGGCCCGCCGTTGTAGGCGCGGCGTGTGCCGAACGGCGAGCTGATCTTGGCGTAATTCTGAATCGGCAGCGAGAACGGCCCACTCCAGTGGCGCGTCGAATTGAAGATCGTCCACACCGCGTTGAGCTTCTCACGCTCGGCGGCAATCAGATTGGGATCGAGCAGCGCCTGACGATCCGGCGGCAGGTTGATCGTCTCCGAGTTGTAGCGCCCGGAAGTGACCTGCACGCTGGCCGACACGGCGACCTGCGCGCCATCTGCCCGGGTGGCGGTGAGGGTGAGCGGATAGATGCCGGGCTGAACGCCGCTGGTCGGGCTGGCCGAGACGCCGACCAGGCCGTAGTAGGCATCGCCTTCCTGCGCGAACGGAATGCGCCAGTCGACGAACGACCCTTCGAGCGTGACCGGCTCGCGCGTGCGCACCTTGACGACGACGATGCCACCTTGTGATACCGGCAGCGGCCCTACGTCAAAGCTGACGAACGGGTCGGGCAGGGGCGTCTTCGGCTGAGCAACGGGGGCATCCGTCGGCGCGCCGGTTGGGGCTGGTATGCTCAACTGCTGGCCGACGAAGATCAGTGTCGTGCTGCCGAGCCGGTTCGCCGCCGCAATCGTCTCGACGGTGACGCCGTATCTGAGCGCGATACGAAAGAGGTTCTCGCCGGGCTGGACGACGTGGATGCGATAGGCGGGCATCGACGCCGCCGGCGTGGGCGTCCCGCGTGCAGCGGATGACTGGCCGGTAGGCGGTATCTTGAGTTCCTGCCCTACGTAAATCACATCGGGATTCAGCACGCCATTGTACCGGGCCAGCTCGTTGACCGGCACGCTGAAGCGGCGCGCAATGCTGAAAAGCGTGTCGCCCGCCTGGACGACGTATACCGCCGGCGCAGCAGATTGCGCGCGAGCTGTCGCGATCGGCGCGAGGACGATGATGAAGATTACCAGGACACGGATGAACACGGATAAACGCGGGATGGATTTCTTGTTCTGCGTCATCCCGATGTCTCCTTGAAGCTCAAAATGTCGCCGACGGCGATGCGTTCGAGCAAGGCGGGCGGCCCTTCCAGGACGTAGCGCGCCGGGCGCGGTGATGCGTAGAATGGGCGCCACGGCCGTGCCAGCGTCTTGTGCACGACGCGGCGCTCGTCGTCGAGCCAGACGGCGGCGATAGCGAAGTTGACGAAGAACATGTGAATGCTCGTCGCGGCGACGCTGGCGCGACGCTCGATGAGGATCAGGCCTTCGTCAGGCGCCAACGGGCGCCGGAACGTCAGGCCGCGCAGGCGGGACGCGAACGAAGGACACCACTTCGTGTGCGCCAGCAGCGTTTCATCTTGCTCGTTGACGACTTTGACGAATCTCATCGCTATTTTTGCATTCAGGGCAGGAACAACGTCTCTCCCGGCCAGGCGATGCCCGGCCCGTACCGCCGGTTGATGATGGCCAGCTCGATCGGGCTGTATTGATGCCTGGCTGCGATCGAGTATATCGTCTCGCCCGGCTGCACCACGTAGGTACCGCGTGCGGCATGCTTGTCCTGCCCACCCGGCACGACCACCGGGAAACGTGGCTTCACCGGAACATCTGCTGGCACTCGGTTCGCGCGGGCCACTCGGGCGAAGTCGATCCCGAAGCGCAGGGCGATGAGCCGCAAAGTATCCGTCACCGGCGGCGCGTACAGGATCGAGTCCGGTCCGGGTGTCGGCGTCGGCGCGCGCGTCGCCGTCGGAATCGGCGTGAGCTTCAGCGAGAGCGCCAGATCGGCGTCGACCAGGCCGGCTTCGTCCCAGTAGACATCGTTGGTCCGCACGGCGAACTCGGCGATCGAGCGAGTGAATACCGTGACGACGCTGTTCTGCGCGACCTCCTCGATGTACTGGAAGTGCCAGCGATCGTAAGCCTCGATATCCGGCGCCCAGCGAATGACGGGCGACTTGGGATCGACACCGCCTGTGGGATCGATGCCGACCGACACGCCCACGTTACCCGGCAGCTCGGACACGTTCGGATCGCTCAGACTGGTCGACCAGACCTGTACCCAGATGGAGAAGCGCAGCAACTGCCCGGGGGTGGCCTTGACCCGCTGATACACACCCATGGCGTGCGTGCCGAAGCTGGTGTAGCACTGCTGCGCGAACTCGCCGGACTTGACGCGGTTGGCGAACACGAAATGGTGAGCCGGCTTGCATTCGGGCCGGCGCAGCACGTGCCCCTCGTCACCGTCGAACTCGATCCACCACGGCGTCCACCCCTTCGTCGTCCTCAGCTCGCGATAATCTCCCCAGGCGTCGTACTCCTCCTCGAAACTCGGGTTCTGGAGCAGGTTGATGCTCGTCTGCGCCGAGGTTGCCGCAGCGCGCCAGGCGAATACCGTGGACAGCATCGCGATCAGAATCAAGCGCAGCGCTCGCCGGTTCATCGCGGCGGATTATACCCCGAGTAGGGCGGCTTTCCATAGCCGCCATTTCGAGGGCAGGTAAGAAACCTGCCCTACGGGACTCAGAGGCTACTCGCATCCGAGCGCGTGGAGAATCGCCGGCGCGACCTGGGTGATTTCGCGCACGGCATGGAAGTGCGCCGCGGCCGGCCCGGCGACGATCAGCGGCACCGGGTTCACGGTGTGGCCCTTGAACGATCGCGTCTCGAGGTTGCCGTGATCGCTCGTCAGGACGAGCGTCGTGTCGGGCGTGCGATGCGCGAGCACCGCGCCGAAGAAAGCGTCGATCGTCTCGACGGCGCTTTCGGGCGCAATCGGCAGCCGCCGGTGCCCGGCCAGGTCAGTGAGGAAAGATTCATACAGCGTCAGGTCGTGAGCGGCGGCGAGTGCGGCCAGCCGCCGGCCGGCGTCGCCGGGTGTGATGGGCGGTAGAGCCAAGACATACTCTCGCGCCGGTCGCGGCGAGTCGCCATCGCGGCTGGCGCGCGTGCGTCGCGGCGGCCGGCCCAGCCGGGCGATTTCGTGTGTGATGTCCCAGAAAACGGCCTCGCCGCGTTCGAGGTCGGTCAGGTCGCGGAAAGGGACTCCCGATGCCTTGATCGCCAGCGTCGTCGCCGAGAGCCGGGCGCGGCCCTCTTCGACGGCCTGCCAGTAAACCGCGTGGAACGGATTGGCGAAGGTGACGCGGCGGCCCGCCTCGGCGGCGCGCTTGAACAGGCTGTGCTGCGCGATCAAGTCACGCAGCGGCCGGGTGGGGTAGGTGGCGACGTGCATCCCGACCGCCTGCGCCGCGTTGATCCCGGTGAACAGCGCCGTCTGGCCGGTAGCCGACTGCGGCAGGCCGTCGACGCCCATCGTCGCATCGATGCCCCGGAACAGGAAGCCGTCACGCACGATCGCTTCTCCGGCGATTAACGGCCGGCCGAGCGCGGCGCGAAGATTCGGCGTGCGGGCGGACGCGAGCGGGTTGTCGTCGGAATCGGGGCCGAGGCCGACGCCGTCGAGAAAGACGTACAAGATCGACGTCATCACATGGCATTCTCCATTGCGCATTCTAGCATGCGGATTGGATGTGAGCAATTGTAAGGAGCCGTCCAAGAAAGACTTCCTGGTTGGGTGCGGCCAAGCACAACAACGAATGAGGGAATCAACGAATTCGTTTCATCCTCAATTCGCTGTTGTGTGGTCTGGCTGGCACAGCCAAGCATCACAGAAAATGGAAGTTATTTCTGGACAAGCCCTAAGCCATCGGTTGGCGAAAAGTTGATCGCAGGCAGTCGCATGCCTTGACGGTTCGGAAGGTGGGCGTTAGAATCGCCGCAGCCTACAACGGGAGAATACACATCGATGCCCATTCATACCAGTACTCGTTCCTTCTCCTTGCCTAAGCCGATCGGCCGGCTCGGCGAGCTGGCCTACAACTTGTGGTGGTCGTGGCATCCGGACGCGCCTGATGTGTTTCGCTGGATCGACGACGTCCTGTGGCGACGGGTGACGCACAACCCGGTGAAGTTCCTGCAGCAGGTGTCCCGCTCCCGGATCAACGCGGCGATCCAGGATTCCGGCTACATGGCGCTGTATCAGCGTGTGCTGGCCGAGTTCGATCGATACATGGAAGCCGACGACACGTGGATGCAGCGGACGCATCCCGGTCTGATCAACCGGCCGATTGCGTACTTCTCGACCGAGTTCGGTCTCCACGAGTCGATCCCGGTGTACGCCGGGGGCCTAGGCGTTCTCTCCGGCGATCACTTGAGAGAGGCGAGCGACCTGGGCTTGCCGTTGATCGGCGTGGGTTTCCTGTATCGCGAGGGCTATTTCCGGCAGCGCGTCACGGAAGACGGCTGGCAAGAGGCCATCAACGAGCCGTTGAATTTGAGCGAGCTGGCGATCCTGCCCGAGGTAGACTCTGAGGGCCGCCAGGTCATCGTCCACGTCGAGATGCCGGGCCGCACGATTCAGGCCCGCGTCTGGCGCGTTCAGGTCGGGCGCGCGCCGCTGTTCCTGATCGACACGCACGTAGAGGTGAACGATCCGGCCGATCAAAGCCTGTCGGCCCAGTTGTACTACAGCGATCTGGAGCGGCGTTTGCAGCAGGAGATCGTGCTGGGCATCGGCGGCGTGCGCGCGCTGCGCACCTTGGGCTACAACCCGGCCGTGTGGCACATGAACGAGGGACATTCGGCGTTCCTGACGCTGGAGCGCGTCGCCGAGCTGGTGCGCAGCGGCCGGCCGTTCGAAGAGGCGCGTGAAGACATCTGGCGCTCGACGATTTTCACCACGCACACGCCGGTGCCGGCAGGCCACGACAAGTTCCCCGTCTGGATGATGGAGAAATACTTTTCGTCGTATTGGGGCGAGCTGGGCCTTGACCGCGATCGCTTCCTATCGCTGGCGCTGGAGGCCGAGCCCTGGGGCGACGTGTTCAGCATGTCGCTGCTGGCGATGCGCTTTGCGAGCCAGATCAATGGCGTCAGCGAGCTGCACGGCCAGGTTACACGCCGCATGTTCGCGCGGTTGTGGCCAGATCGTTCAGAGGACGAGGTTCCGATCCGGACGATCACGAACGGCATCCACACGCTCACATGGCTATCGCGGCGCATGGCGGCTCTGTACGAAAAGCATCTGGGTCTCGATTGGCGCGAGCATCTCGACGATCGAGCTTTCTGGGATCGCGTCCGCGACATCCCCGATCAGGAATTGTGGCTTGTGCGGCGTCACCTCAAGCGCCGGCTGGCCGCGTTCGTGCGCGAGCGGGCGCGGGAGCAGTGGCTGCGCGGCGGCACGCATCCGGTGCAGATCGTCGCCGGCGGCGTGCTGCTCGATCCGTACGCCCTGACGATCGGCTTCGCGCGCCGCTTCGCCACCTACAAGCGGGCGACGCTGCTGCTGCGGGACGTCGATCGGCTGCGGCGCATCGTGAACGATCCGGCCCGACCCGTGCAGTTCATCTTCGCGGGCAAGGCGCACCCGGCCGACGACCCCGGCAAACATCTGATTCAGAACTTGTACCGCGCGATCAAGGACGCCGGGATGGGCGGGCGCATGGTCTTCCTGGAAGACTACGACGTGAACGTCGCGCGCTACCTGGTGCAGGGCGTGGACGTGTGGCTCAACACGCCGCGCCGCCCGATGGAGGCCAGCGGCACGAGCGGCCAGAAGGCGGTGGTCAACGGCGTCCTGAACTTCAGCGTGCTCGACGGCTGGTGGCGCGAAGGTTACAACGGCAGCAACGGCTGGGCGATCGGCGACGAGGCCGAGCACGGCGATCCCGCCGAGCAAGACGCTGCCGACGCCGAATTGCTGTTCAGCACGCTCGAAAACGACATCGTTCCGCTGTACTACGAGCGCCCGTACTCCGGCGGCGCGCCAGCAGGTTGGATGCGCATGGTGAAAGAGTCGATTCGCACCATGCTTCCGATGTTCGGCACCAACCGTATGCTCAAGGAATACATGGCCGAGATGTACGTGCCGGCGATACAAGGCGAGGCTGTCCAGACACTGCCCTAATTTCCATTCAAACGCCCCGAAAAACTGGCCCCTCCAGGTCTTGACTAGCAAACCGGTTTGTGCTATTCTGTTGCCATCCTCCCAAACCGGTTTGCTATTTCGTCTCGCCTGGAGTCATTGGTGAGTCGCCCACGCAAGACGCGTACGACCATCCACGACGTAGCGAAGCGTGCCGGCGTTGCCAAGACCACGGTGTCGCATGCCATCAGCGGCAAGCGCCCGGTGGCGCCGGAGACGCGCGAGCGCATTTTTGCCGCGATGCGCGAATTGAACTTCCGGCCGAATCCCGTCGCCCGCCGCCTGGCCGGCGGCTCGGGCGGCGCGGTGGCGATGGTCTATCCGCTTGCCTCCCCCAGCCTGTCCGCTGTCGAGCTGCGCTTCATAAACAGTATCGCCGAGGTCGTCAACCGCAGCGATTACATGTTCATGAACCTCAGCTCTCCGCACGTCGAGATCGAGCAGTTGCATCCGATCGTGCACAGCGGGCTGGTTGACGGTATAATACTTATGCGGATCAACATGCGTGACGCGCGGGTCGACCTCCTGAAGCGCGAGGGCGTCCCGTTCGTCATGATCGGGCGCATGGCAGACAACCAGGGTCTGTCGTACGTCGATCTGGACACCGGTGCGGCGATCGATATGGCGATCGACCACCTGGCGCGCCTGGGCCATCGACACATCGCCTTCGTTCATCCCGACGACCTCGATTTCGGATTCGCTCATCGTCTGGTGGAGGGCCACCGGCGCGCGTGTGAGAAGCGAGCGCTTCCCATTCTCGCGGAGCCTGCCCCGCTGTCTGACGAAGCCGGCTACCGCGCCATCCTGACGCTCTTACGCCGCCATTCCGATGTGACGGCCGTGATCGTATGGTCGGACGCCGTGGCCGTCGGCGTGATTCGAGCCTTGCAGGAGCACGGGCGGCGCATACCGGACGACATTTCGCTGATTTCGTTCGATCGGTCCGATCAGTTGCGGCTGATCTCGTCAGAATTGACGATCGTCGATACGCGGGCCGAGGAAGTGGGTGCGCGCGCGGCTCACATGCTGCTGGACATTCTGGACGGGCGCACGCTGGATCGCGGTCAGGTGCTCGTCGCGCCGCAGCTCATCGTCGGGCAGAGCACTGGCCCGTGCGCTGAGGGCAACGGCGCGGCGATCGTGCCGGCCGCCGTGCTGACCGAAGGGGGGTGATATTCCGCATACGATCCTGGTCCATCGTGCTTCAACCGCGTCGTTTTCGCATGCGCTCACCCGGAGGCAGATGCCTGAATCCATACCGGGTGAAGCGACGAGATACTCTCAGGAGGAGTAAGAAGACATGAAGACCCGACATATGATGCTTGTGAGTGTGCTGCTGGTTGCGGCTGTGCTGCTCACGGCGTGCCCGGCGCAGACCGCTACGCCAGCACCTACGCAGCCGCCCGCGCCGCAAGCGACTGAGCCGCCGGCACCTCAGGCTACCGAGCCACCCGCGCCGACGGAACCCGCGATGGAAGAGGTGTCCTTCGAGCTGTGGTCGCAGGAAGGCGAATCCGAGGGCGTCTTCCAGGAAATCGAGGCCCTGGCTGAAGAGTACATGGCGGAGCACCCGAATGTGACGATCGCGGTGGTCCAGAAGGACACCGAGGCGCTGCGCGAGGACTTCCAGACGGCCAGTTTGGCTGGGGCGGCTCCGCAGCTCCTGTGGACCGTCAACGACCACGCTGGTGTCTTCGTCGTAGCGGATCTCATTCAGCCCGTGGACGATCTGGTCGACCTCGATCAGTTCGTCGATTCGGCGCTGGCCGCGGTCGAGCTGGAGGGCCAGCACTGGGGCGTGCCGATCTCCAACGGCAACCATCTGATGCTGCTGTACAATAAGGATCTGCTCGCCGAGGCGCCCGCGGACACCGACGAGATGATCGCCGAGGGCAAGGAGCTGACCAGCGGAGACGTGTACGGTCTGGTTTATAACGCGACCGAGCCGTTCTGGCTGGTGCCGTGGCTAGGCGGCTTCGGCGGCGTGGTATTTGCTGCCGACGGCAAGACCCCCACGCTGAATACCTCCGAGATGATCGCGACGCTGCAGTTCCTGAGCGACCTTGAGTTCACGGACGGCATCGTCCCAGCCGAGGCCGACTACAACGCGGCCGACACGCTGTTTAAGGAGGGCAAGGCCGCGATGCTGATCAACGGCGACTGGTCGCTGGGGGATTACAGCAACGTCCTGGGCGACAAGCTGGGCGTCGCGCCCATCCCGCTGGTGACGGCGACCGGCGAGTACCCCGCGCCGTACACCTCCGGCAAGTTCTTCATGATCGGCAAGGACGTCGAGGGCGCTCAGTTGGAGGCGATCCTTGACTTCATCAAGTACGTGACCAACATGGACAACCAGTTGCGCTTCACCGAGAAGTTCCGCCGCCTGCCCGCGCTGAAGGTCGCGCTGGATGATCCCATGATCACGAGCGACCCGATCCTGGCCGGCTCCGCATTGCAGATGGAGAACGGCACGCCGATGCCGGTGCAGGCCGAGATGCGCTGCAACTGGGATTCGATGAAGCCCGAGATGGCGAAGGTCCTGGCGGGCGAAGCGACGCCGGAAGAGGCGGCCACCGCCATGCAGACCGCAGCCGAGAACTGCGTGCAGACGCTCGAGCCGTAACAGGTAAGTGAGTGACGAGGAACGGGATTTCCCGTTCCTCGTCTGCTAAGAACGACTGAAGTCGTTACTACTCTGGTGATTGCACACATGTTTGGGCGACAGTTGCACTGTCGTCCCAGCGTCCGCAGTCCAACTGCGGACGAACAGACGAACGACTGAAGTCGTTACTACTATCTTGTGCTGGTTGAGAACGAAAGGTTCCGGACATGGACAAACTCAAACCTGAAGTTCTCGGAAACAGTCTCCAGCAGGTGCTCAGCACCGTGCTGGTGCTGGTGCTCGCGCTCGTCACGTTCGAAGTCGCGTTGTACGCCGGCTGGCGGCTGGCGGAGTGGCTCGACAAGCGGCTGCGCAGGCCGTCGAACGTCGTCGCCTACGTGATCCAGGTGGGCACCCTCGCGGTCTTCTTCTTCGTGACGCTGGCGGTAGCGCTGTCCGTACTCGACTCGCTCGACTTCAAGGCTTTGCTCGAGTCGATGGAGGGCGACCTCGTGCGCGGCGTGTATTTGTGGGCGACGTTGAGCGCGATCGCGATCGTCCCGTTGGTCGCATTTCTCGGGCTGGTCGTCAGCCTGATGCGCCTGCAGCGCCAGCCGTCGCTGCGCCTGGCGTTCATGCTGCTGGCGCCGGCGGGCATCGGGCTGGCGGCGCTCATCGGTTATCCCATGTACTACGAGCTGCGGCTCGCGTTCAGCAACATGAGCCTGCGCAACTTCAGGGAGTTCCAGATCGGGCTGGAATACGGCGTGACGAACCTGCAGCGGCTCCTCACCGATCCTGTTCTCCAGCAGCAGACGTTCACCCCGGTCTTCGCTCGTACGGTGATCTGGACGGCGGTGAACGTCTTCTTCCACGTGTGGGGCGGCCTGGCGCTCGCCCTGCTGCTCAATCGCCCGATGCGCGGCAAGGGTTTCTACCGCACGCTGCTCGTGCTGCCCTGGGCGGTGCCGCAGATCATCGCCGTGCTGGCCTGGCGCGGCGAGTTCCACTTCCAGTACGGTTTCGTGAACCTGATACTGACCGGGCTGGGGCTGGAGCCGATCAACTGGCTGACGGACGCCGTGTGGAACTTCGTCGCAATGTGCCTGGTCAACATCTGGCTGGGCATCCCGTTCATGATGGTCATCTTCCTGGGCGGCCTGCAGAGCATCTCGGGTGAGTATTACGAGGCGGCCGAAATCGACGGGGCCAGTCCCTACCAGCAATTTCGCCGCATCACGCTGCCGCTGCTGCGGCCGGTGTTGACGCCGGCGATCGTGCTCGGCACGATCTGGACGTTCAACAACTTCAACGTGCCGTTCCTGATCAACCAGAACGAGCTGGAGACGTCGGATATTTTGGTCACGGCGCTGTACCGCGCCGCGTTCGAGTACAACCGGTACGGCTTCGCCGCGATGTTCGCGTTCGTTATCTTTCTGATCCTGCTGGTCTTCTCGCTCGTGTACATCTGGCGCTCGGGCACGCTGAGAGGAGTCTACGAATGAGCACCACCGCTACCGTCGAACGCCCTCGAGAAGCCGCGCGGCCGTCGGCGGCCGCCGTCTCGACCTTCTTCCGCCGCACGCGCGGCGACAGCCCGTTCAAACGGCTGCTGATTCACGGGACGTTGATCCTGGCGTGCCTGATTGCCGCCTATCCGATTCTGCGCGTCATGAGCGTGGCGCTGCGACCAAACGACCGCCTGCTGTCGACGTCGCTGGAGATCGTCCCGCCGGACGCCTCGCTGGACGCATTCGGCGAAGTGTTGACGAATACGGATTTCCTGCTGTGGATCTGGAACAGCCTCATTATCACCATCACGACGGCGACGATCGGGGTCATCATCGCGGCCACGTCGGCTTACGCCTTCTCGCGCTGGAGGTTCCCCGGCCGGTCGTTCGGGCTGGTGTTCTTGCTGGCCACGCAGATGATCCCGGCTGCGATGATGCTGGTGCCGCTGTTCATCCTGGCGACGCAGATCGGGATCGTGAATTCGTATCGCGGCCTGGTGCTGGGCTACTCGGTGACGGCAGTGCCGTTCAGCATCTGGATCCTTAAAGGCTACTACGACACGGTCCCGATTGACCTGGAGGAGGCGGCTAAGATCGACGGTGCGTCGCAAATGCAGGCTTTCGTTCGTATCCTCCTGCCGCTGTCGACGCCAGCGCTGGCGATCGTCTTCCTGTTCAACTTCATGGCCGCCTGGAACGACTACCTGCTGGCGCGGGTCATGGTCGGCAGCGTAGCCGATCTGAACACCTGGACGCTGGGCTTTAAGCACTTCATCGATCAGTTCCGCACCGACTGGGGCAACTTCGCCGCAGCATCAATCATGGTCATGATCCCGGTTATGGCCCTGTTCCTGTATTCGGCGAAGTGGCTGATCTCCGGCCTGACGCTGGGAAGTGTAAAGGGATGATAGGGTTTGCAGCATGCGCCTGCTGTGGGATGCATTGAAAGGCGCGGCGTCCGACATCGCCGCCGAGTCGTACCTGTTCATCGTGTACAACCTGTTGTGGGTGGTGATGAGCCTGCTGATCATCCCGCTCCCCTTCGCGACGGGCGGCCTTTTCTTCGCCGCGCGGGAAGTGAGCGCGCGGCGGGCGGTCGGCTGGCGAACGTTCTTTGCCGGCGGCCGGCAGGTCGCCCGGCCGATGTACGTGTGGGGCGCGCTGAACCTGGGGGTGGCCCTGATCTTGTTCACGAACATCAGTTTCTATGGCCGGCTGGGGAATGTCTTCGGCGATGTGATCCAGTCCGTGCTTATCAGCGCCGCCCTCGTCTGGCTGCTGCTGCAACTGTTCGTCGTGCCTGTGCTTCTCCAGCTCAAGCAGCCGTCGCTGCGTCTGGCCCTGCAGGACAGCTCCTTTCTGATGCTGCGCCATCCGCTGACGAGCGTGGCGATGGCGCTGGTCGTCAGCGTGCTGATCGTCGCCAGCACGATGATACCGGTTCTGCTGGCCGGGATTACCCCGGCGGCGATTGCCGTGTTGAGCACGCGGGTCGTCGGCGAGGAGCTGGCGCGGCATCGGGATGAGGAACCGGATGGGCGACGCCTGGAGTCCAAACGCAAATGAATCGAACGTCCGAGAATCTGGTTTGGCTGTTGGCGCTGTTTGCGGTGGTCGCCTCGGCATGCACGCCGCCGACTGAAACGCCGGCGCCGCCGCTCCCGCCGTCCATCACGCCCGCGGAGCCAACCGACACGCCGGTTCCGGTCGAGCCGGAAGAGCCGCCGCTGTACGTCGCGCTCGTCTGGCATCAGCATCAGCCGCTGTATTACAAAGACCCGGAGACGAACGTCTATACGCGGCCGTGGGTGCGCGTCCACGCGACCAAGGACTACTATGACATGGCCGCGGTTCTGAAGAGCTACCCGGACGTGCACGTCACTTTCAATCTTACGCCGGTGCTCATCCGCCAGTTGGACGATCTCGCGGCCGGCGCGAAAGACATCTACTGGGTGCTGGCCGAGAAGCCGGCCGATCAACTGGCCGACGACGACAAGCGCTTCATCCTGCAGCGCTTCTTCGACGTGAATCCCAAGATTGTCAATCGCTTCCCGCGCTACACGGAGTTGCAGGCCAAGCGCGGGGGCGCGGAGCCGGAGCAGATCGACGCGGCGCTGGAGTCATACACCGAGCGGGACTTCCGCGATTTGCAGGTGCTGTTCAACCTGGCCTGGTTCGATCCGGGTTTCCTGACCGAAGAGCCGCTCAAGTCGCTGGTAGAGAAGGGCGAGAGCTTCGCCGAGTCGGACAAGCCGATTCTGTTCGACAAGGCCATCGAAGTCATCCAGAGTGTTATCCCGGTTCACAAAGAGCTGCAGGACGCCGGGCAGATCGAGGTCATCACCACGCCGTATGCTCATCCGATCCTGCCGCTAATCTACTCGACCCGGCTGGCGCTGGCGGGCAGCCCTGAGGGAGAGAAGCCGACCGACACGTTCTCCTATCCGAACGATGCGAAGGCGCATGTCGAAAAGAGTGTGGAAATATACGAGCAGCATTACGGGCAGAAGCCGCGCGGCTTGTGGCCGGGCGAGGGCGCGGTGGCGCAGGACATCGTCAAGATGGTCGGCGAGGCGGGCTACAACTGGATGGCCTCCGGCGAGCAGGTGCTGGCCAGGTCGATCGGGATCGACGCGTTCACGCGCGACAGCGCCGACACGGTGCAGGAAGCCGACGCGCTCTACCGCCCCTACCTCGTGGAGGATGCGAAGTCGGGTGCAAAAGTCAACGTGATCTTCCGCGATCTTCGCCTGTCCGACCTGATCGGCTTCGAGTACTCGAACAAGGAGGGCGAGGCAGCGGCCGAAGACCTGATGCAGCGCCTGGAGAACATTCGCCAGCAACTGAAGGAGGAAGGCGCGGAAGGGCCGCATCTTGTGTCGATCATCCTCGACGGCGAGAACGCCTGGGAGCATTATCCAAACGACGGCAAGGCGTTCTTCCACGCGCTGTACGAGAAGTTGTCGAGCACGCCGGCGATCGAGACCGTGACGCCGTCAGAGTTCTTCGCGATGGTTCCGACAGAGCGCGCGATCGAGTCGCTGTTTCCGGGCGCGTGGTTCAGCCCGAACTACGACACCTGGATCGGCGAATCGGAAGAAGCCAAGGCCTGGGATTATCTGCGCCGCACACGGCAAACGCTGGCCGAGTACGACATCCGCCAGCGCAAGACGACGTCGCCTGAGAACCTGGCGCGCGCGCTCGATTTCATGTACCTGGCCGAAGGCTCCGATTGGTTCTGGTGGTACGGCGCGGATCAGGACAGCGGCAACGACGACTACTTCGACTTCTCGTTCCGCTCGCTGCTGAGCGAAGTGTACGCAGCGCTGGGCGAGCCGGTGCCCGACTTCGTGCAAGCGCCCATCGTTTCGCGCCGCGCCGCCCAGCCGACGCAGCCGTTCAAGGGACTGTTCACCCCGACAATCGACGGCGCCGCCGCTGAAGGCGAGTGGGATAACGCGGGCACCTATGTCGTCAGCGGCGGCGCGCAGGCGCGTTCGGAGGACGTGATCGGCGCGCTGCGCTACGGCATGGACCAGAACAACCTCTACGCGCGCATTGACGCCAGGGACCGTTGGAGCGACATTCCCGATGGCGCGGTAAACCTGTACCTGTCGGTGCCGCGCGCTGAAGGCTCCAGCCCGTTCTCGATCCGCAGCGCCGTTGCGGAAGACAAGACGGCACTCGGCTTCCAGGCGACGCATGCGCTCGACGTGTCGTTAGACAGCGGCGCGGCTACGCCATACCGCGCGAACACCATCGGCGAATGGATCGCGGGCGAAGCCGAGGGCATCCAGGTCGCCGTGGACGGGCCGGTGCTGGAGGCGGCGATCCCGCTGGCGCTACTCGGCGGCGACGTGCAGACCGGCGACGACCTGCGCTTCGCCGCGATCGCCAGCTCGGGGCCGCGCGATCTGCACCTGGTGCCCACGGCCGGACCGGCGCAGGTCGTCATCCCCGATCTCGGCACGACGACCGTCGTGTTGAGCGTCGCCGATCCTGAAGGCGACGATCATGGCCCCGGCACGTACACCTATCCGACCGACGGCGTATTCAAGCCGGGCCTGTTCGACATCAAGGATTTCACCGCCGGCTACGACGAGAACAACATCGTGTTCAAGTTCACGTTCTACGGGCCGATTCCGAACCCGTGGGGCTCGCCGAATAATCTCGCGGTGCAGACGCTCGACGTGTACGTGGACAAAGACCCTGGCGCAGGGACCGGCGCACGCCTGCTGCTGCCGGGCCGTAACGCGGCGCTCGAACCCGGCAACGGCTGGGAAGTGGCGATCTGGGCCGAAGGCTGGACACCGCAGATTCACGCGCCCGACGCCGAGGGCAAGCCGAAGCAGGTGAGCGCCGATTTCAAGGTCCTGGTCGATCCGGCAGCGCAGACCGCGACGCTGCGCGTGCCGCGCTCGGTCTTCGGCGACGATTTCGATCCGGCCAGGGCGGCCTACCTCGGCATTGTGGCGAGCCAGGATGGGTTCCCGTCCCAGGGCGTGTGGCGGCTGCGCGACGTGTTCCAGACGGCGGAGCAGTGGAAACTCGGCGGCGGGCCGGACGACACGAACCACACGCGCATCATTGATGCGGCGATTCCTGCCGACGCGCCGAAGTCGCAGGAGGAGTTTCTGAGCGCGTATCCGCCGTCGCAGGAAACGAATCTCGACCTGCTCGCGCCGGACGATTTTCCGCAGTTGCCGGCGCTGCCGGCAAGCCTGGGGTCGTGACGGGCGTGTATTGACACGAATAACCGGTGATGCTACACTAGGCACAGCGTGCCCCCACAGAGAGGAGTGAACACATGGCCAGTGTAACTTACGATCATGTCACCAAGCGCTTTGGCGGCGGCAAGCAAGGCGACGGTAAGGGCGTCGTCGCCGTCAGGGACCTCGACATTCTCGTTGCCGATCGCGAATTCCTCGTCTTCGTCGGCCCGTCGGGCTGCGGCAAGACGACCTGCCTGCGGATGCTGGCCGGGCTGGAGGAGATCACCGAGGGCCAGATCCTGATCAGCGACCGGGTGGTCAACGACGTGCCGCCGAAGGATCGCGACATCGCGATGGTCTTCCAGTCGTACGCGCTGTATCCGCACATGTCGGTGTACGACAACATGGCCTTCGCGCTGAAGCTGCGCAAGATGTCCAAGGCCGAGATCGACCAGCGTGTAAAGCGGGCGGCGGATATTCTGGGCATCGGCAATCTGCTCGACCGCAAGCCGAAGCAACTGTCGGGTGGGCAGCGCCAGCGTGTGGCCGTGGGGCGCGCGATCGTGCGCGAGCCGAAGGTGTTCCTCTTCGACGAGCCTTTGTCCAACCTGGACGCCAAGCTGCGCGTGCAGACGCGCGCCGAGATCATCAAACTGCACCAGCAGCTCGGCACGACGTTCATCTACGTCACGCACGATCAGACCGAAGCGATGACGATGGGCACGCGCATTGCGGTGATGAAGGATGGTGTGCTGCAGCAGTGCGACACGCCGCAGCGCCTGTACGACAAGCCGGACAACATGTTCGTCGCCGGCTTCATCGGCAGCCCGAGCATGAACTTCTTCGACGCGACCATCGCACGCGGCGACGGCGGGCTGAAAGCGGTGGGCAAGGAAAGGCGCTTCGAGGTGCCGGTTCCGCCCGATCGCCAGGAACCGCTGCAAGGCTACGTCGACAAGACGGTGGCGCTGGGTATCCGCCCCGAAGACATCCACGATGCCGCTTTCACGCCGCCGGGTATTCGCTTCGCGCCGATCGAGGCGCAGGTGGACGTGACAGAGCTGATGGGCAACGAGGTGTTCTTGTACCTGATTACGGGCAGCAACAACTATGTGGCGCGCGTCGATCCGCGCACGCAGGCGCGCGTGGGCGCCACGATTCAGGTCGCGGCGAATCTCGACAACATCCACTTCTTCGACAAAGAGACCGAGAAGGTCATTCGGTAGCGATGCTGAATGATTGAAGCCCCTGGCCGCTCACCGGGGGCTTCATGCTGTCTAACCGTTACTGTCCTCTTCGCTTCCCTGCGACTTACGGTGGGTTCCGATTCGGTGTACACCTCATCCTTCGGCTACGCGGCGCGCACCGCTCCGCTCAGGATGATGGTGTATTTCCAAAAGGAAACCGCTCTATGCCGCGCAAGTCCGTATGAATGCGCCGCGTCGTCTCATTCGCGTGCTGTCCATCGCGCTGGTCACGTTGCTTGCGCTGGCGCTGCGCCTGCGCGCTGTCGAGAGACTGCCCATCGACTACGACGAAGACGATTACCTGCGCGCGGGGCAGCAATACGCGGCAGCCATTCAATCGGGCGATCTATCCGGTTTCACCCGAGACAACTATCGCACCGAGCACCCGCCGCTGATCAAGATCGCCTACGGGGTGGCACTTTCCCCGTTGCCTCAGGTGCATGAAATTCCCGATCGGCCCACCACGGCGGAGCCGGCGAATGACCTGCCAGAACCGCACTTGACCGTCGCACGCCTGGCCGGCGTCCTCTTCGCCACGCTGCAAGTGCTGGCGTTGGCGATCCTCAACCCGCTGGCCGGCTTCTTCCTGGCCCTTCACACGTGGACGATCAAGTACACTAGCCAAGTCATGCTCGAATCGCTGCCGTCGCTGACGAGCGCGCTGGCGATCGTCTGCTATCTCAAGTCTGGACGCGAATCGAAACGCTGGCTAGTGCTGTCGGCACTGGCATTAGGTCTGACCGCTGCATCCAAGTATGTATACTGCATCATCGGCTTGGTCATCGCCGTCGATTGGTTGGGGCGGACATTTCCGAGCGAATCACCACGCAGCGCAGCGCGCATCGTGGCCTGGTTGCGCCCCGTGGCCATTTGGGGCATTACGTCGATCGTGGTCTTCTTCTTTGCCGATCCGTACCTGTGGCCCGACCCGCTCCATCGACTCACGGACTCCGTCTTCTATCACTTCGGCTACGCGGCGAACAGCCCGGAAGTCAAGCGCGCTGCGTTCCCTATGTGGCAGCCCCTGGTGTGGCTGGCGCAGTCGGTGCCATGGCATCCGAACGTGTTTCCGTTCGGCGTCGATCTATACATCAGCATCTTTGCCCTGCTGGGCGTGCGGCGGTTGTGGGCGCAGTCGCGCGTCGTGGCGCTGTGGCTGATCGTCGCGCTGGGCTTCTTGTTGTACTGGACGACGAAGTGGCCGCAGTACATCCTCATCCTGACTTTCCCGCTGTCGCTGGCTGCCGCCGAGGGCTTACGCGGCACGGTCTGGGAGCCGGCTGTCGCTGCCTGGCAGCGCCGGGCGGCGCGCTCGGAGGTGGAGCGCCGGGCCGAGGCGCGCATCAGGTGGCGCGAGACGCGACAGGCGCTGCCGTGGCTGATCCCCGGCCTCGTCGTCTTGTCTCTGATCGTGGTGTATCCGCTGGTCTATCAGGGCGCCATGTCGCTGACCGATTTCAGCTCGATCGCGATCCGCGACGGCATCAACGGCGGCGTATGGCGTGCGGTGGGGCAGGGGCTGACCGGGCAGGTGAAGCCGGCCGAGTTCGATCCGTTCCAGTTCAATCTAGGCACAGCTCCCACCACGGTGAGCTACGCCGGCCCAGGCTTGCTGCTCAGCCTATTCTCCGGCGGGCTGGGCAACATCCTGGTGTTCGAGGCCGTGTGGACCGTGCTGGCGGTTGGCCTGCAAACGGCGCTGGGGCTGGCAGTGGCGCTGGCGCTGCATCAGCACGGTGTTCGGCTGGCGGGGGGGTGGCGCGCGCTGTTCATCCTGCCCTGGGCAATCCCTGAATTCGTCGGTGCGCTGGTGTGGTCGCGCATCTTCGAGCCGACGACGGGATCGTTGAGCGTGATCTGCGGCTGCCCGCTGGAGTGGATGCGCAGCGCGGACCAGACGATGCTGGTGCTGCTCATCGGCGCGACGTGGATGGGCTGGCCGTTGATCATGTTGGCCGCCACGGCCGGGCTCAAAATGATTCCGCGCGATGTGTACGATGTCGCCGCCATCGATGGCGCCGGCCGATTCATGCAGTTGCGATACATCACCGCGCCGTTGCTGCTGCCACTGCTCGCGCCGGCCATCATCATCCGTGGCATCTCGGCCTTCAACCAGTTCTATCTCTTCGTCGTGATGCAGACCGAATTCCCGCACCTCACACTGGCGACGCTGTCGTACTACCTCTTCAGCGGCTTTGGCGGCGGGTTGTATGCTGTGTCGGCGGCCATCAACGTGTTTGCCGTGGCCATGCTCATCATCTTCATCCTGATGTTCAACCGCGGGACGCGAGGTGGGGCGGCGGAGGGTGTAACCTATGCGTAGAATCTCGCGCCGACAGCAGGTTGTCACACAACTGGGGCTGTCGCTCGCCGGGTTGTTCGTGCTGGTGCCCATGTGGGCCATGGTCTACATGGCCTTCGACAAATCGATCATCGGGTTCCCGACCAGCTTTCGTCTGTGGCCGCAAGAGTTCACCTTCGAGATGTTCCAGAAGGCGTGGGACGCGGCTATGCGGTCCGTGCCTTTTCCGGCTGCGCTGCGCAACAGCCTGGTCGTCGCCGGCGGCGCGGCGATACTGTCCGTCGCGTTTGGCGCGGGCATGGCCTATGCCTTCGCGCGTCATCGCTTTCCCGGGCAGCGTACCGGCCTGTTCGCGTTGCTCGTCGGCGCGCTGTTGCCGCCCGTGGCGCTGATGACGCCGTTGTACGTCCTGCTCACGGGCCTGGGGCTGCGCACGTCGCACCTGGGGTTGATCATCGTCTACACGGCGTTTTCCATGCCGTTCTGCATCTGGAACATGCGTGCTGCGTTTCAGGCGGTGCCGAAGGATATCGAAGAAGCGGCCTTCCTCGACGGCGCCACGCCGTTCGTGACGTTCTGGCGCATGACCCTGCCGCTGGCGCTGCCTGCCATCGCCATCGCCGCGCTGATCGCGTTCCTGGCCGGCTACTCCGAATTCGTGCTGGGCTGGCTCTTCGTCGACAAGGCCGCGAATGCGACCGTGGCAATGACCATCGCCGGCACGCTGCGCTCGAGCGGCATCGTGTCGTGGTCGTATTTGTCGGCGCTGGCAATCTTGATGAGCGTGCCCGTCGTAGTCATCTTCCTGTTTCTACAGCGCTACCTCATGCGCGGCCTGCTCATCGGCGCAGTTGCCGAATAAGGTCGGTTCGGTTTAAGCGCCTAGCCGAAAACGTTATCCTGAATTCACATGGTGTCGAACGCACCCGATTACGCGCGATCCATCCATCACGACGGCTCAAGCCGCTACGTTCGCACACCACACGGTAGCGATCCGCGTCTGGGCGACGAGGTGACCATCCGGTTGCGGGCTGCACCCGATGTGCCCGTCGAGCGGGTGCTGCTGCGCACCTGTCCCGATGGTGAGCAACACTTCGTCGAAATGCGGGTCGAGCGCGACGAGCCGGCCTGCCGCTGGTGGCAGGCGTCGCTGAAGATGTCGATGCCGGTCGTCGGCTATCGCTTCCTGCTGTTCACCGCCGACGGGGCGTACTGGCTCAACGGTTCGGGCGTGCATCGGCACACGCCGACCGACGCGGAGGATTTCCGGCTGCTGGCCGATTATGCCGCGCCGCACTGGGCGCGCGAAAGCGTCTTCTATCAGATCTTCCCCGACCGATTCGCCAACGGGCGTCCCGATCTGGATGTGCGTGAGGACGAGTTCGTGTATCGGGGTCACCGTGCGCGTGTGAGGCGCTGGGGCGAGCCGCCTTCCGATGGTTACGCGGCGCTGGTCGAGTTCTACGGCGGCGATCTCGCCGGCATCGAGCAGCGGCTTGATGTCCTGGTCGATCTGGGCGTGAATGCGCTGTACCTCAACCCGATCTTTACCGCGCGCAGCAATCATCGTTACGACGTCACCGACTACACCCAGGTCGATCCGCACCTGGGCGGCAACCAGGCGCTGGGCTCGCTGCGCCGTGCCACCGCCGAGCGCGGCGTGCGTTTCATCCTGGACATCGTGCCAAACCACTGTGGCGTCGATCACCCCTGGTTCCAGGCCGCGCTGGCTGATCCATCTGCGCCGAGCGCCGAGTATTTCACCTTCCGCCATCATCCCGACGACTACGAATGCTGGCTGGGCGTGCGCAGCCTGCCCAAGCTGAACTATCGCAGCGCGCGCCTGCGCGATGTGATGTTCGCGGCGCCCGACTCGATCTTTCGCGCGTGGCTGCGGCCGCCCTACCGCATCGACGGCTGGCGCATCGACGTGGCGAACATGCTCGCGCGCCAGGGGGCGGATCAGCACGGCGTCGAGATCGGGCGGGCGATTCGGCGGGCCGTGAAAGAAGTCAATCCGTCGGCCTACCTGCTGGGCGAGCACTTCTTCGACGCGTCGACGCATCTCCAGGGCGACTGCTGGGACGCGGCCATGAACTACGCGGGATTCGCCATGCCGATCTGGTACTGGCTAGGCCGCTTCGAGGTGAGCCAACACAGTCATCCGGATCGTGTGGCGTCGAAGGTGCTGTGGCCGACGCAGGCGCTCGTCGAGAGCTGGCAGGCCCATCGCGCCTCGATCCCGTGGGCGATCGCCCGCCAGCAGTTCAACCTGCTCGGCAGCCACGACACGCCGCGCATCCTCGACGTCGTCGGCGGCGAAGCTGCCCGAAACCGGTTGGCCGTCGGTTTGCTGTTCACCTATCCCGGCGTGCCCAGCATCTATTACGGCGACGAGGTCGGGTTGTCCGGCGGCGATCGCTTCGTGCGCGCGTGTATGCCGTGGGATCGAACGGCGTGGGACGAAGACCTGCGCGGTTTCTACCAGACGCTCGTCCGGCTGCGGCAAATGTCGCGTGCGCTGATCGACGGCGGCTTTCAAATGCTTTCAATTGAAGAAGACACGCTCGCCTTTTTGCGCGACACAGATTCGGAGTGCCTCGTCGTCGTCGGCCATCGCGGGCCTGGCGCGCGGCCGGCCGGGCCGCTGCCCGTGGCCTACGGCGCGATCCCGGATGGTGCCGAATTCGTCGAACTGCTCAGCGGCGCACGAGCAACGGTGATCGGCGGTCACTTGTCGCTGCCGTCGATGCCGCCCGGTGTTAGCTTCTGGCAAGCGCGCTGGGATTCATAAACCGCAAAGAGGCGCAACGGCTCACCCTCCCGCAAGTTCGTAACCTTTGGCTTGTCGGTTGCTCTCGCACATCTGTTTTACTAATCCCGCTTACCGTGGTAAAATTGTTGTCTGTGGCGCAGGTCTCGGGAAAGCAGCCGCTCGGTATCTTAACGGCCCTGTCGACCGGGTTTGACGCCGTCACGCGCCAACTCTGGCTCTTGGCGCTGCCGGCAGCGCTCGACGTATTCTTGTGGATGGGGCCGCGCCTGAAGACGCCGGGCGTGTGGCGCCTGTTCATGTTTGAAATCCCGGCGGGGCTGGATGCGAATACGCGCCTCTTTGCACAGGATTTCCAGGATTCGCTCCAGCACGTCCTCGAGAATGCCAACTGGTTTGTGTGGCTTCTTCGGCCTGCGCTGCTCGGCGTTCCGGGGCTTTCCGATGCCCTGGGGGAGCCTCCTCCCGGCGTCGCGCCAACCGTATGGCCGCTTGCGGATGTGGGGGCTTTAGTTGTGGCGGTGATCGTTCTGGTCGTGCTTGGCGTCGGCTTGAGCGGGCTTTACTGGAGCCTCGTCGCCAGGCAGGCGCGCGACGGGCGTATCGACTGGTGGGCAGCCTGGGGACGCATGGCTGTCGTGTGGCCGCGCATGCTGGCTCTGGCGCTCCTGCTGATCGGGATGGTAGCCATCATCTGGACGCCGGCGCTGATTCTCAGCGCGCTGCTCGGATCCGAGCTCGGGCTGCTTGGCGCGCTGCTCGTCACGGTGTCATTTGCGCTGCTGGTGTGGCTCCTGTTTTACACGGCATTCAGCGTCCACGGCATTGTGCTGTATAACCAGCGCGTGCTGGATGCCGTGCGGGCGAGCGTCGATCTGTGCCGCGCTCATTTCTGGAAAACGCTCGGCCTGCTCGCCGCGCTGGTCGCCATCGAATGGGGCATGGGCCTGATCTGGAATCAGGTGCCATCCGGCTCGTGGCTATGGGCGGTGTCGATCGCCGGCAACGCGTTCGTCGGCGCCGGGCTGTCGATGGCGTCCATGATGTACTACATGGAACACGTCCCCGTGCCGCGCTCGACGCTCGTGCCAACGTAACCTGGAGAAACCGGGTTTCTAACTGAGGAGACTATGTCAAACGAGACACCGTCCACCTACGACGCCAGTCAAATTCAGGTGCTGGAGGGTCTGGAAGCCGTGCGCCGCCGGCCCGGCATGTATATCGGCTCGACGGACATTCGCGGCCTGCACCATCTGGTGTACGAGGTCGTGGACAACGCGATCGACGAGGCGCTGGCCGGCCAGTGCGATCGCATCTTCGTCACGATTCACAAGGACCTGAGCGTGTCGGTGCGGGATAACGGGCGCGGCATCCCCGTCGGCCCGCATCCGACGCAAAAGGACGCCACCGGCAAGCCGATGGACGCGCTGGAAGTGGTGATGACGATCCTGCACGCCGGCGGCAAGTTCGGCGGTGAGGGCTACAAGGTCGCCTCGGGCCTGCACGGCGTCGGCGTGAGCGCCGTCAACGCCCTGAGCGAGTGGATGGAGACGAGTGTGCGGCGCGACGGCAAGGTTTATCGCCAGCGTTACGAGCAGGGTAGGCCGACCGGCAAGGTCGAGCAGGCCGGGCGCATCCTGAAGGACGATCCCTACCTGCACGGTACGCTGCAGCGCTTCACACCCGACACGAAGATTTTCACGGAGGGCATCGATTACAAGTTCGATACGCTGGCGCAGCGCTTCCGCGAGATGGCTTTCCTGACGAAAGGACTGACGATCACCTTCCGCGACGAGCGCGACGGCCACGAGATGTCGTTCTACTTCGAGGGCGGCGTCCGCTCGTTCGTGCGGTACCTGAACAAGAATCGCGCCGTGCTGCACGATCCGGTGCATCTCGAAAAGCAGGTCAACGGCACTACGGTCGAGGTGGCGATTCAGTACACGGACGGCTACAACGAGTCGGTCTTCGCCTTCGCCAACAACATCAATACCGTCGACGGCGGCACGCATCTCACCGGCTTTCGATCGGCGCTGACGCGCACGATCAACGACTACGCGCGCAAGGCCGGGCTGCTGAAAGACTCCGATCCGAATTTCAGCGGCGAAGACGTGCGCGAAGGCCTGATGGCGATTGTCAGCGTGAAGCTGCAGGACCCGCAGTTCGAGTCGCAGACGAAGGGGAAGCTGGGCAACGCCGAAGTCAAAGGTCAAGTCGAATCGGTGGTGTCCGAGGCGTTCGGCCAGTTCCTCGACGAAAGCCCGCGCGAGGCGAAGCAGATCGTGCAGAAGTGCCTCACTTCGTCGCGCGCGCGCGAGGCCGCGCGGCAGGCGCGCGACCTGGTGATTCGCAAGTCGGCGCTCGAGTCGCTGACGCTGCCGGGCAAGCTGGCCGACTGCTCGGAGCGCGACCCGTCGAAATGCGAGATTTACATTGTGGAAGGCGATTCGGCAGGAGGCTCGGCCAAACAGGGGCGCGACCGGCACTTCCAGGCGATCCTGCCGCTGCGCGGCAAGATTCTCAACACCGAGCGCGCGCGGATGGACAAGATCCTGGCTAACAACGAAGTCAAGGCGCTGATCAGCGCGCTCGGCTGCGGCATCGGCGACCAGTTCGACCTGGGCAACCTGCGCTACCACCGCGTGATCCTCATGAGCGACGCCGACGTGGACGGCAGCCACATCCGCACGCTGCTGCTGACGTTCTTCTTCCGCTACATGGAGCCGCTCATCGAGAACGGCCACCTGTACATCGCGCAGCCGCCGCTGTACCGCATCGAAGTGAAGAAGGGCAACAAGGAAGTCGTGTACGCCTATTCCGACCCGGAGCGCGAGGGCATTTACGTCCAGCTTCGCAAGAAGGGACTCGACCCTGCCGACGACAAGCAGGTGGTGACGCAGCGTTACAAGGGTCTGGGCGAGATGAGCGCCGAGCAGTTGTGGGAGACGACGATGAACCCGGAGAATCGCACGCTGCTGCAAGTGACGATCGAGGACGCGGCCGCCGCCGATAAGACCTTCGACATGCTGATGGGCGACGAGGTCCCGCCGCGCAAGCGCTTCATCCAGACGCACGCGAAGGAAGTGAGGAACCTGGACATTTGAGGCGTATCAGACCCGACGGGTTTCCGAAAACCCGTCGGGTCTCTTGGACCCGAAATGCGACAACCTGTCCCGCTTGAGCCTGGCAAGTATTATCACATTTACAATCGCGGCGTCAACGGTGAGAACATCTTCCGCGAAGAACGCAATTACGGATACTTTCTGAACCTGTACGCGAAGCATCTTGAACCCATCGTCGATACCTTTGCTTACTGCCTGCTCCGTAATCACTTCCACTCGTTGATTCGCGTTAAGAACCCGTTGGGTCTTCAAAACCTGACAGGTCTATCTCGCGATGCTCTCGATCCGATTGCCCGACGCTTTTCGAATTTCTTCAACGCGTATGCCAAGGCGATCAACAGGGCCTATCAACGCACGGGCAGTCTCTTCGAGACCCCGTTCCGGCGAATTGAGGTCACGTCGGAGCGATACTTTGCGCGGCTTGTGTATTACATCCACTGGAACCCACAGAAGCATGGCTTCGTGCACGACTTTCGTGAGTATCCGTATTCTTCCTACGCGGCGCTGCTGTCCGAACGCCCCACTTGGTTGAAGCGCGATGTTGTGCTGGAATGGTTTAACGGCCTGAGCGGGCTCGCGGATTTTCATCAGGTGTTGACCGAGGAGAAGGAGATCGCCGAGTTGATAGGCGATGATAACCTTTAACAGCCCCGACGGGTCTCCAAGACCCGTCGGGGCTACTGATCGCCTGAGCGAAGCTTTAGTCTTTGCCGCACACTTGCATGCGAGGCAAACCCGCAAAGGCACACACATTCCCTACATCGCCCACCTAATGGCTGTCGCCGGGCTGGTGCTGGAGAATGGCGGTGATGAGGACGAAGCGATCGCCGCGCTATTGCACGACGCCGTCGAGGACCAGGGCGGCGCCGCGACGCGCGAAAACATCCGCCGCCGCTTCGGGGACAGGGTGGTGGAGATCGTCGATGGCTGCACGGATTCGGACGAAGTCCCGAAGCCGCCGTGGCGCGTGCGCAAGGAAGCCTTTCTTGCGCGTCTCCCCCAGGCTTCTTCGTCGGTACGACTGGTGTCCGCCGCCGACAAGCTGCACAACGCGCGGACGATCCTGGCCGATTACCGCTCGATGGGCGATTCGGTGTGGGAGCGCTTCACCGGCGGGAAGAGCGGAACGCTGTGGTATTACCGTGCACTCGTCGACGCTTTCCGCGCGGCGGGCGCGTCTCCGCTGGTCGAAGAGCTGGCGCGCGTCGTCGCGGAGCTTGAACAAGCCACCCGGCAGGCTCAGTAGATCACGGATTCGACTCGCGGTCGCCGACAGTGTCTCCATGTTACACGCGATGCGCGCGTTGCGCAACTTGCGAGCGTGGTATAATGAGAAACCTGGTTTCTGGGACTCCACGAGAGGAGATTGCAGGATGAAGGTGCGCGATCGAGAAATCCGCCGGCGCCGGGCGCGCCGCCGCAAAACCTGGCGTCTCAAGGCGCGCATGGCGGCGACGACGGACAGCAGGGCCAAGGCCAGGCTCGCCGAGAAGATCCGCCGTGTCAATCCTTACGTGCAAGATGCAAAGTAGGCTGGCCCGTGCGCAACAGGCCGCTCCATGCGAGCGGCCTTTTTTACGTGCGACGCACTTCTCAAGTGCGTCGCAC
>DATEUJ010000153.1:0-35288 GCA_035283185.1 Anaerolineae bacterium | reverse complement strand
GCGAGCGGCTACAACGACCATCCCAGCTTCTTTTTCCTCGACACGATCGAGGACTACCGCGCTATCCTCCTCGAATCAGGCGTCGACAAGCCGATCTGGATCACGGAGTTCGGCTGGCCGTCGATCGAAGGCTACGGCGAGGTGGAAACGATAGGTTGGGAGTACGCGCGCGAAGTCACCGAAGCCGGTCAGGCCGATTATCTGCGGCAG
This sequence comes from Anaerolineae bacterium, assembly GCA_035283185.1. Taxonomy (GTDB): domain Bacteria; phylum Chloroflexota; class Anaerolineae; order Fen-1058; family Fen-1058; genus DASSFZ01. The sequence continues at coordinate 35,078 of DATEUJ010000153.1, read as the reverse complement.
GCCATCCGGCTGCGCCGCGACCGCCCGTGGCTGGGGCCGATGTTCGTATGGAACCTCAACGTGGCGTGGCTGCTGGGACCGGGGCGGCCGGATTCGGCGTATGGGATGATTCGTCCTGATGGATCGCTGCGCCCGGCGTACTCTCTACTGCGCAGCTTCGGCGAGTGACAGACTCCGCTGGTGATTGCGCACAAGTCGCTCAAAGCCCGCGTCCCGCGGGCGGGCTGCGCAAAGCGGACGAGGACGCGGACAGAGAGCAGATGTGGATAATCACCACAGACTCCGATATTGACATTTTTTGCCGCGAACCCTACAATCCAGTATAGGTCCTGCTCACGCTTGCGAAGGGCCACGGGAAATTGAGCGACAAGTATGCCCACGCGTGTCTTGATTCTCGACTCAAACGAAGCCTTCGCCATGCTGTTGAAGGAGGCTCTGGAGGCCGACCGCGAGTTTCGCGCCGTCGACGTCTCCAGCAGCCAGTCGGCGCTGAATGCGCTGCAATCAGATGAATTCGACCTGGCGATCGTCGATCTAGACCTTCACGATATGGAGCCGGCCGCGCTGCTGCGCGCGATCCGCGAGCTGCGCCCCGACCTGCCGATCGTGGTCGTTCCTATCGACGGCGACGTCATCCCGCAGGAGCTGGCGCCGTTCGACATCAAGGGGGTGCTGACCAAGCCGTTCTTCCTCCCCGAGCTGCCCGCCCGCGTCGCCGAGGCGCTCGGCCGGCCCCTGCCCGCGCCTGCGCCGATGCCGGCCGCCGCGCCTGCATCGGCTGCCTGGCCCCCGATAGAGGCAGTCGGGGGCTGGCCCCGGAATTCGCCCCGCGCGCTGCCGCGCATCAAGCTCTCGCCGGGCGATCCGCGTGTGAGCGATGCGCTGCACGCGCTCGTCGCGGCGCTGAACGCCGAGACCGTCTTGCTGACGGTGGGCGACGCGCTGCTCGCCCACGCCGGCCCGCTCGGCCCGTCCGGCTCGGCGACGCTGGCGCACCGCATCCTCGACTCGCGCGCCGTCTCAGCCAGGTCGTCGTGGATCGCGCCGACTCACGAGCAGGTGCGCTTCGGCCAGTCGATCTCCGACAGCGGCGAGCACATGCTGTATTCCCTCGACGTCGCCGAGGGTGTGCTCCTGACCGTCGCGGTGCGGCCCGAGTCCCCGCTGCGCCTTGTCCGTTCGAAGACGCGGCAGGCCACCGATGCGTTGATCGCGCTGAGCCGGTGATCAGTCATCAGTTATCAGTTGTCAGTTGTCAGTCATCAATAATCAGTCATCAGTTATCGGTCATCAGTTGTCAGTTATCAGTTATCAGTCATCAGTCATCGGTGCTCACGGGTCACTTGCCACTGATGACTGGCCACTGATCACTGATTACTGATCACTGATTACTGATCACTCCTCTACGAGAATCGCCATGCCTAAAAAGAAGCTCATCCTGATCGACGGCCACTCGCTGGCCTACCGCGCCTTCTATGGCCTGCCGCTCTACGACCAGCGCGGGAAGGTGGCTTTTTCCACGTCGCGCGGCGAATACACCAACGCTGTCTATGGCTTCGCCAACACGCTGATCAAGGTGTGGAACGAGGAGAAGCCCGACTACATCGCCGTCGCCTTCGACCTGGGCCGCACCTTTCGCGACGACAAGTACGCGGCTTATAAGGGCACGCGCGACAAGATGCCGGACGAGCTGACGCCGCAGATCGACTTCATCGTGCGGCTGGTCGAAGCGTTCGACATTCCGGCCGTCACCGCCGAGGGCTACGAAGCCGACGACATCCTGGGCACGCTGGCGAAGCGCGCGGCGGCCGACGGTCTCGACGTGCTGATCGTCACTGGCGACACCGACGCCTTCCAACTGATCGGAAAGCGCGTGCGCGTGCTGACCTCGGGCCGCGCCTACAGCGACACGGCAACATACGACGAGGCTGCGATCAAGGAGCGCTACGGTCTCAAGCCGGCCCAGTTGATCGACTTCAAGGCGCTCAAGGGCGACACGAGCGACAACGTTCCCGGCGTCAAGGGCATCGGCGAGAAGGGCGCGACCGACCTGCTCCAGAAATACGGCTCGGTCGAAAGCATTTACAAGAATCTCGCCAAGATCGAGCCGGCGCGCGCTCGCAACGCGCTTGAAGCCGGGCGCGACATGGCCTTTCTCAGCAAGGACCTGGTCACCATCCGCACCGACGTGCCGATCCGGGTGACGTGGGAGGACTGCGCGGTCCACACGTACGATCGGGGCAAGGTCGAGGCGCTGTTCGATTACCTCGAATTCCGAACGATCCGCAATCGCCTGCCCGAAGGCGGCGCGACGCCGGATCGAGCGCCGCTCGCCGGCGCGCAAATGTCGATGTTCGGCGACGAGCCTGTCACGGAGGCGCGCACGCGCCCGATCGTGAAGCAGAAGCCGTCCGTTACACACACGATCATCGTGCAAGACGAAGCGGCACTCAAATCTCTAATCTCCAATCTCCATAGTGCCAAGATCATCTCATTTGACACGGAGACGACCGGCACCGATCCTCTGCGCGCCTCGCTCGTCGGCATCGCGCTTGCCGTCAAAGAAGGTGAGGGCTATTACATACCCGTCGGGCACACGCAACTTACGAATAACCAATTACCTCTCCAGATACCTCTCCAGAAAGTCATTCAATCCCTAAAGCTGTTATTGGAGAATAGTAATTTACCGAAAGTCGCCCACAACGCGAAGTACGACATGGCCGTGCTGCGCCAGGCCGGCGTCGACGTGCGGGGTGTCGTCTTCGATACGATGCTGGCCGAGTTTCTCATCGACCCCAGCGCGCGGCTGGGCTTGAAGCAGTTGGCCAAGGCGCGGCTCGGCGTCGAGATGACCGAGATCAGCGAGCTGATCGGAACCGGGAAGAAGCAGATCACGATGGCCGAGGTCGCGGTCAAGGACGCCGCGCCGTACGCCGCCGCCGACGTCGACATGACGCTGCGGCTGATGAAGACGCAGGAGCCTGAACTCAAGAAACTCGGCGTGCGGAGATTGTTCGACGAGGTCGAAATGCCGCTGGTGCCTGTCCTGCTCGACATGGAAATGGCCGGCGTGCTGATCGACGTGAAGCTGCTCAAGAAGATGTCGGATCGCCTGGCGAAACGCTTGGCAGCCATCGAGAAGGAGGTGTACGCGTCGGTCGGCGTGGCGTTCAACATCAACTCGCCCCAGCAGCTCGCCGACGCGCTGTTCGGCAAGCTGCAGCTCAAAGCGCCCGGCGGACGGCAGACGGCGACCGGCAAAGTGTCCGTCGCCGCCGACGTGCTCGAATCGATGCGCGGCATGCACGATGCCATCGACCTGATCCTCGAGCACCGGCAGTTGTCGAAGATCAAGGGTACGTACCTCGACGCGCTGCCCGTGCTGGTTCATCCGAAGACGGGCCGCGTGCACACCTCGTTCAACCAGACCGGCGCGGTGAGCGGGCGCATAGCCTCACAAGACCCCAATCTACAGAATATTCCCATCCGCACCGAGCTGGGCCGCGAGGTGCGCAAGGGCTTCGTCGTGCCGGAGGGGTGGAAGCTGATCGCCGCCGACTACTCGCAGGTCGAGCTGCGCATCGTCGCGCACATCTGCAAGGACCCAGGGCTGCGCACCGCGTTCGCGTCCGGGCTGGACATCCACCGTGCGACGGCGGCGACCGTCCTCGGCATTCCGCCTGAACAGGTGACAGCTGATCAACGTCGTTTCGCCAAAACTGTGAACTTCGGCTTGTTGTACGGCATGGGCACGCGCACGCTCGCCGAGCAGGCCGGTATTCCAATAGCCGAGGCGCAGAAGTTCGTCGACGCCTACTTCGCCGGTTTCCCCAATATCAAGAAGTACATCGACGAGACGAAGCGCAGGGCGAAAGAGGAAGGCTACGTCGAGACGCTGCTCAGCCGCCGGCGCTACTTCCCGATCTTACAGACACAGACGCGCGACGCGCGCACGAACATCATGCAGCGTACCGCCGAGCGCGAGGCGATTAATCACCCCGTCCAGGGTTCGGCCGCCGACGTTATCAAGATCGCGATGATCCGCATCCACGACGCGCTCAGGCAGAAGAAGCTCAAGGCACGGCTGCTCCTGCAAGTGCACGATGAGCTGGTCCTCGAAGCGCCGGACAATGAAGTGCAGAAGGTCTCCAAACTGGTGAGGGAGATCATGGAGAGCGCGTATCCGCTCGACCCACCGCTCAAGGTCGAGATAGGGGTGGGAGAGAATTGGGACGAGGTGAAGTGAAACCCGTGTGTCCTGCTTGACATTGCATCCGGTTATTGCTACGATCTTTTATGTCAGGAGAGATGACATGGTGGAGATTACCTTGGAAGTTCCCGAATCATTGGCTGAGCGATTGGAGGCAGTGCGGTCACGGCTGCCAGAAGTGCTGGCGCACGGACTAGATGAACTATCGCCGCTGCCGAACAAGACGTATCGCTACATTCTGGAGTTTTTGGTCAGCCAGCCTTCGCCGGAAGCCGTGCTGACGTTCAAGCCGACGTCCGAGATGCAAGCGCGCGTCGAAGAACTGCTCGAAAAGAATCGGGCCGGCCAGCTCTCGCCCTCGGAGTCCGCCGAGCTCGACGAATACGTACGGGTCGATCACCTGATCACCATGCTCAAGGCACATACGCTGCCTTACCTCCCGGCGGCCTCGTAATGGCCATCCCGATCCCCGCCACGCTTCGCGCCGCCGTCGTAGAGCGCGCCGGGGGACGGTGCGAATACTGCCACAAGCCTCAAATTAGCTTTTACCCACACGAAGTCGATCATGTCGTCGCTGTCAAGCACGGTGGTGAGACCACTCTGGACAACCTGGCCTTCGCCTGCTTTCAGTGCAATCGCTACAAGGGTAGCGATCTCGCTTCGATCGATCCGCAATCCGGGGCGATCACGCCGCTGTTCAACCCTCGCACGCAGCAATGGGCAGACCATTTCCGTCTAAATGGCGCGACGATCGTCCCGCTCACGCCGGAGGGTCGCGCGACCGTGTTCTTGCTTCGTCTGAACGATCCTGAACGGATACAAGAGCGCGCCGTGCTCAATGTGAAGGAATAGCGTAGTGGACGGCTTCGCTAACGCCGTCACAGCCGTCGCGCCGGTCAGAGTTGCGGTGGGATGACTGGATTCTCACGCCCCCACTTTCGCCCGCTCCTTGCTCCCGATCTCCACCAACTGCACCTGCACCTGATACCGTTTCCCCTCGAACTCAATCTTACCCTGGCCGTAGAACCCTTTCGAGCCGGTCTTGAAGTTCTTAGGCGAGGCCGTCACCACCCCGATCGATTGCCCACTGTCCTCCTTGAAGTCGACGGTGATCTTCATGCGTTTGCCCCCGATAGTGGATTGCCCGTTCCCGCCAGTCCGACCACGCGACTACCGGACTATCCGACTGGTAACATATACTCCATCGCATACTGGTAATACGACGGTAACTCACCGCTGCTGCTCTCGCTCTGGCTCACCAGATACAAGACGATGGCGACGACGATCAGCGCGATCACGACGGCGATCGCCACCTTGATCCACGAGATCGGTTTTTGCCCCTGCACCTCGCCGGTCTGGCCGTTGATCATGAAGCGATAGATCTTGTTCCGGTAGCGGTACGAGGCCAGCCACACCGGCAGCAGCACGTGTTTATATTTCAGATGCGACAGGTGTGTGTTGACGCGCAGGTTGCGATGGGTGTCGCCGGGCACTTCGCGCCCGCAGGCGTCGTATTCCTGGCGCTGGACGATCGTCTGGCCCAGCTCCCAGGCCCGCGCCAGCGCAATGCGGTACGATTCCGCGCCCCAGCCGGCGAGATAACTCGGGTTGTACGGCACGAGTTTTTTCGTGTCGAAGGGATAGACCTTTTCGAGGATCGTGACGTCGACCGAGCTGGTCGCGTACACCAGCACGTCGTCGTAGTCGGCGGCGTGGCGCCCGCTCGACGGGTACCAGCGGATCTTCTGCACGCGGCGCACCTCTTGCACGCGCTTGCCGTCGCGCGTCACCCACACCGTCTCGTTGACATAGTAGTAGTCGCCCGACTCTGCGGTCCAGTCGCTTTCCGCGTGCGCGTCGAACGTCCAGAACGGCAGGTACACGCCGGCGAGCCGCTGCCCGCCGCCACTCTTCCTAAGGTCGTTAGGCGTGAACAGCCCGCGCCCCAGCCAGTCGCGGAACATCCGGTGCGCGCGCGCTTCGTCGACGCCGAAAGGGATCACCGATTCGGGTTGGATCAAGTCCGGATCGGGCTGCTGCTCGAGCACCTGGTTCGATCCGCAGAAGGGACACGCCGTCGACGTGACGTGCGGATCGACGTTGTTCGTCGCGCCGCATGCCTGGCACTTGTACGACCGCACCGCCGTCCCGAAGCCGTGCGCTTTGCCGGACGTGTCTCCCAGCGCCTGAACGAGGTCGTGCTCCTGCACCACCTCCGACGCCTCGGGTGTGGGCATTGTGTGGCTGCAGAACGGGCACCTGAGCATGTCGCTGGCGGCATCGAAATTCATGTCGCCGCCGCACTTGGGGCACGTGAATTTTTGCGTAGCAGATTGGGCCGGCTGTGTTTCGGGCTGCGCGCTCACGGGAAACCTCCTCAAGACTTCGGAAGTCTCCGAAGACTTCCGAAGTCTGGCGTAAGTATACTCACATGGCGGCAGACAACAAAACTATCGCGGCGCGATCTCGATCGTCGCCAGCCGCAGCGCGTCGCCGCCACTCGACAGCGGCAGCCGCTCACCTGTGTCGAAACGATACAGCCCGACCTCGATCGTGTACTCGCCCGGCGGCGCGCCGGCGGGAATCGGGATCGTGTAGATGTCCTCTATCACTTCTCCTTCGATCCACAGCGAGGTGCTGTACGTGCCATTCACCGGCGGGTTATCCTTTCCTCCACGCTGCACGCTCGCCGCGTCGAGCAGGTGCGTGAAGACGGTGTAATCGTCGCCAGGCGTCTTCAGCGCGCGCCAGTACAGCGTCAGATCGATCGCCTCACGGGTCTGATTCAGGTCGTATCCGAGCAGCTCGATCTGATCGCCGAACGTTGCGCCGACGGGATGCGCGATCGGCGGCACGTCGAACCGGCGCTGCGTCTCTTCGACGCGCACCGTTCCAAACGGGATCCACTCACCCGGCCGGACGCGCGCCTCCAGCGCATATTCACCCGGCAGCGCATCGGCCGGCACGCGCAGCCCGTAGCGGTCGGCGACCACCTCGCCTGGCCGCCATTCGTCGAACGGATAGGTGTCGTGCACAGGCGAGGCCGTCGACAACGCGTAGATCACATCACGCGGCGCCGACATGCGAATTCCGACCGGTTGATCGGGCACGTGGCTCTCCACTCGCCAAAACAGCGTGAAGAACAGCAGCCCACCCTGCGGCGCGACCGGCGTTTCGAGCGACGAACCCAATAGGAACAACCCATCGATCGGATGGACGCCAAGACGCGTTCCCATGCCCAACGATCCCTTCGACGGCTCACGTCGCGCGCGCGCGATCGGGATCGGGCCGAGGCCGGCCGTCGTCCCGCCGAAGCTGCCGCCGGCCTTCACGACGGGCAGGCGTCGATCGCCTGCGTGCCAGCCGGCGTCCAGTCGATAATCGCCGCGCGGCGCGCCATCGGCGATCGGCACGCGCAGGCGCTGGACGATGATTTCGCCCGGCGCCCACTGCTCGGATGGATAATCGAATGAGTCGGCCTGTCCCCATTGATAGCCCCACGCGTCGCGCAGCTCGGCGAACGTCGCGTAATCGCCTCGGTCGGGCCGGTTGAGCACCTCCCAGATCAGCGTCACGTCGATCTCGCCGCCGGACGTCGCCCGCGATTCTACGTCGTAGCCGAGCAGGCGGATCGTGTCCCCGAAGTTGGCGTCGACCATGTTCTGCGGCCGGATGGAGGGCTGCGCATCGACCCTCACGATCTCGTAGGCCGTCCGGCCGTCCGGCCCGACGGCGGCGTCGAGATGCGCCGACGGCGGCAGGAAGCGCTCGCGCCAGGCGCGATCCGCCGGCAGCGCGAGGTTCGCGAAGATGTGTGTAGACCGGCCCTGCGGGAACACCAGCACGTCCGGTCCGGTGATCGACCGGATCTCGTGGAACTCCTGCGCCAGCGCCGCAAGCGTCGGATGGCGATAGTGGAGCGCGTGGACGTAGGCGGTCGTCTGCTGCAAATCAGCTCGGTTCAGCAGGCGGGCGATGTCGACGAGATCGCCGTCGCTCGCGTAATACAGCTCCGGCAGGCGCGCGTAGCCGGCGTACGTCGAAGCCGTGTCGGCCGCGCCGAGCAGGACGACGAGCAGCAGCACAATGACGAAGGACCGCTCCGCGCGACGAATGACAAATGTACGTGCTTCAACCATCGTCGCGCGAAGCGGTCGCAATGCGATCAGCCATTTGAAGATGAACCACGTCCCCAGCGCCGGCAATACAAACACCATCGGTATCATGCCCATCGCGCGCAGGTTGCTCGGCGTGATCTCGTTGACGGCCAATGCCGTCGGCAGCAGCATGATCGGCGTCGAGGTCAGAAGGAAGAAATACGCCGCGCGCCGCATGCGCGTCCGCCCGCGAAATACGCCGATCGCCGATACGATCGTGCCGGCGACGAATAATGCTCCCAGGACGGACGGGAACAGCGATCGACCGGGCAGGTTGAATCGCACGTACGGATCGCCGCCGGCGAAGAACATGCCGAGCGCGCGGGCGATATTCGCGAGGACATCCTGGCCCTCGCGCGGCGCGACCTGCGCGATGCGCGTGACGAAGGCGCCGGGATTCTGCGCGAAGAAAATTCCCAGCGGCGCGAAGACGACGGCTGCCACGACGACGACCACGCCGAACTGAGCCAACCGCGCGCGCCGTCGTCCTGCGTCGAACAGGATGAGATAGAGGAACAGGAGCGCGACCGCGACCGGGAACAGCCGGGCCGCGAGATACGTGTACAGGTTCAGCCCGACCAGCCCGCCGCCGGCTGCCAGCCAGCCGCGATGATTCAACCGCAGCCCGCGCCACAGCGCCGCCAGCGCGAATGCCTGGACGCACGGCTCGGCGATGGAACGAAACCCGAGCCGGCTCATCAGCACGTGCCAGAACGAGGTGGCGACGAAAGCCGTGGCGAGCAGAGCGATACCCTCACCCGTAACCCCTCTCCGATTCGGGGAGAGCGGGGAGAACATCTCCCGCACGGCCCAGAACGTCGTGGCGGCGGTCAGCACGCCCAGCATCGCCGCCGCCAGTCGCATCGCGAAAGGCGTCGCGCCGATCAGCTTCATCCAGGCGGCGGCCCAGTAGAAGAACAGCACTTCCTTGCCGGTGTACGCTTCGACGAAGATCGGCGCTCCCCGGCCTTCGGCGATCTCGCGGGCGATGATCGTGTCGGCGGCTTCGTCGTAATGAAGGCCGGGCGGCCATTCGCCCAGTTGCCACACGCGCAGCGCAGTTGCGACGAGCAGAATGAACGTGGCGCTCAGGAGGATCGACTTACGCGACAGAGAAGACATGGTAACATATAAAGGTCGATGCTATCCTACACTAGAGAGCCTGTATTCTTGAAAGCCGATCGCCGCCAACTCGCCGCCTGGATCGGATTGATTGTTTGGTCGGGACTGCTGGCGCTGATTGCATACGGCGATAGTCTCACACTGCCCTTCCTCGCCGACGATTTCTTCCACCTGCCTTACGTGGACAGTCACAGCCTCGCCGAGATATGGCAAACGGCTGAGGGTCTGTACTACTTCCGGCCGCTGTCTTTTGCGGTATGGAAGGTGTTGTATCTTCTCCTCGGCCGCCACGATCCCTTTGCTCTGCACGCTGTGAATCTGCTCCTCCACTGGAGCAACGGGCTGATGGTAGCCTGGCTGGCCGGCCAGTTGTGGGCGTCGACCGACCGTCGCCAACCGATGGGGCTTGCCCTGCGAAGTCCCCGACCGGAGGGAGCGGGGAGCGCAGCCGAAGGGTGGTATCGCCGTTACCTCAGCGCTACGCTATTCCTTTTGTTCCCATTTAGCTACCAGGCCGTTCCGTGGATTGGCGCTCTTGTTCATCCGTTTGTCACGACTTCGGTTCTGCTCAGCCTACTCAGTTACGTGAAAATGCAGGCGACACGCCGCCGCGCCTGGGGCGTGTTAAGCCTCGGGTTCGCCTTGCTGAGTCCGCTCGTGCACGAATACGGTCTTGTGATCGGACCGCTGATCGCCGCAATAGAGATTACGCAACCTGTTCGATCTGATCCGCTCTGGCACGGCTTGCGCCGTGCGGCGACCTGGACCTTGCCGGCGCTGGCCTGGCTATTCCTCTCGCGCTCAGTGCCGACCGTGTCTGGCATCGACAACTTGGCGCTCGCGACGGGCCGAAACATAGTGCGAAACAGCATCTACGTGCTGCAGGCAGTGGCGTACCCGCTCACCTGGTTGGGCGGTTGGCTGCGCGACAGCCTCGGCATCGACCAACTGCTTGCCAGCAGCGCATTGAGCATATTGACTGTGGCCGGGAGCGCCATCGTCCAATGGCGCACCGGCGCTGGGAAGCGTGCCTGGTTGCCGTGGCTGTGGATTGGCGTGGTGGCGTCTCCGGCGATACTCGGGCTGTCCTTCAGGTATGTGACAGGGGCGCCACGGCTGCTGGTGCTCATAAGCGTCGCCGTCGCCTGGCTGTGGGCCGACGCGTTCCTTCGGCTCGTGGCGTGGAGCCAGGCGACACGGCTGCGTCTCCAGCCAGGCGTGTTAGTGGCTGCCACCCTGTGCACGATAGTGTTGGCCCAGAATCTCAGTTTCATCCGCGATCGAATGCATCTGTACCAGCTCGGCGGTTCCGTGGTCAACCAAGTCGCCCTGGCTTCGGCAGCGCCGGATGGAAGCGGGCGGGCGACGATATTCGTGAATCTGCCGGCCTGGATCGCGCCTCCGCAGTCGACGTACGCGATAGGCTCCGAGGGTGTCCTGTTCCTGCCCGAGTATGCGCCACTCGAGATGGTGTCCGGCGTGTATACGGGTCATCCGGCCGCTGCCTCGGCCGCCCGGTTCGACGCCGTGCAACCGGCAACGCCCTACTACGTCGGCCTGCGAGGGTCGAACCCTGACTGGAGCGACGCGTCGAAGTCGGGAGGGCAGGTATTCGTGACGCGGTATACGACGGACACCGTGTCGCTTCAATCCGCCGGGGAGCTGGGCGTCGCCGCCTCGCCCGATCAGGCGATCGCCTTGTTCGAGACGTCGGCAACCCTGCGGCACGCGAGTGCGAATCTCAGTGCAGCGGGCCTGGCCATCGATCTGACCTGGCAAGTGCACGAACCGCCGCCACCGGACGTCACCGTCTTTGTCCACGTGTTCGACGAAAATGGGCAACTGGTCGCCCAGGCCGACGGCGATCCGTTTGCCGGAACGTATCCATTTTGGCAATGGCCGCGCGAATCGATTGTCCTCGACCGGCGTCTGATCGAGATTGGCGGATCGGGTTTGTCGCTTCGGGTCGGCCTGTACGATCGAGCCAGTGGCAGGCGATTAGAGGCGACGTCCAACGCCGGGATACCCCTCGCCGACAATTCGGCGCCGATTCCAATCCAGCCGACGACCACCCCCTGATTCCCCCTGGGCATAGCAAGCCGGGCTCCCATGCCCGGCGGCGTGTCCCATCCCCTCCGCTGCGCGTCGGGGACAGGCAGGGAGGCTACGCACGGAGCCGCCTCCGCTTGCTGACAAGTTCATGGACAACTCCGTGATTTGCTTGCAGGCGTCCGTCAAAGAACGGCGAGCGCCTGCCGGAGATCGGCGACGATGTCGGCCACATCCTCGATCCCGACCGACAGCCGCACGACGCCGTCGGTGATGCCCAGCCGGTAACGCTCCTCGCGCGGCATCGCGCGGTGACTTGCCATCGCGGGATAGAGGATCAGGCTGGTCACGTCGCCGAGGCTCGGCCCTGTCTTGACCAGCTTCGACGATTCCATGAATCGGTACACCTCGACCTGACCCGCGTCGCGCAGCTCGAACGCGACGACGCCGCCGAAACAACCCGCGCGGAACAGCCTCCGCGCGAGGTCGTGCTGCGGATGATCGGGCAGGCCGGGATACCACACCCGGCTTACACGCGGATGCGTCTTCAGCCAGTGCGCGACCTTCAGCGCATTCGTGCAGTGCTCGCGCATGCGCAGCGGCAGCGTCTTGACGCCGCGCAGGATCGCCCACGCCTCGAACGGGCCGAGGTTGCCGCCGTACACTTTGAGCAGCTCGCGCAGCGCCGTGGCGCGCCCCGCATCCGTCGCGACGACGCCGCCCATCGCGTCGCCGTGGCCGCCGAGGTACTTCGTCGCCGAGTGGACGACGACGTCCGCGCCGTGCTCAAGCGGCCGGATCAGGAACGGCGTGGTGAACGTGCTGTCGACGACGACCGTTGCCCCAACGCCGTGCGCCATTCCGGCGATCACGGGCAGGTCGGCGATCTTCAGCAGCGGGTTCGATATCACTTCGAGCAGCACGGCGCGCGGGCGTGCTTCCTCAATCGCCGCGCGCGTCGCGTCGAGGTCGCTCACGTCGACGGCACGCAGCGTGGGCTGCAGGCGCGCCAGGAGCGTGTGCGTCGCGCCGTACAGGTCGCTCGCCGCGACGACGGGCGCGACGCCGGCCTGCGTGAGCGCCAAGTGCAGCGCGGCCATGCCCGATGCCAGCGCGACCGCGTCTTCTGCGTCCTCCAGCGTCGCCACCGCTTTCTCCAAGGCGGCCACCGTCGGGCTGCCATGACGCGTGTAGACGTAGCCTTCTCGCTCGCCGCCCAGGACGTCCGAGAGTGTCTGCATGTCGGCGTAGGTGTACGTCGCGGCGGGATAGATCGGCGTGGAGATGGGCCGGCCCTCAGGCGGCGACTCGCCCTCGCCGGCATGCACGGCTTGCGTGAAGATGTGGTCGCTCGTCATGTTGTCGGGTAGACCTGGCAGGTCTTCAAGACCTGCCAGGTCTAGGATGGGATCCGGCTCAGGAATGCGTCGACGTGCCGGTCAAGCTCGCTCGCGTCGCGGTACGTCGCGACAGTCAGATGCGGCGACGGGTTGCCCGTGATCATATTCGAGACGAACAGCCCCTCCGGTACACGCACAATGTCGGCATGCCGCGCTGCAGCGCGTAGCCGATCTCGTACCCGACGCCGAGCGACGGCGTCGAGACGTCGGCGATGACTGCGTCGGACGCCTCGAGCCAGGCGACGTCGCGCTCGTACACGTCGCGCGCCGGGACGACGCGTTCGGCAGCCAGCACGTCCGGATCGGCGACGTGCTCGGTCGGCACGGTGTGCCCCAAAGATTTCAGTCTTGCCACAACGTGCTGGTAGATCGACAGGTTGTCGCGTCCGCCCGCGATGGAGCCGGAGAAGTAGATTTGCACGCGCGGGATTATAGCACTGGAGGAGGAGATTCCCCCAGCACGCACGGCTTCTCTATGGAGCCAAGGACGAAGGGGGTTCTGTCGTCATTGTGCGCCGACGATTTGCGCGCTTGGCTTTGTTTGTCTTGGCCGCACTTTGGCGCTGACGCACAACCGGGCGAACGACATCCCACACGGCATCGGGATGCCTGGCCGCAACCTGCAACAGGACGCGTGCCGGACCTTCTGGCGTCCGACGACCTTGCTCCCAATTCCGCGAGGTGCCCACGCTGATACCGAGCAGAGCGGCGAATTGCCCTTGCGAGAGTCGATAGCTCGCCCGAATGCGCTTGATATACGGGAAGATAGTTTGCCCCTCTCCCACCCCCATGCTATAATCCCGCCCGTCCCTGGTAGGAACACGCAGGCCGGATCGAGTTGAAGCCAGATATCCAGCAAAAACTGATCGAATTGGCTCCGGTCATCGGATTGACGATTCTGGCCGGAGCCTTTCGTTTTGCCGCGCTCGGCGCAGCCCCGCCCGGCCTGTACCACGACGAGGCGTTCAACGGGTTGGACGCGCTGGGCGTCCTGGCGGGCGAGCGGCCGATCTACTTCCCGGCGAATCACGGCCGCGAGCCGATGTACATTTACCTGGTCGCGCTCGCGGTCGGGCTGCTCGGGTCGTCGCCGCTGGCCGTGCGGCTGCCGGCGGCGATCGCCGGCACGTTAACAATTCCGGCGACGTACTGGATGGTCAATCAACTGTGGGGCAGGCGCGCCGGGCTGCTGGCCGCCGCCATCATGGCCGTCAGCCTGTGGCCGGTCCATCTCAGCCGGATCGGGTTCCGCGCCGTCCTCCTGCCCCTGTTCGCCGCGATCGGCATCGGGCTGGCGGCGCGCGCCTGGCGGAACGGCCGCCGCCGTGACTGGATCATCGCAGGCGCGGTGTGGGGGCTTGCCTCGTATACCTACCTGGCTGCCCGATTCGCGCCGCTGGTTTTCCTGCTCGTCGTCACTTTTCTCTTGATTTTTCGCCGGATCCAGGCCGGCCCCTTTCTCCCCCAGCGCTTGTCGAATGGGGCGGTATGGGCTACAGTTGGCTTTGCCCTGGCCGTCGCCCCATTGGCGATTTACACGCTCGGCAACTGGGACGTGGTGATGGGCCGTCCGGGCGGCGTTTCGGTCTTCGAGCCGGGCATCAACCGGGGTGACCTGCCCGGCACGCTCGTTAACAACACGCTCAAGGCGCTCGGCATGTTCGTCTGGCAGGGGGATCGGATACCGCGCCACAATGCGCCCTACCGCCCGGTATTCGACGTCCTGCTGGCAGCCGCGTTCGTCGCCGGTCTCGTCGTGATGATCCGGCGGGCGCGGTATCGGATCGCCGCCGTGTTTATGTTGACCTGGCTCGGCGTGATGCTGCTGCCGACGATCCTGGCCGAGGACACGCCGCACTTCCTGCGAGCCGCCGGCGTGCTGCCGGTCGCGGCGGTTTTCCCGGCGCTGGGGCTGGATTGGCTGGCGGAGAAGTTTAGCCACGGAGACACAGAGACACAGGGAAATAAACTCATAACTTCAAACTCCAAATTTCAAACCATGCGCCTGCGTGCCTCCGTGTCTCTGTGGCTTATCATCGGCGTGCTTGGGGTTTCGGCATTGTGGACGCTGCGCGACTACGCGGCGTACGCGACGAGCGCTGAGACCGGCTACGCGTTCGAGGCCGGCGCGGTCGAGCTGGCGGGCGAGATCAACCGTCTGGGCGCGAGCGGCTATCGTGTTCTGATGGACGACGTCTTCCCACACGAATGGGCGTCTATCCCGTTCTTGTTGAAGAGGCCGCCTGACGTGGTGCTCGCGCCCGGATCAGACCTGGAGGCTCAACCCGCCACGCCTGCGATGCTCGTGTCGTGGCCGTACGACGAATGGCTGCCGCGACTGGATGCATGGCCGGCTCCGGCGCAAGTGCAGGTGAAGGCCGGGCCGCTCGTGAAGGGCGACCGTGATCCGCAGCCGTATCCCATGGCCGTGCTGGCGCTCGTCGAGCCGGGCGCGACCTCTCCCCCCGCGAGCGGGGGGAGCCGGAGGGGGGTCGCTGCAGAAGCGACGTTTGAGGGCGGCATCCGGCTGCTGGGACACGCGATCGAAGATCGAGGCGACGTGTGGCTGCTGCGCACGCTGTGGCAGATCGACGAGCCGGCGACCGGCGACGCGACGCAATTCGTCCACCTGCTCGACGGCGGGGTGCTTGTCACGACAGTGGACGGCGATGCAGGCGACGGGCTATACCCCATGCGTGCCTGGCGCGCCGGCGACGTGGTCATCGACGAGCGGCGCATTCAGTTACCCGTAAGCAGTCGTTCGCAGTTATCAGTCGCAATCGGATTGTACGATCGACAGAATGGCGCGCGACTAAAGATAGTCGCGGCAAACAGCCCCGTGGTGGACGGCGCGCTTCAGCTCGGCGCGCCCGGCGGGCCGGGGCCGTAGAACGACGAGTGATCAGTAACCAGTAACCAGTGATCAGTGATCGGTGACCGGAGGCGAACTTCCTTCGTCCTTCGTCGCGTGGAGTATCAATGCAGTTCGAGCGTAGGGTAACCTGGTTTGCCATTATGGCTCTTTTGCTCGCTGCGCTGCCGGGATTCGTATCTGCTGCGCCGGCTGTGCAGCAGAGCGCGAACCTGCTGACCAATCCGGGCTTCGAAGGCGAGTACGTCGTGCACGCCGATGCCAGGCAGATCGCGCCGGGCTGGACGCCGTGGTGGATTCCGCGCCAGGAAGACCAGCCCGACTTCGTGAACCAGGTGCCAAAGTACGAGCCGACGTCGCATCCACAGCGCGTCCACGGAGGGGCAAAGGCGCAACTGCTCGGCACGTTCTACGGCACCCACATCGCCGGCGTGTACCAGCAGGTGAAGGTGACAACCGGCGCCGATCTGCGCTTCTCCGCCTACGGCAAAGGCTGGACCTCCACGTCCGACGATCCGCTCAACGTATCGGTCGGCGGCACCGATCTGCGCATGCGCGTCGGCATTGATCCGTTCGGCGGAAGCGATCCGCTCAGTCCGAACGTGCGCTGGTCGGAGCAGGCTAACGCTGCGGACTCGTGGGTGCGCTTCGACGCATTCGCCAGGGCGCAGTCGGGCACGGTGACTGTCTTCGTGTACTCCGCGCCGTTCGACGCGCGCCGCCACAACGACGTGTATTGGGACGATGCGGAGCTGGTGAGGCTCAGCGGCGATGCGGCGGTGACGGCGCAGGCGCACTATCCGACTGCGACGCCCACGCCGGTCATTTACACCCCGACGCCGGTCACCGTGCCGATCGGGCAAAACCTGCTGAAGAACCCCGGCTTCGAAGGCAAGTGGTTCAATCCCTGCTCGTGGAAGGGCGACCTGCCGTGGAATCACATCTCGTGCACGCCGTGGTACCGCGAGCTGATGGTCCGCTGGGACACGGTATACACGCCGGAGAGCTGGACCGGGTGGTGGCGACAGCCGATCACTGACACGGCGCATCCCGACTTCTCCAAGTATCCGAACCGCTGCCCGAAAGGCGCGCCGGAAACCTGCGTCGTCTGGCACAACCCCGAATATGGCGGCACGGACTGGATCCGCGTCGGGCCGTCGCGCATCCGCAGCGGCAAGAACTCGCTCAAGTACTTCACGTTCTGGAGCGTGCACGAAGCCGGCGTCTTCCAGACGGTCGAAGGCATCCAGCCGGGCACGCTGCTGCGCTTCGGCGCGTGGATGCACGCCTGGTCGGCAGACGAAGGGCCGGGCGGCGAACAACCTTCGCCCTACCAGTCCGGGGGCCAGACGAGCATGCATATGAAGATCGGCGTCGATCCGGCCGGCGGGCGCAATCCGTGGAGCTCCGACGTCGTGTGGAGTCCCGAAGTCGATACGTACGATCAGTTCGGCTATTATCAGGTCACTGCCGTCGCCCGGTCGGACAGGGTCACGGTGTTCACGTACTCGCGCCCTGAGAAGATGCTCAAGCACAACGACGTGTACCTGGACGATCTCGAGCTGGTGGCCGTGAGCATTCCTGGTGGATCGGCGGCGCCCGTCGCGGCGCCGACCCAACTGCCGGCCGCCGCCAACGCCGCGCCGCCACCTTCCGCGCAGCAGCCGCGCCCGCCGCCGGCGCCGCGCGGCGACGGCGCAGTGGTGCACGTGGCGCAGCCGGGTGACACCGTGTGGGGATTGTCGGTGCAGTATGACGTGAGCATGGATCAGATTCTGCGGCTGAATGGCATGGATCAGGACACGCCGCTGCTCATCGGGCAGGAAGTCGTCATCGCGCTGCCTGAGGCCGCAAGCCAGCCCGCGCCCGCGCCAACCGAAACGCCTGCTGCCGCCACGGAGATTGCCACGCTGAACACAGGCGAGCTGTGCGTTAGCGCGTTCACGGATTCTAACGGGGACAACGTGATGAACCCGGACGAAAACTTGGTCGGCGGCGTCGTCTTCATCTTGCAGGACACGCACACTTCGCGCGCCGTCGTCGCCACGCACACGACCGACGGGCTGAGCGAGCCGACCTGTTTCGTTCAGCCGGCGGGCGCCTACTCGCTATTGATACAGGTTCCGGCCGGGCGTGTCGCCACGTCGGACACTCGCTGGGGGCTGGTGCTCGCCCCCGGCACGCCGGTCAACATCAATTTCGGAAGCCGGCCTACAGCCGACGTGAACAGCGTCACGGCTCGCAGCGCGCCGGAGGCCGGCTTGAGCAAGGCATTGAGCGGCCTCGCCGGCATCATCCTGGTCGCCGTGGCCGCCGCCGGACTGTTCTGGGTGCTGCGCGCGCGCTTCGCGCGCGGAGGCAGGTTATGAAGTGACCGTTTGAAGTTTGGAGTTTGAACTTTGGAGTTTGAGCTTTGAACTTTCGGATATTGCTTCCTTTTAGTCTATGTGCGGCACTGGCGGCTGCTGCACTGATGTCGGCACACGACCCGGCCGCTGCGCGCGCGCAGCGCAGCGTGACGCCGACGCCGGGACTCGCCACCGCGCGGGTCAACTTGCTGCACAACGGCGATTTCGAAGGCGATAGCGCGCGGCAGTGGAACGCGACGAACGACGAGTGGGTCAACGGCCGCGTGGCCGAAGGGTGGACGGCGTGGTGGCGCAAGCCCACTCCGTCCGACGGCGAATATCCGGGTGCGTGTCCCGAGGGCGAGGCCGCCTGCCTGGCGTGGCACCGTCCCGAGTACCGCGAGACGCGAAGCATTCCATACGATCCGCCTCGCGTGCGTACCGGCGACAATTCACAGATGTATTTCACCTCCTTCGGAGTCTACGAAGGCGGGTTGTATCAGACGGTGAGCGGCGTGCCGCGCGGCTGGAGCATGCGCTTCAGCATCTGGGCCAAAGCCTGGTCGAGTGACACGGAGGACACGGCGGAATCGGCCGGGCAGCCGTCGATGGGGATGCGGGCCGGCATCGATCCGACGGGGGGAACCGATCCGTGGAGCGACGCGGTCGTCTGGAGCGAGGAGATCGATTCGTTCGACGAGTTCGGCGAGTACGGCGTGTCCGCCGTCGCCCAGGCCGATGGGGTCACAGTATTCTTCCGCAGCCGGCCCGATCGCGCGCTGAAACACGTCGACGTGATGCTGGACGATGCCGAGCTGATGCTGATCGGCCCGCCGCCGCCGACGCCGGTGGTGATCCGTTCGCCAAACGAAGCGGCGAGCGCGCCGACTCGCGTTCTAGCGACGGACAGCCTTTCGCAGCAAATCGTGGTTCACGTCGTGCAGCCCGGCGACACGCTGTTCGCGATCGCGCAGGCGTACCGCGCCGAGCTGAGCGACATTTACGCGCTCAACGACCTGAACGAAACGTCGGTCTTGAAAGTCGGCCAGTCGATCCGAATTTCGCTGGCGGCGCAGACGCCGCCCACGGCTGCTTCTAACTTCAAACTCCAAACTTCAAACTCCGAAGGAGCGGAGTACAGCCGAGGTCCTGACCCTGACCCTGACCCTGAACGAAGTGAAGGGGAAGGGGAAGCGGAAGGGGCAGTCGAAGGGCCTGGCCTGAGCGGAGTCGAAGGGGGCGCGCCGGCTGCGGTGGGCACGCTGTGTGTTCGCGCTTTCGAGGATGTCGCGGGCGATACCCGCTATAATCCAGGCGCCGGCGCGCCGGCGCCTGGCGTGAGCGCGGTGTTCATCGTCGCCGATGCGTCAGGCCGCACGGTGGCGGCGTCGGCGCCTGCCCTGCGGAGTCCCCGACCGGAGGGAGCGGGGAGCTTCGAAGGGACGGCGCGCTGCTTCGACGGCCTGCCCGCCGGCGCGTATGCCGTCTCGGCGCAGGCGCCGGCAGGCTACGCTGCCACTACGAACTCGCGCTGGGGGGTGTCGCTGATCGAAGGCGCTCGAGTCGAGGTGACCGTCGGTATCAGGCGCACCGGCGAACCGGCCGACGAAGCCGCAGGGGAGGCGCTGCCGATGGCGATGGGTATTACGGCAGGGCTTGGCGGCCTGGCTGCAATCATCCTGCTCATTCGACGCCGCACGAAATCTTCACGTGCGACACGGGATGCGTGACTCAAATACGGAGGAGTGTGAGATGTCAAGAAAAATACTCGGCGTAATCACCATGCTGGCCGTGCTGCTAGTCGCGCTGGCGCCGTCGAGCGGCCTGGCCGCGTCGGCGCAGCAAGACAACCTGCTGGTGAACCCCGGCTTCGAGCAGCCGTACGAGAATGGCAGGCAGGCTAACGGCTGGGGGCGCTGGTTCGAGGACACCGGCAAGAAGGAGGGCACACTGGATTACGCGGTGAACCCTGATTTTTCGGCCGAAGTGAACCCGGTCATCGTTCGAAGCGGGAGCGCGTCGCAGCACATCGGCAACCGATACGATCCGTGGCATGCGGGCGTCCTCCAGAGCGTGAAGGTTACACCCGGCACGCCGCTGCGCTTTTGCGCCTACGGCCGCCTGTTTGCGAACAACGAGGACTTCGAGAAAGCGCCGTCGGTCCCGTCGCTCAACGGGAATATGCAGGTCGGGATTTTCCGTGACGGCACAGCGAACTGGGATAACGGCGGCATCGTGTGGTCGGCCACAATAAACCCTCACGACGCCTGGCAGCAGGTGTGCGTGGACGCGACGGCAGGTCCTTCCGGGCAAGTCACCGTGTTCACTTCCTCCAACTATCGCGGTTCCAGCGCGTATCATTTGGATGCATGGTGGGACGATGCGTCGCTGACGGCGATCGCCCCTGCCCCGGCCACGACCCCGACTCAGGTCGGCGCGCCCGCGCCGCCGCCCGCCCAGGCGCCCACGGCGAGCGCGAGCGCCTGCCAGCCGCAGGCGGATGGAACGGTCACGTACGTCGTGAACAGCGGTGATACACTGTACGCGATCGCGATTGCCTGCGACACGACCGTCGCCGCCATCCAGCAGTTGAACGGATTGTCGGGCACGACTATCCTGGTCGGCCAGACACTGATCGTCAAAGGCACAGGCACCCCGCCGCCGGCGGTGCCAACGGCCGCGACGGCAACGGCTGCCCCGTCTCCGACTCTCGATGCCACCGCCCCGACGGAAACGCCGACTGCCACGGCGACGCCGCAGGTCGTCGCGGCTGCCACGGAAGGCCAGATCTGCGTAGAAGCCTTCAACGACGCGAACGCGAACCAGACGAAGGACGAAGGAGAGCAACTGCTTGGCGGCGTCAGCTTTATGCTGTCTGACTCGGCAGGCCCTAGAGGATCCTACGTCACGTCGGGACTCGAGCCTGAGCCATACTGCTTCGCGGGCTTGCCGGCCGGATCGTACAACGTCGACGCCGGCCCGCCGAACGGTGTGACCAGCACGACCGCCGAGGAGTGGCCGGTGGGCTTGACGGGTGGCATGGGCTTCAACATCGCGTATGGCGGTTCGCGCGAAGCGGCGGAGGGCGAACCCAGCGCGCCGCCTGACACGACTTCGCCCGACGCGAGCACGACGGACAGCACGAGCACGACGCCAGAGGATAGTGGCGCGCAATCGGATCTGGGCAAAGTCGCGATGGGTGCATTGGGAATAGGAATCTTGCTCGCGGCCGGTTTCCTGGCCGGGATGGTCCTGAACCGGGCACGACGATAAGCGCCAGAAGACAGTGATCAGTGATCAGTTATCAGTCATCGCGACACGTGCCAGGTGACGACGTGCACGTTCGGAGCGCCACGAGACCCGACTGGGGCGGGCTGGCGCTCCTTTTGTTGGCGCTGATCGCCGCCGCGCCGCTGTGGAGCGGGCCGGGGCTGATCAATACGCGCGCGGGCGGCGATAGTCCATTCCTCTTCATTCGGCTGCATCAACTGGTCGAGAATCTTCGAGCCGGCGTGTTTCCCGCGCGCTGGATGCCCGATGCTGCCTACGGGTTGGGCTATCCGTTTTTCAACTTCTATGCGGCTCTGCCTTACTACTTCGCCGCAGCGTTCGCCTTGATCGGCCTGGACGTGCTGGCGTCGCTTAAGATCGTGCAGTCGCTGGGGTTCGCCCTGGCGGCGTGGGCGATGTATGGCTGGGGAAGATCGTCATTCGGCGGCCGGGCGCAGGCATGCCTCGCGGCGACTGCGTACACAGTCGCTCCGTTCCACCTGGTCAACGTGTACGTGCGCGGCGATTCGCTGTCCGAGTTCTACGCCTTCGTCTTCTACCCGCTTATCCTGTGGGCGGTCGATCGCGTCATCGAGCGCCCTCGCCCCCGATCGGTTGCGCTCCTGGGCCTGGCCTACGGCGGGCTGATCCTTACACACAACATCTCGGCTCTGATCTTCAGCCCGTTCCTGCTGCTGTACATGGTAATTAGAGATTGGAGATTGGTAATTGGAGATTGGAGGCTTCGGCGCTCGTCACGTCTCACGCACCACGCACCACGCACCACGCACCACGCACCACGCGTGACACCCTTCCACATTCTACATTCCACATTCTACATTCTCTGACAGGTCTGTCGCTAGGTTTGCTCATCTCCGCCTGGTTCTGGCTGCCCGCGCTCGGCGAAGCACCGCTTGTCCAGCTCGACGCGCAGACGACGGGATACTTCAATTACGCCGAGCATTTCCGCTCGACCGATCTCGTCGAGCCGTCTCTCGGCTTCGATTACTCGACCGAGCCGCCCCCTCTGGGCACGCCGTTCGCGATGGGGCTGGCGCAGGCGCTCGTCACACTCGCGGGCGTCGTCGCAACGCTCATCACCTGGAAGCGCGGGCTGACCCGGCTGCGGGTTTTCACGCTCGCCGGGTTGATCGTTTCGACGTTGATGATTACGCCGTTGTCGAAGCCGCTCTGGGACGCGCTGCCGCTTTTGCCATGGGTGCAGTTCCCGTGGCGGTTTCTCTCCATACAGGCGCTGTTTGCCTCGTTAGCCGCCAGCTTCCTAGTTTACTCGGGCAGAGTCGAGCACGGCGAGACTTCTCAGAACTGGATCGCGGCTGGAGTGGGATTGGCGCTCGCGGCGTCGACGCTCCTGACACTGCGGCCCGACTACCTGCCGATCCGCGCGGACGAGATCACGCCGAAACGCATTCATGCCTACGAGGCTTTCACGACCAACGTGGGCACGACGATACGCGCCGAGTATTTGCCGCGCACGACGATCCCGCGTCCCTACACCGGGCCTACCTTGCAAAGTCCCCGACCGGACCCCCTGCAGGGGGCAGGTGGAGCGGGGATTGATCCGGCAGCGCCGCCGCAGGCGATTCCGGTGCGAGGCGAAGCGGAAACCGCTCAGGTCGCGCGCGGGCCTGTATCGCAGTCGTGGTCGGTTCGCGCGGCGGGTGACGCTACGCTCGCCTTTCCCACGCTTCATTTCGCCGGCTGGCAGGCGTCGCTCGACGGCCAACGCGTGGAGGCGCGCGCCGCCGCCGACCTGGGCACTATCGAGGTGGATGTGCCCGAGGGCAAGCATATTCTGACGCTGCAGCTCGACCGGACGCCGCTGCGCGCAGGCGCGGAGCTTGTATCGCTGGCCGCCATGCTACTCGCGCTCGGGATGTTGGTTCTTGCGAGACAAGGGAGTGGAGTTAGAGTTGGAGTTAGAGTTAGAGCAATAATGGGTGACGATGGGCGTAAACTCGTCGCCCGTCTCTGGTATTTCGTCGCCTCCAGACGCTACGAACTGGGGCTTCTGGCAGCGGCCTGTGCCTTCGCGGCAATCGCCTCTGCGGCCAACACCGTGGAAGCGCGCGACGATGACCTGGTGATGGACTTCGAGTCGAAGCCATGGCTGCATCACGGCGGCGCCGATTTCGGCGTGGCCCGCCTGGTGCGATACACTTACGAAGGATCATCTACCGTCGTGTTGGAGTGGGCCGACGTCGCCGGCGCCGATGCGTGGGCCGTCGTTCAGCTCGTCGCGCCGTCGTCGCACGCTTTCGGCGGACCTGAGCCGCTGGCGAGCGCCCGCGCGCCGATTGGCGCGGGCGCTAACACGGTCACGCTCGACGTGCCGGAGCGCCTATCGCGCGGCATGTATTACGTGCGGGTCGAAGTAGCCGATGCGTCGAGAGTCTACGGATCGACGTTTCTGCGGCCGTTTTTTTATCCGGGCGCGGGCGCTGCTCCTCCCGCAGCGGGCTGGGCGCCCATCGGCGACGAGATCGAATTGAGGACCGTCACGGTCGAGCACGATCGCCCTGAGCGATTGACGGTCGCTTTCGACTGGACGGCCTTGAAGCCGATCGCGGCGAATTACGCCTTGTCGCTTCGGCTGGCCGACGCGGCCGGACGTGCCTGGGTCTCGCTCGACACGCAGCCGGGTTATGGATTTCTCCCTACAAGCGCGTGGCTGCCCAGCGAGAACCAGCATGATGTATACACACTGCCGCTGCCAGCGGATATGCCGCGCGACGATACCTACTCGCTCGACGTCGTGTGGTATCGCGTCGCATCGCAGCAGGAAATTGGGCGCGTGCGTGTGCCAGGAATCAAGATCGATGCACTTTACGGCGAGACGGAAACGCCGCCGCCGCAGCGCAGCTTCGCCATTCCGCCGATGCAGCACCGGGTCGACGCGACATTCGGCGATCAGATCCGGCTGCTGGGCTACGATCTGGCGCAAGAGGGCAGCCGGCTCATCCTGACATTGCACTGGCAGGCGCTGGCGGATATGAGCGCGGACTACAAGTACTTCGTGCACGTTTTCGATCCGGCGACGGAGCGCATCGTCGCGCAGGCGGACGCCGCGCCGGGCGGGAGTGCTTATCCGACATCGCGCTGGGCGAAGGGAGAAGTGGTGAGTGAGAGAGTGGAGTTAGAGTTAGAGTTAGGGGAGGAGATGTATCGCGTGGCGACGGGCTGGTATGATCCGGTCAGTGCAGATAGGTTACTGCCCTTTGATGCCAGTGGCAGCCCGCTTGAGGAAGATCGCCTGATCCTGATAGAGTCCATTCGAGCGCCTTGATCTCGCCAGTAAGCCGGCCTATAATTCTAACGGGTCATCATCTGGCAATTGCACACAGTCGCTCAACGCCCGTGTCCCTGCGGGCTGCTGCCCGCGAGGACGCGGACAGCGAGCCGATGTGGATCATCACTGGGTCGTCACATGTTTTGCTTACTTGAGGTGTGATATTATGAACAGGATTCCGACGTTGCAGCAGGTTTTGCAAGGATACAGGCTATTCAACGAGTGGGAGCTCGAAGAGCAGGCTCGGGAGTTACCTCGGCTGACAGTCGAGGAGAGTCTGACGCAGTATTTCGATCTGTGCGATCTCGGACGTAAGCTGGCGCCGGATTGGGAGCGCATTTTCCTCAACGAGGATATGGAACACTGGATCGCAGTGCGCCGGAAAATGCGACTTGCTGCAAAGGTGATGGGAAATGCGAAAACAGCTCGACGCGGTGCGCGAGGTGGAAGAGTTTCTCACTCGGCATAACATTCGGCACCTGATCATGGGCGGTATCGCCAATGCGGTGTGGGGCAGGGTGCGCGTCACGCACGATGCGGACTTCAAGGTGCTGATCGGCGATCTCACGATCCAGGAATTTGTCACTCTTGTCGGCCAGCACTTCGAGTTCCGTGTGCCTGATGCGGCTGGTTTTGCCAGGCGCACTTACGTCGTGCCGATCTATGCGAGCAATCACATTGCGGTCGATCTGGCGCTCGGCTTTCTACCCTTCGAAGAACAAGCCATCGAAAAGGCCGTCATCGTCAATTACCACGGAGTACAGTTCCCCGCCTGCACGGCGGAGGATCTGATCATTCACAAAGCCATTGCCGAACGGGAGAAAGATTGGACTGACATCGAGGGTATTGTCTTGCGGCAAGGAGACAAGCTGGATCAGGCATACATCATGCATTGGCTCGATCAATTCGGGCAAGTATTGGAGCGTCCGAAGATGGTGCGGCGTTATCGCTCGTTGGTGAAGAAACTCCGCCCAAAGAGCGCTCCCGGCAGACGTTCGGGACGCTCTCGAAACAGGTGAGCGCTCAAAGCCCGCGTCCTCGCGGGCACCGCCCACCGTATGGATGGCATGGACGAGAAACTCCTGCGAGAAAAGCTCGAAGGCTACCGCGCCTTCAATGAATGGGAAGAGGAAGAAGAGCGCAGAACGCTGCCGCTATTGTCGGTCGAAGAGAGCGTGCGGCAATTCCTCGAACTTCAGGCTTTCATGCGCCTGCTGGCGCCTGATGCTCACGAGATATTCTTTGAGGACGATCTCGCGGAGCGCGTCGAGGCGCGGGCGCGGTTCAGGCGGATTGCCGAAGCGATGAAATAGGAAGCGTCCCATGCCCGACAATCGCCCCGACCGAATGGCCGAACTGCAGCGCAAGCTGGCTAATCTCCAATCTCTCCACGATATATTAGGCAAGGACGCTTTCGAGAAAGCGAAAGCCGACCTCGAATCTCAGCTTGCACTCCTGACCGAAGGTGGCGCAGTCATCACCGGCGGTGTGGATACCGGCGGTGGCAAGTTCGTCGGGCGCGACGACCTCTCGACGACGATCAACGTCACCGCCGACGCGCCGCCGGAAGAACTCCTCGAAGCCTACTACCGCTCGCTCGCTAACGAGTGCCGCCGCCTGCCGCTCGGCGTGATCGACGTCGAATTCGTACGGACAAGCGGCGAGCAGCTCGTGCCGCTGCCCGACATTTACGTCGATCTGGACGTCGTCACGCCGGCGAGCCAGCGTGAGAAAGACGAACGCGCCTGGGCGCTGCGCCTGATGCGCGGCGAAGGCGAGAATCGGACGCCATTGCTCGGTGCGATTACGCTACCCGAAGCGTCTCACGCCGTCCTGCTGGGCGAGGCCGGCTCAGGCAAATCCACCTTCGTCAATTACCTGACCTATCTGCTCAGCACCCATTCAGAGGCTGCTCCCGAGGAAATGCGTGGCCGGCTGCCCGTGCGCCTGATCCTGCGCGAAGTGGCTGCGCGCCGCATCCCCGCCGGCGCTTCGAAGGGCACGGCCCAAATGCTGTGGGACGCGCTGCGCGACGACATCGCGGAACGGCTGGGCGAAGACGTCGCGGTCAAGCTGCTGCCGCATCTACAGGCGCGGCTTCTGAAAGACGGCGTCGTCGTGCTGCTGGATGGCCTCGACGAGGTGCCCGAGGCACACCAGCGGCGGAAAGCCCTGCTCCAGGCCGTGCAAGACCTGGCCGGCATGCTGCCGGCGAAGTCTTCACGTGTGCTGGTGACGGCGCGGCCCTATGCCTATGCCGACCGGCAATGGCGCCTTCCGAAGTTCTCCACCCTGGCGCTGGCCCCGTTCAGCGAGGAGCAGGTGAACCGCTTCGTCGACCGCTGGTACCAGGCCGTGCGCCCGTCGATGGGCTGGAATGAGGACACAGCGCGCGACAAGGGGGAGCGCCTGCGCGCGGCGCTGCGCGAGCGGCCCTACCTGGGCGACCTGGCCTCGCGCCCGCTGCTGCTCACCCTGATGGCGACGCTGCACTCGAGTTGGGGTCAGTTGCCCGAAGACCGCGCCGACTTGTACGAGGAGACGGTGAAATTGCTGCTGGGGCGCTGGCAGCGCGCGCGGGAAGTGAAAGCGCCCGGCGGCGAAATCGTGACCGAGCCAGGCATCGCCCAGGCGCTGGGTGTCGGCGAGGGCCGCATCCGCGCCGCCCTGGAGGCGCTGGCCTTTCAGGTGCACCAGCGCCAGCGCTCGGAGGCGGGGCGCGATGACGCGCCGGCCGACATCTCCGAGGGCGAAGTGCTCGTCGCCTTCAAGCCGCTGCTGGGCAGCGTCGAGCCGGACGCCTTGCTCGGCTACCTGCGCGATCGAGCCGGCCTGGTCATCGCCCATCGCGAAGGCGTGTACGCCTTCCCGCATCGCTCGTTTCAGGAATACCTGGCGGCGTGCTACCAGGCCAGCCTGCCACAAGGCGCCGAGAATCTCTGCCAGCTGGCGCAAGACGATCCAGCCTGGTGGCGCGAAGTGTACTTGCTGGCGGCGGGCAAGCTCAAGCAGGGTGGGCTGGGCAACGTGGTCAATATGGTCAACGTGCTGCTGCCCGCCGACCCGGAACAGACTGTCCCTGTCACCGACCAACACTGGCGCGCGGCAAGCCTCGCCGGGCAGGCCTTGTTGGAAGTAGGGCTGCCTGAAAAGGCGGCCGGGCAGCCGCATTACGAAGCCATCCTCAAGCGCACGCGGCGCTGGCTGACGCAATGGGTCGAAGAAGGCCATCTACCCGCGCGCGAGCGCGCCGAAGCCGGCGACGTGCTGGGCCAACTGGGCGATCCGCGCTTCGATCCCGACCGGTTCTTCCTGCCCCACTCCTATCGCGGCCAAGTGGAACCGTTCCTCGGC
Organism: Anaerolineae bacterium; assembly: GCA_035283185.1. Lineage (GTDB taxonomy): Bacteria > Chloroflexota > Anaerolineae > Fen-1058 > Fen-1058 > DASSFZ01. Next base: position 6,986 of record DATEUJ010000153.1, on the reverse strand, counting down.
TTCGTCGAGGTTCCCGCCGGGCCTTTCGTCATGGGCAGCCGCAAGGGAGACCAAGAGGCTTGGGAGGACGAATTCGGCAATCCGGAGAGATTGGAGATTCCCTACGCTTACTGGGCGGCCCGCTACCCAGTGAGCGTGGCGCAGTTCCGATGCTTCGTCGATGCGAAGGGATACGAGAACTCCGCGTGGTGGACGAAGACCGGCTGGGCCTGGCGCAGGGGAGAGTGGGATAGCACGGTAGAGGACGAAAACCTGCGCAATTGGTTGAAGACTCGGCCCGCGGAATTACGTGGCGCGCCGATGTGGTGGGACGAGCAACGCACCTATCCTAACCGGCCCGTTTACGGTGTCTCGTGGTTCGAAGCGATGGCCTACTGCGCATGGCTGAATGAGCAGTTGAGGGCTAGCCTTCCCTCAGGCTACGCCGTGCGCCTGCCGACCGAAGCCGAGTGGGAGAAGGCTGCGCGCGACCTCTCCCCCCGCGAGCGGGGGGAGCCGGAGGGGGGTCGCCGCTACCCGTGGGGGAATGACGACTGGGATGAAGGACGCGCAAACATCGATCAAAGTGGCATTAACCATGTCTCGCCGGTCGGCATGTACCCGCGCGGCGCAACACCCTCTGGCCTGCACGACGTGAGCGGCAACGTGTGGGAGTGGACGCACAGCCTGTATAAGTTATATCCCTACCGCGCGGATGATGGCCACAATGATGAGGACGCGGAAGGCGCCCGCGTGTTGCGCGGGGGTTCCTGGTACCTCAATCAGAGTTACGCGCGGTGTGCGGCCCGCTACAGGGACCACCCGTACTACTTCCTCGTCTTTCTCGGTTTTCGGGTAGTCGTGTCCCTGGCTTCTTCTGGGTTCTGATTTCTGAATGCTGCATTCTGATCTGCTGTTTGCTGAACCCCGTAAACCGCGCGAAGCGCGGTCACAAATTTGGCAACGGACAGGCAGCGGATAAACGGATGTGAACGGGGAATCGCTGTGGCTAAAGCCTATCATGATCTATACCCGTCACTGACAGGGTTCATGAATCTGCACTGCGCCTTTCGGAACGCCGCGCGCGGCAAGCGCGACCAACCCGACGTGGCGGCATTTGAGTATGACCTGGAGGCCAACCTGTTTCAGTTGCAGGGTGAACTGGAGAGCAAGACCTATCGTCACGGCGCGTACTATTCCTTCACTATCCGCGATCCCAAGCACCGCCTGATCTCTGCCGCGCCGTTCCGCGACCGCGTCGTCCATCACGCGCTGTGCAATATTATCGAGCCGATCTTCGAGCGCACGTTCATCGGCGACTCGTACGCCAATCGAATCGGCAAGGGCACGCATCGCGCGCTGGATCGGGCGCAGGCCTTGGCGCGGCGCTATCGCTGCGTCTTGCAGTGCGACATCCAGCAGTTCTTCCCCAGCGTCGATCACGCCGTCCTGCGCGCCATCATCGCTCGCAAGATCGCCGACGCCGACGTGATGTGGCTGGTGGATGAGATTCTGCGTAGCGGCGCGGGCGTGCTCATGAACGAATACACGCCGGTCTTCTTCCCCGGCGACGATCTGTTTGCAGTGCTCCGACCACGCGGATTGCCGATCGGCAACCTCACCTCGCAGTTCTGGGCCAACGTGTATCTCAACGAGCTGGATCAGTTCGTCAAGCGCCGGCTGGCCTGCCTGGCCTACCTGAGGTACGTCGACGACTTCCTGCTGTTCTCCGACGACAAACGCCGGCTGTGGGAATGGAAGGATGCCGTGCGCGAATTCCTCGTCAGCCTGCGGCTGACGCTCCACGAGCGCGAGAGTACTGTGTACCCGGTGACCAACGGCATTCCCTTTTTAGGCTTTCGTGTCTATCCCACACATCGCCGGCTGAAGCGGCGCAACGGCATCGCCTTCGCGCGACGCCTGCGGGCGTGGTGCGCGGCTGTGGCGCGGGGCGAGATGCCGCTGCAGAAACTGCACGAGCGCGTGCAGGGCTGGGTCGCGCACGCCGAGCACGGAGATACGTGGGGATTGCGCCGCGTGCTGTTGAGCGTGCCGCTTCCAGTTGTGCATAGATAAAACCGCCAAGACGCAAAGGACGCAAAGGGGATATGAAAGAATCGCCGATCTTCACTCGCAACTACGATCTGGTCCGCTGGCTGATTCCGGCGACCGTCAAGTTCCCGCGCCAGCAGCGCTTCGTGCTGGCCGAGGCTGTGCAGCGCACTATGCTAAACTTACAAGAGCAGCTCATCGAGGCGGCTCACCAGGCGCAGCCGCGCCCGGCGCTGCAGCAGGCGGACATCACGCTCACCAAGCTGCGTTTCTACCTGCGCCTGTGTCGCGACCTGGAACTGTTCAGCACCGGGCAGTACGAGCACGTCGCGCGCATGGTGAACGAGGTCGGGCGGCTGCTGGGTGGCTGGTTGAAGACGGCGGCCGCGTAAAGGCGTATCGCGTATCGCATATCGCTTATCGCGTATGGCGTATCGCTTATCGTGCGGCCAAACGGGCCGGCGTTCGACGATAGGCGATAGGCCATCTGCGATAAGCAGATAGGGCCGGGCTGCGACCGCCCGCGTGTTGCGCGGGGGTTCCTGGAACAACAATCAGAGGAACGCGCGGTGTGCGTACCGCAACAGGAACGACCCGAACAACTTCAACGACAATATCGGTTTTCGGGTAGTCGTGTCCATAGCTGACTGTGTCGGCCGGTAAATCCCGTTCTCTACGGAGGCGGGACGGAGCCACAATACAAGAAGCCAGCCCAGCCCGGTCCCGGTCGCGTCGTGTGACGCAGACTTCCGAAGTCGCGCAGACTTCGGAAGTCTACCGACCGGCCAAATATGGAAGTGCCCCCGCGCCCTGACCGCTCGACGTCGCGGCGCGGGGGCGACCTTCCAGAGAGAAAAGCAGTATGCCTGACCAGGTGAACACCGGAGGCGGCGCGCACGTCGGTGGGGGCGTGGATACCGGCGGCGGTGACTTCGTCGGACGCGATCTGAACCTCATCATCGCACAGTCCGCCAGTGAGATTCTGCGCGTGCTGCGCCCGCCCATCTCGAAAGAGGCCGTGCAGAACGCGACGGAGGCCTATTATCACGCTCTACTCGACCGCCACCGCTACCTCAGCCTCAAAGGCATGGGCGTATCCGACCGCGTGGCGCTGCGCCTGCCCTTGCTCGACCTGTACGTGCCGCTTAAGGCGCGCCTGGAATTGCCCGCGGGCGAGACCTGGAAGCGCGATATTCGCCTGGCCGGGCGGCCACTCTCGGACGAAGAGCAGCAGGCGCTGGCCGGCCGCCTGAGCGAGCCGCAGCCCGTGCTCGACCTGCTCCACAAGCACGCCGGCCTGATCATCCTGGGCGACCCCGGCGCGGGCAAGACAACCTTCCTCAAGTTCCTGGCGCTCCGCCTGGCGCTGGGCGAAGGTGAGCGGGTGGGGCTGGGCAATCGCCTGCCGATTCTGGCCCCGCTGTCTGCGTACGCGACTGCGCTGAGCGAGCGCGACGTGCGGCTGGACGACTTCATCGCCGCCTACTTCCACGACATTGGCGCCGACCTGCCCATCGCCGACATGCTGCGCGAAGCGCTCAAGCAGGGCGCGGCGCTGGTCCTGCTCGACGGGCTGGACGAGGTAAAAGACCCGGCCTTGCGTCACCACGTCGTCGAGCGCGTCGTCGATTTCTACACGTTCCATCGCCGCGCTGGTAACAAGTTCGTCCTCACCAGCCGCATCGTCGGCTATCGCGACGTGCGCCCGGCGGCCGAGGGTCTGGCCGAGTGCACGCTGGTGGACTTTGACGACGACGAGATCAACGCCTTCGTCGCACGCTGGACGATGGCGCTCGAACGGCAGGCGCAGGGCGAAAGCGCCTTCGCCCGCGCCGAGGCCGAGCGCGAGCGCCGCGAGCTGCTGGACGCCATTCACCGCAATCCCGGCGTGCACGCGCTGGCGGCCAACCCGCTTCTGCTCACCATCCTGGCGCTGATGAAACGGCAGGGCGTCACGCTGCCCGAGCGCCGGGTGGAACTGTACGACCAGTACGTGCGCGCGCTGCTCTCCAGTTGGAACCGGGCGCGGGGGCTGGGCCGGCCGCCCAGCCACGACCTGGACGTGGTGCAGACCGTGCGCATGCTGGCGCCGCTGGCGCTGTGGATGCACGAGACGAACCCCGGCGCCGGGCTGGTCAGGCGCGAAGAGCTGCGCCGCCGATTGGAGGGGATCTACGCGGAACGCGGCGAAGCGAACCCGGAAGCGAGCGCTCGCCAATTTCTCGAGGACGTGCGCGAGCACGCCAGCCTGCTGCTCGAGCGCGGCGCCGGCGAGTACGGCTTCATCCACCTGACCTTTGAGGAGTACCTGGCCGCCGTGGCGATTGCGCTGCTGGGGCAGCGCGACGTGCAGCCCGTGGTCGAGAAGTTGAGCGATCACGTGGGCGACCCGGCCTGGCGCGAAGTGGCGCTGCTGACCGTCGGCTACCTGGGCATCATCCAGCAGCGCGACGAGGCGGCCGGCGCGGTGGTCGAGGCCCTGGCCGATCAGAAGCCGGGACAACCCGGCGAGGCCGTTGTTCTGGCCGGCGAAGCGGTGCTGGACGCCTGGCCGGGCGGCGTGCCGCCGGCGAGCAAGGAACACATCGTCAATGCTTTGGTGACGACGATGCGGGATGCCGGCGTGGCGCCAATCTTGCGTCGCCAGGCCGGGTTGGTCTTGGGCCGGTCGGGCTGGCGGCCCGACGATCTCGACGACTTCGTCGAAGTGTCGCCGGGCAGGTTCCTGTATGACGACCCGATGGAACGGCGGGAGATCCCCTACCATTACTGGATCGCCAGGTATCCGGTGACCAACGCGCAGTACGCGCACTTCGTCGACGACGGCGGTTACGACGAACGCCGATGGTGGAGCGATGAAGGCTGGCAGTGGCGTGAGAGCAATCAGCGCAGGCAGCCCGCCTGGTGGGATGATCCTGAGCGAAACAACCCGATCTTCCCCGTCGTCGGCGTGACCTGGTACGAGGCCGAAGCCTACTGCAACTGGCTCAACAGCCGGCTCGACGCGATCCGCCTTGACGCGTCGAGGACGGTGACGAAGCCGAATGGCACTGTCGCCAGGCTGCCTACGGAGGAAGAATGGGAACGTGCCGCGCGCGGCGTTCAAGGGCGAGAGTATCCGTGGGGAGACAAATTCGACTCTGCAAACGCGAATGTGTATGATGTGGCCGATCGGGCCGGGGGCACGACTGCAATATGCACGTACCCGCAGGGCATCAGCCCCACTGGAGCCTGGGACATGAGCGGCAACGTGTGGGAGTGGACGCATTCATGGTACGATGAGAAGAAGACTGCCCGCGTGTTGCGCGGGGGTTCCTGGGACCTCATTCAGTGGTACGCGCGGTGTGCGTCCCGCGTCAGGCTCGACCCGTACGACTTCGGCGGCAATCTCGGTTTTCGGGTAGTCGTGTCCCTGGCTTCTTGAAGCTTTTGTTTTCTGATTGCTGATTCCTGATTACTGATTTCCGATCTTCTGAATCCTGCTCAGGCGAGATCTGAGTGTGTTGCCTGTGCCGATGCGGGCGAGGCGCGCTCCCCAAATCCGCGCGGAGCGCGGTCGCGCAATTTTCGCAGCGGATGGCTTCGCATCACGAATAGACGGATAAAGGAGCAGCTCGATGAGCGACAAACCTGAACAGCCGGAGAAGCAAGACCCTGGGAGTCGGTCGGGCGGCGTGAATATAACGGGCAAGGAGACGCACATCGGCGGCGATGTGGTTGGCCGCGATAAGATCATCAGTCCCGGCCAATACATAGATACCGGTGGAGGCGCGTACATTGGCGGGGATGTGAGCACCGGCGGCGGCAAGTTCGTCGGGCGGGATGACTACTCGACGACGGGTCTGAGCGGCGAGGAAGTCGCCAGGCTGTTCGAGTCGATCTACGACAGGATCGACGCGCGCCCAAACACCGGCGACGCCGACAAGGCCGACCTGAAGGCCGAGGTCAAGGATGTGCAGGCCGAAGCCGCCAAGGGTGAAAAGGCGGACGAAGGCTTCCTCACGCGTCACCTGCGCAACATCGGGCGCATGGCGCCAGACATCCTGGAAGTCGTGCTCGCCACGCTGGCCAATCCGGCGGTGGGGCTGGGCATGGCGGCGAAGAAGATCGCCGAGAAGGCGAAGGGTGCGGTATGAGACGGCCCTATAGACCTGGCAGGTCTCGTCCGCCGATGTTCGCCGCAGATTGGATCACGAAGACCTCATGGCAAGCAACTCTGTCAACGAATGTCCAACGAATAAACGAATGACCTATGGCTGCTGGCACTATTCGTTTATTCGTTTCCCCATTCGTTGACAGACTGGAGATGCCCGATGGCAATCTACATGACTGCCCGCTTTCGGGTGAAGCCCGAGTCGTTAGAGAAATGCCAGCAGGCGATCCGTGAGTTCGTCGACACTGTCAGGGTGAACGAGCCGGAGACGCGGCTGTACGAGTCGGTGCAGGAGACGGGCGACGCGACGAGCTTCCTGCACTACTTCGTCTTCGAGGACGAGACTGCGCGCGAGAGGCACAGTAATTCGGACGGCGTCAGGCGTTTCACGAGCATCCTATACCCCGAATTACTGGCGCCGGTTGAGTTCACGGAATACCAGCTCGTCGCTTCAACCGCGCAGCCGGCATAACCGTAGCGGGTGCAGTCGGATAATGGCACCGAGCTGAGCCGCCGTGCGGAGCGCAGCGGAGCACGGCCGGCTCCAGCGAGATGTTAGGCCGCCTCACGGAATTACCGGTACGTGGGCCGAATAGGCACGCACGGCATTGTCTACGGAGGCAATGGCCAGGCCATGTTGGAGCGCCTGGCAGATAAGCATGAGGATTTCATCTGGCAGCGGCGCATCGAAGTCTTCCGGCACACGAAACTCCCCGGCGCATAAGGCGTATGGTCGCAGGCTTGCTCCGTTGTGTGCCACGTTGCCTGTCGAACGCAGTAAGCAGATCACCATCGTTCTCCA
>DATEUJ010000152.1:0-22737 GCA_035283185.1 Anaerolineae bacterium | reverse complement strand
CCCCGTCGCTAAGCGACGGGGGAGGGCAGGGGTGAGGGATTTCTACTGCCCTTGCACCTGCGCGATCGCGACCGAATAGATGCCGTCGTCGTCGAAGAACTGGTCGGCGATCTGCGTCCAACCGCCGAAGTCTTTCACGGTGAACAGGTCATCCACTGGCGGGTACTGTGCCGCAGTCGCCTGAGCCACTTCGGGATCGACCGAGCGCAGCCCGTACTGGGCGAAGATCTCCTGCGCTTCTTTCGTAAACAGGAAGTCGACGAACGCCTCGGCCGCCGCGCGCGTGCCGTGCTCGTCGACATAGGCGTCGATCACGGCGACGGGATTCTCGATCAGGATCGTCGAACGCGGGATGATCATCTCGTAATCCGCGCCGGCCTGCTGGCCGACCAGCACTTCGTTCTCGTACGTGATCATCACGTCGCCGACACCCTTCTCGAAGTTGGTCACGCTCTCCCGAGCGCTGCCGTCCATCACGCTCACGTTCGTCAGCACTGCTTTCAAGAACTGCAGCGCCGCCGCCTCGTCATTGGCCGGTACGCCCTCGACGTGGCCTCGGAGCGACGCGCCGTACAGCGCCAGAATGTTCCACTGCGCGCCGCCGCTCGTCTTGGGATTGGGCGTCAGCACCTCGACGCCCGGCTGCCCCAGGTCGGCCCAGTCTTGAATAGCCTTGGGATTGCCGGGACGCACGGCGAACACGACGAGCGACGTGCTGATCATGCCATCGTGCGGCTTGCTTTTCCAGTCGTGCGTGATCAGGTTGGCGTTGACGATACGGGTGAGGTCGGCCTCCAGCGACAGCGCGGCAATGTCGGCCTCGAAGCCCTCGACGATCGCGCGCGACTGCGCGCCCGAGCCTTGGTACGACTCCTCAAACGTCACATCCTGCCCGGTCTTCGCTTTCCACTCGGCTTGAAACAGCGGGATGATCTTGCTGTACGCCTCGCGCGGCGTGGTGTACGCGCCCAAGATCAGTTTGACCGGTTCCTGGCTTGACGGCTGTGTGGCCGCCGGTCCGGCGCACGCCGCCAGCAGCCCAATCAGCGCCAGTACGACAGGGATAGACGCTATTTTCTTTTTCACAGCTTATCCTCCTCAACCAGACTGAGACGGCCCAGTGGCACAAGAATCGGGAGCTTGGTCGTCGTATAGCTCGATCGCACTATCAGCGTGGCGCGATCCGCCACGCTGCTCAACACCTGACCCACTAACCCGTTCAGCGAGATGCGGCCTTCGCGATCGGGCAGCGGCGCGCCGAGCACCAGCAGGTCGTACTGGCCCTCGTTCACCTCGTCGACGACCTCGTCGCGCACCGCGCCGAGTCGAATCTTCGACTTCGCCTGGACACCCAGAACTTCCAGCGAGCGGATGCCACCGGTCAGGAAGCGCTCGGTTTGATTGCGGCGCAGCGTGTCACCGCCTGGCCGCATCACCGACAGCAGCGTCGCCTCTGCGCCCAGGTGACGGATCAGCCGGCCGGCGAACAACACGTCGTGTTTGCCCGGCTCGCCGCTCGTCACGCAGATGAGCGCGCGCGACGGCGCCGGCTGCGGCCCGGGCACCAACAGCAGGTGATGCTCGCCCGACTGCATCAGCTCCTCGGCCAGCTCGACGCCGCCCCGCAACTGGCGTCCCAGCACCATCAGGTCGAACGGCTGGCGCTCGATTTCGCGCCCGACAGCCTCGACAGCGTCGTCATCGGTCGCGCGCAGGTCGAGCGAGGCCAGCCCGCTGCCCAACTGCTCCTTCACTTCCTGCAGGTGGCGTTGTAGCGCCTCGTCGGCCAGGCCGAAACCGAGAATCGTCATGCGCGCGTGCGCCATGCGGGCGATTTGCCCGCCGACGTCCAGCGCAGCCTTCGCCTGCGGCGAGCCGTCGGTCAAGAACAGGAAGCTCAGACCCGGATGCGCCAGCGCGTGGATGCGCCGCACGCCGACCCATACCTTGTTGCCGGGTGTCAACGGAAAGCGGTGCGTCAGGTCTTGCGAGCGCGTCGCTTCGACCAGGATCGAGTTGTCGCCGAACGACACCGGCGGCGAGATGGGCCGCACGCCGGGCAGGGGCGGCAGTCGCAGCCTCAGCTTCTCGAACGAGCCGGCGAAGGTGGTATGCTCGACCTCGCCGCGGCCGATGTGTGGGCAGCCCAGCAGGTCGGATGATTCGGCCAGCGCCACATCCTCCGTCCGGAACAACACCTGCACGCGCTGCTCGGCGGCGGGGCTGGCCACGGTATTCAGTGGAAAGTGCACCGGCCCCAACTGCACGCCGGTCGGCGTCGCCTGTCCCACCAGCAAATTGGCCGTGCCGAGGAACGTCGCCACGAACTCGGTCTGCGGGCGCTGGTACAGTTCTTCAGGCTGCCCGACTTCGAGCAGGCGGCCGAAGTTCATGACGCCCAAGCGATCGGCCAGCTCGAAGGCTTCCTCCTGATCGTGCGTGACGAAGATCGTCGTCATGCCTAGCTCTTCCTGTATCGTTCGCAGCGCACGGCGCAGCTCCACGCGGATCTTGGCGTCCAGCGCGCCGAACGGCTCGTCAAGCAGCAGCACATCGGGCCGGTGCGCCAGCGCGCGCGCCAGCGCCACGCGCTGCTGCTGGCCGCCCGACAACTGCGACGGCATGCGGCCGCCCAGCCCGGCCAGCCCGACGAGTTCGAGCAGCTCGTCGCGCCGCTTGCGTCGCTCGGCGGCAGATACTTTGCGGATGTGCAGCGCAAACTCGACGTTCTCGGCCACGCTCATGTGGCGGAACAGCGCGTAGTGTTGAAACACGAAACCCACACCGCGCTGTTGCGGCGGCAGAAACGTCACGTCGCGCCCGTGAAGCACCATGCGCCCCTCGTCGCTGTCGGTCAGGCCGGCGATCATGCGCAGGACGGTGCTCTTGCCGCTGCCGCTCGGCCCCAGCAGCACGAACAGCTCGCCGTCCGCGATCTCCAGCGAGACGTGGTTGACGACCGGATGGCCGTCGTAGCGCTTGGTGAGTTGCTCGAGGACGATGGACATAGCTTGCCTTCTTGCGGTCTCATGGCGGATCCAAAGCGGTGACAATCTGGTGACACACCGATTTCCCACGGATTACACGGATTGGCAAGAATTCCCGCCCAGTCTGTCAACGAATGGGGAAACGAATAAACGAATGACCTATGGCCGCTAGCGTTATTCGTTTATTCGTTGGACATTCGTTGACAGAGTTACTTGCCATTTCGAACATCCAAAATAGCTCACACGGAAATCAGTGTGACAAGGAGCGTGATGCGTGAAACGAGCTACGTGATACGTGGTCCACTCGAATCCGCATCCAACCATCCTGTGCACTCCAGGCCATTCGGCCGGGACTTGTGCGCCCCACCCACGCTTTCCATGTTTACGACTCTTCCGACTCTGGCCGGAGAGTGTCACGCGGAGTGAAGCGAGTGAGGGAGCGTCTCGGATCGGTCTGTCGAAGGACGGCTCAGCATGACATACTGCCGGTTTCCCGTAAACCCGGAAGACCTATGATTACTGTACTACCCGGCGGTTATATTTGCGGTCAGGCGTGAGTTTCAATTTCATAGGAAATGCCTTCTACTGGAATCGACGCCTCACGACACAGGGGGAATACTATGACCGCACAGAACGACCAACCTTCGAGCATCCAAGACACACAGAAAGCCGCACTGAACAAGCGGCTCGAAAGCATCGGCTGGGGGCTGTTCCTCATCATGATCGGCGGCATCTGGCTCGTGCCCGACGAACAGGTGCCGGAGGGCACGTGGCTGATCGGGGCCGGCCTGATCATGCTGGGACTCAACCTGGCCCGCTACCTCAACGGCATCCGGATGAGCGGCTTCACGATCGTGCTGGGCATCCTGGCGCTGGCCTCGGGGCTGAGCGACTTCGCCGGCGTCGACTTGCCGCTCTTCCCGATCTTGCTCATCTTGATCGGAGCGAGCATTCTTCTCAAGCCGGTGTTCGAGAGAAGGCAGGGCTGATGTCGTGTACAGTTATTTCAAGAACGAAACAAAGCGCAATCGGGAAATCGGCCGGGACATAACCACTCTCGGGAGATGCCCTGCCAGGCACAAAGGAGCGAGCGCCATGATCGACGATCAACTCGTAACGGGTTCGGAAGCAAAGCGGCCCCTGAGGCCCACGCCGCAGCGGTCCCCCAAACCTAAGCCACCCAAGCAAAAATCGATTCGGAAACCGTCTACAGAGCGTCCGACCCCCGCAAGGAAGCGCGAGCGACAGAGGCCGTAAGTCGAGCCGCAAGGGGCTTCAAACCGCTCCAAACCCGTCGACTGTCGCGCGGCGGGATAACAACCGTAGATAGCGCCACCTACCTCCGGCCCGGCAAATAGGTCGTCCGTCGCATTGTCGCGGCCCGCTCGTGCATGCTACAATTCACCAACGCTTGCAATCCCGAACGAATGGCTGCCATTCGACAAAGGCATATTCATGCGCGCTCGTCTCCGACTTATCCTCCCGCTGGCCGGGCTGTTGATCTGCATGCTCGCCTTCACGGGTACGGCGTTGCTGAGCGCCCAGGCACGACCCCTCAATCGCGGCGAATCGACGGCTCCGGCCGGCTGCGGCGTCGTCAGTTGCACCACTTACCTGCCGGTATTGGCTCGTGGTTTCCCGGCCCCGTGGCCGATCGAGGTGACGCAGGGCGTGCAGCAGCCGGACAACTCCGTCACGCTGATACAGGATCGACCCACCTTCGTGCGCCTGACCATCACGTCGACGACTCCGCACACGGGCGTCAGCGCCTACCTGCGCGGAACGCGCGGCGGCGCGCCTTTGCCCGGATCGCCCATCCCTGCCATCAACAACCCGCGCACGCTCGAATCGAGCGCCGATCGCGCCGTGTTGAACGACACGTTCAACTTCGAGTTGCCGGCGTCGTGGCTGAATGGGACGATCACGCTGTACGGCGCTGCGGCCAATGGAACGACCTTCGACGTAACCGGCGGATCATCTTCGCTCACGTTCGTGAACGCCGATCCGCTGCGCGTCACGGTTCTGCCGATTTCCTACGTGTGCACGAGTGGCGGGAGCGGAACGACGACCCCGCAAGGCCCTTACACCTACCTCACCGAGTACACGTATCACACGTATCCCGTGCCTTCGCTCGCGATGGCCACGCACGCGGCGCTGGTTTTCAACGGCGGGCCTTGCACCCCGTCCGGCGTGCCCGATCCCGACTTCTACGAATGGGACACCATGCTCGACCTGGTGACGACCGTGTGGGTGAGCGAAGGCCGCCCGGACAGCTACTACTACGGGCTTGTCAAGGTGTACTGCGGCAGCAGTTGTATTGCCGGTATCGGCTGGATCGGGTACAGCAAAGCTGCCGTCGGCTTCGACGGCGTCAACGCCGGGCACGATGGCGCAGGCCCGACGCACGCTCACGAGGTCGGGCACAACCACGGGCGATCGCACGCGCCCGGCTGCGGCGCGCTTGGAATCGACCCGACGTTTCCCTACGTATCCGGCGGCAGAGGCTACATCGGCAACAGCGCCAACCCCAACTTCGGCTTCGACGTCGGCACGCAAACGATCTATCCCTATTCGCCGCACTACGATTTCATGGGCTACTGCGATCCGGCGTGGATCTCGGACTATACCTACGAAGCGCTGCGGGGCTGGAATCAAGCGCACGGCGCGGGCGATCGGCCGGGCGTGAAGCGGCAGCGTGTGATGCTCGTGTCCGGTCGGCTCGGCAGGGACGGCTCTATGGCGATCTCACCGGTCTACACGCTCGACGCGAGGGTGCTGCTGCCGGAGCCGGGCGACCACACCCTCGAATTGCTCGACGCGGCGGGCCGGATCGTGGCCGCTTACCCCTTCGCCCCGGCGCAGGCCGTGGCCGACCGGTGGCGAGCCGGAACCGCCTTCGAGCGAGCCGGTTTTCACATGGCCCTGCCTTACGTCGATGGCGTCAACGCTATTCGTGTTCGGCGCGGCGCAACGGTTCTTGGCTTGCGGCAGGCAGGCCTGCGCAAGCCCTCACTCGTCGCCGGGAGAAATGCGCTCATCACAGACGGGCAATCGGTCGTCTTCGATTGGCTCGGCTCGGACAGCGACGGCGAGACGCCGGTCTATCTGGTGCGGGCCTCGACAGACGGCGGCGCGTCGTGGCAGACGATCGGCGTGAACCTGACCACGCCTTCGATTCAACTGAGCCTTGCCGATTTTGCCGGCGAGAGCGTCCTGGTCGAGGTTCTGGGCAGCGATGGACTGAACACCACGTCGCTGATGCTCGGCCCGTATAATGCGCCTGCGCACGACAACTGATACGCGCCGGGCTGCCGCTTATCTCTGATATAATCACCTTAACCTCACCGAGAGACGAGCAAATGGCACAGGACACTGTTCTCACGCTAGGCATCCTGGGCGGCACGGGCAAACAAGGATCGGGGCTGGCGCTGCGCTGGGCGCACGCTCACTATGCGGTGATCGTCGGCTCGCGTGACCGGGCGCGCGCCGAGGCCACGGCCGAATCGATCAACGAAAAGCTTGGCCGAGACGGCGTCGTGCACGGCATGACGAACCTCGAGGCAGCCTATGCCTGCGATATCGCCGTATTGAGCGTGCCCTACCGGGCGCAGCGCGCGACACTGGAATCGGTCAGAGACGCGCTCAAGGGCAAGATTCTCGTCGACGTGACAGTGCCACTCAACCCCGAGAAGCGCCGCCATGTGTATATTCCGCCGGGCGGCTCGGCCGGGGCAGAGGCCCAGGCGCTGCTGGGCGAACAGGTCAGAGTGGTGTCGGCGTTCCAGAACATCGGTTTTGTCCACTTGCAGGAACTCGATGCGCCGATCGAATGCGATGTGCTGATCACCGGCAACGACAAAGAGGCGAAGCGGCAGGTCGTCGCGCTGGCCGAAGCGATCGGCATGCGAGCGTTCGACGCCGGCCCGATCGAGAATGCGGTGGTGGCGGAAACACTGGTGTCGGCCTTGCTCAACATCAACGTGAGGCACAAGGTCAGGTCCGCTGGCATCCGCATCGTCGGCATCCACGAGACCTAGCCCATATTTCGCACCGCTCGGCGTGGATTGGCAAATCCACTCCATGAACCCGATTACGCTCGTGCCGGTACCCGGCATCCCCCTCATCCAGCCCGGCGACGACCTGCCGGGTATTCTGGCCGACGCATTGAAGTCAGCAGCGCCGGCCCACGGCGACGTGCTGGTCGTCGCGCAGAAGATCGTTAGCAAGGCGGAGAACCGCTACGTCGATCTGGCGACGGTCACGCCGTCTCCGCGCGCCGTGGAGCTGGCAGCCGTCACCCAAAAAGACCCACGCCTGCTCGAAGTGATTCTATCGGAGAGCGACGAAGTCGTTCGCGCGCGTCCCGGCTTGATCATTGTCCGCCACCGGCTCGGCTGGGTATGCGCGAACGCCGGCGTCGATCGCAGCAATGTTGCGCCGGCCGGGCAAGACATCGTGCTACGCCTGCCGGCCGATCCGGACGCATCTGCCCGGCAGATACGCGCTGCGCTATGCGAGCGATTCCAGGCGAGCGTCGGGGTGATTATCGCCGACAGTCACGGCCGGCCGCACCGCATGGGCACGATCGGCGTCGCGATCGGCGTCGCCGGTTTGCACGGGCTGGAAGACTGGCGCGGGCGAAGGGACCTGTTCGGCTACACGCTCGAGCACACCGAAGTTGCGCTCGCCGATCAGATCGCCTCGGCGGCGACGCTGCTGTTTGGACAGGCCGCCGAGGCGATACCGACGGTCCTGGTACGAGGCGTTCCTTTCGAGCAGCGCGAAGGTTCGGCGCGGGCGTTGCTGCGGCCGAGAGAGATGGATTTGTTTAGATGATCGACTTGCACGTGGTTATACTGCTCGCGATCATAAACTGCGCCTCTTGGTCATTCCCGCACGTTTTAGGCGGGAATCCAGCAACCCTATCGGCATAGAGTGCCAATCGTCAAACTGGATGCCCGATAACAGCTTTCGGGCATGACCGTGGCCGTCACGGTAACGCTAACAAAAGCGCAAATTGTGCCCGCGTTGAGTATATTTGAAGCAGACCGAGGAGGTGCTTCAATGGCTGAGACAACATCCGAACTTAAAGGCGTGATTGAGCGCTTCTGTGAAGAACTGAGAAAGATGGGGATTGCCTGCGAGCGCGTGCTGCTATTTGGCTCTCGGGCCACGGGCGCAGCCAGTGAGGGCAGCGACATCGATTTGTTCGTTATCTCGCCGGACTGGGCACGCTACAACCAGCGCGAACGGCTGGAAATGCTAGGCGTTGCTGCAGCGCGCCTCCTGGAGCCTATCCAGGCACGCGGAGTCACGCCTGAGGAAATTGCCACGCACCAATTGACACCACTCTGGGAACAGGTGATCAAGGAACAGGCTATTGATGTATAGCGCGATGGGCAACGCCATCTGGGCACATTGCGATATACTATAGTCAGGAGGTTGACCATGAACCTGGCTGTCGAAATCTACGAAAAGCAGGTTAAGTCCCTGTCCGTAGCCGATCGCCTGCAATTGGCTCGGCTGATTATGGACGATCTGGCAGAAGCCGCGCCGCGTTGGATCGTGGATGAAAGTGATGTTTGGAGCCAGGAGGATCTATACGATTTGAGCCGCGCTTCACTTGTCTATGCATATCGAACACTGAAAGAAATTGTATCTTAGTTCCAAGTGACTTCAGATACGCTTCTCGCCATCATCCGGTCTCGCCGCTCCATCCGTCGCTATCGCCTCGACCTCGTTCCGCGCGGGACGATCGATCGGCTTCTGGAGGCGGCGACGTGGGCGCCATCCGCACACAACCGCCAGCCGTGGCGCTTCGCCGTCATCACGTCCCTCGAAACCAGACGGCGGCTGGCCACGGCGATGGGCGACCGCCTTCGGGCTGATCGAACCCGTGACGGGGATCCACGGGATGCCATCGAGCGGGACGTGAAGCGCTCTTACGAGCGTATCGTAAACGCCCCGCTCGTCATCGTCACCTGCCTGTCGATGCGGGACATGGATCGCTACCCCGACGAGCGACGCGCCTCTGCCGAGCGAACGATGGCCGTCCAAAGCGTCGCCATGGCCGTGCAAAACCTGTTGCTCACGGCGCACGCGCTGGGACTCGGCGCATGCTGGATGTGCGCACCGCTATTTTGCCCGGACACTGTACGTGAAACACTGCGACTCCCGGATGATTGGGAAGTGCAGGCGCTCATCACAATCGGCATGCCCACTGACGAGGGCAAGCCGCGCGGACGCGAACCCATCATATCCAGGGCTATTTATTTGGAGTAAACCACATTCATCCTTCATCCTTCATCCCTCATCCTTCAATATGGGCCGTCGTCCCCGTCAAGCCGCTGCGCCGCGCCAAGAGCCGCCTGGCGCGTGCGCTGAAAGCGGACCAGCGCGCGGCGCTGGCGCGCTCCGTCTTCGCGCGCACGCTCGACGTGCTGGCCTCGGTCGACCGGATCGAGCGCACACTCGTCGTGAGCAGCGATCTGACCGTGCACGACATCGCGCGCGCCAAGGGCGCGCTGGCCCTCGCCGAAAGTGAGCCGGGCCTCAACGTCGCGCTGTCGCAGGCGTGCGCGTTCGCGTCAGCACGGGGGGCGTCGAGCGTTCTCATCGTTCCGACGGACCTGCCGCTGCTTACAGCGCACGACCTCGGATCGCTGATCGATCTGGCCTGCGAGCCGGCGTGCCTCGTCATCGCGCCGGATCGGCGCGACGAAGGCACTAACGCGCTGCTGCTGCGACCGCCGCACATCATCCAGCCGGCGTTCGGCCCGTCGTCATTCGAGGCGCATCAGGCGCGAGCCACGGCGGCCGGCATCTCGGTGTGCGTTTATCGATCGCCGACGCTCGCGCTCGACATCGACCGGCCATCCGACCTGCAACTGTATCGGGAGCTTGCGCTGCTGCTTGACGCGCCGCCGCTTTACGAGTAGCATACGTATTATGGCGTCAGGCGTGTGCGAGGCAGTCCGCGCCAGAGTGGACGAGTATGGCCGACGCAACTGCCTCTGCCCGATCCTGTACCTGCCGGGCGATCCGAAACTGATGATCGACACATTTGCGCAGCAAGAGGTCAAGCCATGAGCACCGTCAGCCATTTGCAAAAAGATATCGTTTACGATTGGTTCAGCGAACGGCTCTGGACGGAAGAGGAATACCTGCTGTTCGCCAACGATCAGAACGCGCTGATCGAGTTGTCCGACGGAAAGGTGGTGATCCACGAGATGCCGACCCCGCAGCATCAGGCCGTCGTACTGAATATTGCCGCACGCCTGCGCGAACAGGCTGAAGGCCGAACGCTCGTCGCGCCGGTGCCCGTGCAACTCTGGCCGGGCAAAATGCGCGAACCGGATGTGATGTTCTTCAAGGCCGACCATCTCAGCCGCATACAAGAGCACTTCGCCGGTGTGCCCGATCTCGTCGTCGAAGTGCTGTCGCCGTCGACGCGCTCTGTCGATCTGGGCGAGAAAATGGACGAATATGCGCGGGCCGGTATCCCCGAATACTGGATCGTTGAGATAGACGCCAAGAATGTGTCGATTTATGTGCTCAGAGGCGCGAGTTACGTTCTCGCGAACAGAGTTCGCAGCGGAGAAACGGTTCAATCGGCGACGATGGCGAACCTGTTCTTGCAGGTGGACGAGATGTTCGAATGAGCCGACGATCGAACTCCTCTGCTGAGCGTGACCGAACATCTCGGAGCTGCGCTGCCCGATCGTCGTCGGGCATTTTGCTTGTCGGCTATATCCTTTCCTCAACGAGGCGACGATGTCACGCTACGTGGCGGACAGCACAGCCACACTGTTGAAGATACACGCACGGCTTCAGGAATGGCCCGCGCTCGACAATGCGCTGACCGCTCTGATCTTCCTCGACGAGCGCGAGGTTGTGCCCTATCATCCGCCCCTCGGAGATGCATGAACAAACAACCGAACATAGCATTTTTAAGGTTAGCCGGATTGACAAAGCACTTTTCGGGTATACAATCTCTATCACCGAATCAAACAACCAGATGCATACGCTTTGATCACGTGAGTTCAGCATGGAAAGGAGGTGATGCCGGGTGTCGAGAAACATGCCTTGCTTGTATCCAGCGCCACAGACGCTTTCACCCATGCTGCTGGCCGCTCATCATTCGGAAAAAGCATCGGAGGAGAGAGCATCATGCTTAGGAACAAGAAGCTGTATCTGATCCTCGGGCTAACGCTAGTGATGCTGCTGACGGCAGGCGCTACCCAAGCGGGGCCGCCTGGGCCGATAGAAATCCACGGGCTTCAGACTCGCCCAGACCTGCCGGTCGCCAGCATCATCCTGCGGCATCCCCTGCCGGATCACCCGTTGGGCGGCCCGCCCGGACAGGATCGCCAACCACCGCCACCAGGGGGCGGCTGTGACAAGGACATTGACACCACCAGCACCATTTCAGGCGTGACGTTCGTCGCCGCGCAGAACAACGTCATCTGCACCAGTGCCGACATTGACACCTTCGTAGATGTCAATACCGGCAAATTCTACGTGGTGCAGGCCGGCGGCGAGGAAGCCGCCTGGACTCAGACCGAGATCGGCAGCAACGGCATGCCGGTCACCTTCTATCAGTTCAAATGGTCCGGCCAGGCTGGCAAGAATACCTACACGCCGGATATCAAGGCCTTCCGCCAGGGCAACCAGCACTACATCGTGATGGGCCTAGAGCGCCTGACCGTCAATGCCTTCTGCGGCGTGGTCATCGTCAACGTGACGGCTCCGGCCAGCCCTGTCATCGAGAGCCAGTTCATCGGCGCGGACTGGTGCGATACCCATAACAACTTCGTTGAGAAGGTCAATGGCGAAGGCGAGTTCGTCTACGCCACCGCCGATGGTCCCAACGACATGCGCGTGCTGGACATCAAATCGCCCGGCGGTAGCGTCCAGAACCCGGTTGAGGTTGGCCGCTATCTTTCCCCTACCGCCAACAACGATAACTACGTGCACGACATCACCGTGATTGACCACGGCGGCGCGACCGGGCGACGTGCCTACCTGGCCTACTGGGACACCGGGCTGGTGGTGTTGAACGCGGCGGATGTCACGCCGGGCACGAATCCCACGCCTATCATCGGGCCGAACCAGCTTGACCCAGCGGGCTTCCTGAACCACCATTCGTTCCCCACTCAGGATGGCAACTTCGTCTTTATTCAAGACGAGTTCCTGAGCAGCAACGGTCAGCAGCCCGTCCAGATGTGGAACATCAGCAGCCCGTCCAGCCCCTCATTTGTGGACGGCGTCACGCTTGGATCGGACGTCCCTGCCAACCCGGCTCACAACCTGGAAGTGAACTACGGCCTGTTCCCGAGCCGGCTCTACGTGGGGTGGTATAAGCTTGGCCTCCAGGCTTGGGATTTCACCAGCAGCGGATTCGTCCGCTCGAATCCCACGCCCCGCACAGCCGTGCAGTACCACCAGGTCCAGACCGAGTCGGCCGACGACCCGTATGACGGCGCCTGGGGCGTCCGGCTGGCGACGATTGGCAGCGACACCTACGTCTTCCAGTCCGACCGCCGCTATGGCCTGATCGTAGACTGCACGAACTGCCCTCCGCCGCCGCAAGTCGTGATGCATGTCGGCGACCTTGACGGCAGCAGCACCCCGGCTTCAGGCGGCAAGTGGAACGCCTTTGTCACCATCACAGTCCACGATGCGAGCGAGGCCCCAGTCGCGAACGCGGTGGTCAGCGGCTCGTGGAGCGTGGGCGGCACGTCGCAGTGCACCACCACTGGCAGCGGCCAGTGCACCGTCAACAGAAACAATATCAACAAGAACGCGTCGAGTGTGACCTTCACCGTCACCAACGTAGTGCGCGGCTCCGATACTTATAACTCGGTCGCCAACCACGATCCGGACGGCGACAGCAACGGCACCTTGATCACGATCAACAAGCCGTAGGGCGCATTTTGGCTGCGCTGGAAGATTTCGGATCTCAGAACCGCCGCCTCTTCGGCGGCGGTTCGCTTTGCGATTACCTGGTAAGGCGGCGGGCCTTTCCCCTGCAGTTCTGCGGCAACCGCCGCCATCTCTGCGTCGCTTAGCGTTCGGCCAAGCATTCCTTGAGCGACCAGTTGCACATGCTCTCGGGTAAGGAGTACAATGGTGACATAGGAGCAGCCCCATGAACGGCAATCACAGGAAGACCCTTCGGCAGTTTCCTGCCGAGGCCAAGCTGCTGTTGACACTCCCCCCCGACGACTTCCGCAAACGCTGGGCCGAAGAGAAGCCATACTGGAAGGTTTACGCCGATGCCTGACGTCTGGCTATGAGCTTCCTCGATCGTCTTCGACCGCGCACGCTTGACGCGCTGTGGCTCGCCGGGCTGCTCGCCGCCGCGCTCCTGGTCTACGGCACATCTCTCACATACCCATTCTTCTGGGTCGATCCGATAGACATCGGCCTGGCCGCCTCGCGCGACATCCCTACCATCCTCACGAACTCGCAGGGCTATCTTTACTACCGGCCATTCGCTTTCATGCTGTGGAAGGCACTATACACGCTGTCCGGCCGCTTCGACCCGTTCGCTTTCCACCTCGTTCACGTCGCCTGTCACACGATCAGCGCCTGGCTGTTTTACGCGCTGGCGAGACGCATTCTCGGCGACCGCACGCCGGCCGGAATTGCGGGACTGCTATTCGTATGGTATCCGGCGAGTTACCAGGCGGTGACGTGGGTCATTTCGCCGCAGGTGCAGGCCATGCCTTTTCTGCTCGGCTCGGCTATCGCCTACACCGACGGGCGAACTCGGGGAGACCGTCGGCGAATCATCCTCTCGCTGTTGCTCCTCACCATCGCCCTGCCGTTCCATGAGAATGCCGCGTCGTTCGGATTCGTAATCGCCGCGCTCGAGGGCTTTCTCATCGCCGAGCGCCGGATCGGCGGGGAAGAGGGCAAGCGGATAAGGCACGGCATCCCCATGCCGTGCTGGCCTCTCGCCCACCTCGCGATCTGCGCCGCATTCGCCGCGCTGTGGTTCGCCGTCCCCAAAGACCCCGATTCGGCGGTGACTCGTTTCGAGCCGGCAGCCGGATGGTATCTGTTGCAGGGCGCGATCTGGCCGGTGGCGGGCGCAGTCGGCTGGTGGCGCGCCTGGCTCGACGGGCCGGCCTGGCAGCCGCTGATCCTCACTGCGCCGATCACATTGCTGTTCCTGCTCGCCGCTTACGCCTATGCTCGCCGGCTGCCGCTGTTCGCGCTCGGCCTGTCATGGTTCGCCGCGATGACCCTGCCCATCTGGGCGACGCGGGGCATTAGCTACGTGGGCGTCTCGCCGCGCGTCTTCTACATCGCCGCGCCGGGCGCGATCCTGATGTGGGCCGGCCTGCTCTCGCTCGATCTTCGATCTCCTAACGCGAATCGCGTCTGGAAGATCGGCCTCAGCCTGCTCACCGCGCTGATCGTCATGCAAAGCGCGGCATTTCTCGGCGTGCGAAAGGATGTGCACGATCAGGCGATCACAGCAATCTGGGACGTCGTGCGCATCGGTCAGTCGGCGGGCGACGAAGCCAGCCTGCTCTTCGTCAACGCGCCCGATCAGATCACGCCGCGCCTGCGCGAATATCCGGTCGGGTTCTTTCGCGCCATCCTGATGCCGGTGTCGGTCGATCTGGGCCAATACGTGGAGCTGCAGACCGGCGTTCGACCGGCGACGACTTCGCTGTCCGTGCCTGCGCTGGCCGGATTGGAGAACTACCCGCATCAGGTCGACATGCGCGGACCGTCAGTCGGTCAGGCGGAGCTGAGCACCGCCATCCGCGCCGCCGACGGCGTGTACTTGACCGAGTACGAACCCGGCGGACGCGTGCGCGTGGTCGAAGCGGGAACCGTAGGGGCAGGCCTTGCGCCTGCCCAACCCGCAGCGGCCGAGCCGTATCAAGCCACCTTCGGTGGACGCGCCGGCCTGGTCGACGCCACAGTCACACCGGAGGGCGAACGCTGGCGTGCCGCGCTGACGTGGGAGTGCCTTGCGCGATTCGACGGGCAGGACACGATATTCCTGCACGCCGTCGACGGCGATCGACTCGTCGCGCAGTCCGACGGCGATTCGCTGCGCGGCCTCTTTCCGTTGTCCGAGTGCCGGCCCGGCGAGCGCATCCGCGACGTGCGCTTCATCGAAACGCCGCCCGGCGCGGGCATTATCCGCGTGGGGATATATAATCGGCTCACCGGCGAGCGCCTCACTGCAATCGACGCAAGCGGGCAAAGTCTGCCTGATCACGCCGTGGTCATCGGACAAGTGACAAAGTGACACGCCTCAAGCCTCACGTTTCACGTATCACTCATCACGTTTTACGCATTACGCATTACGCGTCAAGCCTTGCGCACCACGATCTGACGCTCGTGGTCGCCGTCGCATTGGTAGCACGCCTCCTAGCGATCATCGCGCTGCGCGTGGGTGGCTACGTCGCGGAGACCGGCCCAGACAGCGCATATCACTTCCAGTTGGGGCGGTTGTCCGCCAGCGGCGCATATCCGTTCATCGACTACTGGACGGAGTACCCTCCTTTCTTCCCGTGGCTGACCGTGCTGGCGCACAAGATGTCGACGCTCATGCCTTCGTGGATCGACCAGCGCTTCTGGTTCAATCTCAGTCTGCACGGCCTGATTGCGCCCTTCGAGGCAGGCAACGTCGTCCTCGTCTACGCTCTCTCGCGGAAAGCCAGCGGCGCGCCAGACGCGCTCAAGAGCGCGTGGCTGTACGCGCTCCTGTTCGCGCCGATGTTCGTCGTGCTGGGCTGGTTCGAATCGATCGCCCTGTTCGCCGTGCTGTTCGCACTGTGGCTGATTCTCGAGGATCGACCGATCCCCGCCGGCGTCGCCATCGGGCTGGGCATGCTCGTCAAGCCCTACGTCGCGCTGATCGGCGCCGTAGGCTTGATACACCTGTCCACGTGGTGTAGGGTCGGCCTGCTCGTCGCGTCTGCGGCGCTTGCATATCTGGCAGGCTTGAGTCCCTTCCTGATCGCCAGCCCGGAGATGGTGAAGGCCCACTTCACCACGCTGCTGACGCTGCCCGGCTGGTCGTCGCCGTATGCGCTGATCGACGGCGTGATCAAGCATGCAGACCCGCAACTGGCCGAGCGCTTCGATGCCGCATTGGCCGCCAGCTCGATCGCGCCGTCGCAGGTGCCGTGGGCCGCCGTCACGCTCGCGTTCGCGGTCGTATACGGCCTCGTGCTCTTTCGCGCGTACAGGCAGCAGCACAGCCGCGCTGCCGTCGGACTGGCCGGCTTCAGCTTCGTCATGTACCTGCTGTGGTCGAAGGGCTACAGTCCACAGTGGAGTCTGTACCTGATCGCGTTTCTCTGCATCTTGATGCCGAACCTGCGCGGCATGCTGATGCTGATCGCGCTCGAGCTGCTGTACGTCATCGAATGGCCGGTCGCGTTCATCTTGCTCCAGGCCGACCCGGGCTACCTGACGGCGCTGGTCGCGGTGCGCACGCTGGTGACGATCGGGCTGGGCGTGTTGTTCACCGCGCTGATATTCGTCAAGAGCGACCAGGCGTGGAGCCGGCTGCGCAAAGGCAGCATCGCCGGAAGCCTGGCCGCGCTCGCGGCGGTGATCGCCCTGGCGGCCGGCGCGCTGCCGGTGTACCGTGCGCAACGCTATCGGATCGAGCCGATGCGCGAGGCCGTCGATTTGATTCAGTCGTCCTCGGCGCCCGATGGAGCCGGCGTGTTATTCGACCGCGTCGACACTTACGAGCGGCTAGCGTCGTTCCTGGCCGGCTGGCCGAAGCTCGCCGCGCTGCGCCTGGGCAGCGCGGCCGACGCCTGGAGCGAAGCGGAAATCCTGTCATTTGCCGAGGGACGAGCGGAGCTGTGGTACGTACTCGACTACGGCGCCACAGCCCGGCGGAACATAGGGGAAGACATCGATCGTTACTTGAGCGATTCCTTATGCATCGTCAGCCGGCAATTCGCGGGGGCGGCGCGTGTCGCGCGCTACGCGAACGCGAAGCCGGGAACCGATCTGCGCGTCTCGGCCGATTTCGAAAAGGGGATCGCACTGGCAGGCGCACGCATCAACAACACGTCCATCGGGCAAGACGACCCTATCTGCGTCGAGCTGGTATGGACGGCGGACGCTACGCCGTCGACCGACTACACCGTCTTCGTCCACCTGCTCGACGCAGCCGGGAATCTCGTCGCTCAGTCAGACATCCAGCCCGGCAGCGGGTACACGCCGACGACGACTTGGACGCCCCACCAGCCTATTCTCGATCGGCACGGGTTGATCCCGCCGGCGGGCCTTGCGCCGGG
Organism: Anaerolineae bacterium; assembly: GCA_035283185.1. GTDB lineage: Bacteria > Chloroflexota > Anaerolineae > Fen-1058 > Fen-1058 > DASSFZ01. The sequence goes on along the minus strand of DATEUJ010000152.1, from coordinate 5,456 downwards.
CACATATCGGTTGACCGCAGGAATGTACGATCTGGAAGGAGTGCGTTTGCCGACAGGCGATGGCGCCGATTCGGCGATGCTGGGGGAGATAGTGGCTGGAGATTAGAGATTGGAGATTAGAGATTGGAGATTGGAGGTTGGAGAGGATGACGCCTGACGAATATCTGGAAGCGCTGTTGAAGCTGCCGGGTATGTGGACGCCGGAGGTCTCGCCGGACGGCAAGTGGGTCGCCTGGATGTGGTTGCGAACCGGCCCGGCGGGCGATGTCTACGCCGCGCCGACAGACGGATCGCCTGCCCTGAGCGCGAAGTCCCCGACCGAAGGGAGTGGGGAAGGCGAAGGGTCGCCACCCGTCCGCCTGACTGAGACGCCTGACGACACCGTCGTCGTGTCATGGACGCCGGACAGCCAGGCGGTAATCGTCGAGCAGGACAAGGATGGCAACGAGCGCGCGCAGTTGTTCCGCGTCGACCTGGCCCGCCCTGGCGTGATGATTCCGCTTACCGAGCCTGACCCACATTATTTCATCCGGGGCGGGGAGCTGCATCCCAACGGGCGATGGCTGGTGTACGGCGCGAACTTCGATTTCGGGGCCGGAGCGGAGATCGAGCCAACATGGGTGTATCGGCACGACTTGCACACCGGCGAACGGCGCGTACTGGCGCACACGCAAAAGGGATGCTGGTATCGGCCCGAGCTGAACACTCTGGGGACGCACGTCCTGTATTCACGCATCGAACTCCATCCGAGCGGGCGGCAGGTGTGGCTGGTGGACATCGAAGGGAACCAAGATCGGGAAATCCTCAACTTCGGCGCGGACGCGAAGGTCTTCGCCTCGTGGTTTCCCGACGGCCGGCGCGCGCTGGTCGTGGCCGAGACGAAGACGCACAGGCGCGTCGGCGTGTGGGACCTGCAGAGCGAAACGACGCGCTGGCTGATCGACGATCCCGATCGCAACATCGAAAGCGCACACGTCCCGCACGGAAGTGATCGGGCGGTGGTCGTGGAAATCCGGGAGGCGCGGCCGCGCGCGTCCCTGCTGGACGTGCAGACCGGCGAAGAGTTCCTGCTGCCGGACGTTGGCGGCAGCCTGATACCGCTTGCGCCCGTGGGCGACGGAGCGTGGGTCGGGCAGTATTACAGCTCGCGCCAGCCGGCCGACCTGGTGCGCTTCTCGCCATTGGATCCGAATCCGGCTCGCTTCACCAGCCTGAGCCGTGTGTGGGAGCGCACCTCGCTCACGCCCGACGACCTGACGCCGGCGGAGGACTTCCGATGGCAGTCCGTCGATGGATTGAAGATACAAGGCTGGTTGTATCGGCCGCAGGCGCGCAAGCGGGCGCGAGGCACGATCGTGTTCATCCACGGCGGACCGACTTTTCACAGCGCCGACGCGATCAACAACCAGATTCAGTTCTTCGCGCGACAGGGCTTCAACGTGCTCGATCCGAACTATCGCGGCAGCACCGGCTTCAGCCTGGCCTTCCGCGAGGCGATCAAGGTCGACGGCTGGGGCGGGCGCGAGCAGGACGATATACGGGCCGGCATACAGGCGCTGATTGCAGCAGGCATCGCCGAGAAGGGCAAGGTCGGCGTGACCGGCACGTCGTACGGCGGCTACTCGTCGTGGTGCGCCATCACCCGCTTCCCGAAGGACCTCGCCGCCGCGTCCGCGCCGATTTGCGGCATGACCGATCTGGCCGTCGACTACGAGACGACGCGCCCCGACCTGCGCCCGTACAGCGAGGAGATGATGGGCGGCCGGCCGGATCAGGCTCCCGAAAAATATCACGAACGGTCGCCGATCCACTTCGTGTCGAATATCAAGGGCCGGTTGCTCATCGTGCAGGGTCTGCAAGACCCGAACGTCACGCCGGAAAACGTCAGGGTCGTGACCGACGCCCTGCAGCGGCACGACGTCGAATTCCAGATGTTGGCCTTCGAGGACGAGGGGCACGGCATCTCGCGGCCCAAGAACCAAAAGACGCTCTATCTGCGGCTGGCGGAGTTCTTCGGGAGCGCCTTCGCGGACGGCGCTTAGATTGCACATTTCCATCCTTGAATCACTACCGCTTTGGGGTATACTTAAGAAAGTGATGAAGTGTCCTTTCTGCGCCCCGGTGGTTGCCGACATCACGTTCATGGAATCCGACCGCTTTCGCGCCGTCGTCAACGTCGCGCCGATCCTGCCGGGACACTCGTTGATCATTCCCAAACGCCATGTCGAGAGCCTGCTCGATCTAGGCGATGACGAGGTGGCCGAGATGGTCAAGCTGAGCCGCCCGGCCATCGCTCTGCTCATGCGGTTCTACGGCTCGGACGGGTTTGACTGGACGATCCAGGAATCAGAAGCGGCAGGCCAGAGCGTTCCGCATCTACACCTGCACCTGATTCCACGCACACGCGGCGACTTGCCTGATCCTGGCGACTGGTATGCACGGTTAATTGAGGTCCAGGGCCGGCCGCGCCTTACACACCATGAAATGGCGCGCCAGGCTTACCGGCTGCGAGACGCCCAGCGAATGGTGGATCGGGAATAGCCATGACCGACATTTACACTGCCATCGTCGAAGCCCGCACCAGGGGGCGCTCGGCTGCGCTGTGCACCGTGGTTCGGGCGCGCGGCTCGGTGCCGCGCCACGCCGGCAGCAAGATCCTGGTGTTCGCCGACGGGCATACCATCGGGACGATCGGCGGCGGCGAGATGGAGAATCGCGTAGTCGGGGTAGCTGTGGAAGTCATGCAGGACGGCCAGCCACGCCTCGTGCATCACGAACTCGTCGATCCCAAACAGGGCGATCCCGGAATTTGCGGAGGAGAGGTGGACATCTTCATCGAGCCGATCAAGCCCGAGCCGACGGTGCTCGTCGTCGGCGGCGGCCATATCGGCAAGGCCGTCGCCCACCTTGCCAAGTGGCTCGGCTTCCGCGTCGCCTTGTCGGACGACCGGCCGGAGTACTGCAATCCCGAGTGGGCGCCCGGCGCGGACGACTACTTGCCCGTCTCCATGTCGGAGCTTCCCCGGCGCTTCACCTTCCACGCTGAGACATACATCGTGATGCCGACGCGCAACGCAGCGTTCGACATCGAAGGACTGCCCTACCTGATCGACCAGCCATACGCCTACCTCGGCGTAATCGGCTCACGACGGCGCTGGGCGGCGGCCGCCAAAGCGCTCCGGGAGCAAGGCATACCCGAAGAGACACTGCGCCGCGTGCACTCGCCAATGGGATTGGAGCTGAACGCCGAGACGCCGGAGGAAATCGCCTTGAGCATCATGGCCGAGATCATCATGCTGCGGCGCGGCGGGTCGGGTGAACCGATGAAGCAATTGCAAATGGGGAACGAAGAATGAAAAATGTGGAAAACCTACTACACTCCTGCGACGCTTGACGAAGTCCTGGGGTTACTTGCGCAATATGGCAGCGATGCACGGCTGATCGCCGGCGGAACCGACATCCTGATCGAGCTTGATCGCAAAATCAGGACGCCGCGCGCGCTGATCGACATCACGCGCATCTCCGAGCTTGACCGCATCCGGCTCGAAAGCGGCACGCTCCACCTCGGCCCGCTGGTGACGCACAACCACGTCGTCGGATCGGAGCTGCTGGTCGAGCGCGCGTACCCGCTGGCGCGCGCATGCTGGGAGGTCGGCGCGCCGCAGATTCGCAACCGGGGCACGATCGCCGGCAACCTCATCACGGCCTCGCCTGCCAACGACACGATCACGCCGCTGTGGGCGTTGGGCGCGTCGATCACCTTAAAGAGCTATCGCGGCGAGCGGACGCTGCCCTTCGAACAGTTCTTCCTCGGGGTGCGCAAAACGGCACTGGCGCCGGACGAGATGCTGACCGACATCTCGTTCCCGGCGATGCAGCCAAACGAGCGCGGGGTTTTCGTCAAGCTGGCGCTGCGCCGGACGCAGGCGATTGCCGTCGTCAACACCGCCATCCTACTGGGGTTCGAGGGCGACCGGATCGGGAAAGCGCGTATCACGCTGGGATCGGTCGCGCCGACGATCGTCCGCGCGCCGGACGCGGAGAATTTCCTTGAGGGCAAAACGCTCAGCGACTCTGCCATCAACGCCGCCGGCGAGCTGGCCACGGCCGCTGCCCGGCCGATCGACGACGTGCGCGGCACGGCCGAATATCGCAGCGAGATGATCCGGGTGACGACGATCCGGGCGTTGCGTATGCTGCGCGACGGAACCGAGCGCGCCGACTGGCCGGTCGCGCCGGCGATGCTGTGGGGAACGACGGACGGCCACTTTCCAGCCGGCAACCCCCGCTCCGCGAGGGCGAGCCTGCCCGGCGCGAAGCATGCGGAGGACGGGGAGCAGCCTATCGAGACGCGGATCAACGGCAAGCCATACACGATTCGCCGCGCGAGCGACAAGACATTGCTGCGCATGCTGCGCGAAGACGCAGGGCTGATCGGCACGAAGGAGGGCTGCGCCGAGGGCGAGTGCGGCGCGTGCACTGCCTTCCTCGACGGCATCGCGGTCATGGCGTGCATGGTTGCCGCGCCGCGCGCGCACGGCTCCGAGATCGTCACGATCGAGGGCCTGGCGCGGGATGGCGCTTTGCATCCCATCCAGCAGGCGTTCGTCGCCGAAGACGCGGTGCAGTGCGGCTACTGCACGCCGGGCTTCGTGATGGCCGGGGCCAAGCTGCTCGAGGAATGCCCCTACCCCACCCGTTATCAGATCGAGCAATCCATCAGCGGCAACCTGTGTCGCTGCACGGGGTACTTTAACATCTTGAACGCGATCGAGCGAGCGGCAAGGCACCGGACATGCTTTGTCAATACCCCCGATGGTCAATAGGCATACAGGAACGACATAGCTACTCGCCGATTATAGGCGGCTACGTTCCCCAGACCGGACGGGCGTGGTGAGCAGCCAACCGACCAGTCCGAGGCGCCGCTTAACAACTGAATCGAATGACGTCAGACCCGTGGCGACTTGAGCGTACGGCGACGCGCACGTTGCTGCAAGTGATAGGCTTCGTCATACGGCTGCCGGGTCTGCCACAGTTTCCAGATGATCGCCAGCCAGCGATTGGCCAGGATCCGCGAAGCGTGTGAGTCCGAGTGGCAGTGAGGCCGGATCTCCTGCCAGTAGGCGCTGGCCCAGCCAGATTGCGACAGGGAGGCCAGTGCGAACTGCTGGGCGATGCGCCGGAACTCCTTATCGCAGCCGCGCCGGAACTTGACGCGTTTGCGTTTCCCGCTGCGCTCGGTGACCGGGCAGGTGCCGGCTAAGGCTTGCACGTCGGCGGCCACCGGAAAGCGGTCGCGGTGGTCACCGAACTTAGCGAGCAAAGCGGGCGCCAATAACGGGCCGGCACCCGGCAGCGAGTCAAAGAGGGGCGCATCGGGATGCTGATGGAAAAGTTGCTCCAGTTGAGCCAGGACCTGAGCCCGAGCGCGCACCTGGGGCAGCAGGATGTGGGCC
>DATEUJ010000151.1:0-99681 GCA_035283185.1 Anaerolineae bacterium | reverse complement strand
CGCTCGAAGCCGACGCCCTCCTGCCCGAGGTGGCCCGCCTCATCGCCGTGCGCCTGGGCTACGCCTTCGCCGCCGTGGGCCTGGTGGACGAGAATGGCCTCGATCTCGTCTTGCACAGCGTGGCGCGCGATCCCGGCGAGGCGGGGTCTGCCCTGCGAAGTCCCCGCGAAGTCCCCGCGAAGTCCCCGACCGAAGGGAGCGGGGACCGAAGGGAGCGGGGACCGAAAGGAGTGGGAAGCGGAGCCGAAGGGACGGCGGAGACCTCTCTGGGAATCGGCATGCGGCTGCCTCTGAATCAGGGCGCCGTCGGCCGCGTCGTCGCGCAGGGCCGCAGCCTGATCGTCAACGAAGCCCAGGTCCAGCCGGATGACGCGGAGCGGCTCGGGCGTGGCCAGGGTGCCGGCGGGAGCCTCCTCGTCACACCGATCTCTCTGGAAGGGATCGTCATCGGCATTATCCTGGTCGAATCGCAGCCGCGCCAGGTCGTCAGCGTCATTGACGTCACGACGCTCGAAGCCGTCGCTAATCAACTCGCCGCATCCATCGCCAATTCGCGCCTGTATGCGCAGGTGCGCCGGCGGAATCGTGAGCTGACCGCCATGCACGCCATCTCGGCGGCCGTCAGCCAGTCGCTCGAGCTGCAGAGCGTGCTAGATGCGGCGCTCACCCTGGCGCAGCCCCTGTTCGAGGCGGATGGCTGCCGCATCTGCTTGATCGAAGGCACGGACCTGGTGTACCGCGCGGGATATGGGCCGTTGAACGAAGAACTGCCTGAGCCTCTCCGCAAGCCGATCCACGGCTCGTTCGAGGGCTTGGCCGCGCGCCAGGGATCGGTCGAAATCCTGTCCGACGTGCCTGCCCTGCGAAGTCCCCGACCGAAGGGAGTGGGGACCCTGAACGATAGTGAAGGGGAAGGGTCAGGCGCGGATCCGGCCTGGCCCCCGATAGAGGCAGTCGGGGGCTGGCGCGAGACGTGGCGCGTCCCGTCAGGGAGGCCGCTGGGCGCGATCGTCGCCCTGCCGTTGTGGGGGCACGACCGCGTGCAGGGCGTCATGACCCTGATGTGGCGCGAGCCGCGCCCGTTTGCAGAAGGAAACCGGCAGTTGCTCGCCGCCATCGGCCAGCAGATCGGCGTGGCCATCGATCGCGCGCGGCTGTACGAAGACACGCGCCGCCGCGAGCGCGAGCTTGGCGCCCTCAACGACATTCTCCGCTCCGTCACCTCGACCCTCGATCTGGAGCAGGTGTTGAGCGCCGCCATGCAAGGCGTGCGTGACGTGATGGGAGTGGAGATCGGATCGCTGCTGCTCGTCGACGACGCAGACGGCTCGCTCCTCCTTCGCAAGGCGCTCGGCGCGGAGCCGGCCGGCGACGCCGCAGCGCTCGTCGATCAGCATCTGGCGCCCGAGGAGGGCATCGCGGGCTGGGTCGTCGCCCACCGCCAATCGCTGCGCGTCAACGACGCGCAGTCCGACCCGCGTTACGCACGCCGCTTCGAGCAGGCCACCGGCATCCAGGTGCGCAGTATCATGGCCGCGCCCCTCGTCGTCAAGGAGCGAACGATTGGCGCGATCGAAGTCATCAACAAGCCGGACGGCATGAGCGAAGCGGATGAGAGACTGCTCAATGCCCTGGCGGCCTCCATCGCCGTGGCCGTCGACAATGCGCGGTTGTATCAGGAGCTGGCGCGCTCCGCGCACGAGCTGGAGCGCTCGCACGCGCAGTTGGTGCAGTCCGAAAAGCTGGCGGCCACCGGACGGCTGTCGCTCAGTCTCGCGCACGAAATCAACAATCCGCTGCAAGCCATCGCCAACTGTCTGCACCTCTCGCTCGAAGCCGGCCTGACCGAGGAGCGCCGCCACGAGTTCCTGTCGATGGCGCGCGAGGAGGTCGACCGGCTGAGCGTCCTCGTCCAGCGCATGCTCGAATTCTATCGCCCGTCGCCCGGCGACCAGACGACCAGCAGCGTCAACAGCGCCATCGGGCGGGTGTTGGCGCTGGCGGAGCCGAAGCTGCGCCGCAACCCCGTCGACGTCGTCACCGATCTCGCTCCCCATCTGCCCGAGGTGCGCATCGCCGCAGACCAGTTGACGCAGGTGTTTCTCAACCTCGTCGTCAACGCGGCCGAGGCGATGGAGACCACGCGCGGCGCGCGCCTGGCTGTCGGCAGCCGGCTCGACGAGTCGGGTGACTGGGTCGAGGTGACTTTCGCCGACAACGGCCCGGGCATCCCGCTCGACGTGCTGCCCCATGTCTTCGAGCCGTTTTTCACGACGAAGGCTGCCGGCAGTGGACTAGGGCTTGCGGTCAGTTACGGCATCATAGAGCGCCACGGCGGTGTGCTCGCCGTCCAGAGCTTCCCGGGCGATGGGACAACCTTCACCGCGCGCTTGCCAGCGGATATCGGCACGACGCCTGCCCTGAGCCATGCCCTGAGCGAAGTCGAAGGGGAAGCCCAAGCGTCGCCGGACTTGCCTGCCCTGAGCGAAGCCGAAGGGCCGCTGGCGCAGGTGGGCCTGAATACGCCCACGGATGTGGCCCCTTCGCTTCGCCCAGCATGACAAACGGCCGGCTCATTCGGCACATCAGCGCATGGACGACAGGGAGTCAAAGGGATGAATACGCCGGTGGGTAGCACGCTGCTGAGCGGCGCGCATCTGATGGTCGTGGACGACGAGCGTACGACGCGCCTATCGCTGTCGGAGATCTTCACCCTGCGCGGCGCGCACGTCGTCATGGCGGCGGATGGGCAGGAAGCGCTCAACAAGCTGCGCGAATTGACCGTCGACCTCATGGTGCTCGATCTGAAGATGCCCGGCATGAGCGGCCTGCAGGTGGCGGAAGAAGCGCAGCGCCTGTCGCCGGGCACCGTCATCATCTTGCTCACGGCGCATGCTTCCGTCGACTCGGCCATCGGCGCCCTGCGACAGGGCGTGTTCGATTACATCCTCAAGCCCGCGCAGCCGCGCGCCATCGTCGAAGTTGTGGAGCGCGCCCTGGTCAAGCGCCAGGAGTACGTCCGGCGCCAGAACCTCGTCGGCCTGATGGAGCAGACGGTCAACGCGCTCAAGGGCGGCGAGCCGCCGGGGGCCGATCGCGCGCAGACGCGAAGCGTGGCCCCGACCGGCGTCGCGCAGGTCGGCCCGATCCGCGTCGACTTGCAGCGGCGTGAGGCGTTCGTGTTGGATCAGCCTCTGGTGCTCACGCCGACCGAGTTCGATACCCTGGCCTATTTGGTGCAGCACCCGGATCGCGTCGTATCGTGCCGCGAGCTGGTGCGCGCCGTGCACGGCTACGATACGACCGAGCACGAAGCCCGCCCGATCATGCGCGTTCACATTCATCGCCTGCGTCAAAAGATTGAAACCGATCCAGAACATCCCGAACGATTGCTGACCGTTCGTGCCGCCGGGTACATGCTGTCGGCCGAGCCTCGCCCTCGGCGCGGCGCGTAAGCGCGCACTCACCCGTAGCTCCATCGAAAATCTCCGGACGGCTCTCAGACGCCTGCCCTCGCGCGCAGTCTGCGGGGGTCTGCGCCCCCGCAACCCGCTCTCCGTGTAATCCGTGACCGAAATCCGCGGCGTGCAGTGTCGATCGCGGCGCGCTTGAGATTACGTATTCGCAAGCGTCCCGCAACGCTCTCGAAAGTCACAATACGGTTTGCGCATGGTATTCTGAACCTGGCCGGATGGGCCGGCATCATCGCGCGTCCCGTCGGGTGGGGCGAGGTCATGAACGGCAAGTGCATCCTGTATATCGAAGACAACGACACCAATCGCATGCTCGTGCGTCGCGTGCTGACCGCCGAAGGTTACACGCTGCTCGAAGCGGCCGACGGTCCGGCTGGCGTGCGCGCCGCCGAAGAACACGTGCCCGATCTCATCTTGATGGATATCAACCTACCCGAATTGGATGGCTACGAAGTGACGTCACGCATCAAAAGGAACCCGCAGCTCAGCCACATCCCAGTCGTCGCCATGACGGCCAACGTCATGCAGGGCGATCGCGAGAAGAGCCTGGACGCCGGCTGCGACGGATACATTCAGAAACCGATCGACATCGATCTGCTGCCCGAGCAAGTCGCAAAATTCCTCATGAGGTCCCGTCATGCCAACTGAAGCCGTTGCCACACGCGCCGCCATCAAGCCATCCGACGCTCACGTACTCATCGTCGAAGACAACATCCAGAACTTCGTGCTGCTGGCGCGTCTGATGGCCTTTCTTGGCGTCAGGCAGTGCCAGTGGAAAGCGTCGGGCTGGCAGGTTCTGGAGTTCGCCGACAGCATGCCACAGGTCGACCTGATCCTGATGGACATTCATTTGCCCTACGAAGACGGCTTCGAAGCCATGCTGCGGCTGCGCGGCGAGCCGCGTTTCAGGGATACACTGATCGTCGCCGTCACCGCCGACGCGAGCGAGTCGACGATGAGCCGCGCCCGCGAGGCGGGCTTCGACGGGTTCATCGGCAAGCCGCTCGATCCGGATCGCTTCCCCGACCAGATCAAGAAGATCCTGGGCGGCGAAGCGGTCTGGTCGCTGGCTTAGTTCCGGCGCGCTCCTCTTGAAGGGGGAAACTCGCTACCGCGTACCGCGAGCGCCATGCGCATGTGTGCGGCCTGCCCTCGCACGCTGTCTGCGGGGGTCGTGCAACCGAGGTGTTTCCGCATCTGCCAGCGGCGCCGAGCGCGGATCGGCCGCGGAGCGGATGACCGATGAGCCACGAAGTCTTGAAGAACCGATTAGAAGAGTTATTCACCTCCCCAGGTGGGTCGCCGCCCACCGGACCGCTCACTCTGGACCGGAAGCCTGCGCCTGCTGGCCCCGAGGCGGCCGTCAGCGCGCAGCAGACACACGAGCGCTTGTACCGCGCGCTGAGCCGGATAAGCCAGACGCTCAACCGGCTGGCCGCCCCGTCCGAGATCCTGGAGCTGATTTACACCGCCGCTGGCGAGGTGCTGGACAATCGCAATTTCTCGATCGCACTGTATGACAAGGCGAATCGATTCCTCTCGTTCCCAATCTGCACCATCGACGGCGCGCGTCGCGAGGTCGGCAGCCGCCCGATGGGCAACGGGCTGACCGAGTATGTCATCCGCACACGCGCGCCGCTGCTCCTGCCGGGCGACGTGCAGCCAGAGATCCAGAAGTGGGGCATCGACGAGATCGCGAAGTCCCCGACCGAAGGGAGCGGGGGGCGGCCGGCCCGCAGCCTGCTGAGCGTGCCCTTGATGGCCGGCGATAAGGTTGTCGGCGTCGTCACGCTTCAGGACGACGAGAACGCCGGCGTCTATACAACAGAGCATCTGGAGCTGCTCACCCTTCTGGCGTCGCAGGCGGCCGGTGCGCTCGAGAACGCGCGCCTGTTCGCGGAGGCGCGCGCCGCCCTCGCCGAGAGGCAGCAGGCAGAAGATGCATTGAAATCCAGCGAGGCGCTGTATCACTCGCTCGTGGACACGCTGCCGCTCAATGTCTTCCGCAAGGGTCGTGACAGCCGGTTCACCTTCGGCAACAGCAAGTTCCGCGCTTCGCTGGGCGTCACGCTCGAAGAGCTTATCGGCAAATCGGATTTCGATTTCTATCCGGCCGAACTGGCGGAGAAGTACGTGCAGGACGACCGCATGGTCATGGAGGCCAGACAGGGTTACGAGACGGTCGAGGAGCACCAGCCGCCGGATGGCGAGCGCATCTACGTGCAGGTTGTCAAGACCCCGCTGTTGGACACGAAGGGAGAGGTGGCCGGCACGCAGTGTATGTTCTGGGATGTGTCAGAGAGCCGGCGCGCTCAGGCGCAGGCGGCCCGGCGCGCCGTGCAGCTTCAGACCGCCGCCGAAGTCTCGCGCGCCGCGTCTTCTATCCTGAACCCCGACGAACTGCTGCCGCGCGTCGTCGATCTCATCCGCGACGCGTTCGATCTCTACTACGTCGGCATCTTCCTCGTCGATCTCGACGGCCAGCATGCCGTGCTGCGCGCCGGCAGCGGGGAAGCGGGCCGGCTGATGCTTGAGCGGGGGCACCGGCTGGCGATCGGCGACTCGTCGATGATCGGCTGGTGTGTCGCGCACTGCGAGCCGCGGGTGGCGCACGACGTCGGCGGGGAGACGGTGCGCTTCGACAACCCCCTGCTGCCCGAGACCCGATCCGAGCTGGCGCTGCCGCTCGCAGCGCGCGGCGACGTGCTCGGCGCGATGACCGTGCAGAGCCGTCTGGCGTCGGCTTTCTCCGAGCAGGATATCTCGGTGCTGCAGACGATGGCCGACCAGGTCGCCCATGCGATCGCCAACGCGCAACTCTTCGAGCAGGAAAGCCGCCGCTCTGCGGAACTATCCGTGCTGAACGAAATGGGGCGCACGCTGGCGTCCGTTCTCGAAGTCGACGCCGTCTACGAGTTGATCTACGAGTATACGGCGCGTCTGATGGACGCCTCCAACTTCTTCATTGCGCTTTACGACGAAGAAGAAGGGCAGGTTTCGTTTCCCATTGCTTACAACGACAACCAGCGCATCAGCGTGCCTTCGCGCCCCCTGCGCTCCGGGCTGACCGACTACGTTCTCCGCCATCGTCAGCCGCTCCTGCTCAGCGAGGACATTCCGGCTCACATGGAGAGGCTAGGGATCGAATTCCTCGCCTTGGACAACGCCACGCCGGCGCTATCCTGGCTCGGTGTGCCCATGAACTATGGCGATCGAATCCTGGGCGCGATCGTCGTGCAGAGCGTCACCACTCCCGCCCTCTATCGAGACGCGCAGCGTGACCGCGACGTCCTCACGGCGATTGCCAGCCAGACCGCCGTCGCCCTCGAAAATGCGCGCCTGTTCGAGCAGACCCGGCGACAACTCGACCACCTGGCGACGATCCAGCAGACGCTATCTGCCCTCACCGCGACCTTTACGCGCGAGGAGATGATCGACGCTCTGCTTCCCCGTGTCGCCAGCGCTGTGCGCGCCGATACGGTCAGCATGTTCCTGGCCGAAGGGGAACATCTGGTTCGCGTCGGCCGGTATCCGTTGGATGACGATAGTCCCCGAAGCGAAGCGGAGCGGGATGAGAGCATGGCCGCGCCTGCCCTGCGAAGTCCCCGACCGAAGGGAGCGGGGAGCGTAGTCGAAGGGCTGCGCCTCGGGCAGGCCATCGCGCTGGCTGACTATCCGCTCGCGCAGCGGGTGATCGAGACGCGCCAGCCGCTGGCCATCCTGGCAGATGATCCCCAATTGCAGGAGAATGCCCGGCGGGCCTTCAGAGCGGCAGGCATCACTGCCAGCGCCACCATACCACTCGTCGGTCGCGAGGGAGTTCTGGGGACGCTGGCGGTCAGCCTGAGCCAGCCGGGACGTGCGTTCAGCCAGGATGACCTCGGCCTGTTGCAGACGCTGGCCGGCCAGGCCACGGTCGCCTTGGAGAAGGTTCGGCTTCTGGAAGAGACGCGCCACCTGGCTCAGCACCGGCAGTTGATCAACCAGGTCACCGCCAAAATGCGCTCGGCGACGACCGTAGACGAGGTGCTGCGCATCGCTGTCGATGAATTGCGCCAGGCGGCACACGCCACGCGCGCCGTGGCTCGCCTCAACCCACCCGCGCCGATGCACGGCAACGGCCAAACCGGCCGAACAGACCCCCCTCTCCCATCGCAGACGACGGGAGAGGGGCCGGGGGTGAGGGGCGACGCGCCCGGGCAGGAGACGGCTCCATGACGCTCCGCCTCAAGACGTTGCTGCTGGTCGGCGCGGCGCTGGTCGGCCTGATCGTCGCCGCATATTTGACCGTGTCGCTGGTGCTGCAGGCCGGCTTTGCAGATGTGGAAGCGGAGAACACGCGCCAGAACGTCCGGCGTGCTCTGGAGGGGCTGTCTGAAAAGATTGCCGGTCTGGACAAGTCCGCTCGCGACTACGCCGGCTGGGACGACACCTACGCCTTCATTGAAGACCGCAACCAGGATTACGTCGACACTAACCTCGGCGACGAGACTTTCGCCAACAACGAGCTGAGCCTGATGATGTTTGTGAACCTCGGCGGTGAAGTCGTCTTCGCCAAGGCCTACGACTTGCACGGCGAAGTCGAGGTCCCAATCCCGGCGGGACTGCTCGACCAGTTGCCGGCCTTGGGCCGGCTGATGCGGCATGAATCCGTCGACAGCGGTCTGGCCGGAGTGCTGCTGCTGTCCGACGGCCCATTGCTCGTCGCCTCGCGGCCGGTTCTCACCAGCGAGTATGAGGGGCCGATCCATGGCGCGCTGATCATGGGTCGCTACCTAGACACGGCGCTGGTGCAGGAACTGGCAGCCATCACGCGCCTGGACCTGACCCTTGCGCGACTCGATGATCCGCAGCTGCCGTCAGACATTCAACGGGCCGTGTCCGTGTTGTCGGGGACTGAGCAAATCCGGGTCGAGGCGCTGAGCGAAGAGTCCATTGCAGGCTACACACTGCTGTCCGATATCTCTGGGCAGCCGCGCTTGGTTCTGCGAGTGGGTACCCCCAGGCCGGTATACCAGCAAGGTCAGCGCAGTCTTCAAGCCATCCTGCTCTCCATCGCGGGTCTCGGTCTGGTCTTCGTCGTGCTGGTTTTGCTTCTCCTGGAGAGGTCGGTTCTGCATAGGCTTGTCCGGCTCCGGGACGTTGTTCAGCGGCTCGGTGAGGCGGGGGTCTCGCCCACGCATCAGGCGGTGGAAGGTAGCGACGAGCTGGCGCAGCTGTCCCGCCGCGAACCCGCAGACGAGATCGGCACGCTGACACGCGTGCTCGACCACATGTCCGGCCAGTTGCTCGGTCTCATCGCGTCGCTGGAGACGCGCATCCAGGCGCGGACGGCGCAGTTGCGCGCCAGCGCCGACGTCGGTCACGCGGCCGCATCGATTCTCGATACCGATCGCCTGCTGCGTGAGGTGGTCAACCTGATCAGCAGCAGGTTTGGCTTCTACTACACGGCTGTGTTCACGCTCGACCAGGCCGGGAGGTATGCTGTGCTGCGCGAGGCGACCGGCGAGGCCGGGCGCGCGTTGAAGGAGCGCGGCCACAAACTCGAGGTTGGCGGTGAGTCGATGGTGGGCTACGTGACGGCGCAGGGCAATCCGCGCGCGGCGCTGGATGTGGGCAAAGAGCTGGCGCACTTCGCCAATCATTTGCTCCCCGACACGCGCTCCGAGATCGCCCTGCCGCTGGTCGTCGGCGATCGCGTCCTGGGCGCGCTCGACGTGCAGTCGACGCAGGAAGCCGCATTCGACGAGGCCAGCGTCGCCGTGCTGCAGTCGATGGCCGACCAGGTGGCTGTCGCAATCGCCAACGCCCAGTCGTTCGAGACGATCCAGCGCGCGCTCGATACGACGACGCGCCTGTACGAAGCCGGCCGCGCGTTGTTTGCAGCGACGACGGCCGGGGACGCCTACGAGGCGGCCCGCCGCGCCTGGACGTCTGCGTCTGTGCCCGACCTGGATCGCCTGGGAATTTTCATGATCTCGCAGCGCGACGCGCAGCGGGCCGACAGTCCCGTCGAATATTGGGCAGCCGCCGAGTGGGACGCGCGCTCCCCTCTCCTGTCGTCTGCGACGGGAGAGGGGCCGGGGGTGAGGGCCGGCGCTCGCTATCGGCCGGACGAGATGCCGCTGACTCGGCTCGCGACCGGCGATACCGTTCTGGTCGTGCGCGACGCCGACGATCCGCGTCTGCCGGCGCCCACGCGCCAGGTCACGCAGCAGGCCGGAGTGAAGGCGGCGCTTGTGTTTCCTCTCCTGATCCGTGGCCGCTTGGAGGGCCTCGTGATTGGAACGGCGAGGCAGCCCATCGATATTCGGGAGGACGATGTGCGCTTCATCCAGGCGGTGGCCGAGCAACTGTCCGTCGTGCTCGGAGCTCTCCGCGCGAAGGAGGAGACCCAGGCGGCGCTGGCGCGCGTCGAGGACTTGAACCGCCATCTCGTCGGCGAAGCCTGGCGCAGTTATCTGGCTTTGCGGCCGGGCGGGCTGGCCGCCGAGTCTGGCGCGACTGGCGTCTCTGAGGAGGCCAGCCGCCTTGCCATCCCCATCGTCGTGCGCGGCCGAACCTTGGGCGCGCTCACTCTCGAAGACGACGACCCTGCCCGGCAGTGGAATGACCAGGAGTGGGACTTGCTGACGACTGTAGCCGGGGAAGTCGCCCAGATGGTGGAGAACGCCCGCTTGCTCGAGCAGACCCAGTTGCGTGCAGCGCGCGAGACCCAGCTCAACCAGATCGCGCGGAAAATACGCCGGGCGAACGATATCGACCTCATTCTGAAAATCGCCGCCGAAGAGCTTGGGCAGGCCCTGGATGCGTCGCACGCGCGCGCGATGTTGGGCGCGCCGACCGATCTCCTCGGCTCGCCCGATAGTGCATGACCCGCCTTCCGTGTAATCCGCCTGCCCTCGCCTGCTGCCTGCCCTCGCCTGCTGTCTGCGGGGGTGCGCGGGGGTGGGAAATCTGTGTGACCCGATGGTCCTGACGCTATCCGACCAGACCGTGCAACTGATCGCCTGGCTGCTTGCTCTCGCCGCGCTCACGCTGAGCCTGTACATCTTCTTCCTCAACTTCAGGCACACGGCCAACCGCCACGCCGGCGCCTTGCTGCTGTTGTTTGCGACGAACCTCCTTGCCGTGGGGGCCTTGACAGGCGCAGCGAATGCTAGCCAGGCGGTGTGGCCGAGCGTCGTGCTGGCCGCCACGACGGTCGTGCAACCGGCGCTGCTCATTGTCACGCTCGTCTTGATCAAGCCCGAGTGGCTCCACGAGCGACGCTGGCTGCGATGGCTTTTGCATGGGCTTGCCGCGCTTCCGGCGGCGCTCACCGCAATCGATCTGGTGTTAGGCGCTCAACTGTGGTACACCGGTCTGGATACCACGACGTACAGTGGCGGGTTTGTGCCACTGTCTGGGTACGTTAATGGCCGCCTGGCGTTGATGATCAGGGTAACCCTTGTCTACCTGGTGGCAGCCGCCACCATCCTCCCACTGGCGTACGTCGCCCTGAAAGACAAACAGGCGACGCTGATCACGCGCCAGTTGGCGCGTATTCTGCTGGGCGTGCAGATCACCGCCATCGCGATCCCCATCGTATTCAGTCAGCTCATATCCAGCCCGGCGCTGACATCCCTGCTCGGCGCACTGTTCGTCGTCGGTTATGCGTACGCCACATCACGGCAGATGATCTCGGAGCGCCGGCTGCAGACGGGCCGCCTGCAGCCGCGCGTGACGGCGCTGATTCTGTCGACCACGATCCCGCTTGTCGTAGCCGTATCGCTGTTCGTGGGCGTCGTGGTGCAGCAGGCCGAGGCCGGGGTCCTTGGCCGCCTGGCAGAACCGCTAGTCTACGTGGGCCTCGTCATCGTGCTCGGCTCGGCGCTGCTGGCATTTCTGATCTGGTTCACTATTCGCCAGGCTGTCCAGCCGATCGGTGCGTTGACAGCCGCTGCGTCTGCCGTGTCGAGAGGGGATTTGGCGCAGAGCGTGCCTGTCGAGAGTGATGACGAGCTGGGCCTGCTCGCGCGGAGCTTCAACGCGATGACCCTGCAATTGCAGGAACTGGTCGGCTCGCTCGAGCTCCGCGTTGCGGCGCGCACGGCTCAACTGCAGATGAGCGCCGACGTAGGCCGCGCTGCGGCGTCCATCCTCGATCCCGACGATCTGCTGCGCAGCGTCGTCCAACTGATTGCCAATCGATTCGATGTCTACTACGTCGCCGTGTTCGTATTGGACGAGGCAGGGAAGCAGGCTGTACTGCGCGAGGCCACCGGAGAGGCGGGCAGGCTGCTCAAGGCGCGCGGCTACGCGCTGGCGGTCGGCGGTCAATCGATGGTGGGCTACGTCACGGCCTATCGCAAGCCGCGCATCGCGCTGGACGTAGGCAAAGAACCGGCGCGACGCCAGGCGGACAATCCGCTTCTGCCGAACACACGCTCGGAAATCGCCCTGCCGCTGGTCGTCGGCGACCGTGCCCTGGGCGCGCTCGACGTGCAATCGACGCACGAGGCTGCCTTCGACGAGACCAGCGCGGCGGTGCTGCAGAGCATGGCCGACCAGATTGCCGTCGCGCTGAACAATGCCCGCCAGTTTCGGCAGGCGGAATGGCAGTCTCGGACGCAAAGCGCTCTGCTGAGCGCCGCTCTCGAGATGTCCGGTCAGGCCGATCGCGACAAGCTTATCGATCTCGTCGTCCATCGCACTAGGGAGCTGCTCGATGCGGATGGGAGCGGAGTCTGGCTGCCTGTGAGTGACGCCGAGATTGAACTGGCCGCCGCGATCGACCCCGGACCGGTGAATACGAAACAGTCCCCGTCTGTTGGTGGGACGAAACAGTCCCCATCTGTTGGTGGGACGGAACAGTCCCCGTCTGTTGGTGGGACGGAACAGTCCCCGTCTGTTGGTGGGACGGAACAGTCCCCGTCTGTTGGTTGGACGGAACAGTCCCCGTCTGTTGGTGGGACGGAACAGTCCCCGTCTGTTGGTGGGATGGTCGGCCGGCGGTTATCCAGAGGTGAGGGGCTCTCCGGCAGCGTATACGCCAGCGGAATTGCCCTACGCGTCGACGATTATCCCACTTGGCCGGGCCGCTCGGCGACGTTCGACGATGCGCCGTTCCACGCAGCCCTCGCCGTTCCGTTGATGTGGCAGGGCCGCGTCGAGGGTGTTCTGAGCATGACGCGCTCTCAACCCGGCAGACCGTTCAGCGCCGACGAGGAGCGCGTGGCGCAACTGTACGCGGCGCAAGTGGCCGCCGCATTGGCGAGCGTCGAGCTGCTGGAGGAGCAGCGCCGCACGCTGGAGGAGCTGGACACGGCCAATCGCCGCTTGACGGGTGAGGCGTGGTCGGAGTATTTCGGCCAATTACCGGAGCGCGTCCTTCAAGTCGATTTCGCCCGGCCTGGCCGGGCGCCTGTCGAGCAGAAATGGCTGCCTGAGGTGGACCTGGCCGTCGCCTCGATGACGCCCGTGGCGTGGGCGCAGCGCCAGGATCAGACGGTGACGTCGCCGTTTCAGGCGGCGATGGCCGCGCCGATCGTGCTGCGCGGCGAAGTGATCGGCGCGCTGCAGGTGGGTGAAGCCGATCGGCCCCGCTTGTGGAGCGCGGAAGATCTGTCTTTCATTCAGGCCGTGGCGGACCAGGTCGCGCTGGCCGTGGAGAATGCGCGGCTGATCGAACAGGCGCAGGAACGGGCGGCGCGTGAAGGTCAGCTCAACGAAATCGCCCGGAAGATCCGCGGGGTGACCGACATCGAATCGATTCTGCAGATCGCCGCCGAAGAGCTGAACCGGACGTTCGGTGCGTCGCACGCGAGCGCGCAGTTAGCGCAGTTTGCGGCGCGCCCCGCCCCAGCCCTCCCCCGTGAAACGGGGGAGGGGGCGGGAGGGGGGGGCAATGGCCGTGAGGGACTCAGCGTTTCGTAGCGAGGATCGGCGACGATGAACAGGTCTGGCTCAGTGCGAAGCCTCCCCGTGGGACACGCGAAGCGTCCCACCGAACAGAGTGCGATGGCGGCCCGGCAGGCTCGCAACGCGTTCGCAGCTGCCGTCGTGATGGCGACCGGATGCCTGCTCGTGGGGACGCTTTGCGCGTCCGTCGCCATCTCGTCCGCGCAAACCGTGACAGAAATCCGTGCCGTGCCTGTCGCGCCCGTGGCCGTGGGCCTTGTTGCGGTGCTATGCGCCATGCTCATTCGGCGCGGCCGCGTCGTGTCAGGCATTCGCCTGATGCTGGCCTCGTTCCTGGCTGCGCTGGTGTTCATCACGCTCGTGCTGGGCGGCCTCGGACTCGCGTCCGGCCTGAGCGCAATGTTGATTACGTCGGCGATAGCTGTTCAGGCCCTGCCGTCGCGGCAGGCGCGCCCGATGATCGTTTCGGGCGTCGGGGTAGGCTTGGCGATCATGCTGGCCGACGAGTTCTGGCCATTCTACCGCGAGCCGGCGCCGGAAGCTATCAACACCATCGTGCCGATCGTCGCCGTTCCGGTGGGCCTGGCGCTGGCCGTGATGATCGCCAGGCAATTCGTGGACTATAGCCTCCGCGCCAGACTGGTCATGACGATGACGGCGCTGGTTGGCGTATCCGTTTTCGCTGTCTTATACTTCGCCGCCAATCGCATTCAGCAGACAACCGAAACCTTGCGCATCGCGCTTGAGACCTCCGTGCGCGCCGAAGCCGAACAATTGCTCGTGTACACGCTGGAAGCCGACATTATCTCGGCCGACGAGATTCTGCGCTCGGTGAGAGATGACGCCATCGTGCTCGCGTCGTACGTCGGAGACTTGTTATCGCAGCAGGCGACCCTGGGCCAGGGCGACTACTGGGACGCGCGCCGTCGATTGGCTCAACTGCCGGATGGGCATTGGGACAATCCCAACACCGAAACGGCTTCGGTCCTCGTTCCGTCCATTGCCCGGTTGACCCCGTCCGAGCTATCAGAGATCAACGCAGCCCGGTATCTCGACCTTATTGCGCCGAAAGTCCTGGGCGGCCACCCCCAGGCCGTGGCGCTTTACTTCATCTCCGCCGCCAACGGCGCGACCGTCTATTACCCGAACATCGACCTGGCCAATGTCGTCGGCGACTACGATCCCCGCCCGCAGTCCTTCTATTTGGTCGCGGCGCCGGAGAACAATCCGGAACGCCAGGCGGTCTGGACGCCACCGTATCAAGACCCGGCGCTCACCGGCTTGCTGGTGACCAGCAGCGCGCCGGTGTACGACCGGGCCGGGGGGTTTCGAGGCGTGCTCGCCATGGACATTCAACTGGCCGGGATCACAGACCTGGTCGCCGGCCTGGAGATTGGCGAGAGCGGCTATGCCTTCTTGATCGATGAGGACGCGCACGTCATCGCCATGCCTGATGCGGGATACGCGGACTTCGGGTTGGCGCGTGAGGACGTGCCGCCCGGCGAGCCGATTCGGCAAACCCTCCTCGGTCAAGGCTCACCGGAGCTGCAAGAGGTGGTCTCCAACATGGTCTCGGCGCAGCGCGCTGTGACGACGCTGGATATCGGCCGCGTAGAGCATTACGTAGCATACGCGCCGCTGGCCACCGCCCGCTACAGCCTCGGCCTCGTGGTTCCGACGGCTGAACTGAACCAGGCGATCATCGCGGCGAATGCGCGCGTCGCTGAGGAGGCCGCCCGGAACCGCCAGTTCACCGCGCTCGCCTTGACCGCCGTTCTCGGCCTGGCCGCCTTGGCCAGCGCCGGGATCGGGCAGTTGCTGGCCGCGCCGCTCGAACGCCTGACCCGTGCTGCGCAGATCGTCACGTCGGGCGACCTGAATGCGCAGGCGGAGGTCCGCAGCAACGACGAGATCGGCGCGCTGGCGGCCGCCTTCAATGTCATGACGGCTCGCCTGCGCGACGTGATCGGCTCGCTCGAGGCGCGCGTCGCAGAGCGCACGGAGCAGTTGCGCGCCAGCGCCGACGTGGGCCGCGCGGCGGCGTCCATTCTCGATCCGGATCGTCTGATGCGAGAAGTCGTCGATCTCATCGCCGAACGGTTCGGCTTCTACTATGCGGCGGTGTTCATTCTGGACAAGAGCGGCGAGCACGCCGTGTTGCGCACAGCCACCGGCGAGGCGGGGCGGGCGCTCGTCGAGCGCGGCCACAAGCTGGCCGTCGGCGGACAGTCGATGGTGGGATACGTGACGGCGCAGCGCAAGCCGCGCATCGCGCTGGATGTGGGCGCGGAGCCGGTGCGCTTCGCCAATCCCTTGCTGCCCGACACGCGTTCCGAGATCGCGCTGCCGCTCGTCGTTGGCGACCGGGTCCTCGGCGCGCTGGATGTGCAATCCACGCAAGAAGCTGCCTTCGATTCAGCCAGCGCCGAAGTGCTGCAGAGCATGGCCGATCAGATTGCCGTGGCGCTCTCCAATGCCACTTCGTATGCCGAGGCGCAAGCCGCCGCGCGACAAGCTCGCGCGCTATACGTGGCGAGCCAGCAGGTGGGCCGCCTGGAAGTTGGCCTGATGACGATGGCCGACGAGATACTGCGCGCGGTCAGTGAAACGTCTGGCTTCAATCAGTGGTGGGTGCTGATGCTCGACGAGTCGCGCAAACGCCTGAATACGTTGTCTGCCACGCCGGACTTCGACCGCACGCCGTCCCTGAGTGTGGACGAGCATTTCCATAGCCCGGTCGTTCGCTGCGCGCTTGCCGGCGAGACGCTTGTGCTGAGCGACCCGTGGCTGGATCCGCATCTGGTGGGAGACCCGGCCGAGCAGCGTCTCCCGATCAAGTCCGTGTGCACGCCGATTGTCGCGCGCGGCAGCCGTATCGGCGCGCTCGTCGTCGGCTGGCCGCTCGACGCGTCCGGTATCGGCGAGCCCGAGCTCCAGGTAAGCCGGTCGCTCGCCAGCCTGATTTCCGTCGCCGCCGAGAGCCGGGGCCTGTTCGAGCAGACGCGGCGCGCGCTCAACGAGTTAGATGCCATCAACCGCCGTCTGACGGGCGAGGCATGGGCCGAGCAGTTCCAGCGGCGCGCGGATGGCTGGCGCGTGCAGGTGGCGCAGAGCGGTCTCGAGCCGGTTGAGGAGGATACACTGTCCGAGATCGAGATGGCGGTCATGGAGCAGCAGGCGGTCGCCTGGGTGCACCCTGAGCGGAGCGTAGCGGAGCCTGCCCTGAGCGCAGGCGAAGGGTCGAAGGGTGCGGACCAACCGTCGCCTGCTCTCGCGCAGCGGGGGTCGCCCTATCGATCGGCAATGGCGGCGCCCATTATGCTGCGCGGTGAGGTGATTGGCGCACTGCAGGTCGGGGATGTGAGCCGGGCGCGCGTGTGGCGCAATCAGGACCTCGCGTTCATTCAAGCCGTCGCCGATCAGGTGGCACTGGCGGTTGAAAACGCGCGCCTGCTCGAGCAGACGCAGCGCGTGGCACGCCGCGAGAGAGCGATCGCCGAGGCGGCCGATAGGATTCATCGCCCGGTCGACCTCGACACGATCTTGCGCACGGCCATCGAGGAAGTCGTCCGCATCACCGGCTCGACCGAAGTGAGCATACAGCTTGGCCTTGGGGCGGGCACTGAGCCGACGCCAAGCGAAGCCGAGGCGGGAGATGCTTGATCGAGGCAAGCGGATATCCGCCGCGGCAAGCGATCACGACTCCGATGCAGCACACCGCGCCGGCCAGCGCCTTCCGCGATGGACGAGCTTGTTCGGGACCGCGACCCGCCGATACGCGGCCGTCGGGGTCGCCTTTGGCTTCATGTTTCCCGCCGTCGCGACCGGCATCGCGATAGGGCTGAACGACTGGCCGCTTTCGCTGGAAAGCGCGCTCGCCGTCCAACGCGCGCAGCCGCTGCTGTGGATCATCGACACGGCGCCGTTCTTCTTGGGACTCTTCGCCGCCGTGGCGGGACGTCACGCGGATTCGCTCTACCCGGCCAACCGGCGCCTTAACGAGATGACGAAGGAGCTGGAGAATGCGAAAGTCGAGGCCGAGCGCAAAGTGGCCGAGCGCACCGGGCAGGTGCGAGCCGGTTCTGTCGTGGCTCGCGCGGCGGCCTCGATACTCGACCCCGATCGCCTGCTGCGCGACGTCGTCAATCTGATCGCCGATCACTTCCGGTTCGACTACGCAGCGGTGTTCACACTGGACGCGGAAGGTCGGTACGCCGTGCTGCGCGAGGCGACGGGCGATGTGGGGCAGGTATTGAAGCAGCGTGGTTACAGGCTGGAGGTCGGCGGGCAGTCGATGATCGGCACGGCGATTGCCTGGCGCAAGCCGCGTCTCATGCTTGACGTCAGCCGGGAGCCGATACTGCGAAGTCCCCGACCGAAGGGAGCGGGAAGCCTTGCCCTGAGCGAAGGCGAAGGGGAAGCCGAAGGACGTTTTGCCAATCCGCACCTGCCGGATGCGCGCTCGGAGCTCGCGCTGCCCCTGATGGTCGGCGAGCGCGTGCTCGGTGCGCTCGACGTGCAATCGACGCATGGGGCCGCCTTCGACGAAGCCAGCACGACCGTGCTGCAGAGCATGGCCGACCAAATCGCCATCGCGCTTAACAACGCGGAGCAGTTCCACCGCGCCGAGCGGCAAGCCGCGGCCCTGGCGGTGCTGAATCAGCTTAGCCGCGATCTGACGATGGCTGCGTCGCTTGAGGCGATCGGCCACGCGGCTGTGACGGCACTTGCCAGTCTCGTCGCCGTCGACAGCCTCCTGCTGGGACTGGGGACGCCGAATCTCGAAACGGTCAGACTCGTACCACTCGATCTGCAGAGCCGGGAGCAGCACGATAGTCCCCGAAGCGAAGCGGAGTGGGAGTCGAGCCCACCCGACCTTTCCGCTGCTCAAACGCTCGTGGGCCAGTGCATTCGCACGGGACAGAATGTGCTGGTGGCAGACCTTTACGCGCTAGCCAGCGCCCCCTATCAAGATGTTGCCCTGGCGCGGAAGGCCGGCATGCGTTCACTCATCGGCGTTCCGCTGCAGGTCGGCGGCCAGACCGTCGGCGCGCTATTTGCTGGCGCGGCGCGGCTGGATGCCTATGCACCTGACGACGTGAGCCGCGTGGAGCAGGTCGCCGCGCAACTGGCCGTCGCCGTCGAGAGCCTCAACCGGGCGGAAGATATGCGGCTGGCGCTGGAAGAGCTGGATGCCGCCAATCGCCGCCTGACCGGCGAGGCATGGTCGGCTTTCGCGCGCCGCTTGAGCCGCCAGGGCGTGATCAGGATAGGCGCCCATGTGGAAAACCAAGAGCAGTCGCCTGAAGTAGAGGAAGCGGTCTCAACCGGGCAAGTCGTCGCGCACCCCTCCGTACAATCCGTGACAGAAATCCGCACCGTGCCCGAGGGCTATCGCGTGGCGGTGCCGATCGTGCTGCGCGGTGTGCCGATCGGGGCATTTCGGCTGTTCGTTCCGGAGCATTCCTGGTCGGACGACCTGGCAGCCACGCTGGATTCGATCGCGGGCCACGTGGCGCAGGCGATAGAGAACGCGCGGCTGGTGGAGGAGGCCGAAGAACGGGCTGCGCGCGAGCGCGCCCTGGCCGATGCGACGGAGAGAGTCCGATCCAAGGCGGACGTGGAACGCATTCTGCAAGCCGCCGCCGAGGAACTCGCGCGTCACTTGAACGTCGAGCGCGTGGCCGTGCGTTTGAGCGCGTTTGGGGATAGGAAGCAGCAATGACCGGATCGCCATCATCCAAGCGGCCGCGTCTCACTATCCGGCAACGGCTCGTCTGGGGAGGTATCGGTATCGGCGCACTGGTGTGGCTGGCCGGCGGCATCGTCATCTGGCAGGTCAATCGCCTGACGGACGCCGTCGGTGTTCTTCAGCAGGCGCAGCAGCGCGCGGCGGCCGCCCTTGAAGTACGCCGTAACAGCGCCGACCTGATCGCCGTCGTCAGCCGCCTGCTTCCGATCGAAGATGCGGCCGCCTTCGAGTCCCAGGTCACCCCGATCCTTGACGTGCTGAGATACAGCAACGCCGGCTTGGCCGCACTGACGGTGGAAACGGCGAAAGACGATGCTGTCTATCCTCTCATGAGCAAAGTCAACAGCACCATTGACGGCGTCGCCACTATTGCGCAGACGATGGTCCGCCAGGCCCTTGACGGGCAATGGCCGAGCGCCAAAGTGCGCATGGGCTTGCTGATCCGGGATCAGCAGAGACTGGCGAGTGAGACGGATGAGCTGGTCGAGCGGGCGAGACGGATAGCGGAAGCTGCGGCCGGGCAGGTCGATTTGGCCAGTCAGGCGGTTCTGCTCTATCCCGCGCTGGTCTTGGGGCTGAGTCTGGCGCTCGGCGCTGTACTGACCTGGCAGACGATGCGCCGCATTGCGCGGCCGGTTGAGCAGCTAACGCGCGGGGCGATGCGTCTGGCGGCCGGTCATCTGGATGAGCGTGTCGCGATCGAGAGCGCGGATGAGCTTGGTGAGTTGGCGGCCGTCTTCAACCAGATGGCTGCGGAGCTTCGCGCCTCGCAGGCGGAATTGGAGCGCCGCATCGACGCCCGCACGGCGCAGTTGCGCGCCAGCGCCGACGTAGGTCGAGCGTCGGCGTCGCAACTCGATCCCAACCGCCTTATGCGCGACGTCGTCAACCTCATCGCCGACCGATTCGGGTACTACTATGCGGCAGTCTTCACGCTGGACGATGCCGGCAGGTATGCTGTGCTGCGTGAGGCGACGGGCGAAGCAGGGCGCATCCTGAGGGAGCGCGGACACAAACTCGAAGTGGGTGGTCAGTCGATGGTCGGCTTCGTGACCGCGCAGCGCAGGCCGCGCATCGCGCTCGACGTCGGCGAAGAGGCCGTGCGCTTCGCCAACCCGCTGCTCCCGGATACGCGCTCCGAAATCGCGCTCCCGCTCATCGTCGGCGATCGGGTGCTCGGCGCGCTCGACGTGCAGTCGACCCAGGAAGCGGCGTTCGACGAGGCGAGCGCGACGGTTCTGCAGGGGATGGCCGATCAAATTGCAATTGCATTGAATAACGCGGCGCTGTATGTCGCGTCACAGCGCAACGTCAGTACACTGAACGAGCTGCTCGCCGTGTCCGGCGATATTGCGCGCAGTCGCACGCTGCCGGAGTTGACCGGCCGCGCGCTCGCGCGCATCCAGACGCTGATCGGCGCCGATAGCTACTATCTGGGACTTGTGGATGAAAACCAGTCCGAGATTCGCTTCGTCATGGATGTACACGGCGGCGTCGACGTCAGCGACACGCCCGCCGCCCGCCCCTTCGGCCACGGGTTAGCCGAGCATGTCATCCGGACGCGCAAAGCGTTGCGCGTGAGCGCCTCTGAGGCGGCGGGCATTGCCGGCTTCGCCGGCGTGAGCAGAGTGCGGCAAGGCATGCCCCGAGCAGAGTCGAGGGGTCGAAGGAGCGCGGCGCAGCCGGGCAGCCTAGCGGAAGAGGCGCAGCGGGGCGCGTTCTTGGGCGCACCCGTCGTCGTCGGCGAGCGGGTGTTGGGCGTGCTGGGTGTTCAGGATACGCGGCCCGACTCTTTCTTCAGCGACGATCAGGAAAGGTTGGTGGCCACGCTCGCCGGCCAGATTGCCGTCGCGCTGGACAACCTGCGGCTGGCGGAGGAAACCCGGCAGGCGCTGGCCGACCTGGATGCGGCGAACCGGCTCTTGACGGGCCAGGCGTGGCGCCAGTATGCGCGCACAGCGCGCAGTCTGTCCGGCGAATGGCGGGCCGGCGAATGGCTTGCCCTGAGCGCGAAGTCCCCGACCGAAGGGAGTGGGGATGGCGAAGGGTCCTCTCGCGGCCCACAGGAAAGTGCGGGCGGCCTGCCCGGTCGCCTGACGATTCCGCTGCGCATTCGCGGCGAGGCTGTCGGGGAGTTCGACTTGCTGCCGCTGGGGGATCGAGAGCGATGGACGCCGGAGGATGTGGCTTTTGCCCACTCCCTGGTCGATCAGGTCGGCCAGACGCTGGAGACTGCCCGCCTTCTGGAAGAGACCGAGCGTCTGGCCGGGCGCGAACGGCTCATCAACGAGATCAACGCTCGGGTGCGCCAGACGGTCAACATCGACGGCATCTTGCAGACTGCCGTCGACGAGCTGGGCCGTTCTCTGAAGGCCGCCCGCGTGGTCGCGCGCATCGGCGCGCCCGAGACTCCTGCGCAAGAGGCTTCCGTACACGCCACTTCACCGATCCACGAGACATGGCCGCGCCCCGAGCAGAGCGCAGCGGATCCGGAGAAGCGCGATGGACGAGGTGACGACCATGCGTGATTCGAACGGGCCGCCATTTGAGCGGATA
This sequence comes from Anaerolineae bacterium, assembly GCA_035283185.1. Lineage (GTDB taxonomy): Bacteria > Chloroflexota > Anaerolineae > Fen-1058 > Fen-1058 > DASSFZ01. Next base: position 77,997 of record DATEUJ010000151.1, on the reverse strand, counting down.
CGCCGCCTCGTCGAAGCGCCGGTGTTCGAGGACGGAGACAAAACGCGCACGGCGCGCGTGCTGCGCAGAACGGCGCTGATTATCGTCGGCATCGGCGTGGTCGGGATAGTCGTCTCACTCCTCCTGGCCGCCTCGCCGGTCATCGGCGTGGCCGTTTCGAGCATCGCGGCGGGTGCGGCGCTGGTGTGTCTCGCTCTGGCGCGCCGGGGATACGTGCACGCTGCCAGCGTGTTGTTCATTCTGATTACCTGGTTTGTTGTATCGCTGGCGGCCTGGCTGCAGGGTGGCCTGTCGAGCCTGACCTTCAACTATCTCGTCGTCGTCATCTTGTTGTCGGGACTGCTGATCGGGGCGCGCGCTGCGCTGGCAACGGCCGCGCTGTGCGGGGCCACGGCTCTCGTGATGATGCTCGCCGACGTGTATAGGGTTCTGCCTCCGCCGCAGCCCATCGATGCCGCCGGCCAGTGGGTGAACTACGCGCTCGTGTTCGGCGTGGAAGCGACGTTGCTCTTCCTGGCGCTGCGTGGCCTGCAAGAGGCCCTCGCGCGCGCGCGCCGCAACGAGCGCGCGCAGCTCGACGCCAATCGCGAGCTCCGGGCGCTGCGCGGCTCACTCGAGGAGCGCGTCGCCGAGCGTACCGCACAACTGAGCGTGAGCGCCGAGGTGAGCCGCGCAGTCACCTCCGTGCTCGATCCGGACGATCTGATTCGCCAGGTTGCGCAGTTGATCACAGAGCGGTTCGGTTTCTACTACGCCGCCGTGTTCCTGCTCGACGAGTTGGGCCGCTTCGCCGTCTTACGCGAGGCGACCGGCGCGGCGGGCACGCCTTCGGCAGTCCTCAAGGCCAGCGAGCATCGCCTGGAGATCGGCGGGCAGAGCATGGTCGGCGCGGCGATCACCAGTCGCCGGCCGCGCGTGGCCAGGAATGTGGGTGACGAGACCGTGCGCTTCGCCAATCCGCTCCTCCCCGACACCCAGTCGGAGGTCGCCCTCCCTCTCCTGGTCGGCGATCGCGTTCTGGGCGCGCTCGACGTGCAGAGCCGCCAAGTGGACGCGTTCGACGAGAGCTCGCTGACCGTGCTGCAGAGCCTGGCCGACCAGATCGCGATCGCGCTGAACAACGCGCAGCAATACCGGGAAGCGCAGCTCGACGCGCGGCAGGCGACCGCATTGTTCGAGGCCAGCCGCCTGGCCGGCTTCATCAGCGAAGACCTGTCCGCGGCGGCCGATCACCTGCTGCGCACTGTCGCCGAGCAGGCGGGCTTCGACTCGTGGACGGCGGCGGCTTACGAGGCCGATAGCGCAACCTACACCCTCCTGTGTGCCTTCCAGGACCCGGCTCGCAGGCTTTCCGCGGAGCATTGGCGATCCGATCAGGCGGCGCATGACGCGGATTTTGACACCCCCGCACACAGCCGGCGACCCCCGCACACGGCAGGCGAGGGCAGGTGGCAGGCGGATACACGGATGGGTGGGATGGATGCGCCCAACGCGCTGGCCATTCGCATGCGCCAGGCAGTCGTCATCAACGATCCCGAAATCGACCCTCTGCTGAGCCAAGCGTTGCCTGCAGAGCGCGAGGCGTATGGCCGATCTGTGAGCGTGCCGGCCATCCTGGGCGATCGCGTCGTCGGCGCCATCAGCCTTGGTCGCGCGATCGACAAAAGTCCGATGAGCGCGCGTGACGTGCAACTGGCGCAGGCTATCGCCAACCACTTGGCGGTCACCATTGAGAATCGCCGCCTGTTCGAGCAGTCTCGCAAGGCAGTCGCCGAGTTGAACAGCCTGATGCAGCGATACACGCACGAGGGCTGGGCAGGGTTCAGCCAGGCGCGACACGCCACCGTCGAGCACGAGTTCAGCCGCCCCGCGCCTGCCCTGAGCGAAGGCGAAGGGTCGCGTGGCGCGCCCAGCATCGAGGATGCAGCCCGCGCCGCGAGCGTGCCAGGCGACTCTCGAAGATCCCCGAAGCGCAGCGGAGGGGACAGTCCCCGACAGCCGGAGCTGGCCGTGCCGATCGAGCTGCGCGGCGAGGTCATCGGCACCCTGGGCGTGCAGGCCGAGGGAGACCGTCAGTGGTCCCAGGACGAGCGGGTTATGCTGAAAGCCGTCGCCGACCAGGTGGCGCAGTCGGTCGAGGCGGCGCGGTTGCTCGACGAGACCGAAGCCAGCTTGCAGGAAACGGTGAAGTTGTACGAGGCCAGCCGCGCGATGGCGGCGGCCGCCACGCCAGCCGAAGTCATGCATACCGTCGTAAGCGTGCTGCATGGTTACCTGGAGGTAGACCAGGTGTCCGTCGTGCTCTTCGATGAGGAGCAAGAGAACGGACGAGTCGCGGCGCAGGCCGTGCCGTCGCCCGACGGGGAGACGATATGGGTGTCCATGGCTGCAAACCCCGGCATCCTCGCCATGCTGGCCGACGGCCGGCCTATCGCCATCTCTCCCACTAACAGACGGGGACTGTCCCGTGATTTGATCGGCCATCCGGTGGCAGCTCCCGTGGCTGATATCTTGCGCCAGCCGGGCACGCTCGGTGAGTCGTTTCTCATGCTCCCGCTGGTCGTCGGGCAGCGGCTGATCGGCTTCGTCAGCGCGGACGTCCTGAGCGCAGTCGAAGGACGCGCCCCGCGCGAGTTCCGGGACAACGAGATCGCCTTCTGCGAGACGCTCGCTCGGCAGGCCGCCGTCGCCCTCGAGAACCGCCGCCTGTTCGAAGAGACGCGTTACCGGGCCGAGATCGAATCGACGCTGAATCGAATCAGCCAGACGATCAAGGCGTCGCTCGATCCGCAGACGGTGCTCGACCTGCAAACCACGATCGCCGAGATGGGCCGCGCCATGCGGGCGAGCCGCAGCTTCTATCTGGCGAATGTCGACGATCGGCGTTTCGTGGTCGCCTACGAATGGCGCGACCCTTCGACTACGCGCTTCGACTCCGCTCAGGACAGGCTCAGGGTAGGCGCGGCCGACAATGCGTCCTCGCTGAGAGGGGCGACCGGCGTGTGGATGGATGCGCCGAACACGTTCAAAGCATTCAAGGCAGGCGAGCCGCTCCTGGTCGGCAGTGTCGAGCGCCAGGGCGTGCCGGGGCTTCGGCCCCCGCTGCTCGCCAAGGACGCCCTGTCGCACATGCACGTGCCCGTCGTTTCCGGCAGTCGCCTGATCGGCGTCCTGGGCTTCGACCAGGTCGACCACGAGCGCCGCTGGCTGCCGGAAGAAGCAAGCATGGTGCGGCGCGTAGCCGACCAGTTGGCCGCAGCCCTTGAGAATGCCCGCCTGTATCAAGACGTCCGCGCGCGCGTCAACGAGCTGACCGCGCTGACGCACATCGGGCGCCGCCTGGCGGCCTCGCTTCAGTTGGAGGAAGTGCTCAACACCATCGTCGAAGAGGCGATCAACATCACACCGGCCGACCGCGGCTCGATGGCCCTGTACGATCCGAACAGGGATGCGCTCGAGCTGCGTGTGCTCATTGGGTTCCCCGAAGCGGCGCTGAGGACGATCCGGGAAAACACGTACACTGTGCTGCAGCGCGGGGATGGCCTGCATGGCCGCCTGCTGACGACCGGGCAGGCTGTCCTGGTCAACGATGTGCTCGACGATCCGGCGTACACGGGACAGTCCCCGTCTGTTGGTGGGATTGTCGCGGACAGCGACACGCGCGCGGAGCTGATCGTCCCGATCCGCCAGGGCGACACGCTACTGGGAGCGCTCAATCTGGAAAGCCCGCACGCCTACGCCTTCGGCGAGCCGGACCAGCGCCTGATCGAGGCGCTGGCCGACCAGGCGGCAGTCGCCATCGCCAACGCGCGCGCCTACGAGGCCGAGCGCGCCGCCCTCGATCGCATGCGCGAGGTCGACCGGCTCAAGACGCAGTTCCTGGCGAACATGAGTCACGAGCTGCGCACGCCGCTCAACTCGATCATCGGCTTCAGCCGCGTCATTCTGCGCGGTATCGATGGCCCGCTGACCGAGATGCAGCAGGCCGACCTGGCCGCGATCCACAACTCCGGCCAGCACCTGCTCGGCCTGATCAACGACGTTCTCGACCTGTCGAAGATCGAGGCGGGCAAGATGGAACTGGCGCCGGAGGACACCGACCTGGCCGATGTGGTCAAGGGCGTCATGTCCACGGCTATCGCCCTCGTCAAAGACAGGAAGATTGAGCTGCACCACGAGATCCCGCCCGATTTGCCGCTGGTGAGAGCCGATCCGCGCCGCATTCGGCAGGTCGTCCTGAACCTGGTGTCGAACGCGGCCAAGTTCACCGAGACGGGCCGCATCACGACGCGCGTGATCGTGCACCCGACCGAAGTGTGGGTGTCGGTCGCCGACACCGGCATGGGCATCCTCGAAGACAAGCTGGAGCACATCTTCGAAGAGTTCACCCAGGTGGATGCCAGCACGACGCGCAAGGCGGGGGGCACTGGCCTGGGTCTGGCGATCAGCCGCAAGTTCATCGAGATGCACGGCGGCCGCATGTGGGCCGAGTCGCAAATGGGCGTCGGCTCCACCTTCACGTTCACCCTCCCGCTGGCGCGGCCGGCGCTGCACACGGATTCGGACACGGATTACACGGATACCACTCTGCCGCTCCCCGAGCCCGGCCGGCCGCTCATCTTGTGCATCGACGACGATACGGAGGTCATCAGACTGTACCAGCGTTTCCTGGAGAAGCAGGGCTACCAGGTGATCGGCCTGCGCGATACCGGCCGGGCTGCCCAGGAAGCGGCGCGCCTGAAGCCGGCCACCATCATGCTCGACGTGCTGATGCCCGCGGAGCGTCGTGACGGCTGGTCGATCCTGGCCGAGCTGAAGAGCACGCCGGCCACCCGCGATATCCCGATCGTCGTGTGCACCATCGTCGAAGATCAGAACAAGGGCTTTGCGCTGGGCGCGGCCGACTACCTGGTCAAGCCGGTCAGCGAAAGCGATCTCATGCGCGCGCTGGATCGGGCGAGCATCGGCAAAGCGATCCGGACGGTGCTGGTCGTCGACGACGAGCTAGATGCCATCCGCCTGCTGCGCCGCATGCTGGACGGGCGGCCCGGCGTGAACGTGATCGAGGCGCAGGGCGGCGCGATGGGCATCGCCGCCGCGCAGACGTACCAGCCTGACGTCGTGCTCCTCGACCTGATGATGCCCGACATCGACGGCTTCGCGGTGCTCGAGACCATCCGGGGCAACCGTCACACCCGCGACATCCCGGTCATCGTCGTGACGGCTAAAGATCTGACCGAGGAGGATCGAGCGCGCCTGCACGGCAAGGTGGTCGCGATGTTGAACAAGGGCGCCCTCGATTCGGAGCGGCTGATGAATGAGATCGCGGCTGCGCTTGCCCGCCTGAACGGCCAGCAGCCCGCCCCCCCTCCGCGCGGCGGCGTGGTATCCCGGCCGGCGGGAGTTTGAGGTTTTTCCTAAATGACGTTCGATCCGGTACTCGAATGCCTGCGCTGCGGTACGCGCCTGGCCCTGAGCGAAGGCGAAGGGGTCCAGCGGCCGCCTGCCGCGTGCCCCAACTGCGATTTCACGATGCTGGACATTCGGTACGACTACGATGCCCTTCGCCATTGCCTGCCCGAACTACTGCGCGACAGGATGTTCAACATGTGGCGTTATCTGGAGGTGCTGCCGGTGCGAGACCCGGCCAGCATCGTCACCCTGGGCGAGGGCGGCTCGCCCCTGATCCGGCTCGCCAACCTGGGCGTCATGCTCGGGCGAAGCCGCGTCTTCATCAAAGACGAGCGCCAGGGGCCGACCGGCTCCTTCAAAGATCGGCAGGCGTCGTTGGCGATCTCGGTCATGAGGGGGAGCGGCATCACCGAATGCGTCGTCGCCTCCACCGGCAACGTCGCCATCTCGTACTCGGCCTACTGTGCGCGCGCCGGCATCAAGCTGTGGGCGTTTCTGACGAGCATGGTGCCGGCCGAAAAGATGCGCGAGGTGGCCCTGTACGGTTCGGAAGTCGTGAAAGTCACCGGCACCTACGATCAGGCCAAGGAGGTCGCTGCGACATTCGCCCAGCACCGCAGCCTGTATCTCGACCGCGGCATCCGATCGATCGCGGCGCGCGAGAGCATGAAGACGCTCGCCTACGAAGTGAGCGAGCAGCTCGCGCTGGTCGATCGCACGCCAGGCGCGCATAACCCCCGCGGACAGCACGCGAGGGCGGGCGGGCGGCGGCCATCCTTCCGTGCGCCGGACTGGTACGTCCAGTCCGTCAGCGGCGGCCTGGGGCCGCTCGGCGCGTACAAGGGATTTGGCGAGCTCAAACGGATGGGCTTCACCGACCGGATTCCGAAGTTTGCGCTGATCCAGGTGGAAGGCTGCGCTCCGATGCCGCGCGCGTTCAAGGCCGGCAAAGAGGTTGCCGACGTCGTCAGCGATCCGCAGACGCACATCGCCACCCTATCGACCGGCAACCCCGGCCCGGCCTACTCTCTGCTGCGCTCGATGATCCTGGAGCACGGCGGAACAATGGATATGGTGAGCGACGAAGACGCCTTCCGCGCCATGCACATCATGGCCAAGATGGAAGGCATCTCTGTCGAGCCGGCCGCAGCCGTCGCGTTTGCGGGGCTGTTCAAGCTGATCGAGGCGGGATTGATCCGGCCCGACGAGGACGTCGTCGTCAACTGCACCGGCCACACGCTGCCGGTCACGCAGGAATTGCTGGGTGACGAGTGGGCTTTGTCGTTCGAGATGCCGACGGCCGCGGCGCCTGCTGCGCCCCTGCCGCAGGAGGGTTTGCTCTCCGCGCTCGAGCGCCTGGACAAGCGCGTGAACCGTATCTTGATCGTCGACGACAACGCCGACGCGCGGCGGCTGTTGCGCCGCATCATGCAGGCGCGGGGCCGTTATACACTGTTCGAGGCGGCCGACGGCCGCCAGGCGCTGGCGATGGCCGCCGGCGAGCGGCCCGACCTGATCCTGCTCGACCTGATGATGCCGGAGATGGATGGCTTCCAGGTCCTCGAAGCGCTGAAGCAGTCTGAATCCCTACGAGAGATTCCGGTCATCGTCGTCACGGCTAAGGAGTTGACGCCGCTCGAGCGCCAGCGGCTGGCCGGGCAGGCGGATTCCCTGCTGCAGAAAGGCTCGTTCACCGATCTCGATATGCTGGACGACCTGGTCGATGCCTTGATATAACACGGATTGGGGCACCCCCGCACACAGCGTGCGAGGGCAGGCGGATACACGGAGGATTTGAACGGAAGGGATGGACGCGGCAGATCATCAGAAGCGAGTTCTATATATCGAGGACGATCCAGGCAGCCGACTGCTGGTCAAGCGCATCCTGGAGAGCGAAGGGTACCTCGTCGACGAGGCGGCGGATGGGCTATCCGGCATCTCGTCCGCGCAGAAGAACCTTCCGGATCTAATCCTGGTGGACGTCAACCTGGGTGAAGTCTCCGGGCACGACGTCGCCACCAAGCTCAAGGGCATGCCCGAGACTGCGCGCATCCCCCTCGTCGCCCTGACGGCAGCCACCATCAGCGGCGATCGCGAGCGCGCGCTCGCCGCCGGATGTGACGGCTACATCCCCAAGCCGATCGACGTCGACCGGCTGCCCAATCTCGTGCGGCGCTTCCTGGGCGGCGCGCGCGAGCGCGTGGCCGACAGCGTGCGCGCCGAGAGGCTGGAGGAGTACAGCCGCACGCTGGTCGATCGGCTGCAGGCGACGGTCGCCGACCTGCAAAAGGCGAACGCCGAGCTGCGGCGGCTCGACAAGATGAAGAGCGATTTCGTCGTGCTGGCGTCGCACGAGCTGCGCAGCCCGCTCACACTCGTCTACGGCTACGTCAATTTGCTCAAGCTGGAGATCGGCCGCTTGCCCGATAACGCCCACCTGCTCGACGTCACGCAGCGCCTGAGCGACGCGACCACGCGCTTGACCGAGCTGTACGACGCAATCGTGAATGTCTCGCTCATCGACACGCAGCGCCTGGACGTGACGCTCGCGCCGATCGATCTCTTCGGCCTCATGGCATCGGTCGTCGGTGAGCTAAGCCCCGTGGCGCGCCAGCGCAGCCTGCGCCTGAACGTCGCCGATTTTCGCGGCCTGCCGAAGATCCTGGCCGACGCCGACTACTTGCGGCGCGCGATCTCAAACGTCGCCGGCAACGCCGTCAAGTACACACCCGACGGCGGCACGATCGGTATCTCGTATCAGCTTCAGTCGGACGCGATCGACATCGTCGTGACCGACAGCGGCATAGGCATCGACCCGGCCGACCACGAGCGCATTTTTCAGAAGTTCGCCGTGGCGGAAGACATCCGGTATCACTCCACCAGCCGCACGGCGTTTCAAGGCGGGGGGCTGGGCCTGGGTCTGGCCGTCGTGCGCGGGATTGTCGAAGCGCACGGCGGGCGCGTGTGGGTCGAGAGCGAAGGGCACGATCCGGCGCGGCTGCCGGGCACGGCATTTCACATTCTCCTGCCGATCCTTCGGCACTCCCCCCTTGGGGGGTCGCAGGACAAGCTTTTGGATGCTGCCCGGCCGAAGCCTGCCCTGAGCACAGTCGAAGGGCCGCCCACAGGCGATAGCCTGCGCGGCGCGAAGCGTGCCGTATGACGTCCCGCCGGCGCGCGCAGCAGCGTGGCATCGCTGCCGCCCTGCTATCGGCCGTGTTTCTGGGGACGGCGCCGATCTTCGGCAAGCAGGCCTATGCCGCCGGTATGACACCGATCCCGCTCGCCGCCTGGCGCATCTTGATCGCCGCCGCCGGTCTGTGGCTGGTCTACGCGCTGATCGGTCGCCGCTATTTGTACATTTACCCCGCCGGCCTGATCGGCTGCGCAGCCGTCGGCGCCGTGAACGGCATTGGCTCATTGATGTACTATTCAGGATTGGAGCGCGTGGATGCCGGCGTGGGCCAGATGATCTACAGCCTGTATCCGCTTTTCCTCGTCATTTTTCTGCGCCTCGACGGGCATCGTTTCTCCGGCCTGACGCTTTTCCGCATGGCGCTGGCGATCGTCGCCATCGCCCTGATCACGCAGACGGGCGGCGGCCCGGTCGACGTGGTCGGGCTGGGACTGATGCTCGGCGCCGGGTTCGCCTACGCACTGCACCTGGCGATCGGCCAGCGCGTGAGCTACGAGATGCCGGCGCAGACGCTCACGCTGTACGCCGTGACTTCGATGGCGGTGGTCGTGTGCGCGGCCAATCTGATCGCCGGGTGGTCGTCGGTCCCCTCTGCGGCGTGGCAGCCGACGCTCGGCCTGGCCTTCGTGACGGTCGCCTCGCGGCTGGGCATGTTCCTCGGCGTGAAGCGGCTGGGCAGCATGCAGACAGCGCTCATCGGCATTACCGAGATCCTCGTCACCCTGATCCTCGCGCTGACGCTGCTCGATGAGACGCTCAGCAGCCGGCAGTGGATCGGCGCGGGCCTGCTCGTCGCCAGTCTGCTCCTGATCGGCCGCGAGCCGACGTTCGGCGGGGCGCTCCCGCGCCAGGTCCAGCCCGCCGCCTCGCGCTCCTCGTCGATGGCAACCGAATCGCAGTAGACCCCATCAGGCGTTCAGGCGATGGAATCGGACTTTCCCAGCCACGCTTGAATCTGTGGAATGTGCTGCGGGTAATGCTCGCAGGAATTTTCTGCGATGAGTTTCGCGGGCTGCCAATCGGGGGGCATCCCTGCGAAACGGTTGGGGTCGATCAAATCCTCTTCTGCGAGCGATTCCATAAGCTGCCAGAGCGTGTCGAAGACCTGCTGCGCTTCGGCGCGCACATCGTTCAGGGAGCGGTGCCTGTTCCGCTCGAAGATGGCGACGTTGCGCTCGTCGGGCGGCAAAGCCCACAGGTCGGAACCGAGCAGTGCCCGTGCTTGCAAGAGGTCTACCACCTCGCGCTCGAACCAGGCGACGTGGGCGATGAGGTCCTTCACCGACCACTCGCCGCACACGCCCGGTTGCGTCATGCGCGCTTCGTCAACGCTTGCCAGCAGCGCATCCCATCCCGCCCGGGCGCGGCGCATTGTGTCCAGCAATTGAGACTTGTCGATGGATTCGCTCATTGGGTGGCTCTCCTTACTGCTACCCACCGCCCGACCTGAAATCCACAAACTGATACCCCACACCCCGCTCCGTGAAAATGTACCTGGGGTTCGCCGGATCCGGCTCCAGCTTCTGGCGCAGGTATGTGATATACAGCCGCAGGTAGTGCGTCTCGTCGCGGTACTCGTAGCCCCAGACTTTCGACAGGAGCGTGTCGTGCGGCACAATGTGCCCGGCGTTCTGCACCAGGTGATACAGCAGCCGGTATTCCGTCGGGCGCAGCTTCACTTCTTTGCCGCCCGCGATCACCCGCCGGTTCGCGAAATCGATCTGGAGGTAGTCATCTACCCGGATCGTCGACTTCTCGACCAAGCCGGGCAGCTCGGCCCGGCGCAGCGCCGCCTTGATGCGGCTCGTCAGCTCGCGCGGGCTGAACGGCTTCGTCACGTAATCATCCGCGCCCAGCTCCAGTCCCTTCACCTTGTCGTCCTCGTCGTCCTTCACGGTGAGCATGATCACGGGCACGGTCGACGTCTCGCGCACCAGGCGCAGCGTCTCGAAGCCGTCCAGGTCGGGCATCATCACGTCGAGCACGACCAGGTCGGGCAGCTCGTCGCGCACCTGGTTCAGCGCCTCGAGGCCGTTCGTCGCCTGCACGACGCGGTATCCCTCCAGCTCCAGGTTCATGCGGATGAACTGGATCATGCGCGGCTCGTCGTCGACGACCAGGATGGTGTGTTTGGCTTCGGGGGGCATGACGGGGAAAGGAGACCTGGCAGGTCTTCACCCACTTCGCTTCGCTACGGGGTGCTTCGCAAGACCTGCCAGGTCCGGTCAGGCTACTCGCGCACGAAGCCGATGACCTCGCCTTCCTCTTCGGTGGTCATCACTTCGATGAATCCGATGCGGGTCCAGGGGAAAATGACCGACGCGGCACTCGGATCGATGAACAGGACGTCCTTGCCGTCGCGCCGGCGCACGTTCGTCACCAGCACGAAGGTATCGGTCGGGTGGGGAAGCTCGTCCACCTCGCCCACGACCGGATCCTCGTTGTGCAAATGAATCAGAATCGTGTACGGCATGGATCGCCTGCCTTTCTGCGGGAGTCGGTCGAAGCCCTATTGCACGCTGATGCGCAACCGCACGCGCCCCAACTGCACCTCGTCGCCGTCGCGCAGCGGGTGCGGCAGATAGGGCGTCAACCGCTGGCCGTTCAGGAACGTGCCGTTGGCGCTGCCCAGGTCTTCGATGAAGAACTGAGACTTCTGCTGGTGGACGCGCGCGTGCCGGCGCGACACGCCGCCTTCCAGTCCGCCGTCCGGCGTGAGATCGACGTCAGGGAACACGCCGCGCGTCGCGTCCAGCCGGCCGAGCACAGCTTCCCCGCCCGGCGGCAGCGCCACGCGCCGGCCTGTCGCCGACATCACCACTGTCAGCGTCGCCTGCTCCGATTCGGCCGTCTGCGCTCCACTGCTGCTCGCCCACGGATCGGCGCGCGCCGTCGGCAGCTCCGATTCGGGCAGCGGCTCCGTGCGCAGCGGGCCGCCCGTCAGCAGGTATACGCCGCACTCGCTGCAGAACAGCGTGCCGGGCCGATGTTGTCGTCCGCAAGATGGGCACTCGATCATGGTTTTTGATCCTTCATAGCCGCCAAAGATAAGCCGCGCGTGCCGTACTTGATCGTCTTCTGACCGCCCGGCGACAGGTGACCGGAGCGCGCCAGCCGCCCCGCCTCAAGCAGCGCTGCGCGCGCCAGTTGATGCTCGCCCATATCCAGGAGCCGCGTCGCCATCGTCTCCAGCCGCTGCGTTGCGGCAGCCACGTCGCCCTTCTCCAGCGACGTCCACGCGCTTTCCTGCATCTGGAAGATCGTCACCTTCGCCAGCGCGTTCAGCAGATGCGGCGGCACGGCCTGCCCCGGCGGCGGCTCCGTCGTAAATGTGGCGGAGATGTTGCGCTGCACGCGTTGGTCCGTGCGCTCCAGCGCCGGCACGTTGCCGGTCAACTCGAGCTGCGCCAGCCGGCGCACGCCAGGTTCCTGCTGCCCGACGACCAGCTCGAACAGCCCCGCGATCGACGCGTCGGCTTGCAGCGTCCCCAGAAGCAATGCGTCGCCGTCCATATCCATGCGCTGGATGTACGGCGTCAGGCGGAACGCCCCGCGTATCCGCACGTTTTCGCTCAACCTCGGCGTCAGCCGCAGCTCGTCTCCGTACACGGCGGCCAGCGACTTCAGCCGCTCGTTCAAGATGGCTTGCACGTCTGCGGCCGACGCGATGTAGTGCGACGCGCCGCCCGAGCGCGACGCGATCGCGTCGAGAAGCTGGTCGTTCCAGTCTTCCCCGATGCCCATCGCGCTGATCCCGACGCTGCGCCGCTTCGCCTCCAGCGCCATCTCCAGGCACTTCTCCTCGTCGCCGTACGTCTGCCCGTCGGTCAGCAGGATCAGGTGATTGACCGACTGCGAGCGGCGGTGGCGCTCCAGCTCGTCCATGCCGAGCTTTAGACCCTGCAGGATTTCGGTGCCGCCTGCCGCCTGGATGCCGGTGACACGGGACTTGGCGCGCATCGTGTCGCCGACCGTCTGGCTGGGCCACACCACGTCCGCCCGGTCGCTGAACGCGACGACGGCCAGCGCGTCGCCTTCCTGGAGCGAATCGACCAACTGGTGGGCAGCGGCCTTCACCTGGTCGAGGCGCACCCCCTGCATCGACGTACTGCGATCGATCACCAGGCACAGGTTGAGAGGCAGCCGCTGCGCCCTCGACATCGCCCGCACTGCCTTCACCTCGAACAAGGCGTACAGAATCTGCTCTTCGGGCATGACCTGCAAGATCGTACGGCTGAGCTGCACGTTGAGTGTGAACAGCGCGTCGAGGTTCAGGCCGGCCAGCCCCAACCGCCGGTCGTACGCGGTCCGGCGCTGGTCGTCGCTCAACACGTCGTAGGCTTCCTGCACCTGCCGGAACAGCATCGACGTGCCCGCCGGCGTCTCCTGAGCATCTGGGTGAAACTGCTTGGCGAGCACGCGATACGCGCTCTTGATGTCGTCCAGGCTCGCGTTCTGCGGCACGCCGAGTATTTCGTAGAAGTCAGGCTCTTCGGTCATAGCGGGACTTCAGTACATTTCGGAATAGCGACTGCTGGCGATAGCTCGCGCAGGGTTGCTTTGTGCCTCATGTGCTCGCCGGCCGCACAGGCTCAGGCGTAGACCTCGACGACAATCGCCGTGATATTGTCCCTGCCGCCGGCCTCGTTCGCCGCATCCACGAGCTGATTGCAGGCGGCTTGCGCCGTCGCTGCGTGGCTCACGATCCGGGCGATCTCCTCGTCGCTCAGCATCCCCCACAACCCGTCGCTGCACAGCAGCAAACGGCCGCGCCGTGGGATCGTCTCCACGTGCGTGTCGACTTCGAGCAGGCCCTCCTGGCCGACCGCCCGGTAGAGCACGTTCTTCTGCGGATGCACTGCTGCTTCTTCGGCGGTCAACTGGCCCATCTCTACCAGCTTGTCGACATACGAGTGATCTTTCGTGATCTGGCGCAGCAGGCCATCGTGATAGACATACGCGCGGCTATCACCCACGTGCGCAATCACCGCGCGCTCGTTCACGACGAGCAGGCACGTTAGCGTCGTGCCACCCCCCGGCACGTTGTTATACACCATCTTGCTCGCTTCGTCCACTGCCTGCGTGAGCGCCTCCGCCAGCGGCGTCTGTGTCGTGCCAGGCCTGCCGTGAATCAGATACGGCGTATACACGTGCTCGAGCACCTCGCGCGCCACTGTGCGCACCGCGAGCGAACTGGCCACTTCGCCAGACTGATGTCCCCCCATGCCGTCGGCCAGGATGAACAGCCCGAACGCGTCGAGCGCCGCGTCTCCCTGCAGCTCCGACGTGAAGGTGAGAAGCACGTCTTCGTTGTGTGTGCGCACGCGCCCGACGTGAGTGGCCGATCCGGCCCGCAGGTGTGGTGCCCCTGCGGCGGCCGGGGCCGCCCCGCGCGGCGATCTGTTGTCCATGCGATTCTCTTCTCGGGTTCGGAGCAACCCCGCTGGGCGGGGCGCAAGCAGCCGTCGCACGAAGCGCATACCGTGTCTCCGGGGTGCTCAGATGGGCAGCGCGTACACCTGTCGATCGGTGGACGTCACGTAAAGAATGTCCCCGCCGATCGCCGGCACCGACGTGATCGGGCCGCTGGTGCGGAAACGCCAGCGCAGGCTGCCGGTGTGGGCGTCCAGGCTGTACAAGGACTGATCGACCGAGCCGATGTACACCACGCCGTCGTGCACGGCGGGCGACGCCGTGACCTGGCCTTCTGTCGCGTAGCGCCACACTTCGCGGCCTGTCCGAATGTCGAGCGCGTACACGTTCCCGTCGACAGAGCCGACGTGCAACTGGCTCTCGCTGATCACCGGCGAGGACCACACCGCCTTGCCCGTGCGGAAGCGCCACACCACCCAGCCCGAGCGCGCATCGATCGCGTACACATTCGCGTCGTCCGAGCCGACGTACAAGATGTCGTCGTGCAGCGCGGGCGACGAAACGATGGCGCGCTTCGTGCGATAGCGCCATCTCAGCGCACCGCGAATGTCCAACGCGTAGATGTACCCGTCACTCGAGCCGAAGAAGATCTCCTCGTCTCCGACGCACACCGACGAGCGGATCTCAGCCTCGGCTTGCACCTTCCAGGCGACGCGCCCGGTCTGGAAGTTAACCGCGTACAGCACGCCGTCGTCGGCGCCAAAGAAAACGTGGTTGAACTTCACGCGCGGCGACGAAAATATCTTGCCGTTGCTCGGGCACGTCCACTGGAGGCGGCCCGTCTGCATGTTGACGCAGTATAACACACGATCCTGCGACCCGAACAGCACGCGATCCTCGGCGACACACGGCGTCGAAGCGATGCCCGCCGCGGCGGCGTACTTCCACAGGAACTTCCCCGACTGGGCTTCGAGCGCGTACAGATTGTGGTCGTACGCGCCCACGAATACGGCGCCTCCACCCAGCGCCGGGCCTGATCGGATCTCGTCTTCGCAGGTGAACGTCCACAGCGGCGTGAGGTCGCTGCTGCCCGCCATGCTGACGATCGTCGCCGTGCCGAGCTTGCTGGCCGGCTTCAGCACGAGCAGCGCGCGCTTCATTTCCTCGGGCGACGCATAGCGCCGGCTTGGATCGTATTCCAGCGCGCGCATCACCACCTGGGCGAACTCGGGGTACACCTTCGGGTTGACGGCCGGGATCGGCCGCTCGTGGAAGGAGAACGGCGGCTCGACCTGTGGGTTCTGCCGGCTGAGCAGGTGATGCAGCGTCGCGCCCAGCCCGTACACGTCGGTGCGCTGATCGGCGATGCCCCGATACTGCTCCGGCGGGCTGTAGCCCTCCGTGCCGATCATCGTGCCCTTCTGGCCGGGCTGGAAATTCTTGGCGATGCCGAAATCGATCAGGCGGATTTGCCCGTGCCGGTCTAGCATGATGTTGGATGGCTTCATGTCGCGGAAGATGATCGGCGGCGAATGCGAATGTAGGTAGGCCAAGACCTCGCACAACTGGATCGCCCAGGCGAGGATCTGGTCTTGCGGCAGGAACCCCGTCCCGTCGCTGATCACCGCTTCCAGGTCGCGCCCGTCGATGAATTCCATCACCAAGTAGGCGCGGTTGTCTTCGGAAAAGTAGTCGTAGACCTTGGGAATGGCCGGATGGTTGAGCGTGGCGAGGATGTTGGCCTCGCGCTCGAAGTTCTGCAGCGCGATCTCCCGCATCTGCGGATCGGGCGCGTGATTGACCATCTCCTTGACGGCGCACAGCTTCACGACGTTCGGAAAGCGCAGGTCGCGCGCCTGGTACACGGCGCTGAAACCGCCCATACCCAGTACGCCGCGAATCTCGTACCGGCTCTGGAGCACGCGCCCCGGCGCGAGCGTGCCGCCGGCGACGGGTTCCTGTTCGGTGCCGATGTGGCGCGTGTCGAGCGAGCTCATATCACATGCAACTAATCAATCTCGGCGTACGGATAGACCGCACCCCTGCGTATTATAGCGCGGTTCAAAAGCGTCTGCAATAAAGATACCATAACCGTTCTCTTGCCGACTTGACGCTGCCCTACGTCTATGGCATAATCGTCTCCATCAGCGCAGATGGAAACGAGTACGTATCCGGGCCTTCCCAGCGAGTTCGGGGCTGGTGCGAACCGAACGAGGCGACGATACGGAAAATCCTTCCGGAGCTGCTGACCGAAAGGCTGGCAGACCAGGCCAAGACTTCGGAAGTCTCTATAGGCCACCCCGCCGGCAAAAGCGCTCGGACTGCCGGGCACCGTCGCCTGCGAGGGTTAGCAGAAAGACTTCCGAAGTCTGATAAGCCAGCCGAGTAGGCTCAGCCGGGCTCGCGGCCCGTTATCCGCCGCGCGGCTCTACGCCGCCTTGCAGCGCGTGCAGCCGGTCGGAGTGGCCCATTCGATTCGGGCAATAGAGGGTGGTACCGCGGGAGCCTGAGCCTCTCGTCCCTGTTGTGGACGGAGGCTTCTTGTTTCTACGCCGAGTCTTCACGTGCGGGCAGTATCTGTGGCAGGCGCCGACGCTGGGGAGGGAGGGTGACATGACCGAGTTGCTGTACCACACAGACGCATACTGTAGGGAATTCGATGCAACTGTAGTCGCGACAGAGGGCAGCGAGATCGCGCTCGATCGCACGGCTTTCTACCCAGGCGGCGGCGGCCAGCCGAGCGACGCCGGCGTGCTGTCGATGGGCGGCCGGCGGTGGGCGGTGACGAAAGTTCGCAAGCAAGGTGACATGGTGTGGCACCAGATCGCCGAGGGCGAGCCGCCCGTCGCCGGCTCGACCGTTCACGGGGCGATCGAGTGGGAGCGCCGCTATCGGCTCATGCGCACGCACACGGCCATGCACATCCTGTGCGGCGTGATCTGGCGCGACTACGGCGCGAGCGTCACCGGCGGCAACATGGAGCCGCTCAGGGGACGCATGGACTTCGAGTTCGAGACGATGCGCCAGGAACTGGTGAAGGAAATCGAGGAGAAGATCAACGTCGAAGTTGCCGCTGCGCGTCCCGTGCGTGTGAGGATTCTCCCGCGCCAGGAGGCTTTTCAGATTCCCGACCTCATCCGCACCAAAATCAACCTGCTGCCGGAGGGCATCGCCGAGGTGCGCACCGTCGAGATCGAAGGGCTAGATCTGCAGGCCGACGGCGGCACGCATGTAGCGAATACCTCGGAGGTCGGGCGCATCCGCGTCGTCGACTACAAGAGCAAGGGCAAGATCAACAAGCGCATCGAAGTGGCGATCGAGTAGGAGGATTCCATGCCATTCAAGGCCGTGCCCACAACGGTCGATTTTCCCACCCTGGAGCGCGAGATTCTCCAATGGTGGAAAGACACCGACGCCTTCAACAAGCTGCGCCGGCTGCGCGCTTCGTCCGGCAAGCATTTCTCCTTCCTCGACGGGCCGATCACCGCCAATAACCCGATGGGCGTGCATCACGCCTGGGGCCGCACCTACAAGGACCTGTGGCAGCGCTACTATGCGATGAAAGGCTACAACCAGCGCTGGCAGAACGGCTTCGACTGCCAGGGCCTGTGGATCGAGGTGAACGTCGAGCGCGATCTGGGCTTCACGAACAAGCGCGACATCGAAGCGTACGGCATCGCGCCGTTCGTCATCCTGTGCAAGCAGCGCGTGCTGACTTTCGCCGCCGTGCAGACCGAGCAGTCGATCCGCTTAGGCTACTGGGTGAACTGGGACGATCCCGACCAGCTTCGCTGGCTGCGCGACAAGCTCGGCGAAAACCCGCACGAGGTGATCGAGTACCGAGGCCCCGACGGCGGACTCGAAGGCACGGTCGAGCAGGTCGTCGGCCAACTGGGCCTGCCGCACGTCGGCGGGTCGTACTTCACGTTCAGCGACGAGAACAACTACCAGATCTGGCGCTTTCTCAAGACCTGCCACGATCAGGGCTGGGTGTACAAGGGACACGACGTGATGCCGTGGTGCTGGCGCTGCGGCACCGGTATCAGCCAGCATGAGATCGTCACCGAAGGATACATCGAGAAAGTCGATCCCGGTCTCACCGTGCGCTTCCCGCTCGCCGGCCATTGGGGCGATGGCCAAACGCGCGAGTCGCTGCTCGTGTGGACCACGACGCCGTGGACGCTCACCTCGAACGTCGCCGCCGCCGTCGGCCCGGACCTCGATTACGTGAAAGCCAGGCAGACTTTGGAAGACGGCGCGGAAGAGTACCTGTATCTTTCCAAGGGCACGCTGAGCATCCTGAAGGGCGAATATCAAATCGTGGCTGAGTTGAAGGGTAGGGAGATGGAAGGCTGGCGCTACATCGGCCCGTTCGACGATCTGCCGGTCGCCAGAGAAGTGGGCGTCCCAGAGGCGCATCGTGTCGTCCTGTGGGACGAGGTCGGCGTCGTAGAAGGCACCGGCATCGTCCACATCGCGCCGGGTTGTGGCGCGGAAGACTTCGCGCTCGGCAAGCAGTACAACCTTCCGGTCATCGCACCCCTCGACGAGGACGGCGTGTTCGTCGACGGCTTCGGCTGGTTGAGCGGCATGCACGTCAAGGACGTGGCCGATCCGATCGCCGACGCGCTCAAGATCAAGGGTCGCTTCTACCGGCAGGAGCACTACACACACCGCTACCCGCAGTGCTGGCGCTGCCAGACCCCGCTCGTGTTCCGCCTGGTCGACGAGTGGTTCATCCGCATGGACGGGATGCGCCAGTTGTTAATCGACGTGACCGAGCAGATTCGTTGGATTCCTGACTTCGGCAAAGACCGCGAGCTCGACTGGCTGCGCAACATGCACGACTGGATGATTAGCAAGAAGCGCTACTACGGCCTGGCGCTGCCCATCTGGGAGTGCAGCGTCTGCGGTCACTTCGAGGTGATCGGCTCGAAGGCTGAGCTGAAGGAGCGCGCCGTCGAAGACTGGGATGCGTTCGACGGCCACACACCACACCGCCCGTACATCGACGCCGTCAAAATCAGGTGCTCGAAGTGCGGCGCGCTCGTCGAGCGCATCGCGGACGTCGGCAACCCGTGGCTTGACGCCGGCATCGTGTCGATCTCGACGATGGGCTACACCCACGACCGCAACTATTGGGAGACGTGGTTCCCTGCCGACTTCATCACCGAGTCGTTCCCAGGCCAGTTCCGCAACTGGTTCTACGCCCTGCTGACGATGGGCGCGGTGCTGACCGGGCAACCGCCGTTCAAGACCGTGCTCGGCTTCGCTACGCTGCTCGGCGAGGACGGCCGCGCCATGCACAAGAGCTGGGGCAACGCGATCGAATTCAACGAGGCCGCCGACGAGATCGGCGCGGACGTGATGCGCTGGGTGTTTGTGCGCCAGCGCTACGAGAGCGACATCTGGTTCGGGCGCAAATCCGCCGCCGAGGTGCGCCGCCAGTTCTTCATCCCGCTGTGGAATGTGTACTCGTTCTTCGTGACGTACGCGAATCTCGACGGCTGGGCGCCAGGAGTTCCTTCAGTTCCCTTGCGGGCAGTTCAAGGAACTCAAGGAACTGAAGGAGGGATGAACTTACTCGATCGCTGGATCCTCGCCCGGTTGCACGAATTGATCGGCGAGGTGACGGCGGCGCTCGACGATTACGACGCGCCGCGCGTCGCCCGCGCCGTCGAGCCTTTCGTCGACGACCTCAGCAACTGGTACGTGCGCCGCTCCCGCCGCCGCTTCTGGAAGAGCGAGTCGGATGCTGACAAGAACGCCGCCTACAGCACGCTGTACGAGGTGCTGCTGACGCTTGCCAAGCTGCTCGCCCCAACGCTGCCTTTTCTGGCCGAGGCTGTGTACCAGAACCTAGCGCGCAGCTTCGACGCCAGCGCGCCGGAGTCGGTGCACCATTGCGACTGGCCTGCCGCAGACGCTGCCTGGATCGGCGCCGATCTGCTGGCCGATATGGCCGTCGCCCGGCAGGTGGTGACGCTCGGCCATGCGACGCGCGCGAACAATAACCTGAAGGTGCGCCAGCCGCTCGGCAAGGCGATCGTCGTCGTGCCCGAGGCGCAGCGATCGGGGGTCGTGCGGATGAGCGACGTGATCGCCGACGAACTGAACGTGAAGACCGTCGAGCTGGCGGCAAACGAGGCCGAGCTGGTCACCTACAAGCTGCTGCCCGACAACAAGAAGCTGGGTCCGAAGTTCGGCGCGAAGTTCCCGCTGGTGCGCATGGCGCTAGCTGAGGCCGACGCGCCCCGCGTCGTGGCGGCCATTCGCTCGGGATCGCCCGTCACGCTCGGCAGCGGCGAGGCCACGGTCGAGCTGGCGTCGGACGAAATCCTCGTCACCCCGCAGCCCCGAGAGGGACTCGCCGTCTCCTCGGAAGCAGGTGTCGTCGTCGCGCTCGACACCGCGCTGACGCCGGCGCTCGTGCGGGAGGGCCTTGCCCGCGACATCGTGCGCCGCATCCAGGACCTGCGCAAGAAGGCCGGCTTCGACATCTCCGATCGCATCGTGGCTGCCGCTCAGGCCGAGGGCGAGCTGCGCGCCGCGATCGAGGCGTGGCAGGACTACGTCAAGGCCGAGACGCTCAGCGACGAGCTGCGCTTCGGCGCGCCCGAGCCGGGAATGCTCACCGAGGAAGACAGCCTGGATGGGATGCGCTTGACGCTTGGCGTGAAGCGGGTGGCCCGCGATACGTGAAAACGTGATCGCGTGATGCGTGACACAGCCCCCCTCGAAGGCGAGCCGCGTCGACAGGCAGCACATGATACGCGATAAGCCATGAGCCATCAGCTATTAGCCATCCGCCACGTATTCCCCACCTTGTCGGAACAGGACTCGTCGGGTAGAATACGCGAAGGGGGAGGGCGACATGCCGGTTCCATACGACCAACTCAAGAGCGCATTGTTATCCGAGCAGGCGCGCCTGGCCGAGCAAATGGCCGCGCTGAGTGAAGTGGCCGCAGGCGACCATCTCGGTTACGGCAACCACCAGGCCGACGACGGTTCGGTCGCGTTTGAGCAGGCCAAAGACCTGGCCATCCGGATCAACGCCGAGTCGCTGCTCAAGCAAGTGAACGGCGCCCTGCGACGCATGGAGAACGGCACGTACGGCCTGTGCGTCGAATGTAACCAGCCTATCGACACCGCCCGCCTGAAAGCCATCCCCTATGCCGACCTGTGCATGTCCTGTCAGCGCAAGCGAGAGCGATAATTGAAGCAGCTTCCACTCGTCCCCCTCGTGGCACTGGTTACGCTCGCGCTCGACCAGTTTACCAAGTGGTTGGTCGTGACCAACCTCGAGCTGGGCGAGTCGGTTTACCCTCTTCCGGCGCTGTCGCGCCTCTTCAGCATCACCTATGTCACGAACACCGGCGCCGCGTTCGGGTTGTTGAAAGAGGCCGGTGTGGTCTTCGTCTTCGTCGCCATCCTCGTCATTACGATTATCGTGCTGTACGTGCGCAGAGTGCCTGCCGATCAGCAACTGGTGCGCATCGCGCTTGGCCTGCAACTGGGCGGCGCCTTGGGCAACCTGATCGACCGGCTGCGGCTGGGCCACGTCGTCGATTTTATCGACCTCAAGTTCTGGCCGGTCTTCAACGTCGCCGACAGCGCCATCGTGATCGGCGTCGCCCTGCTTGCCATCGCGTTTTGGCGCCAGGAGCGCGCCGCCGCCAGACCGCCCGAGCCGAACCCCTCTTCCGGCAGTGGACAATTTCCCGGCTGAACGTGCCGCGCCTTCTCCGCCGCCTTGCCTGTAATTCGCACGCGCTCCCGCCGCATTGCCAAATCCGGCGTGGATTTGCCAATCCACGCCGAGCAGGCGAAATATGGCCTTAATCGGACGGCCCCTTTAGGAAGATAGCCTTGAAGCGACTTCCGACGCTGCCCTTGCTCGTCGCCGCCGACGTCGCGCTCGATCAGATCACGAAGTGGTGGGTGGTGAGCCACGTGCCCGTGGGACACTACTGGTTCCCGATTCCGGCGCTGGCCCACTTCGTCGCGGTCGAGCATGTCACGAACACCGGCGTCGTGTTCGGGTTGTTCAAAGACGCAGGCCCCCTGTTCGCGCTGGCCTCGACGACGATCATCATCGTCATGATCGGGTATCTGATCCGGCTGCCCAGAGATCGGCGTTGGGTGCGCCTGGCGTTGGGGTTTCTCCTGGCGGGCGCTATAGGCAACCTGATCGACCGGCTTCGCCTCGGTTACGTCGTCGACTTCATCGCCGTCGGCTCCTTCTCGCGCTTCAACGTGGCGGATAGCGCGGTGACGATCGGCGTCGCGCTGATGCTCGTCGCCGCGCTGCTGGACGGCCGCCGCCCGTCTGCGGCGAAAGCGCAGGCGGCGAGCGATGCTGATTCGTCGCCCGCGAATCAGCAGACCCGGTAGATCGCAATTCCGTTCATGCCTGTTCGCATCATCACGCTGCATGCCGATACGCGCGAGCGGCTGGACAAGTTCGTCGCCGCGCGCGTGAGCGACCTCTCGCGCACGGCGGTCCAGCGCCTGATCGACGACGGTTTCGTCACCGTCAACGGCGCGGTGACCGGCGCCGCTCACAAGGTGGGGCAGGGGGACGAAATCGTCGTGCGCATCCCGCCGCCTGCGCCGGCGACAATTGAGGCGGAGGACATCCCTCTCTCGATCGTCTACGAAGACGTCGACCTGATCGTGATCGACAAGCCGGCCGGCCTGGTCGTGCATCCGGCGGCGGGGCACGATCGCGGCACGCTCGTCAATGCCATCCTGGCGCACACGCCCGATCTGAAGGGCGTCGGCGGAGAGATGCGTCCCGGCATCGTGCATCGGCTCGACAAAGACACCTCGGGCTTGATCGTCGTCGCCAAGCACGACGCCGCTCACCGCGAGCTGCAGCGCCAGTTCAAGTCACGCCTGGTCAAGAAGGTGTACCTTGCCCTGGTCGAGGGACGCCTCGCGCCGCGCGAAGGCATCGTCGACGCCCCGATCGCGCGCGATCGCATCCATCGCAAGCGCATGGCGGTGTCGGCGGACGGCCGCCCGTCGCGCACTCGCTACAAGACGCTTCGCGAATGGAGCGTAGAGCAAGTGGCCTATTCACTCGTCGAAGCGCTTCCCGAAACCGGGCGCACGCACCAAATTCGCGTTCATTTCGCATGGCTCGGGCATCCCCTCGTCGGCGATACGCTGTACGGTCGCAGGAAGCCGTCGCTCCCGATTGGGCGGCAATTCCTGCACGCTGCGCGCTTGACGCTGCGGCTGCCCTCGACCGGCGAGGAGCGCACATTCGAGTCGCCCCTGCCGGACGATCTGGAACGTGTGCTGAGATTGTTGGCTGCTTCTTGACACCGTCCTTGTAATCCACGATAATCGCCCCGCACTCAACATGCCTGCTGCGTGAAGGAGACCTATGCGTGAAGTGACGATTGCCTGCGTCCAGATGCAGGTCGAGCTGAACCGAATGGAAGACAACCTCGTCAAGATGTCGGAGTGGATCGAGAAGATCGCCGTCGCGCAGAAAGTCGATCTGATTGTCTTCCCCGAGCTGGCGACGACCGGTTACGAGTGCGGCGTGCGCTTCACCGACTTCGCGCAGCGCGTGCCCGGGCCGTCGGCCAACCTGATCGCGCAGCGCGCCAGCGAGTTCGGCGTGTACGTCGCCTTCGGCTTGCCGTCTAAGGAGAAGGTCGAGTCGGTGCTGTACAACTCGGCGGTGCTCGTCGGGCCGGACGGCGATCTCGTCGGCGAATACCGCAAGGTGCACTTGAAAGGCGAAGAGCGGCTCGCCTTCCGGAACGGGTTTCGTTTCCCCGTGCTCGAAGCCGATTTCGGCAACGTCGGGCTGATGATCGGCTGGGACGTCGCCTTTCCCGAAGCGGCGCGGACGTACGCGCTCGACGGCGCGGACCTGCTGATCGTCTGCGCGAACTGGGAGAAGCCTAACGTGGAAGAGTGGCGCACGTACGTCACGGCGCGCGCGCTGGAGAACTCGATCTTCGTGGCGGCGTCCAACCGCATCGGGCAGGATGCGACGCTGACGTTCTGCGGCGAGACGATGATCGTCGGCCCGCGCGGGCAAGCCTTCGCGCAAGTCGACGAAGAGATCGAAGGCTACGCGCTGGCGCGCATCGATCTGGACGACGTGCGGCGCTATCGCGAAGAGCTTCAGCAGATCCAGAACCGCCAGCCGAGCGCCTATCGCGCCGTCGTGAGACAATATTGAGTTCCTTCAGTTCCTTCAAGGCTTTCAGGAAAGGCAAGGAACTCAGGGAACTTGTCAAGATGAACTATGATCAACGGCTATATCGATCTGCGTTCTGACACGGTGACGCATCCCACGCCCGCCATGCGCGAGGCGATGGCGAAGGCCGAAGTCGGCGACGACGTCTTCGGCGACGATCGCACTGTGAAGCGTCTCGAGGAAATCGCCGCCGAGCGCATGGGCCACCCCGCCGGGCTGTTCGTCCCCAGCGGGACGATGGGCAATCTCGTCGCCGTGCTCACGCACTGCGGGCGCGGGCACGAGGTGATCGCAGGCGACCGGTCGCACACGCTCAACAACGAGCAGGGCGGCGTGGCGGCGCTGGGCGGCGTCGTGCCGCGCGCGGTTCCCAACCAGGCGGACGGCACGCTGCGGCTCGAAGACGTCGAGAGCGCCATTCAAGACGACGACCCGCATCACGCGCGAACGCGTCTGATTTGTCTCGAGAACACCCAGAACGCGACGGGCGGCATGCCGCTCGATGCGGTGTACACGAGCTCGATGGCGTCGCTCGCGAGACGGCATGGCCTGAAGCTGCACGTCGACGGCGCGCGCATTTTCAACGCGGCCGTCGCGCTCGGCGTGCCGGCCGCCGATCTAGCGCGCGATGCCGACTCGGTGACGTTCTGCCTGAGCAAGGGCTTGAGCGCGCCGGTCGGGTCGGTCTTGTGCGGCTCGCAAGATTTCATCGCCGAAGCGCTGCGCGCGCGCAAGATCGTGGGCGGCGCGCTGCGGCAGGCTGGCGTCCTGGCCGCAGCCGGCATCGTCGCGCTCGAGATGATGGTCGATCGTCTGGCCGAGGATCATGCCAACGCGAAACGCCTGGCTGAAGGGCTGGCCGACACGCCCGGCTGCGCCGTCGATCCGGATCGCATCCGCACGAACATGGTGTATTTCGATTTGACGCCCGACGTCCCGATCGACGCACCCGAAGTCGAGCAGCGGCTGGCCGAGCGCCGCGTGCTGTTGTTCGCCGTGGGGAAGCGCCGCTTCCGCGCCGTGACGCACGCGTGGGTGACCAAAGAGGAGATCGATCAGGCGCTGCTGGCTATGCGCACCGTCCTGGCGCATCGTGCGCCCAATCGCCTGTAGGGCGCGTTTCCATACGCGCCGCAAATTGGCGGCTATGGAAAGCCGCCCTACGTTCGGACATATGTTGAGGTTGACAAGCGTGGGTGCGTCTGGTATGATCACAAATGTTGGGGGCGTGGTGTAGCGGTTAACATGCGGCCCTGTCAAGGCCGAGACCGCGGGTTCGAATCCCGTCGCTCCCGCAGGTTGCCTCCTGCAAAAGGTCCTGCCATCCATGTGGTTGGTAGGGCCTTTTGTTATTGGAGCGCCGAATAGTGGTAGAATAGCCGCGTGATGAACAGTCGCTCGCTCATCGTCGTCGGCGGCGGCCTGGCAGGCGCCGAGGCAGCCTGGCAAGCCGCCGAGCGCGGCATCGACGTCGCTTTGTTCGAGATGCGGCCTGTGCGCAACACGCCCGCGCACGTCTCCGATCGTCTGGCCGAACTGATCTGCTCGAACTCACTTGGCAGCGACAAGCCTGCAACCGCGCCCGGACTCTTGAAAGCCGAGCTGCGTCGCCTCGGCTCGCTCGTCATGTCTTGCGCCGACGCGACCGCCGTGCCGGCGGGAGGTGCGCTCGGCGTCGATCGCGAGCAGTTCGCCGCGCTCGTCACGCAGCGCATCGAGAATCACCCTCGCATTCACGTGCGCCGCGAGGAAGTCACCCGCGTGCCTGACGAACCGGCCATTATCGCCTCCGGCCCACTGACGTCCGACGCGCTGGCGGCCGACATCGCGCGCTTGAGCGGCGAGGAGTATTTGTACTTCTACGATGCCGTCGCGCCCATCGTCGCCGCCGATTCGATCGACATGTCGGTCGCTTTCCGCGCTTCGCGCTACGGCAGGCACTCGGAAGACGCCAGCGACGGCGATTACATCAACTGTCCCATGACCCGAGAGGAATACGACGCGTTCGTCGACGCGCTTGTGAGCGCCGAACGGATCGCGCTGCGCAGCTTCGAGCAAGAAGATCCGAAGTTCTTCGAGGGCTGCCTGCCGATCGAAGTGATGGCGCAGCGCGGGCGGCAGGCACTGGCTTATGGCCCGCTCCGCCCGGTCGGTCTGCACGATCCGCGCACGGGCGCGCGCCCGTATGCTGTCGCGCAGCTCCGGCAAGACAACCTGGCCGGCACGCTCTACAATATCGTCGGCTTCCAGACCAACCTCAAGTGGCCCGAGCAGAAGCGCGTGCTGCGGATGATTCCCGGCCTGGCGCGCGCCGAGTTCATGCGCTACGGCATGATGCATCGCAACACCTTCGTCAACTCGCCGGCCATACTCGAGCCGACGCTGCAATATCGCGCCCGGCCGGATTTGTTCTTCGCCGGGCAGATCGTCGGCGTCGAAGGCTACGTGGGCAATGCTGCGACCGGATGGGTCGCCGGCGCCAACGCCGCTCGACGGCTGAAGGGTGAGGGGTTGCTCGTGCTGCCGTGCGAGACGATGATCGGCGCGCTGTGCCACTACATCACACACGCCGACCCGAAGGACTTTCAGCCGATGAAGGCGAATTTTGGGATCCTTCCCGATCTCGATCCGCCGGTGCGCAGCAAGCGTGAGCGCTACGAGCAGTACGCGCGACGCGCCTTGAGTGCGCTCGAGGCTTTTCGGAACGCCGAAGCAGCATACAGCTTCGCGTAGTCATCACGACTACTTAATCACCAGCATGTATCTATTTGACGCTGAAGAATAGGACACTATGCGAAATCGCTCGACCATCCTGCTGTTTGCCCTTCTGACATGCATCATCCTTTCGGCATGCGGTGGGCAAGGGGCAACTGTCACCTCGACTTCGCAGATTCCACCCACCGAACTCGTCTCGCCGCTCTCGCCGCTGGCAACCCCGCTCGAGTCGCCGATACCGACTTTGATCGCATTTGAGCCGTTCGACGGCGGCAAGGCCATGGAGTTCGCTCGCGACCAGATGGACTTCGGCCCGCGTCCGACAGGCAGCGAAGCCGGCCGTCTCACCGGCGCTTACATCGCTCGACGCCTCGCAGAATTCGGGTGGCAAGTCGAGGAGCAGCCGTTCGAATACCTTGACACGCCCGCGCGTAACATCCTCGCCGCGCGCGGCGAGGGGTCGCTCATTCTCCTGGGCGCACATTACGACACACGCCGCCGCGCCGATCGAGACCCGATTGACCCGACCCAGCCCGTGCCCGGCGCGAACGATGGCGCGAGCGGCGTCGCCGTCCTCCTCGAGCTTGCGCGCGTCCTGAATGTCGAAGCGACCGGGCATCGCATTCAGCTTGCGTTCTTCGACGCCGAAGACAACGGGCGCCTGGACGGTTGGGATTGGATCGCCGGATCGCGATACATGGCCGATCATCTGCAAGAGAACCCTTCGTTGATGGTGCTCGTCGATATGATCGGCGACGCCGACCAGCAAATCTATTGGGAATCGAACTCCGACCCGGCTCTCCGGGAGCGCCTGTGGACAATCGCAGCCGAGCTTGGCTACGGTGACCACTTCCCGCCGCAGGTCAAGCACACGATGCTCGACGACCACGTGCCATTCCTCCAGCGCGGCATCCCGGCCGTGGACATCATCGACTTCGACTATCCGTATTGGCACACGACCGAGGACACGATCGACAAGATCAGCGCCGCCAGCCTGGAGAGGGTAGGGCGCACGCTGCAGGTCTGGTTGGAGCGAGGAGCGCCGTGAGCGACAGGGTCACCAGTCCACTGCGTCCCCCGCGCATCAAGCAGCCTGAGCTTGGCCGCTGGCTCGAGTCGCGCACTGGCGCCGTCTGCGACCTGTGGATCGCTCGTGTCCACGCCTATCCGCCCACTTCGTCAGGGCGGCCGCTCAAACCGCCGTCGGGAGCGCAACTTCGCCGGACCTACACGGCCCTGTGCGACAGCCTGAAGTCGGGGCGTTTCACGGCATTCGACGACGAGCTGGCTCAACTGGCGCGCGACGGCTTTCAAACGGGCTATCGCCTGAGCGACCTGCTGTACATGATCGTCGCCCTCCAGGACCAGACCTGGCAAGCCATCACGGCCGAGTTCCTGCCGGAACGGGTGGCAGCTTACATGCAGGGACTCGACAACGTCCTGAGCATGGCTTTGACCCACATCGCGCGCGTCTTCCACGACGAGATACAGGCCGGAGTCGCGGGAGAGCTGGAAAGGGCGCAGTGGCGGCTGGCGCAGCTCGATCGGGCGAAGAGCAATTTCATCAGCATCGCCGCTCACGAGCTGCGCACGCCGATCACGCTGATCCAGGGATATTCTGACATTCTGATCCAGGATTTCGTCGATCCGGCGGACGCGCAGGCCGCCGCCGTCGCCAACGGCCTGATGACCGGCGCAAGACGCCTGCTTCAGATCGTGAACGACATGATCGCCGTCTCCATGATCGACAATGAATCGCTGGCGCTCAATTTCCAACCCGTGTCGCTCAACCACATCTTCCAGATCGTCGTCGGCGATCTCAAGAATGACATGGCCGAGCGCAGCATCGACGTGCACATCGCGCCGCCCCCGCCCGAAATCGCGGGCCGGACGCTGTACGCAGACTCGCAGCGGCTGTACGACGCGTTCATGCACCTCGTCGGCAACAGCATCAAATACACGCCCAACGGCGGGCACGTGCGCATCGAAACGCGGCTCCTCAGCCTGGGCAGCGGCGAAGAGCCGGTGATTCAGATCGCCGTCGCCGACGACGGCATCGGCATCGCGCCGGAAAATCGTGAGCGCATTTTTGAGAAGTTCTCCGGCACGACCGACGCACTGCGCCACTCCAGCGGCCGCACCAAATTCAAGGGCGGCGGCCCGGGCCTCGGCCTGGCGGTCGCCAAAGGCGTGGTCGAAGCGCACGGCGGCAAGATATGGGTGGAAAGCCCCGGCTACGACGAAGTCAAGCGACCCGGCACGACGGTGTACGTTCTTCTGCCGATGCGCGCCGCGCCGCCCAGTCCGCGGCATCGCCTGAATCTATAGCCGTTGTGAAGTTGATTTGGTCGCTCCTGCCGCAGTTAAACTGCGGCAGAAACACGCGGCGAATACAGATGGAGGATGAACATGGTAAACTTGTTCGACGCAGCTTCCGGCGCCAGGATTGGGCGCATCACCGAGGCGCAGCTCCAGGCGCTGGTAGGCTGGATGGAAGAGGAATCGACGGAGGATCGCGACTACTACGTCAGCGCCGACGCGCTCGACTTGATGGAACAGGGCGGGATCGACCCGACGCTCGTCGCCGTGCTCAGGCAAGCCCTCGGCGACCGCGACGACATGGACATCCGCTACGAAGTCGAGCAGCCCTAATGCCCAATTACCAATTACTGATGACTGC
Source organism: Anaerolineae bacterium (assembly GCA_035283185.1). Classification (GTDB taxonomy): domain Bacteria; phylum Chloroflexota; class Anaerolineae; order Fen-1058; family Fen-1058; genus DASSFZ01. The sequence continues at coordinate 48,396 of DATEUJ010000151.1, read as the reverse complement.
TCACTGATTACTGTTCACTGATCACTGTTCACTGATCACCGGAGGCCACCCATCCCACGCACGAAGATCATCCCAACCGAGCCGCCCCGCGCGCGCGCGCTGATGGTCGGCGCCGAGATCAGGGGTCAACCCTCGCTGCTCCCGATCGAAGACTCCCTTCAGGAGCTGCGCGCGCTCGCCGAGACAGCCGGCATCGACGTCGTCGGCGAGATCGCGCAGCGGCTCGGCCAGGTCGAGCCGGCGACGTTCATCGGGTCGGGCAAGGTCGAAGAGTTGAAGACCTGGGGCGACGAGCTGCAGGCCGACGTCATCCTCTTCGACGACGAGCTTTCGCCTCGCCACCAGCGCAACCTCGAGAAACTGCTCGGCGACGACGTACGCGTCATCGACCGCACGGCGCTCATCCTCGATATCTTCGCCCAGCACGCGCACACGCGCGAAGGCGCGCTGCAGGTCGAGCTGGCGCAGTACGAGTATCGCCTGCCGCGCCTGACGCGCCAGTGGACGCACCTGGCCCGCCAGGCCGGCGGCGCTGCCGGACGCGGCGGCACCACCGGCGTCGGCCTGCGCGGCCCCGGCGAGACGCAGCTCGAAGTCGACCGGCGCGTTATCCGCGAGCGCATCGCCTTCCTCAAGCGCAGGCTGGAAGACGTGCGCAGGCAGCGCAAGCAGCATCGCGTGCAGCGCCGCCGCGCCGAGATCCCCGTCGTCTCGATCGTCGGCTACACCAACGCCGGCAAATCGACGCTGCTCAACGCGCTGTCCGGCTCGGCCGTCCTCGTCGAGGACAAGCTGTTCGCGACGCTCGACCCCACCACGCGCCGCGTGCGCTTGCCCAACCGTAAGGTCGCCCTCTTCACCGACACCGTCGGCTTCATCCAGAAGCTGCCGACGCAGTTGGTCGCCGCCTTTCGCGCCACGCTCGAAGAGATCGACGAAGCGGATCTGCTCGTGCACGTGATCGACATCGCGCACCCCAACGCGCGCGAGCAGGCCATCGCCGTCGAGCAGACGCTTGCCGAGATCGGCGTCCACGACATTCCGCTCGTGACGGCGCTCAACAAGATCGACCTCCTGCCCGATCCCGACGCCGCGCGCGCCTTGCTCGCCGAGTTCCCCCACAGCGCGGCGATCTCCGCCGAGAAGCGCATCGGGCTGGACGATCTTCTTTCGATCGTGCAGCGCGAGCTGTTCGACTCGTCCGTTCCGGTTCGCGCCCGCATTCCGAACCGGCGCGGCGACCTGATTGCGCTCTTTCACCGGAACGGCGCGATCGACACGGAAGAATACGACGAGACGTCGGTGCGCATTGTGGGCCGGCTGCCGGCGCGCCTGCTCGCGCCTTTCCGGGACTACCTCGATTCCCAGTAACTACTGGCGGGCGTCATTGCGAGTCGCGTTGTGTGCGACGAAGCAATCCCCTTGCCGGCCGGGTGGAGATTGCTTCGCGAACAGATGCTCGCAATGACGGGTGGCCGGTGAGTTTCTGAGCAGTCGCGTTGTGTGCGACGAAGCAATCCCCTTGCCGGCCGGGTGGAGATTGCTTCGCGAACCGATGCTCGCAATGACGGGTGGCCGGTGAGTTTCTGAAGGGTGACAAATATACTGCGTGAGTGAGACAGAATGTTGGATCAAATTTCGGGTTATATTGCCGAGCACAAGGGTGTGCCCGTCCTCGCCGGCGTGCTGCTGGTAATCCTCAACTTCGCCGTCGTCCTGCTGTCGCGCGGAACGTGGCTCGCCGACACGAACCTGCTGCTGCACCTTGGCGTCGTCGTCGGCCTGATGGGCATCCTGCTCGGCGACGCGCTGGGACGATAGCCGCTCCAGACTTCGGAGGTCTGCGCGGGGCTTCCGACAGGCGAAGCGCCTTAAAGACCTCCGAAGTCTTTTTTCCGCCGGCACTAACCGTCGTCGTCTTCGTCGTCTTCGTCGTCTTCGTGGACGAGCGCAATCAGCCTGCTCATCCCGCCCGTCGCGCCGGCGATCTTCGGCCCGCCAACGACGAGCGTCGATCCCCTCGGCGGCACCTTGTCCAGGTTCGCCACATTCTCCATGCCCCAGCGATTGGTCGGCAGCCAGCGATAGTGCGTGACGAAATCGGCCGACGGCCCGTAGTCGAGGCTGAGTGTATCGACGGCGATGCCGTACACGCTGCGCTCTTCGATCAGAAAGTCGACCGCTTCGACGTGGAAGCCGGGGAAGTGCATCACACCGTTCGCGTCGGCGTTGCGGAACTCGGGCGTGCGCACCTTCTCCGCCCAGCCGCTCTGCATCGCCACGCAGGCCCCCTTCGGTATCCGTCCGTAGCGACGCTCCCAGGCGCGCAAATCTTCCGGCGTGACCTGGGCGTCGGGATTTTGCGCGGCCTTCGCCCGAATGTCGACCACGGCCAACGGCAGCACCAGGCGAGAAATCGGGATCTCGTCGGCCGACCACTCGGCGGCGGAGAAATGGAGCGGGGCATCCATGTGTGTGCCGGTGTGCTCGTTCAAGATCCACCGGTTTATGTTGAAGCCATTCGGATCATAGGTGAATATCGGTTCGATCTGGAGCTGCGGCGGGCCAAAATAGGTGGGGAAGTCCGGCGTCATGACATGCGTCAGGTCCACGACCTTACGAAATCGTCGCCCGACGACGCGGGCTACGACGCCCTCATCTTCATCTTCATTCGCGAGCAGCGTGCCCGTTGCGACCTGAGAGATGGCGGTGGCCAGCGTCGCCGCCGTCGCCGCCTTGAGAAAATCGCGGCGGCTGAGTTTGCCCAAGACTGCTTCTCGAGTTCCTGGAACGCACATGGTTTATCCTCCTTATTTGCTGTGGCTTTGGAACCTCCGGCAAGATACTCACATTGTATCACGAGTGTCAATGAGTCTGAGGATCTCGTAGTGACGACTTTAGTCGTCCGATGGGCCGGGAATATCTCCTCAGCCACGATCGGTTTGCGGCGCGTATGGAAACGCGCCCTACGGTTGACGACAGGCTTTGCGTGCACACTCACTTCATGATGATCGGCAAATAGGCCGGGAATATCTCCTCGGCCACGATCAGCGTCACCGGGACGGACACGGATGCGACGCCGTCGCCCGTCAGGATGATTTCAGCCTGGTAGCTCCCCGTGCCCAGCCCGGCCTGGCTCACGCTCACCTGAACCGACTCGCCGACGACCTGCGTCAGCAGCCAGGCGGCCGTGTCGCTGACCTGCCACGTGGCCGGCACGCATCCCCGGCGCACGCTCAGCGACTGCGTCGGCGGCGGGCTGCCATTGCGCTTTGCGAGAAAGCCGAGCGCCGCGGGCGCCGCGCTCAGGAATTGCGGACGGGTGTCGGCTTCCGTGAACGGTGAGAACTGGCTGCCGTTCGTGTAGCGCACCCAGACGCCCTGGCCCCGGTAGTGCCCGCCGGGCACGTTCCACATGAATGACGACGTGACGGGCTGCGGCTCGGTGAAGATCGTCACCGCATCCACCGTTACGTCGGCCAAGCCGCTGCGCCAGAAGTTGAAGAGGAGAAAATCATCGTTCGGATTGGAATGAAACCTGAACGCGATCGGAAACTCCTGATACCGGTTCGCCGCGCTGAAGTCCGTCCCCTTCAGGCTCACAGGCCCGTACTCGACGCCGCCGCCCGTGACGGAGATACGCGCCACCTCTGAACCGGAGCTGTTGGAGCTGACCTTGATCCGAAAATAGGCCGTCAGCCAGGTGTCCTTGAAGAAGTCGGTCGTCCATACCCACGCGAACGTCTCCCCATCGCCTGGATACATGCGGTAGGCAGAGCCACCCCAGGCCGTCGGGTCGGAGATACGCTCCCCATTGCCCCACCACCGGGTGAATGTGTCCGTCGTGTCGTCGGCTGCCCACCCCAGGCTGAGCTGCATGCTCGGCAGCCCGCCGCCGTCCAGACCGTAGATCGTTACCGCATCCCCCGTCGCGCTCATCTGCGCATAACCCAGGTCGGACAGCGGCACACTTGCCGCTAGATAGATCGCGTCGCTGACGACCATCGTCCGGCTGAGCGTGTCACGGGTCTTGACGTGCACCTCGCGCCACCCGCTGTCCGGCGCCAGCGTCCAGGCCTTCTCAGTTGCATACGGCTCCCAGGTCGATCCCGTGAAACAGATGTCGTTCCCGACGAGCATCTGCGACGCCGGCCCCATGCTCTTGAAGCCGCCGCCCGGCGGGCGATCGTAAATGTACAGGCCGACGAGCGGTGTCGTCGTCGTCACCGCTTCGTTCTCGATGATGACCGGTGGATAAACTGAATCGACGCCGAAGCCCTGCGTCACGTAGCCGCGACCGTCGCTCTCCCGCAGATAATAGCCGAGGCCGATCTCGCGCCACTCCGGATCGAGCAGGTTATCGCGATGCCCCTGGCTATTCATCCAGCCTGCAATCGCGTCCTCAGGCGTCACGTATCCGCAGAACGCGTTCTCCGCGCCTGCGAAGCCCTTGTAGCCGAACGCCGCCGCGCGGTCGCCCGGCCACTTGCCCTGCGTGTCCTGGTGGCCGCAATATGGATCAGGCCGGTTCTCGACCGAGTCCCACGAGAACCAGCGTGCCGCGTCGGTCAACTGGCGGTTCCAGCGCAGCGGCGGCACGCCGTTCGCGCGCCGCGCCAGGTTGCCGAGATAGACGGTGCGCGCCTCGTCGAGGACGCGCGCCGGGGGCTGCGGCGTCTGGCTATGGCTGATCCGGATCGAGAGCGCGATCAGGCTGGCGAGGACAATCGAAACTGCAAGCAGGCGCAGACGCATGGACACATCTCCTGGGGCTTGGCATTGACCCTATGATATGCACTGCAATGCAGATGGTCAACAGGCCCAAGCCGCTATCTTTCAGGGTTGTCGGTTCATCCCCACTCGCGCGGGGAGCATATCGCCACGGCCTCGCGCGCCGCTTCGACGATCGGTTCATCCCCACTCGCGCGGGGAGCATCAACTCAGTCATCTTGAGTTCGTCGAACTCCACGGTTCATCCCCACTCGCGCGGGGAGCATTGGATGATGGTGGACTAGGCCTCGCCTGGCATAGGTTCATCCCCACTCGCGCGGGGAGCATCTCCTATCCCAGACTCTAATGATGCCCGTGATCGGTTCATCCCCACTCGCGCGGGGAGCATCGAAATCCTCAAGGATGCTCTGGACAAGTAATCGGTTCATCCCCACTCGCGCGGGGAGCATAATTGGCAACTTGTCTGTGCACCTACATAATCCGGTTCATCCCCACTCGCGCGGGGAGCATCCTTCTATGAAGTGCAGGGTATCATGGCACAACGGTTCATCCCCACTCGCGCGGGGAGCATAATGGCACTCGAATCCCCTATCAGCGTCAATTCGGTTCATCCCCACTCGCGCGGGGAGCATCGCTGCCCCGACGCTGCAAGTTACCCTGAAGCCGGTTCATCCCCACTCGCGCGGGGAGCATACGCGCGTTGACGACGACGATCATTCCTCGTGCGGTTCATCCCCACTCGCGCGGGGAGCATCTTGGTGCGGCACTCCTCGACCTGGCGTTTCCCGGTTCATCCCCACTCGCGCGGGGAGCATTCCGAGAGCGTCGCATCCAACAGCCCGGCAAACGGTTCATCCCCACTCACACGGGGAGCATCTCTGCAGCCAAACGCGCTCCCGAGCACACACCGGTTCATCCCCACTCGCGCGGGGAGCATGTGCGGCTGATCTATCGCTTTGCGGGCGAGGACGGTTCATCCCCACTCGCGCGGGGAGCATCGCCGGATACTCGAAGTAGCGCCGCACGCCATCGGTTCATCCCCACTCGCGCGGGGAGCATACTTGTCCAGCGGAAACCCTCCACGTTGGGGCCGGTTCATCCCCACTCGCGCGGGGAGCATCAAGGGTGTGCGGGATGGGACGACGCAATAAACGGTTCATCCCCACTCGCGCGGGGAGCATGTGACGAATCCAGCAGGCATTTTCTATGCTCCGGTTCATCCCCACTCGCGCGGGGAGCATGCTGCTCGCTCGGCTGCGCAGGCTGCCACTTCGGTTCATCCCCACTCGCGCGGGGAGCATTTGCGCCTCGAGGCAGCCTCCCTGTTGGCATCCGGTTCATCCCCACTCGCGCGGGGAGCATGTTCATGTCTGAGACCAGCTCAACCTCCCCATCGGTTCATCCCCACTCGCGCGGGGAGCATACATCCCCTTCCAGGACAGACACCAAACATTCCGGTTCATCCCCACTCGCGCGGGGAGCATTGCAGGGGGCCAGGAAGGATAAGTTCATTATTCGGTTCATCCCCACTCGCGCGGGGAGCATGATTTCAGATCGAAATGAGGGGTGGGGGACAACGGTTCATCCCCACTCGCGCGGGGAGCATAGCTCCAGGCCCGGCAAGGGCAACTGCCGGGCCGGTTCATCCCCACTCGCGCGGGGAGCATGGCCGATCGCCTTTGTGGACGTCGACACCGAGCGGTTCATCCCCACTCGCGCGGGGAGCATGCCGGCGCTCGTCGAGAAGCTCCGCGGTCTGACGGTTCATCCCCACTCGCGCGGGGAGCATTCTCGCAGCTCCGCCTCCCTCTCGGCAAGTTCCGGTTCATCCCCACTCGCGCGGGGAGCATAGTCACCAGGCTTTCAATGTAATGGGCAAGGTCGGTTCATCCCCACTCGCGCGGGGAGCATGGCATGGATGGTCGTGCCATTTGAGCGGTAGACGGTTCATCCCCACTCGCGCGGGGAGCATGATCACAGCTAACTGATTAGCCTCCTGCAATGCGGTTCATCCCCACTCGCGCGGGGAGCATTGGGGATACTCCCTGATCGGTTCGCGCTCAACCGGTTCATCCCCACTCGCGCGGGGAGCATAACCGCAATCATCCTCTGCGAGTGCAACCCAACGGTTCATCCCCACTCGCGCGGGGAGCATTTATCATCTCACGTTTCCGGCGATACGTTGTACGGTTCATCCCCACTCGCGCGGGGAGCATATCCCACCTAGAGTCGCCGGACATATCTATTTCGGTTCATCCCCACTCGCGCGGGGAGCATTTCACCCCCGAACAGTTTCTCGCTGCGTTGCCGGTTCATCCCCACTCGCGCGGGGAGCATGTGTGCTGATGCGCCGAATGAACCGTTCGTCTCGGTTCATCCCCACTCGCGCGGGGAGCATGCGGCTATTTTTAAGCTCGACAAGAACCTGACCGGTTCATCCCCACTCGCGCGGGGAGCATTCGATGGCCCTCGTTGACTCGTCAACACCCTTCGGTTCATCCCCACTCGCGCGGGGAGCATACCGTAATCGTAGGCATAGTAACCGATAGATCCGGTTCATCCCCACTCGCGCGGGGAGCATCGAAGTTCGTCGGCGTCGCGCTGCGCCACTCCGGTTCATCCCCACTCGCGCGGGGAGCATCATCACGTCGGATGCGATAGACGCGTTCTCGACGGTTCATCCCCACTCGCGCGGGGAGCATGCTCCGACCGTCGCGCTTGCTACCGCCGTCGCCGGTTCATCCCCACTCGCGCGGGGAGCATGAATACGTCGGCAAGAAGGTTGGTGCCGTGACCGGTTCATCCCCACTCGCGCGGGGAGCATGAGTTGTTCGTCGGGTTGCCCGTGTACGTCTCCGGTTCATCCCCACTCGCGCGGGGAGCATATCCCTAACGTCACCCTCGCGCCGCAGATGGACGGTTCATCCCCACTCGCGCGGGGAGCATATCTCCGGCAGCCACACGCGGAATAGGCAGCCCGGTTCATCCCCACTCGCGCGGGGAGCATCGGGACAAGCCCTGGCCGACGCGGCGCGAGGACGGTTCATCCCCACTCGCGCGGGGAGCATCTTCATCCGCGCCTCACGGTCAAGCCGCTTCTCGGTTCATCCCCACTCGCGCGGGGAGCATCCGCCCAATATGCCAGGGCGTCTTCAGGCGGTCGGTTCATCCCCACTCGCGCGGGGAGCATGGCTTGTGTAGTTTGGCGCTGGGCGTGGGGACGGTTCATCCCCACTCGCGCGGGGAGCATGCTTCTCTTCTGTTCCGGGTTGCATGTTACTCCGGTTCATCCCCACTCGCGCGGGGAGCATTCAGTGGCGACACCGTGATCATCAACGACCGTCGGTTCATCCCCACTCGCGCGGGGAGCATCCCTCTGCGAACACGTGCGCGACGACATTGCGCGGTTCATCCCCACTCGCGCGGGGAGCATGGCTGAGCAGAACGGGGTGAGTGTCATCATCACGGTTCATCCCCACTCGCGCGGGGAGCATTCGTCGATCATGTGCAGGAGTGGTATGAGTCTACGGTTCATCCCCACTCGCGCGGGGAGCATTCATTCGGTTAGCCTCCTGTTCCTAGGCGTGCCGGTTCATCCCCACTCGCGCGGGGAGCATATCACGCTGAGCGCCGACAGTATTTCCGACAACGGTTCATCCCCACTCGCGCGGGGAGCATCTCTGCCAATTCGTTGAATTGGGCCAAGCCAACGGTTCATCCCCACTCGCGCGGGGAGCATTGGACACGTCAGACGATCAACTTGCAGGTGCTCGGTTCATCCCCACTCGCGCGGGGAGCATTGGGCCACCGCCTGCGCCGCCCTCACCGCCGCCGGTTCATCCCCACTCGCGCGGGGAGCATAGTTTGAAGTTTGGCTCTTGACTTCCCGCTTGCGGTTCATCCCCACTCGCGCGGGGAGCATCCCGGCTTTTTCTCTGATCCTTCTGTGCGCGACGGTTCATCCCCACTCGCGCGGGGAGCATCCACGTCGCGTATCGCGTGCGTGGCCGGCGTCGGTTCATCCCCACTCGCGCGGGGAGCATAGGATAAAGCTGGGGAGCGAAGTCTCCAGTAACGGTTCATCCCCACTCGCGCGGGGAGCATATCAGGTTTCAAGATAATTGTTATCATGCTACCGGTTCATCCCCACTCGCGCGGGGAGCATAAAAGCGCACCGAGTGGATACACAAAGCTGAAGGTTCATCCCCACTCGCGCGGGGAGCATCCGTGCACCGGGTCACCGTCGTCGGCGCAGTGCGGTTCATCCCCACTCGCGCGGGGAGCATACTAGGGCTGGTAAAAAAACCTACTTTTTGACGCGTGCGGCCATATCTGGCGGTTCACTATCTGTGTCACTCTCCGGCCGAAAAGTGCCCTGCAGCCGCTCGACCAGCAGCACGCCTTCAAAGTCGCGCAGGAAATAATCGGGCGAGCCCCAACTGCGCGCACTGAAGCCCTGCTCGTTCGGCGAGCTCCAGATTTGCACGATAGCCCCGCCTTTCGCTTTCTGGCACGCCAGTTGCCACAACTGATCGCGGATGCGGGCGTGGACGCGGCCCACGTACACATTCGGGCGCAGCTCAATCAGCCAGCGTGTCAACTCCCCCCTCAAGGCTGGCGGACAGTTGTTGAGTGTCATAACCAACATTCAGCACCTCGTTCACGTCGGGCAAGATGCGCTCCATCAGATCGGTCTTCAGAAACAAGTCGCGGCAGCGCTTACGGACTTCGCGGTCAGGCTCGCGTGGCGGTTTGGCCGCAACCTGAAACGCCACGCGCACCGCCAGATCGGGCTTATACAGGTCGGCAATGTCGTATACAAACGACAACGGCCGGCCGGTGTGAATGAAGCCCAGTGCGGGCGAGTAACCGGCCGACACGAGCGCCGCATGCACGACGCCGTACAGGCTCGCCGTGGCCGAACTCAAGCAGCGATTGGGAAGATCGGCTTTGTTCCAATCGGACGTGTCATAGTTGCGCCGCACCCACGTGACGCCGCATTCCTCGGCGATGCGCTGATAAGTTGCCCGCACCCGTGCTCCCTCGCGGCCGCGAACTTCCTGCAGCGTCAGCGTGTCCGGCAAATCCTCTTCGAAGCGCAAGGCATACATCTTGCGCACGACGGCCAGATGCGCCGCAGGATTGGCCCATAGCAAGGCTTGCCGCTGCAAGTTGGACGTCTGATGCGCGCCGCCAGTGGCCGAAGCATACGTCCGCACCATGCCCTCGCCCACCCAGGCCAGCAGGCAATTCATTTGTGCGGCGGCGATGGCGGCGCGATGCGTGACGACAGTGCCAGGCCCCAGCATCAACGTCGAGAGTGACGCGATCGGGATGGGTGTTTCGCCGGTCTTGTCGCGGAAGATCAGGCCGTCATCCGCTTTTTCAATGCGGCCATATTCCAGATACAGCCACGTCATCCGATCGGAAAACTGCGGCAGCGAGTGCAGATTGATCACGGGCATATGCCACCTCCATCCCTCTCCCCGGCATCAAGCGCGGGGAGAGGGAGTCAATATTTCAGGCCGATCACGCAGGCGCGATCGACAGCAGGCCGAAGCCGTAACCTTTGGCGGAGCCGAGGCCGTTCTCAATCGCCGCGCGCAACCGATCGGGATCGTTGGCGACCAGAACGCCTTCAAACAGGACAGGAACGTGAGTCTGTGTCCCTTCGCCCGAATGGCTGCCGCGTTTCTCATTGCGCTGCGTGTCGAGGATCACTGCCCGTCCACCGACCAGTTGCGCGCCGGCTTCATCGGCCAGTTTGCGGCGCAGCCACGCCTCTTGCGCATGCCAGTCGAGCAGCGGCTTGCGCCTCTTGCGTTTCGTGTCGCCCTCGCCGAGTGTCACCCGGCTCGTCGGGTTCGCCAGCAGGCGAAAAGCAAGCCGTTGGCCTGAGACAACGGCGCGCAGTTTCTCGCCGTAGTCGTCGCGGCACTCGGCGTGAAGGCAGTAGCCGCGCGGCAAAGCGGAGAAGTCGGGCCGCGTGCGGGATTGGATCAGCACACGATTCTCGCCACGCTCCAACCGGAAGAGCACACGCTCGGTTTGTTGGGGCGCATCGGCAAACATCCGCGCCAGCGTGCTGTGCAGTTCGTAAGGCGAGCTCAGATCGCGGCGCGCGTTTCGATCACGCGGGTTAAGTGTCAGGCGCGAGAGGTACATCGTCATACTCCTTGAGCAGGGGTCGATCCTCGATGAAACTCACCGTCATGCGGCGCAGACCGAAGCGGCGTGCGCCTTTGGCAAACGAGAGCGGTTGATCGGGCCGGACGATTTCGCCGTCGTCATCTTCCAACACCGCGCGCATTCGCCGATCGCCGGAGTCGTCGCGCGGCTCACGCAATCGCGGGAAGCTCCTCAGTGCGTCGATCAGGCTTTCGTTCATCCGCAGGCCATCTCTCAGCCATACCGATTCGCCGGGCACGAACGCCTTGCGGCCTAGACACAACAGCCACTTTGGTTGATGTAGCGCATCATGCAGTTGCGCCAGCAGTGCCGGGTTGCCTTCAAGCCCCACTAGGAAAGCCGCGTCGGCCAGATAGTCGCGATAGGAGACGATGAGATCCTTTCTCTCGACCTGACCACTGGCTTTGAGATAGCCGCCTTTACCCGCCGTGTGGTAATCGCGCTGAATCAGCCCTTCGCGGTCGACGCGGATGCCCATCTTGAGTTCGGCCACATCGCGTATTTCTTCGCTCCGATCTCGCCCCAGCGCGGCGCACAGCAGGCCGACCACGCCGCTCTTCGACGGTTCGGGCAGCGTATCCCGATAGATGAAGTGGCTCTGCACACCCCACGATTGCATAGGACCGGCGAGTCGCAGTAGCAGAGTGCTCATGCCGTGCCTCCTTTACGACAGAGCGGCCAGCATCTTGCCCACCCAGTCATCGAACGATGGAACGAGCGCGTCTTTGAGCGTGCCGCTCAGTTTCACATCGTCGGCGAGGTCCGCGCCGAACGCCGCTGCGACCGCCGCCACCGACTGCGTGCCATAGAAGCGGGTCAGGTTGTTCCAATAGCGATCCAATCGCTCGATCGACGGCGCGACGAGGCCCGAATCGCGCTGGGCACGCACTGGCTTCTCGAAGGCGTTCACCAGCGACCAGCCGGCGCTGTTCGGCGTGCGCGCCACGGCCAACATGAAGCTGGGCCGGTTGTGCGCCGCGTGACTGTTCTGCTTGCCGGTAGGAATGGCGGCCTCGGCGGCGAGCATCAGACCCTTCACCGTCTTGCGCGCCAGGTCGCCGTCGTCTTTCAGGTTCTCTAGCAGTTTGCTGTAGTCCAGCCGCAGGTAGCGATAAAAGCACGCCGAGTTGAAGCCGGTGGTGCCGATTTGCGACGCGCCGGTCTCGTGCGGTTCGGCCAGTTCCTCCATTGCGGTGAAGTAATCGATGTCCATCTTCACAGCGTGCGTGGAGATGGCGTGCGCCACCTGGCACGCCGCGTCGATGTTGGTCTCCGGCCGATCGGCGAGCATCCGCCCGAACAGTGCGATGTCCGGCGCGCTGGTGCGCTCCTTTGTTTGCTTTACCAATTCCTCGGCGATGTCGGACGCCGGGTTGGCGGCCGTGGCCCTCGACTTCCTGCCCCTTTTCTTGCCGGCCTCGGCTTCGCCATCCGAGCCGCTGTTGGCCGCCGTAAGCAGCTCGTCCCACTTCGCGAGAAGTTGATCCACAACCCAATCGACTTCTTGGGTGCTCAGGTAGAGCATGACTTTGGTCTGATCCGGCCTCTTTGTATCCATGCCTCCGCTGTACGCGTTGGCAAACGCAGTGGCGACTGCTGTGGCATCATTCTCCGCCTTGCCGGCCTCCATCAAACGCCCACGCAGAGTGCGGACGATGAATCGGGTGCGCGTGCCGTTGGGGACTTCGGTCGTGGTCGCGAAGATCGGATCGGTGCGGATAGCGCGCTTGAAGCATTGCGAAGAGATACGCGCCCGGCGCGCGCCGCCGAAGTCGCAGTCTTTGGGCAGGTTGGCGTCGTCGCGATTCAAGTTGGCCGGGGCAAAGTGCTGGACGAAGTGAAGTTCGATGAACATGGATTATTCTCCTTCCTCAGTTGTGGTGGGTGTTTGGGCACCGGTCGGCTTATCGAACGATGCGCGCCAGAACGAAGCAGCCCAACGCTTCTGAACTCTGTTGCGTGCATCTTCATCTGAGCCTTGCCAGGTCAGCACATCGAAGAACAGCCTACGCCAATGAATCGGCTGGTCTTTCGCTTTGAGCAAGCTCACTGCCTGGCGCAAGTAATCCGCCAGATCGTCCGGGTGCGCGGCGAGCAGTTGCGTGAAGCGCCGCTCGACGGCGGTTTCGTTCGGATCGTCGCCGCGAATCGCGCGCAGATGCCAGCCCATGTCGCCGCTGTCGATCGATTCGGGATGAAACGCGAACAGCGGCCCGACGATATAGCAGGCCCTCTCCCATGACTGCGACGTAGTCTGGGACAGGCGCGGCTCGATGATGTGGCGCGTCTCGGCGGGTGCGTCATCGGCGGTGTAGCCCAGCCCGCGCCGCAACGCAGCCAGCGCCGGGCGATCCTCTTTCAAACCTTCAAGATAGTCGATAAAGTCGGTCATACGGATCCTCCTTTCGTCTGTGCGGTTGCATTCGGTAGCACCTGATTCAGGCCTCGCTCGAACTGCTGGCGGGCGCGGACGACGGCGCGGCCCGATCGGCTATCCGTGCCCACATATCGCTCGACGCAGTCGAAGGCGCGGCGCGCGGCCAGGCGCAGTTCGTCGCGCCAGTGTGTTTGTGCTTCATCCGGCTTCTGTGGCAAGTCCACCATCATGCGGCGGAAGGGTAGTTCCAGCGCGCTCCAGTAGTAGCGATCGATGGCCCAGTGCGAGGTGAACTGGTTGATGCGGTCCCGTTCTTCACGGCCGGGTTCTTTCGCCAATTCCTCGTCGGTTGTTGCAGGCTTGAGGATCAAGCGCGCGAGCGTGAACACTGCGCCGTTCAGCCTTCTGGCCACATCCGTGGCGTGACCAAGTGAAGTGCTCAGTTTGTCCACCAGTAGATCACCGTGTAGATACTTCAGGGGCAGAGGTAATGCCTCGGAGCGGAAGAACTCTAGCTTGGCTTGATCTTTGGACAAGCCGAGTGCCATGAAGCGATAGACTTGCGCCAAACCGATCGCGTCTTCATCGATCAGCGTGGAGAGCCAGAAGAAGGCAGTTGGTGGGCGAGTGTCAGATTTCTTTAGTTGCAATAGCGCCGAACTGTCACGCCACAACGCGCGATCACTGTTGAAAGAGAGTGGCACAAAACCGGTTCTCTTGTCCTCGCGATAATGCTTCATCGGATCGCGAACTTCTGCTTCGAGGCGCAAGCCTGGTCCCCAGATCATTTTCTGAACGATCACTTCATTCCCAGCGCGCTCTGGCAAGAGCAAGACACACCGGTTGTGCCAGGTCAGGTAGTCAAGATAACCATGGGGCGTTGAGCGATCGGGCTTGAACGGATCATTCATTTCCCAGGCAGGCTGATCGTCCGGGCCGCTCGGCATATCCCCCCCTTCTTGAGGATAGCGAATCAGGTTGAGCATTAACGTCTCAAACAGAGAATCGCCCTGGGCGAAGAAGAGAATGCCTTTTGCACCCGGCGCGTCGGTAAACTTCTCCGGCATACCACTCAGGCCCCCAAACCCAAATGCTTGCGACGTGAGCACAGCGCGCGCTGCTTGCGCGGGCGTCAGTGTTGCGCTGGCCGTTTCGGTATGGTGGTCAAACAAAGTGGCGTTATTGCCGGATGCCATTTCCAGGACGAGGCTGACAACTGATTTCTCACTCGCCCCTTTGTAGCGCGACTGGTAAAACGGTCTTTCCGAATCAAACAGGTTGAACCGATGACGCCATTTGCCCAAATAGGCATCCAGTCGTCCCATGTCGAAATGTCCGGCTTCCCACAACCGCTGCCAATCTGCACGTCGTTTGGGGCCAAACACGCGGTGCATCACCGCCAGCAGCAGGCGATGCAGGGCGGCGGTAACCGGCGGGGTCTCCGCATAGAGTTCACGCAGCGCGTGTGCCTCGGCCAATGTTTGTCTCAGGCTAAGCTCCGCACTTGCGCCATTCCTGCGGATGCAGGGAATCCACGCTTCGTGAATCAGGTTGAACAGATCGCTCATCGGGCCTCCTTTGTGATCTCCAGACCGAATTCGCGCGTTAGCCGCAGAGTGTACGGTATGCCTTTCAGCGGGCAGACGCCGTTCTCGAACACGAGCAGCTGGTGGTAGCGCAGAGCCGCGATTTTCTTCCATCGTGACAGTATCTTCTCAACTTCGGGAGAGCCAGGCGTGCGCGTGTCAAGCAAGTGCCGGATGATGTCCACGCGCTGAATGGTAACGGTGTGTCGAGCCAGTTCACGTATCATCTCTTGAGACGGCTTCGCCTCAATGATCACTTCCTCGCCTGTGCCACCCGGCTCCACCATCAACTTCCCACCGATCAGGTGTAGACAAACCACTTGCAGCCCCGGCGCATCCGCACGGGTCAGAGCCTGGAACGTGGTGTGGACGGTTGGGTCATCCTCTTCCAGCCCCAAATTGATGCCAATGAGCAGGTCTTCGTCGTCCGGCTTGCAAATCAAGTGTTGACTTGCCTTGAACTTGTCACCGCGCTCGCCCTTCTCCATCTTCTGCTTCGCCGCATCTAACGCCGCGCGCATCTCTGGCTCTGTATCCGGCACTGCATCATCGCCGTACACCGCCTCGATCAGTGTGCTCAGATCGCCGGGCAGCGCTACCGTGCGCGATTGCCCTGCGCCGACCGTCAGCCACGAGCGCAGCAGGACGTATTCTTCATACACAAACTTATCGGCACGGTCAAGCGCGGGCACGCCATTCGCAGTGTTGGGCGTGGCGATCCACACGCGATAGGGATGCGTGCGTTCCACTGCGTGCCGGTGCAGCCGGCCCGCGCGCTGAAGGAGCAAATCCGCCGGGCACAGATCGCTGATCATCACGTCGAAGTCGAGGTCGAGACTCTGCTCGATCACCTGCGTGGCAACCACGACGGCTTTCCCAGGCCGCCGGCTTCGGTCTTTGCCAAACTTCGCCAGCACCTTCGTCTCGATCTCTGCGCGCCATGCCAGCGGGTAACGGGCGTGGAACAGGATCAAATCTTCGCCCAACGCCTTCAACTCGGATTCCGCCAGCGCGCGATACACTTCCTGCGCCCGGCCTACCGTATTGCAGATCACGGCTGCGCAGCCGCCATCGTGCAGTTCGGTCTGAAGTCGGGCGATGATGTCTGCCGGAGCGCGAGGCATCCATTCCAGTGATAGGGTCCGCAGCGGTGGAGTCGGCAGCGATACGACGCACGGCGCTCCGTCGGCAGCGACCAGTGTGACGCGCGGATAGTCAGCTTGTGGCAGGTCTTCGTCGCGGCCGGTGTAGGCGCGCACCAGATCGCGCCGCGCCTTCTCCGGCAGCGTCGCCGAAAGCACAATCACCGATGTGCCCAGTTCGCGCAGCCACGTCAGCAGGCGCTGGAACAGCGTGGACATGTAGGTATCGTAGGCATGCACCTCGTCGAAGATGACAACCTTGTGGCTCAGGCCGAGCAGGCGAACAAAGAAGTGCTTGGTTTGCAAGATGCTCATCAGCGCCTGATCAACCGTGCCGACGCCGAACGGCGCGAGCAGACTGCGCTTGCGTGGCAGGAACCATGCCAGTGCCGCCGCCCGATCACCTTCCTTCTCCTTCTCCTCAACTGGATCACCGTCGTCCGCGCGCGCGTCGGCTTGCAAGAGCGCCTGGCTGTGCACGAGGAGCGCCTTTGCGTCGTCGCCGTAACGATGCTTCAGGAAGGCTTCGGCGCGGTGGTGCATCTGGTTGCTCGTGGCCGTCGTGGGCATGGCGATATACAGGCCACACGATCCGATTCGCTGGCTCCACCGAGAGTATATGCTCAGCGCGGCCTCGGTCTTGCCGCTGCCCATCGGCGCTTCGAGAATGATAAGCGCAGGTGGCGCGAGCATGGAAGCCGTCGTGATGGCTTCGCGCTGGACCTCGTTGGCGTCAAAGCCAAATGCGCTACGAAAATCGAGCCTGTGTATAGCCCCAACCACACTCTGCCACCCCAATTTCTCGACAAGGCACTCGGCCATTCGCCGCGAATAGCGCGCATACGTCGCCAGCGGAACGTGCTGATCTTCGTAGCCGAACGTTTCCTCACTCGATCCGAGCCAGTCGGCCACCGAGACGACGCCGGAGAACAGCGTGAGCACGGTGTTGTCGTCTCCAGCGACGGCATCGTTGACGCTAGGCGGTTGAAGGACGCGCTTGAGGTCGCGAATCAACTCGCGGCGCATGGCTGTCCATGCCGGATCACCTATGTCGTCCGGCTTTTTGAGGTGCACCGGATCAAAGAGAGAAGGAACGGGCCACACGCCGTGGTGCCCGCCCAGTGCCTGCGCGATGCGCTTCGCTAACGCGGGCGACAGGCCGGTTTCTTCGATGAGCAGTTTCTCGTCGCGGCCCAACGCCCAGGTCGAGATGACTTCGTGCCGGGCATGGTGGTCTTTGGCGCGATCAGGCATATTCAACCCGGCGTCACGCAACTCGCGCCGGATCGCCTCGCGCAATCGATCCGGCATATATGGATGATCCTGGAACGCCGGACTGGCTTTGCCGAGATCGTGTAGCCCAACCCAGAACGCAATCAATCGACCGGCGTCTTCGATGCTCAAGCCCAGCCACGTTGCCAGCCGCTGACGGACTGGCTCGCTCAGGCCGAGATTCCACAGCGCCAGCGCCGCCTGACCTACATCGATCAGGTGATAGATCAGCCGGTGCACTTTTCCCGATTTCCTATCGGCCTTCGCCCAGAGCAGCCGATGTGCCGGCGTCTCTGTCGGCGCAGTGACTTGATACTGCGCGGCCAGCCGACCCGCTTCGCGCACCAGCGCCTCCCGCAACTCTTCTGGCTCCAGGACCTCGACATCCGCACCCCAACCGCGCACCCAGGGCAACATGTCTGTAATATCGGCCACCTTTGCTGTCCAGATCAGATATCCGGGATTTTCGGAATCTTCTTGCTTATCTTCCGAGGGATGCCAGCGCGTCTCCAGCACTCGCCTGCGGACAGCTGGGCTGAAACGCAGCGTGACCGGGACGATCTCTTCGCCGCCAATGATCGACCAGGCATTCTTCAAAATATCGAGGCCGGGGAAATTCGGGGGAATCCAGTACTCTTGGCGTGTCAGCGTCGCCGATCGAATGCGCTCCAACTTATAGGTTCGCCACGCATTCACGATGCTGCTGTGACCGATTGCGTAGGTCGTGAATCCAATTGCAGATGGCTCCAGCAGGTAAGGGGAGAAATCGGTCTCGAAACTCGAACCTGCGGCAGGTTCATAGGTAATGTGCACGACACGGCGATAGATGTATGCCTGCATGATGGTGCGGAAGATTCTGTTGTATCGACCGTCGTCCGGGCGATGCGATAATTCGATGGCAGCCTGGTGAATCTCCTGGCCGACTCCCGCGTGGGTTGTCAGCGCCGCTGCGAGTTTCATCAATGCAGTTTCTGCTGGCTCGTTGCGCTTGTCGTGCTGTTTGACGAATAGCCGCGCCGCCAGATACAGCGTCATGCCCTCTTCAGGCGACAGGTCGAATTTTCGCAACTGGACTTGATCGTAAGGCAGCGCGAACCACAGGATGCTTCCTTCCTCCTTGTAGACTTTGCCATCGGTTTCCAGCGCCCGGAGATAATTGTTTAGCGTACGCCGTTGAATGTCTGTCAGTTGTTCCAGCTCGGCCTCGGTGAGACCGAGCGGGTATCGGCGCAGCGTGAGAAATACGCGCTCCTTTCGGCCTTCGTAAGTTGTCTGATCGACCTTAGGCATAGCATTCTCCCTGCTTCCAGTATACTCGCTAGTTGGAAAATTAGATCATGCAACTTTGCCGAAAATTATCGGCTATTGTTCCGTGTACCACAATCGGCCCTCTTTGTAGACGAGATGACAGGATTGCAGCACCCGCAAGTAGTTGTTGGCGGTGCGTCGTTCCCATCCCAGAAGGCTGGCGATCTCGACTTCGGTCAATCCCAACGGATGCGCTTGTAGCAGGCGAACAACTCTGAACTTCCGTATTTCTTTCCCACCCACGATGAGCCGGGCCATGATAAGCCTCTCGAAGCAGATTTCCACTTCGAGAGTAATCGCCGGCTGGAAAGTATTATTCCAGGTGCACGACGGGCATCAAAACTCGTCTAACGCCTGCTTCAAGCCGTCGAGTCCGTTCTTGGCGCTGATGGAGAAACGAAGAATGCCCTCGCGGGCATGCAGATAAACTTCCGAGACCTTGCCAGCCAGACGGTGGCTCGGGTTGGGTCGTTGGCTAATCCGCGCCCAAACGTCGAAAACGTTCAGAAGGTGTCAACGAATGCCTTCGGCGCAACGAACCCCGCGGAGCGGGGCGCAAGCAGTCATCGAATCTCGGCTGCGCCGCATTCGTTGACTATTGCTACAAAGGATGCGAGCCGATAGAGAAGTGCCCCTATCCGTTGATTCCCCGCAGTGGCCCATTCGTTGGCACCATGCGTTCAACCATCTGAACGGTTACCGTCGAGCGTGATCCCAGGCGTTCATCCGCGACCTGAACGACGCGAGAGGCACTGGCCGCCTTCTCGGGCGGTTGGGCGCGCGCCAGCGTGTGGGATCAGCCAGCGGTGAGGCAGGGGATAAGTCGAGTTTGATCCGTACGCACAGGGTGATACAATGATGGCAGGAAGGAAGCCGTCATGTTCGCGCAAACAGTGAAGATCGATAAGACAGGTCGCCTCACGCTGCCGAAGCCGGCCCTGGACGCGCTGGGCGCGCAGGGTGCAGACGAGAAGGAAATCGTCGTTGAGTTGACCGATGCGGGCGTTGTGCTGAAGCCCGCGCCAGCCGCGACGCCGATCACCGAGCGAATCGCCGCGATGAATCTGCCCGTCGCCGACTGGGAGCATATGGAACGAGAGATCGAGACCGGTGGGGTAAGATGAAAAAAAACTTTCTCAGGAGGAACTTGACAAAATCGTAGTGGCACAAGCCGACGATGATTCGGCGTGGGAAAAGCCTGTTGCCGTACGTCGCAAGAAGTCAGCTTCTTTGTCCATTCCTGCCAAACTCGCCGCACGCGCAGCGTTCCTCGCCCGGCTGCATCGGCAAGCGGACACCGGTGAATGGCTCACACGCATTATTCAGGAGCGCGTTGAACTGGAAGAGGCAGCCTTTGTCAGGGTGAAACGCGAGCTGGCTACAAAATAGACTTCCAGGGAGGTCCGTTCGATGGGCGCGCACGGCGTGGGGGTCAGTAGGGCGGGGGGGACGTACGAAGGAACAAGGCACGCCGCCTCACATCACGATCTACACGGACGGCGCGTGCGCCGGCAATCCCGGCCCGGGCGGCTGGGCAGCCATTCTGCGCCACGCCGAAACCGGCCGTGTCAAAGAGCTGAGCGGCCATCGTGACCGGACGACGAACAACGAGATGGAGATGTGGGCGGTCGAGCAGGCGCTGCGCGCGATCAAAGTGCCCGGCTCGATCGTCACGATCTACGCGGACAGCGAGAACGTGATCGGCTGGCTGGCCGAGGGCTGGAAGTGCAAGCACCCTCATCTCCAGCGCATCAAAAACAACATTCAGGCCATCTGCGGCGAGATGCGCCTGGACGTGTCCTACGTCAAAGTCGTCGGCCACGCCGGCGATCGACTGAACGAACGAGCCAACGCACTGGCGCAGGCGGCTATCTCACTGAACGCAATGCCCGGTTAACCTCCTCCAGGTCAAAGGCCTCCGGGTCGAAATCGCCGCCGGCCCACTCCAGATAGCCATCCTGCTCAGGATGTTCGGGGTCTCGAATGGCCTCAAGGAATTCACGGTAGCCCCACACTCCGCCGACATCCTCGGGCGGGCAGGCGCGCTTACCAGCCAGGCAGTGCGGGTACTTCACGCCCGGCTCCCGCGGCAGCCCGGTCTTTTCCACGAGGATTTCGTGGTCCCAACTGTCGCCGAAGTCGTACTGATAGACGAACTTGGACTTTTCACCGGGGACGAGCTGCTTCAGCTTGTAGCGCCGCTCGTCCTTCACCGGTTCCCAGTCGTCAGGGCTTGGCTCGCTGTAGCGGGCGCCGTAGATCGTGAAATCGTGCAGATGGTAATCGGACCAACCCATCACGATCTGCAGGATACGGTGCAGTTTGGCAAGCGTCGTATCATCTATCACCTGAATGCGCCGCCAGATGGGGGGTCGAGCGTCTTTAAGCGTGACCTTGAGCTGATAGATCGAGCCGGTTGGGGTTGTTTTCCTGGTCGGCATCGGCGCTGCTCCTTTCTACGTTCGTCCGCGCGAACGCGCTCTCGAGCCGGGTCGGTCGGCCTCATGCAGAGCCTGGGCTTTTCTCAGAAGTCTTCGGCGTTCTCGCCGATGGTCTGCCTCGCTTGATCGAAAGCAGCCGGGCATCACCACATCACCGGCACCAGCCCGGAAGCTGTGATGGTCTGATCGTGGGTGATCAGTGTTGCGCCGCGCGCCAGCGCCTCGGCTACGATGAAACGGTCGTGCATGTCAGGAGCTGCTTATTTCACGCGCCAGGCGTTCGATCTTCTGATTGGTTTGCCGACGAACGGCCACAAGGTCCTGTTCTATCCTGTCTACTTCTGTGTCGGCCAGATGGCTCCAGACGCCTGCCAGTGACCCAAATGCGGAGGGCATACCCGAAGAAGCCAGTGGCAGCACAGTGATCTGCACCTGGACGGTAACGCCTTCGGGCAGATTAAGTCGTGTGGTAGGTTTGAGCAACCCGTTGGTGTAGATTGCTTGAACCGTGATCGACGTCATAGCAACCTCCCACCAAGATTATACACCAGAAGGATGGAGGTGAGAGGTCAAATGCGCGGCCCCGCCGTGACCAAATGCGGCGCGTCGAACTTGCGGAAGTTCTGCACGAAGCGCGACGCCAGCTCGCGGTAGCGCTGCATGTACGTGTCCTTATCCGGCCACGACGACGACGGATCGAGCACGCTCTCCGGCACGCCGTCGCAGCGCGCCGGAATCTGAAAACCGAAGACGGGATCGGTGCGATACTCGACGCCAAGCAGCGCGCCGCTCAGCGCCGCGTCGAGCAAGGCGCGCGTGTAGGCGATGCTGATGCGCTTGCCGACGCCGTACGGCCCGCCGACCCAGCCCGTGTTCACCAGCCAGCAGTTCGCGCCGTGCCGCTCGATCTTGCGCTGGAGCAGGTCGGCGTAGAAGGACGGCGGGTGCACCATGAACGGCGCGCCGAAGCACGCGCTGAAGGTGATCTCCGGCTCCTCGCGCAGGCCGATCTCCGTCCCGCCGACCTTCGCCGTGTAGCCCGAGATGAACTGGTACATCGCCTGCTCGGTCGTCAGCCGCGCGATGGGCGGCATCACGCCCGACGCGTCGCACGTGAGCAGGATGATGTTCTGCGGATGGCCGCCGCGCTTCTCGGTCACCGCGTTGTCGATGAATTCGAGCGGGTACGATGCGCGCGTGTTCTCGGTGATCGAGTCGTCGTCGAGGTCGATCAGCCGCGTGACCGGGTCGTACACGACGTTTTCTAGAATAGTCCCGAAGCGCCGCGTCGTCGCGTAGATCTGCGGCTCGGCCGTTGGCGAGAGCGCGATCACCTTCGCGTAGCAGCCGCCCTCGAAGTTGAACACGCCCTCGTCGCTCCAGCCGTGCTCGTCGTCGCCGATCAGGCCGCGCTTGGGATCGGCTGACAGCGTCGTCTTGCCCGTGCCGGACAGCCCGAAGAACAGCGCCACGTCGCCGCCCCGGCCCACGTTCGCCGAGCAGTGCATCGGCATCACGCCCTGCAGCGGCAGCAGGTAGTTCAGGACGGTGAAGATCGACTTCTTGATCTCACCCGCGTAGGCGGTGTTGCCGATCAGGCACAGCCGCTTCTCGAAGTTGAGGACGATGAACGTGTTCGACGCCGTCCCGTCGACCTGCGGGATGCCCTTGAACGACGGCGCGCAGATCACGGTGAAATCGGGAACGTGATGGCGATATTCCTCGTGCGTGTGGGGCGCCAGGAACATGTTGCGCGCGAACAGGCTGTGCCACGCCAGCTCGGTGACGATGCGGATCGGCATGCGGTACGCTCCGCGCGGATCGGCGCCGGCGTAGCAGTCCTGCACGAACACGTCGCGCCCCTGCAGGAAGCCCAGCATCCGTCCGAACAGGTCGTCGAACTTGTCGTGGCTGATCGGCCGGTTGTACTGCCCCCACCACACGTGCGCCTCGCTCGCCGGCTCGCGCACCACGAACTTGTCGTTCGCCGAGCGCGCGGTGTGCTTGCCGGTGTTGGCGACGATCGGCCCCTGATGCGTGATCTTCGCCTCGCCGCGAAAGACGATCTCCTCGACCAGCGCCTCGACCGGCAGGTTCCAGTACGCCTGCCGCATGTTTGCCAGGCCGATCGCATCCAGCCCGTAGTCGCTCCTAAAAGCGCCAGCCTGCGCCTCGGCGGGCGTCTTGATGTTCAGGATGTTGTTCATGAGTCCATGCCCTCTTCAGACTTCCGAAGTCTCCGCGCTTTCTGCGCCTTCCATAGTAAAACCCATTAGTAAGTGCTCAACCGTTGCGCTCGCACCATGTGGTGTCATTCCCGCACGCTTTAGGCGGGAATCCACCCCCGATCTAGCCGGGGGCAGCCTGGATGCCCGACAAAGGCATTCGGGCATGACGGCTGAGCAGTTACATCCGTCAGACCCAGTCGCGCACCATTCGGCGGTCGCCGATGTATATCTCGTTCGGCGAGTTGGGATCGAGCGCCCAGCGGATGCGCGCGATGCCCTCCGTCACGTCCTTCACCGTGCCCGCGTAGCTCAGCCGCAGGTGGCCTTCTATCCCGAACTCCTTGCCCGGCACGGTGACGACGAGCGCCCTGTCCAGCAGGAATTTTGCCAGCGCGACCGAATCGCCGTTGTAGGCGCGGAAGTCGGGCAGGCAGTAGAACGTCCCCTCGGGCGGAGTGACACGCACGCCGTCGAACGCCTTCAGCTCTTGAAGGGTCACGTCGCGGTTGTTCTGGATCGTCAGGCGCAGGCTCTCGACCAGGCTTTGCATGCCGGTCAGCGCGCCTTCCGCCGCCGCCTGCAGCAGCACCGATACGCACGACGTCATCTGCGACTGCACGTTCGTCATGATCTCGACGAGCCGACGGGGTGCGATCGTCCAGCCGACGCGGAAGCCGGTCATCCCGTATAGCTTGGCCACGCCGTTGACGACGATCAGGCGCGAGTCCTCGACGTCCTTGTCGGTGAACTGGTAGCACGGCGGCGCATGCCTCCCGTCGAAGACGAGCTTGTGATAGATGTCGTCCATGATGAGGTAGATGCCCTTGCGCTCGCAGGTCTCGACGATCGCCGCGATAAGCTCCTCCGGGTACACGACGCCCGACGGGTTGTTCGGGCTGTTGACGATGATCGCCTTCGTGTTGCGCCCGATCGCGCGCTCGACGTCCGCCATGCGCGGGATGAAGCTGCCGTCCTCCGGCGTGACGATGGCAGGCGTGCCGAACACCATCTTGACGATCTCCGGGTAGCTGACCCAGTAGGGCGCGAGGACGATCACCTCGTCCTGCGGGTTGAGGATCGTGTACAGGATGTTGAAGACTGACTGCTTCGCGCCCGACGTGACGATGACGTTCTCCGGCGCGACGGTCACGCCGTAGTTGTCTTCGGTGTAGCGGATGATCGCCTTCTTGAGCGAGGGGATGCCGTCGGCGGGCGAGTACTTGACGTCGCCGCTGCTCAGGCGCGCCGCGCCGCTCAGGATGGCGTTGATCGGCGCCTTGTTCTTAGGCTCGCCGATGCCCAGGTGGATGACGGCCTCGCCGCGCTCGCGCAGGAGGCGCGCCTGCTCGTTCAGCGCCATCGTCGGCGACGTGGCGATTGACTGTGCCAGATGACTGAGGCTCATGGGAAACTCCAAAGGTTCAAATTCCAAAGGTTCAAATTCCAAAATCCAAAACTCTCTCGAACGCGGCAACTATAAAACACCCCCCTTATCGCGTCAAGGTTCACCCCGCCAGATGCGAATGATGGCCGAAGGTCTCCCGACCGAGGCCGGGGGCACGGTCAGAGATCTGTGCCCAACTGGGAGCTTCGCGCAACGGACACATGCGGTGCAGCCTGCCCTCGCGCAGCGGGGGTGCTCCCGTCAACGGATGGTTTGCTCGCGGGACGCGCATCCGTTGATCCGTTGCCTCTTTTGCGCTACGGTGTAAATGCTCGTAAAATAGGTCAGAAGTCTGACACCCTCTCGCTGATTCGCTGACTCGCTGACTCGCCGACTCGCTCCCATGCACTACAACTTCGATACCCCTCCCGATCGCCGCCACACCGACAGCCTCAAGTGGAGCCGGTATGACGCAGACGTGCTGCCGATGTGGATCGCTGACATGGATTTCCCGTCGCCCGCGTCCATCGTTCAGGCGCTGCGCGAGCGGGTCGATCACGGCGTGTACGGTTACCCGGCTGGAATCATGGGTGAACCCAACGAGCTGCCCGAATTCCGCCGCCTGATCGTCGACCGGCTCGTCGATCGATATGGCTGGCAAGTTCAGCCGGAGGACCTGGTCTTTATCCCGGGCGTGATCATCGCTTCCAATATGGCGTGCCACGCGGTTGCCGCGCATGACGGCGGCGTGCTCGTCCAAACGCCCGTCTATCCGCCGATCCTGGACGCGCCACGGTACGCGAGCATGCGCCGCCAGGACGCACTCCTGGCGCGCGACGCCGATGGGAGGTATGGCGTCGACTGGGGCGTCTTCGAGTCGGCCATCACGCCCGAGACACGTCTGTTCATTCTGTGCAACCCGCACAACCCGGTCGGCCGCGTCTTCCGTCGCGACGAGCTGGAGCGCATGGCGGAGATCTGCCTGAGGCGCGGCGTGATTATCTGCTCGGACGAGATTCACTGCGACCTGCTGTACACCGGTCAGCGGCACATCCCGATCGCCTCGCTCGATCCAGACATCGCTCAAAACACGATCACGCTGATCGCGCCGACCAAGACGTTCAATCTCCCAGGGCTGCAATGTTCGATCGCAATCGTTCAGAACCCGGAGCTGCGGCAGAAGTACCAGGAGGCGCGTAAAGGGCTGGCCCCCTGGGTCAACGTGATGGGCTTGCTCGCCGCGCAGGTCGCCTATCGCGAAGGGCAGGACTGGCTGGATCAACTGCTCGCCTACCTGGAAGCGAATCGAGACTATCTGTACGATGTCGTGCAGAGCGAGCTGACCGGAATCACGATGACCAGGCCGGAAGCGACGTATCTGGCCTGGCTAGATTGCCGGCAGACTGGCACAGACGGCAATGCCTACGAGTTCTTCCTCCAAAAAGCGCGCGTGGCGCTGGGCGATGGCGTGCTGTTCGGCCCGGGCGGCGAGGGATTCCTGCGGCTGAACTTCGGCTGCTCGCGGGCGCTGCTGGCCGAGGCACTGGAGCGCATGAAGCGCGCGCTTGCTCCTTCATAAGACCTGGCAGGTCTTGCGAAGCACCCCGCAGCGAAGCGAAGTGGGTGAAGACCTGCCAGGTCTTAAGGAGTCAAATATCGTGAGCATAGATATCTTCGCATGGGTCGTCTTGCCGCTACTGATCTTCTTCGCGCGCATCGTCGACGTGAGCCTGGGCACGCTGCGCATCGTCTTCGTCGCGCGCGGCAGGAAGCTTCGGTCGGCGCTGCTAGGCTTCGTCGAGATTCTGATCTGGATCGTCGTCGTCGGCCAGGTCATTCAAAACCTCGACACCCCGATCGCCTACGTGGCCTATGCCGCCGGGTTTGCCGCCGGCACTTACATCGGGCTATACATCGAAGACAAGCTCGCGATCGGCATGCTGGCCGTGCGCGTCATCGTGGCGACGGACGCGCAGGAGCTAATCGATCGATTGTCCAACGCGAATTTCGGCGTGACGAGCGTCGACGCGAGAGGCGCGACGGGCGAGGTGAAGATCGTGTATACGATTATCATGCGCAAGGATCTGCCCGCCGTGACGCGAATGGTCGACGAGGTCAGCCCCAAGGCGTTCGTGTCGGTCGAGGAAGTGCGCTCGGCGCGCGAAGGCGTCTTTCCGCCCGCCGCCGGGTCTCGCGGTCTGCGCCTCTTCGCACGCCGAAAGGGCAAGTAGGGCAGTCTCGGCAGGACCAGAAGACGAACCACGGATGACACGGATTACACGGACGTTGAGAAGCCCTATCTGTGACATCCGTGGAATCCATGGTTAAATCTACTCATCCTTTTCGGCTGCTTCTTTCGCGCTGCGGCCGAACGTCTCCAGTTGATCGCGCACTTTCTCCAACGCGGTGTACGGCGCATAGATGCGCCGTGTGGTGCTGATGTCGGCGTGGCCGAGGTAGGCTTGCAGCACGTCGAGATCCATGCCCTCGTGCAGCAACTGCTGCGCGCGGTAATGGCGGAACGCATGCGGCGACGTGCCTTTGTACAGCCCCAGCGCCTTCGCCGCATGCTTGACGACCGACCACAGCGTCCCGCGCCCCAGCGGCCTTCCCGCGCCGCGCCCGTGTGAGATGAACAGGCCAGGGAAATCATCGTCGCGCTCGCGGCAGTACGCGGCAATCGCCTGCTGCGCGTCTTTCGTCAACAGCAGCACGCGATCCTTGCCGCCTTTGCCGGTGATGCGCACCTCGCTTAGACGACCATCGAGCACCGCCTCGCGCGTCAGCGACGCGACCTCGCTCACGCGCCCTGCCGACGCGTACAGCGTATGGACGATCGCCCGAGCGCGGAGAATCTTCAGGCGTTCGAGCCGCCCGCGCGGCGAATCCGAAAAGGGTAGGAGGATCGAATCGTAGTACGTCACGATGCGCGGGATGCCCGGATCAGGCTCGCGCCCTGCCTTTGCCGCGCGGCGCGCACCGCGCGCGGCTTTCAAGCGGTTGACGGCCTTGCCGACCTGGAAGCCAGCGGGCAGGCGGTCGTTTGCGTCGAGCCAGATGAGGAAGCGCTTGACGGCGGCAATGTAATTCTCGCACGTCGGCTCTGCATAACCGCGCTCGACCATCCATTCATGGAACTTGAGCAGCACGTCATCGCGCAGGCTGGCGACGGCATATCGTGGGGTAGGGGAGTTTGTGCCTTTTTGTGAGATATACCGCGTGCTCCTGATGAACTCTGTTAGCCGACCGAGGCCGTAACCATACGCCGCTGCGGTCTTCGGACTCGATGCAATGGTCGCGATAAATGCATCTCCGAATTCGATCTCAGATGCCGTGTGCTTCGATGGGGGAGTGGAAGTTCTCGCAGTTAGTCGCCTCGTCCGATTTGTCACTTTCTGCCTCCGCTATAGTTCTGAACAAAAGATACCTTGAGTTTAGTACATCTCCTACGGAAAGTCAAGCCTCTCTTATCCCAGCGCAGAGCGTATCTCAGACCTCGCTCCACACGACAGCGAATTGGGGAAGGATTGAATTGGCGGACGGGTGCAAGTTCGTTATATCCTGAATTCGCTGTTGTGTTTTGTCTGGGCGGTCGCCTGTTAGCGCAGACCGGCTGAGCAGTCACCGCAGAACACGCAGAGACCACACAGATGATAGACACTGCCCGACGTGTCATGCCGAGGAGCGCGCCGCGTGACAAGGCATCTCTGGCACAGCGTGGCGCGCGTGTCGGACGGGTAAGAGATTCCTCGCTGCGTTCGGAATGACACTTTTGAAGTTTGAAGTTTGGAGTTTGAAGTTGGAGAGTGGCCGTGTGGTGTCTCCCAGCGTTTGCCCGATTAGAACGATTGTGCTATGATGTGAGCTGCACATCCATTTGAGCCAGAGGCACTTCATGAGCCGCATCACTCACGTCGACGGAACTCCGGCGTCGCAGCGCAACCGCCTACGACGCATCATCGCCGAAATTCTGCGCCGCCTCAGCGCCAAGAAGACGATCGACGCTGAGACGAAAGACATGGTCTCGTTCATCGCCATCGCGCTGCGGCTGATCGACGATTTGAACGAGAAGTCGTGCGCAGCGTGGGAGAAGCGAGACTATTTCCTGAAGGCCGATCAGTTTCGCCGCGAGTGGGCGTGGGTATCTGCCACAGCCGAACGTATCGAGGATTTGGTCGTGACCGAAGAATGGTCACTGCTTCCAACCGAGCTGGCGGGCCTGTCAGCGCGCTTCTCGGACGTCAAGGTGAACCAGATGACGAAGCCCGCCTCGCTCTGGCAAGGCGCTCACCAGAAGCTCATCTCCGGCAAGAACGGCCGGCGTTGATCACGAGACCCGTGAGGTCTCCAAGACCTCACGGGTCTGATTCACAACGTCACGTGGAACAGTCCCCCCTACCCCATCGCTCGATCCTCCACATCGACCTGGACGCCTTTTTCGTTTCCGTCGAGCTGCTGGATCGGCCTGATCTTCGCGGCAAGCCGGTGGCGGTCGGTGGGCGCCCCGATGAACGCGGCGTCGTGTCGAGCGCTTCGTACGAAGCCCGCACGTTCGGCGTGCGCTCCGCCATGCCAATGCGGACCGCGCTGCAGAAGTGCCCCGACCTGATCATCCTGCCCGCGCGCCACCGCGTGTATGCCGATTGGTCGCGCAAGGTCATGGCGCTGTTCTACGAAATCACGCCGCAGGTTGAGCCGGTGTCGATCGACGAAGCATACCTCGACGTGACCGGCGCCGAACTGCTGTGGGGGTCGCCAGAGCAGATCGCGCAAACGCTGAGAGCGCGCATACGCGAGCAGTTCAATCTCCCCTGCTCGATCGGCTTGGCGACGAACAAGCTCGTCGCCAAGATGGCGACCGAGCGCGCCAAGCCGGACGGCGTGTGTATCGTGCCGCCAGGGGAAGAAGCAGCGTTCCTCGCGCGGATGCCCGTCGAGCGTCTGATCGGCATCGGTCCCAAAAGCGCGGCAGCGCTCCGCGCGATGGGCATCGAGACGATCGGCCAGCTCGCCGGCGCGCCGCGCGAGACTCTCGTCCGCCGCTTCGGCGCGAATCACGCCGACGACATGAGTCGCCGCGCACAGGGTATCAGCGATTCCGCGGTCGCCGTCGAGCGCGAGAGCAAGCAGATCAGCCAGGAAATCACCTTCACCCGAGACGTGTCGGATCAGGAGCGGCTGCGCCGTGCCCTGCTCGAGCTGAGTGAGGGAGTTGGCTCGCGCTTGCGCGCAGAGGCTGTGGACGCGCGAACGATCGCGCTCAAGCTGCGCTATGCCGATTTCACGACGCTGACCCGGCAGATAACCCTGCCCGCCCCGACGCATCTCGACGAGACGATCTACGCAGCCGCGTGGTCGCTCTTTACGAAGACGTGGGCGCGCCGGCCGGTGCGACTGCTGGGCGTCGCCGCGAGGAACCTCGGGACCTCGGCGCGCCAGTTGAGCCTGTTCGAGCCGGCCGAAGATCGGCGCGAGCGGCTGACTCGGGCCATGGATGCTATCAGAGCCAGGCACGGCGACGATGCGCTCAAACGCGCGTCTCTGGTGAAGACGAGCAAAGGGAAGCGCAAAACTTCAAACTCCAAACTTCAAACCTCAAAAAGGTGATTCAGCGTTCATTTTAGATAAGCTCCAAGCCCGCGTCCTCGCAGGCGCATCCAACCGCGAGGACGCGGTTGGATAGCCTTTAGACGCGTACGTGGAGGGAATCATGCGGCTGACAGACACGCAGAAGGATCAGGTTATTACGCTGACGCGTGAGCTGGTGCGCGCTAAGAGCCTGCCCGGCCAGGAACGCGATGCTGCCGTGATCTGCGAGCGTTGGATGAAGGAGCTGGGTTACGACGAAGTGTGGGTCGATCGTTACGGCAGTGTCATCGGGCGCAGGCTCGGTATGCGTGACGGCAAAACCATACACTTCGACGGTCACACCGACGTCGTCCCGGCGACGAGCCCTGAGAAGTGGAGGCGCGATCCGTTCGGCGGCGAGCTATCGGACGGCAGGATTTGGGGGCGAGGATCGTCGGACATGAAAGGCCCGCTCGCGGCGATGATTTGCGCCGGGGCATTCGCGCCGCGTGAGCAGTTCGATGGCGCGATCGCAGTCTCGGCAAGCGTCGGCGAGGAGACGCTGGAGGGACCTGCGCTGGCCGCGATATTGCGTGAGCATCCGGCCGACGCCGTGATCATCGGCGAATCGTCAGAACTCAAAATTGGCGTCGCGCAAAAGGGGCGCGCCGGCATCCAGATCGAAACGCACGGCGTGCCGGCGCATTCGTCTCGCCCGGAGGAAGGCGTCAACGCCGTGTACAAGATGATGCAGGTCATCGAGCGCGTGCGCGCCATGCCTGCGCCGATCGATCCTGTCCTGACGCCCGGTATTTCCGAGGTGGTCGAAATCGTCTCATCCCCCTACCCTGGCACATCGATCGTGCCGGACGGCTGCCGCATTCGCATCGATCGGCGATTGGTGCGCGGCGAGACGCGCGAGAGTGTACTGTCGACGTTCCGCGACGCGCTGCGCAGCATCGAAGATGTCGAGGTGCACTATCTGCGCGTCACCCTCCCCTGTTATACCGACGAAGTGCTTGAGATGGAGGATTTCCATCCGGCCTGGGTGACGCCGCGCGACAGTGGCTTGGTGAAGTGCGCCGAGGCCGCGCTCGCGCAGGTCGGCCTGCCGATCGGCTACTTTGCCTCGCGGTACTGCGCGAATGGATCGGCGAGCGCGGGCGAGATGGGCATTCCGACGCTGATCTTCGGTCCGTCGACGCCGGCAGTAGCGCACACGATAGATGAGTATATCGAGGTGGAGGAGCTTTTGCGCGGGACGGAAGCCTATGGTGCGCTTGCGATAGAGGTGCTGCGTCACGAAGGCGCTAATTTCGCGTAGTGTGTTTGACCTTGCTGCAATATATTGTTTGTAAGATGGTGTGTGGATAAGGGTGTGACTACGCGAAGAAGAATGGGGGAACATGCAATTCGACCTCTGTTTGCTCGGCTTCGGCAATGTCGGCCGCGAGCTGGTCAAGCTCATCGAGCGCAAACGCGAAGAGCTGACATCGCGCTACGACCTCGAGCTGCGCATCGTCGGCATTGCCACCGGCCGGCACGGCATCGTCATGCGCCGAGAGGGAATCGATGCCCACGCGGCGCTCGACGATTGGGATCGACTCCTGAGCGCATCACCTGCTGTGCCCGACGCGCTCACCCTCATTCGGGAATGCGGCGCCCAAGCGACCGTCGAGATGACGCCAATCGACCGCGAGACGGGCCGCCCGGCAATCGACCACGTCGAGGCGGCATTGAGCGCCGGCCAGCACGCTATCTCGGCTAACAAAGGACCGCTCGCGTACGCCTATCGCCACCTGCGCGACCTGGCCGCGCGCAAGCGGCGCGCATTTCTTTTCGAAGCGACGGTGATGGACGGCTTCCCGATATTCAACTTGTATCGCGAATGCCTTCCCGCGACGAGCGTGCTGGGGTTCCGAGGCGTGCTCAACAGCACGACAAACCTGATCTTGACGAAAATGGAAGAGGGAATGTCGTTCGACGATGCCGTGCGCCACGCTCAAGACATCGGCATTGCCGAGACGGACCCAAGCAATGACATTGACGGGTGGGATTCGGCCGTGAAAGTATCCGTCCTATGCAACGTGATGATGGACGCCGACATCCGCCCGCAGCAGGTGGAGCGCACCGGCATCCGTAACGTGACGATCGAGAGGATCCGCGCTGCGCACAGCCGGGGCCGCAAGATTCGACTGATATGTTCCGCCGAGCGGCGCGAGGGCCGACTCGTCACGCGGGTCGCGCCGGAAGAAGTTGGCCCGGATGACATCGCACACCGCTTACGCGGCACGACGAGCATGCTGAGCATCCGGACAGACACACTCAATCAACTCACCCTTCTCGAAACCGCGCCTACCCCCGCGCAGACAGCCTTTGGCGTGCTGGCCGACATCGTCGCCGCCGCTCGGGGACACTTCTAAGAAGTGATCTCAAGAATGGCAGTAACGACTTCAGTCGTTACTTGAAGCCCAGCAGCTCGTACACTTCGGCAGGCTCAGTGCGGCCTCTCACGGTCATAGGCGGGAGTCGGTTCAGCTCCAGCCGGTGCGCGCCAATGGCGTCCACTGTCGCGCGGCTGAGCGTCACCTGGCCGGGGCCGGTCACGTCTTCAATCTGCTTGGCGAGATTGACGCTTTCGCCGACTGCCGTGAAGCTCATCAGCTCCGGCGTGCCGATGTTGCCGACGATCGCCTCGCCCGTATGGACGCCGACGCCGAAGCGAAGCCCCTGCCCGTCCGGGCCGGCGTTGAGCGCTTCGACGTTCCGGCACAAGGCATACGCCGAGCGCGCGGCGCGCCAGGCATGATCCTCGTACTTGACCGGCGAGTTGAACATCGCCAGCAGCCCGTCGCCGAGATACTTGTCGAGCGTGCCGCCCTGTGCCAGGACGGCGTCGGTCGCCACGCCCAGGTAGCGATTGACCGTGGCGACCAACACTTCGGGGTGCGTCTGCTCGGCGTAGATGCTGAAGCCCCGGATGTCGGCGAACAGGATCGAGATGGTCTGCCGTTCGCCGCCCAGGTGCGGCAGGTCCGGCGAGCGGATCATGTACTCGACGACCGACCTGGGCAGGTAATGGTCGAGTATGCTCTTCAGGCGCGTCTGAAGCAGCGCGTTCTCGATGCGGAGTTTCTGCTTCTGCAGCACCGACGCCAGCTTCACGCGCAGCTCCGATGCATCGAAGGGTTTGTGCATATAGTCGTCCGCGCCGACGCGCATCGCCTGTACCGCGCGCTGCTCCGTGCCGTAGGCGGTCAGCACGACGATGCCGACGGTTGGGTCGACGTCGCGGATCTCCCTGATGGCCGTCAGACCGTCCTTCCCCGGCATCATGATGTCCATGATGATCACTTCGGGCTTCTCGCTCAGCGCCAGCTCCACCGCCTGGATGCCGTTGCCCGCCTCGAGCGGCTGGTATCCTTCGACTTCGGCCCAGGCGCGCAGCAAGCGGCGAATGTCGATCAGATCGTCGGCGATCAGCAGTTTTGGCACGGATGGCTTTTGAGGTTCGATCATCGAATTCCCTCTCATCGAAAAGGGTTGTGCCCCCACCTGCACTCGGCCAGTTTAGCACAACTTCACCTATTTCAACAATCACATTATAGCCCCATGTCATCTTCACGCCAAGCCGTCCTCAACGCTGTGTGCACGCAAATGTTGTCATCAAGCGTAGGGCACGTTTCCTTGACCCAGCAATCCATCCGTTTATCCGTTGTCCATTCGTTGCCAGGTTTGACTTCCGTCGCAGATGAGGCTATTCTATTATCCGCTTCCCTACTCCGGGTAGAGCATAGTGAATCAACCGAATACCTCGATGACAATCGGAGCCGACACCCATGCAATCGTCGAACGCTCACACTGACCTTGCTCGACTGACGCGGGCGTGGATTGACTTCACAGTGGATAGCCGCCTGGGACCGGATATCGATCCGCTAGTGCGCTCCTCGTGGCAGCGCTGTGCGCCGCGCCTGAATCCGGCAGCACTTGCGCAGTGGGCCTATCTCAGCAGCGACGTGCTCCGCCTCACGCTAAGCCAGCATGCCTCGCTCAGAGCTATGGCACGGCCGATCATGGAGGACGTTCACCAGTTCGTCGAAGGAACCAGCCTGATCCTGGTGCTCGTCGACAGCACGGCGTGCGTGCTGGAAATGCTGGGGGACAAAAGCATGCTGCAGATTGCCGCGGCGCTGGGACTGCGTCAAGGCGCGTTTCTGGACGAAAGCCGGATCGGCACGAATGCGTTCGCCTCCGCGCTGATCGAGGGATGTCCCGCGCAGACGGTCGGCCCGGAGCATTATCTCAAGACTCTGCACGCGATCGGCTGCGCCGCAGCGCCCATATACGCCGTCGACGGCCGGCTGGTCGGGTCGATCGGGCTGATGGCGCAGGTCGAGCAATACAGCTACCACCTGCTCGGGATCGCCGTGGCCGCATCCCGCGCGATCGAGAACCAGTTGCAGGCGGACATGTTCGTGCGCGAGGCCAACGCGCACGCCAGCGAGCTGAATGCGACCATGGAGGCCATTTCCGACGGCGTGCTCGCCTGGAGCGCAGACGGCAAGATCATGCACATGAACCAGCGGGCCACACAAATGCTCGGCCTCTCGCAGACCGAAGCCGTCGGCCGCCCACTGGCGGAGTATGTGACGCTGCCCGAAGGATTGGCCAAAGCCGTCGCCCGCGGTGAAGAGTTGAGTGACAGGGAGACACATTTCAATGTCGGTGGGGCGCAGCGCGACTGCCTCGTCAGCCTGCGCGCGGTTCGAGACCTGGAAGGAGAGCCGACCGCGTACATCGCCACGCTGCGCCGGCTGGACCAGGTGCGCCAGCTCGTCACCCGGCAGGTCGGAGCGCAAGCGCGACTCACGCTCGACGACATTCTTGGCGCCAGCACTGCCATGGAGCGCGTCCGGCGCCAGGCGCAGGCAGCCGCTGCCGCGAAAGCGTGTGTCCTGGTGATGGGCGAAAGCGGGACCGGGAAGAACGTTCTCGCGCGCGCCATTCACAACTGCAGCCGCCGCGCAGACGGTCCGTTCCTGGCGATCAACTGTCGCGCGATTCCCCGCGCACTGGCGCTGGGCGAGTTTCTGGGTTACGAAGCCGGCGCATATGGCACGGCCTCGGACGGGCGCCCGAGCAAATTCGAGCTGGCGGACAACGGCACGCTCCTGCTCGAGGAGATCGAATCGCTGCCGCTGGACACGCAGGCTGCGCTGCTGCGTGTCATCGAGGCCGGCGACGTCATCCGCCTGGGCGGCACACGCGTGATCCCGGTCGACGTGCGAATCATCGCAGCCTCGACCGTCGACCTTGAGGCCCGCGTGGCCGAAGGGACATTCCGCGCCGACCTCCTGTTCCGGCTGCGCTCGTTCGTGATCAATATCCCACCCCTACGAGAGCGACCCGGCGACATCCCGGTTGCGATCAATCGAATTCTGGAGCGGCTGAGCACCCAGATCGGGCGCCCCCTGGCGCTGACGCAGACCGCGCGCGGCATTTTAGCCGCCTATCCGTGGCCGGGCAACAGTCGTGAATTGGAATCCGTCCTGGAGCGCGCCGCCCTGCTGGCCGATGGCAGGCCCGTCGAGATGGAACACCTGCCCGGCGCTGTCCGCCAGCGCCAGGCCATGATCCCTGGCAAGCCACTCACCGAGCCTGTGCGCAGCCTGGTCGAGGCCGAGAAAGCCGCGATTGTGTGCGCCGGGCGCGCCACGAATGGCAACCTGAGCCAGACAGCGCACATCTTGGGTATTGGGCGGACGACACTGTGGCGCAAGATGCGAGAACTTGGCCTCTCGGCTGACGATTTCAAGACAAACACGCACAACTGACCGGCCGATGTGGTTCACAATGAAACAGTACTCGCGTACTGGAATGTTTCACTCTGCAACATAATGGTATGAAAATGGACAGAGAGCCACCACTTACAGTATAAACATATTCATGCTGCTCGTGCATCACTCCAGCGGGCTGTCCCAAACTGCGCGGCGTGGTGGATTGCGCGGTATGCGCTGGTGTGTACCGTTGAACACCGTCCGGTGAGCAATCGCTCAGGGCGGTGTTTCTTGTCTCGTTCTTTCCATGGAAAGGAGGTGCATCCACTCGACCGCTCACGTTTTCATTACCGCAACCCGTTGGGTGTCTTCGTCATGCCGTAACCAACCATTCACATAGAAGGAGATTGCTTCCATGGCACCATCACCTTTCTTAGGTGAAGTTCTCGGCACGATGATGCTTATCCTCTTGGGCAACGGCGTGGTAGCAGCCGTTCTGCTCAACAAGTCCAAGGCACAGGGCGGTGGCTGGATAGTTATCACCGCAGGCTGGGCCTTCGCAGTCATGAGCGGGGTCTTTGTGGCCCAGGCTACCGGTAGCCCGAATGCCGATCTCAACCCGGCTGTGACTGTAGCGAAGATCGTCAACGGCGGCACGACTCTAAACGACGGGTTGGTCCGCATTGCGGGCGAATTCGTCGGCGCCTTCCTCGGCGCCGTCCTGGTCTTCCTGGCCTACTTCAGGCACTGGGGCGAGACGTCAGACCAGGGCTTGAAGCTGGCCTGCCACTGCACCGCCCCGGCCATTCGCAGCACACCGTGGAACCTGGTCACGGAGATCATCGGCACCTTCACGCTGTTGTTCGTGATCTTC
Organism: Anaerolineae bacterium; assembly: GCA_035283185.1. Lineage (GTDB taxonomy): Bacteria > Chloroflexota > Anaerolineae > Fen-1058 > Fen-1058 > DASSFZ01. The sequence continues at coordinate 11,519 of DATEUJ010000151.1, read as the reverse complement.
TCGATCTTTGGTCGGCTGGGCACTCCGCCCGTCGGCGGTGTGGGTCCGTACCTCGTCGCATCCCTGGTGTGGGGCATTGGCCTGAGCCTGGGTGGCCCGACGGGATATGCCATCAACCCGGCCCGCGATCTCGGGCCACGCATCGCGCACGCCGTTCTTCCGATCGCCGGCAAGGGCGGCAGCGACTGGGGCTACTCGTGGATCCCGGTCGTAGGCCCACTCATCGGCGGCGCGCTGGCTGCCGTGCTGCAAGTGGCTGTTACAGGCATGTAGCCGGTGAAGCCCGGAAGGGGTTGCAACCATGAAGAAGCTGATCAACAAACCGGAAGATGTTGTCAAGGAGGAGCTCCAGGGTATCGCCGCCGCACATCCGGATCTCGTCAAGGTGTTTTTCGATCCGAACTACATCGTGCGCGCCGACGCGCCGGTGAAGGGCAAAGCGGGCGTCATCTCCGGCGGCGGCTCCGGCCACGAGCCGATGCACGGCGGCTTCGTCGGGTACGGCATGCTCGACGCGGCCTGCCCCGGCGCCGTGTTCACCTCGCCCACGCCTGACCAGATGCTTGAAGCCACGAAGGCCGTGAACGGGGGAGCCGGCGTGCTTCACATCGTCAAGAACTACACGGGCGACATCATGAACTTCGAGATGGCCGCCGATCTGGCGCGGGGCGAGGGTATCGAGGTGGAGAGCGTCGTCACCAACGACGACGTGGCGGTGCAGGATAGCCTGTACACCGCCGGGCGGCGCGGCGTCGCCGTCACCGTGCTGTCGGAGAAGATCTCCGGCGCGGCCGCCGAGCAGAAGCGCTCGCTCAAAGAAGTGGCCGACGTGTGCCGCAAGGTCAACGGCTGGGGCCGTAGCATGGGTATGGCCCTCACCTCCTGCACCGTGCCGCATGTGGGCAAGCCGACCTTCGATCTGCCGGAGGACGAGATGGAGATCGGCATCGGCATCCACGGCGAACCGGGCCGCACGCGCATGAAGGTCAAGACGGCGGCCGAGATCACCGAGATGCTCGCCACGCCGGTCATCGAAGACCTGCCCTTCAAGGCCGGCGACGAGGTGCTGGCCTTCGTAAACGGCATGGGGGGCACGCCCGTCATCGAGCTGTATGTGGTGTATAATGAACTGGCGAAGATCTGCGCAGGACGGGGCGTCAAGATCACCCGCAACCTGATCGGTTCGTACATCACTTCGCTCGAAATGGCGGGCTGCTCGATCACGCTGCTGAAGCTGGACGACGACCTGACCAAGCTGTGGGACGCGCCGGTCAAGACCGCCGGTCTGCGCTGGGGGATGTGACCGCCTGACACCAGGAGGCCAGAGTGACGAACAGTGTTCCGCGAGATGCCGTTCTCGAATGGATCAAGACCTACGCATCTGCCATCGCCGACAACAAGGACTACCTGACTCAACTGGACGCAGCCATCGGCGACGCCGATCACGGCGCGAACATGGATCGCGGCTTTCAGGCCGCGCTCACCAAGCTGCCGGGCGTCTCCGACAAAGACATCGGCACGATCCTGAAGACGGTCGGCATGACGCTGGTCTCTACCGTTGGGGGGGCCGGAGGCCCGCTCTACGGCACACTTTTCATGCAGATGGGAACCTCATCCGCGGGCAAACTGGAGCTCACTCTGGCCGACTGGGTCGACGCGCTAGAAGCCGGCGTGAACGGCGTGGTCATGCGCGGCAAAGCCAACCTCGGGGACAAGACGATGGTCGACGCGCTCACCCCGGCACTGGTGACGCTGAAAGAGGCGGCGGCTAATGGCACGCCCATGCGTGAGGCGCTCGTAAAGTCGGCCCAGGCTGCCGAGCAGGGCATGATCGCCACCACTCCCCTGGTTGCCAAGAAGGGCCGCGCCAGTTACCTGGGCGAGCGCAGCGCCGGGCATCAAGACCCGGGCGCGACCTCGTCGCACTTGCTCCTCAAGGCCGCCGCCGATACCTGGGTCAACGACGGGTAGCGCCGGCGGAACGTGCCACGCTGGGGGCGACGCGCGCCGACTTCGATCCCCAGCAGGCATAACGCTCTATCTCACGGAGGTACGACATGGCTAAATACGCAGCAGCAATCGATCAGGGCACGACCAGCACCCGCTTCATGATCTTCGATCACGGCGGCAAGGTCGTAGAAGTCGATCAGAGAGAGCACGAGCAAATCTATCCGAAGCCCGGCTGGGTCGAGCACGACCCGATGGAGATCTGGAAGCGCACGGAGGAGGTGATCAAGGAGGCGCTCGCCAAGAGCAAGGTCGATCCGAAGGACATCTCCGCCATCGGCGTGACCAACCAGCGCGAGACGACCATCGTCTGGGAGAAGGCCACGGGCAAGCCGGTCTACAACGCCATCGTCTGGCAGGACACCCGCACCGCCGGCATCTGCAACGACCTGGCCAAGGACGGGGGACAGGACCGCTTTCGCCCCAAGACCGGCCTGCCGCTGGCGACCTACTTCTCCGGCCCTAAGATCAAGTGGATCCTCGACAACGTCGAAAACACGCGGGCCAGGGCCGAGAAGGGCGAACTGCTCTTCGGCAACATCGACACCTGGGTGATCTGGAACGTCACCGGCGGCCCGAAGGGCGGCGCGCACGTCACCGACGTGTCCAACGCGTCTCGCACCATGCTGATGAACCTGGAGACGCTGGACTGGGACGACGAGATCTTGAAGATCCTGAACATCCCGCGCGCCATGCTGCCGAAAGTCCGGCCGTCGAGCGAAGTGTACGGCAAGGCCGTTGGCGACCTGGCGGGCATCCCGGTCGCCGGCGACCTGGGCGACCAGCAGGCGGCGTTGTTCGGGCAAACGTGCTTCTCGCCCGGCGAGGCCAAGAACACTTATGGCACCGGCTGCTTCATGCTGCTCAACACCGGCACCAAGCCCGTGCCCTCCAAGAGCGGTTTGCTCACGACGCTCGGCTACAAGATCGGCGATCAGCCGGCAGTGTACTGCCTGGAAGGCTCGATCGCGATCACCGGCGCGCTGGTGCAGTGGCTGCGCGACAACCTGGGCTTGATCCAGAAGTCAGCCGACGTCGAAGCGCTGGCCAAGACGGTCGACGACAACGGCGGCATCTACTTCGTCCCAGCGTTCTCCGGCTTGTTCGCGCCCTACTGGAGGAACGACGCGCGCGGCGTACTCGTCGGCATGACCCGCTACGTCAACAAGGGCCACATCGCGCGCGCCGCGCTGGAGGCCACCGCCTTCCAGACGCGCGAAGTGCTGGACGCGATGAATAAAGACTCTGGCGTCCCCCTCAAAGCGCTCAAGGTCGATGGCGGCATGGTGTACAACGAGCTGCTCATGCAGTTCCAGGCCGACATCCTGGGCGTGCCTGTCATCCGCCCGACCGTCGCCGAGACCACCGCGCTTGGCGCGGCCTACGCGGCCGGTTTGGCTGTCGGCTTCTGGAAAGAAGTCGAAGACCTGCGCGCCAACTGGGGCAAGGACAAAGAGTGGAATCCCAAGATGGACGCGGAGCACCGCGAGAAGCTGCACAAGGGCTGGCTCAAAGCCGTCACGCGCACGTTCGACTGGGCCGAGCACTAAGGATTGCTGAAGACTTCGGAAGTCTTCAAGAGACTTCCGAAGTCTGGAGCTGGCACGTCACTGGCGGAAGCCTGGAAGCCGGATTGCAGGCTCCCAGGCTTCTTTTCGAGAAAACCACGGAGATACGGAATAGACCTGGCAGGTCTTGTCCGCCAGTGTTGGTCATACGTTGGATCGCGAAGACCTGCCAGGTCTACAAGGTGCCGTAATGTCTCCACCACACGTGATCATCATCGGCGCCGGATCGACCGGTGCAGCGACTGCGCACGACCTGGCGCTGCGCGGCCTGCGCGTCACGGTGATCGAGCGCGGCGAAGTCGCGTCCGGCACGACCGGCCGGAATCACTGCCTGCTGCACTCCGGCGGGCGTTACTGCGTCAAGGATCAGGAATCGGCGATCGAGTGCATCGACGAAAACATGATCCTGCGCAGGATCATGCCGGACGTGTTGGAGCTGAACGATGGCCTGTTCGTCGCCGTAACCGAAGACGATCTGGCCTTCAAGGAGAAATTCCTGGGGGGCTGCGAAGCGTGCCGCATCCCGGCGCGCGACCTGCCACTCCAGCGCGCTTTCGAGGTCGAGCCCCTCCTCAATCCGAAGACGCTCGCCGCCGTGCAGGTGCCCGACGGCGTGTTCGAGCCGTTTCGATTCTGCCTGGCGTTTCTCGCCACCGCGCGTCGCAACGGGGCCATCGTGCGCACGTACTGTGAAGTCAACGAAGTCACGCGCTCCGGCCAGAGTGTGACCGGCGTGACCTTCGTGGATCACCGCACAGGCAAGACGGAAACGATCGGGGCCGACATCGTCGTCAACGCGACCGGACCATGGGCCGGCGAAATCGCGGAGATGGCTGGCGTCGACGTGCCGGTATCGCCCACCGCCGGCGTGATGGTCACCGTCGGCAAGCGGCTGAACAACATGGTCGTCAACCGCCTGAACAAGCCTTCAGACGGCGACATCGTCGTCCCCCAGCGGACGACGTCGATCATCGGCACGACTTCGTGGGCCGTCGGCGACCCCGATCTGATTCCGATTCCGCAGGAGCACGTCGACAAGATGTTCCAGCAGGGCGAGATGCTGCTGCCCGGTATCCGGCAGGCGCCGCTACGCGGCGTCATGGCCGTGGCGCGTCCCCTTATCAGCAAGGGCGGCGTCGACGAGCGCGAAGTCAGCCGGACGTTCGAATGTTTCGACCACAAGCGCGACGGCATAGATGGCTTCGTCACGATCTCCGGCGGCAAGACGACGACGGCGCGCGCCATGGCCGAGAAGGTCTCCGATATGGTATGCCACAAGCTAGGGATCGAAGCCGAGTGCCGCACGCGCGATGCGCCGCTGGCGTCCTATCGGCTTTTCTATCAGTGAGATGGATAGGCGGGTGACCAGGAATTAAGAGAACTAAGGGAACTTATGACACTTGAAGTAGCGCTCAAGGTTTTCCGGTACAAGGCCGGCCAGCCGGCGCGCTATGATACTTTCCGTGTGCGTGTCCCGCACACGGCCAGCGTGCTCGACGCCATCGAAGCGGCATGGGCGCAGCACGACCGCAGCCTTACCTTTCGGCATGCCTGCCACCACGCCTCGTGTGGATCCTGCGCCATGCGCATCGACGGCCGCGAGAAGCTGCCGTGCATCACGCCGGTTCGCGACGTGTGGCGCGGCCGCGGCGACTTGCGCATCGAGCCGCTGCGCAACTTTCCCATCGTCAGCGACCTCGTCGTCGACGTCAGCGGCTTCTTTCAGCGAATGTCGACGTCGGGCATGGTCATCACGCGCACGGCGGAATCGTATTTGCCTGTGGCGGCCGGCGCCGCAGACGGCCGGCCGCGAGACGCGCGATCCGTCACGCTGCCCGAGGGCGTGGCGCGCGTGAACCGCTTCGAGAACTGTATCGAATGCGGCATCTGTATCAGCGCCTGCCCGACGATGGCGGCGAGCGATAAGTTTATGGGGCCGGCGGCGCTGGCCGGGATTTACCGCGCCCGCCTCGAAGCGCCAGACGAAGCGGAATCGACGCGGCTGCTGGGATTCGCCGACGGCGAGCACGGCGTGTGGCGCTGCCACAGCGGCTGGGAGTGCACCGAAGCCTGTCCGCAAGGGGTCGACCCGGCGGGGGCCATCATGTTGCTGCGCCGCGACCTGGTCAAGCATCGAATCAGGAAACTATTCGGACGGTGATATGGCGACACAACTTCAAAGCTCCAGGCTGCGCCGTACCGCGCAATGGGCCGACGTGCGCCGGCGCGGGATGGGCATGTGGGCTTACACACTCAACCGGGTGACGGGCATCGGGCTGCTGGTTTACCTGTACCTGCACCTGGTCGTCCTGAGCATGCTGGCAGGCGGACCAGATATGTGGGATCCCTTCGTCAACCTGGCGCGGTCGCCGCTGTTCCTGGCGCTCGACGTCATTCTCATCGCCGGATGGCTGATTCACGGGTTGAACGGCATTCGCGTGACGCTTACCGGGCTGGGCTTCGGCACGCGCAGCCAGAAGAGCTTGTTCGTTGGGTTGATGCTGATCGCGGGGATCGGTACCGTCGTGATGGGTATCATGGTTTTCGGGAGCTGACGGCGATGGAAGATTTATCCGAACAGAAACCGGCGCCGACCACCGCCTGGCTGTGGCAGGCGCTCACCGGCGTCGGGCTGATCGTGCTGCTGGCGCTGCACATGATGACACAACACTTCATCGCGGAAGGGGGCATCCGCGACTTCGCCGGCGTGGCAGATTATCTGCGCAACCCGATCGTCGTCTTGCTGGAGCTCCTGTTCCTGGTGACGGTGACGGCGCACGCGCTGCTCGGCGTGCGCTCGATCCTGTTCGACCTGGGCCTGAGCGCGCGCGCCGAAACGACCGTGTCGCGCGCGCTGCTTGTCGTCGGCATATTGACTGTCGCCTACGGGATGTGGCTGACCTGGACTATCACCCAGCAGATCTGAGCGACGCGGATTGGGAATCCGCCTGGGCGCCGTACGACGAACCCACCTACCGCGCGGTGCTCTCGCTTCTCCGGGCGCGCGATGTCGTCCTCGACATCGGCGCAGGCGATTTGCGCTTTGCGCGCCGGGCTGCGGAGCAGGCGCGCGCCGTGATTGCGATCGAGCAGCACGGCGAATTGCTCACAGGCGAACGCGAGACGGGCGGACGCAAGACCCGCCCCTACCCTGCCAACCTCACCGTGATCTGCGGCGACGCCCTCTCGATACCATTTCCGAGCGGCATAACCGTCGGCGTGCTGCTCATGCGCCACTGCCGGCACTTCAGTGAGTATGCCAGGAAGCTGCGGGCCGCGGGCTGCCGACGACTCATTACGAACGCACGCTGGGGATTCGGTGTGGAGCAAGTGACGCTTGGGCCGCATCCCCGCTACGCCGCCGTCGCGCCCGGCTGGTATGCCTGCCAGTGCGGCGCGGTCGGTTTCAAGCCGTGCCCGCCCGATGCGTTAACCACCGCGTTCCTGGCACGCACGACCGAGGTGAGCGGCTGCCCCTCGTGCAGCCGGGAGTCTGCTTCGGGCGCTGGCGCCCTGGTGTCTTCGTAAGCGTTCATAGGAATGGGACACAGTTTTTGAAGTTTGGAGTTTGAAGTTTGGAGTTTGGATTCGTATGGTCGGTCTCGTCATCGTCTCGCACAGCGCCAAACTCGCCGAGGGTGTAGCCGAACTGGCGCGCGACGCAGCCGGTGGGCGCGGGGACGTGCCGCTCGCAGCAGCCGGCGGGTCCGGTTTTCCTGACAAGCCGTTTGGCACCAACGCCAATCTGGTGCAGCAAGCCATTGAGCAGGTGTACTCCGACGATGGCGTGCTTGTGCTGATGGACCTGGGCAGCGCCGTGCCAAACGCCGAGATGGCGGTCGAAGCGCTGCCGCCCGAGCAGCGTAGGCGGATCGTGCTCTGCGAAGCCCCCCTCGTCGAAGGCGCGATTGCTGCAGCCGTGCAGGCGAGCATCGGCAACACGCTTGAGCAGGTCGCCGCCGAGGCGCGCGGCGCGCTCGCTCCCAAAATCGCACAACTCAAACCAGAATCTGCCGCCCCTCTCCCCTCTCCCCCACCGGGCGAACAGGCCGGAAAGAAGTCTGCCCTGCGACTCAAGGTGCCCAATCGCCTCGGCCTCCACCTGCGCCCGGCGGCGCGATTCGTTCAGACCGCCACACGTTTCCAGGCCGCCGTCGAAGTGGCCAACCTGACGACGAGGCGCGGACCCGTGAGCGCGAAGAGCATTAATGAGATTGCCAAGCTCGGCGTCCGGCAGTTTCACGAGATTGAGCTGGCCGCTTCTGGAGCCGATGCCGAAGCGGCGCTGGCGGCCATTCAATCGCTCGCCGATGAGAACTTCGGCGACGAAGACGGTGAGCCACAGGCACTTGAGGTCAAACAACCGGCGACGAAGATTGAACCACCCGTTTCATCCCTCATCCCTCATCCCTCATCCCTGCAAGGCTTGCCGGCCTCTCCTGGCCTGGCCATCGGCAGCGCGCGGCTCTATCGGCGGGCGGCGCCTGAAGTGCCGGCACACATGGTGGATGATCCGCAGTTCGAGTGGAAGGCGCTATTGGCCGCGATAGACAAAACGAGACAGCAGATCGAGGCCACGCGCGACGTGATCAACCGGCGCGCTGGCGCTTACTCAGCGGCCATCTTCGAAGCGCACGCCTTGTACCTGGATGACGATGCACTACGTGAACCGGTGCGCCGCGCCATCTTCGTCGATCGACTCAACGCCGCAGCCGCTTGGCAGCGTGCCACAGACCAGATGGCCGCCGAGTACCGTACACTCGACGACGAGTATCAGCGCGCCCGCGCCGAGGACGTGCTGGATGTCGGGCGGCAGGTGATCCTAAACTTGCTAGGCGCGGCTGCGTCCGTGCCGGTCATGCCGGAAGCGGGCATTCTCGTCGCGCCCGACCTGACGCCTGCCGACACGGCGCGCCTCGATCCAGCGCTGGTGCTGGGCATTTGCACGGCCTTCGGCGGACCGACTTCGCACAGCGCGATTCTCGCGCGTAGCCTCGACCTTCCTGCGGTCGTCGGCCTGGGTGAGCGCATTCTCGAGATTGCGGAAGGCACGTCGTTGATTGTCGATGGCATGACCGGCCAGGTTTTCCCGGACCCGGAAGCCAGCCTCGTCGCTGAATATGCACAGCGCGCCGAGGACGCCCGCGCGGCGAAGGCCGAAGCGCGCGCCGCAAGCGCAGCGCCGGCAGTCACAAGCGACGGCCACCGCGTCGAAGTTGCAGCTAACATCGGGTCACCAGAGGAAACGCGCGCCGCCGTGGCCGCCGGAGCAGAGGGGGTCGGTCTGTTCCGCACGGAGTTCGTGTTTCTCGATCGGCAGGTCGCGCCCGACGAAGAGGAGCAATATGCCGCCTATCGCGCCGCCGCGCAGGGGCTTGGAGGGCGACCGCTGATCATTCGCACGCTCGACGTGGGCGGCGACAAGCCCCTACCCTACCTGGATCTTGGCGCGGAAGCGAACCCGTTTCTCGGTTGGCGCGCGATTCGCCTGTGCCTGGCGAAACCTGACCTGTTCAAGGCGCAGTTGCGAGCCATCGTGCGCGCCGCCGCAGATTTTCCGGTGAAAGTGATGTTTCCAATGGTCGCTACGCTCGCCGAATGGCGGGCGGCGCGCGCGCTGCTGGAAGAAGCGAGACTCGAAGTCAAGAATCGCGGCCAGCCCGCGCCAGTGCGCATCGAGACCGGTATCATGGTCGAGATTCCGTCCGCTGCGCTGCTGGCTGCCCACTTTGCCGAGGAGGCCGACTTCTTCTCGATCGGCACGAACGACCTGTCTCAGTACACGCTCGCCGCCGAGCGAGGCAACGCGCGCGTCGCGGCGCTGGCGGACGCGTTTCAGCCGGCGGTGCTGCACCTGATTGAAATGGTCGTCGAGGCCGCGCACGCGCGCGGCAAGTGGGTCGGCGTGTGCGGCGAGATGGGCGGCGATCCGCTAGCCGTGCCGCTGCTCGTCGGGCTGGGTGTCGACGAGCTGAGCATGAACGCGCCGGCTATCCCGAAGGCCAAGCAGATCATACGGGCGTTGGATTTCGCATCGGCACAGGCCGTGGCGCGGTCGGCGCTAAAGGCAGAGAGCGCGCAGGCGGTCCAGGCGCTGCTCTCTTAACCCTTGCGAAGGCTGTGAAGCCTTCGCAAGGGTTAATCATCCCAATCGAGATAATACTTCTGATCACGGTTTTGAAGCACCACTGAAGGGTGGTGGCGGTGGTGATCCTAGAACTGGCGGTGTCACGTCGCAGTACGGCGATTCGTAAAAATAATCTTTCTTCACCGACTGGCCTCTTCCGTCACGTACCTCGATCGAGCCGGGCTTGCTGCGACAAGCACGCCACACCACTCGGATCCTCGGACCATCGACCCGCAGTCCATCATGAAAGTAGGTGTACCTCCCATCGCCGCCTCTCGCCCTGACGACGAATATCGCCAGCCACTCGCTGGGATTGCCCGGGTTCACACCTGCCGACTCGACGACCCAGTCGAAGTCTAGCGGACCCGTCGGTCGTGGCGTCGCTGGACTACGTGTGGGAGTGTTGGACGGTGCAGCGGGCATCGACGTAGGTGTTGGTGCGATGCTCGGCGCAGCGGGTATCGACGTAGGGGTTGGTGCGACGCTCGTTGCAATGGCAGTCAGTGTCGCATCGACCGATTGCTGGACCTCGGCATCGACGGTCTGTTGCGCAGCGACAGTAGCGGCCGCGGCGGCAGCCACAGTGGCCTGTATCTCTTCAGGACTCAGTCCAGTGCTACATGCAGTCAGAAATGCGAGGCATATCAGGACAAAGAATAGGTCACGTCTCCGGATTATAGCAGCCTCTCTCATGGCTCTTCCTCCTGTAAACCAAGCAGGGCCTGTTGGACCGACTCTTGATACGGGACGCAGTAATCGGCTTTCAGCCTCGCGAGAAACCAATCATAGGGTTGATCACCGGCGTGTTCGATACATTGCGTGTACGCTCCAAGCGCCTCTGTAAATAGCATTACAGCTATTCCATTGTCCTCAGTGAATCCAACTGTCGCAGCACGCCCAGCATTTCTCCGTGAATCCTCCCGTTGCTCGCCACAACGCCGAACGGCTTCGGGTCAACTGCCCCACCCTGCTCGTCCGTCACCCAACCGCCTGCTTCCTGGACCAGCAGAATGCCCGCCGCCCAGTCCCAGGGATTGAGCTTGAACTCCCAGTAGCCGTCGAGCCGACCGCTGGCGACGGCAGCCAGGTCGAGCGCAGCGCTGCCCGCACGCAGTACACCCTGCGATCGCATCAGGAATGCTTGATGCTCCCGAATGTTATTGTGCTCGCTCGTCTGCCGATCGTACGGGAAACCGGTCACCAAGAGGCTGTGCGCCAGATCGAGCGTGACGGAAACGCGGATCGGCCGGCCGTTGAGCGATACGCTGTGCCCTCGCCGCGCCGCGAACAGTTCGTCGCGCATCGGATCGAGCACGACGCCCAGCTCTGTCTGCCCGTCGATCTGAAGAGCGATCGACACGCTGAACTGCGGATAACCGTGCGCGAAGTTCGTCGTGCCGTCCAGCGGATCGATCAGCCAGACATGTGACGAGTGCCCGCCGTTCTCACCGGTCTCTTCGCCGTGGAAACGGTGATCCGGGAAGTGTCGAGACAGCATGTCCAGAATCAGCGCCTCAGATGCGCGATCCGCTTCGGTCACCAGGTCGATCGCACCCTTGTACTCGGCGACGACGCCGCGCTCCCAGTAGGTGCGCAGTAGCGCGCCAGCCTGCCGCGCCGCGTCAATCGCGGCCGCAAGCATTCCATCAGAATGTGAAATCATTGCTCTCCCGAAGGTAACTGCTCAGCCTTAGCAGATTTCTAACGTAAATCTACTGCCCGTCATATCCAAAGCTGCTATAGTCAAGCCCATGACACCGTTGCCCTTACCCACCGATGACGAGGTGCGCGCTGTGTACCGTCAAGGTGAAGACGCA